>NZ_JBDVGW010000012.1:0-485880 GCF_039940335.1 Marinomonas sp. | reverse complement strand
GTCGTCAAGCTTTAAATTAAGAGAAACCCTGATAGCTTAGTTGCTATCAGGGTTTTTTCGTTTCAGTCATACCAAAAGTAGGTACCGCTTTAGCGGGACGCGGAAAACCTCTTGAGTGCTTTTTCTAGTGAGTTTTCGCTCTGAGCCATGGTACAACGCAGGTTGTGGCCTTCCATTTACTTGCGCCTGTCTCGTGCCTCGACGCGTCAGCGTAAATACAAATCCACAACCCTCCCTAATTCAAAGCAACACATCCCATTAATGCTGATAACAAACCGTAGGTCCGCATTTATGCGGAAATGGTTCCACAGGAGCCACGCTTACCGATGATGTTTTAGTTAATCTTTGAATTGCATGATTGCGCTTGATTGCCATCAACTCCGCCTTCGGCTAAAGCCGAACCTACAAGATTAGCTTCACATATACTGATGATCAACCGTAGATTAGCCTTCAGGCTGACGCGGAAATCATGTTGACGATAACGTAAGTTTTCATTAGCCACGCTTACGATGATGTTTGAGTTAATCTTTGGATTGCATGATTGCGCTTGATTGCCATCAATTCCGCCTTCGGCTAAAGCCGAACCTACAAGATAAGCTGCACATATACTGATGATCAACCGTGGGTCAGTCTTCAGGCTGACGCGGAAAACCTTTTGAAGATAACGTAAGTTTTTCATTAGCCACGGTGACTGAATATGTTTGGGTTAATCTTTGGATTATATTATTAGGTTTGATTGCCATGTTTTCATCTTCGGTTGAAGCTAAATTGATCAAGAGGTGCGTTTTTATATGTTTTTTTTTGTAGCAATGAATGCCCCATTTACTAAGCTTCAGATTTTAAAGTTAACAAATCGTTAAATGTTTTTCGTTTTATAGCTGAAACTTCATAGACATATGTTTAAGCCTATCGCTATACTTTACGTGTCTTAGTTCACTCATTAACTAAGTTATTTTAATTCTTATAAGGGATTTATATGAAAAAGTTAGCATTATCAATCGTTCTTGCAGGTATGTCTGCAGCTTCTTTCGCTGATGGCGGATATGGTCCAGCGGGTTGTGGTTTGGGTTCAGAAGTAATCTTTAAAGATGCTGATGCTTGGTATGAGCACGTTTTGGCGGCCACAACTAATGGTACGTCTGGTAACCAAACTTTCGGTATGACGTCTGGTACACTAGGCTGTGAGGGTGCGAATGGTCCTCTTGCAGGCAGTGTTGCTGTTTTCATTAATGAGAATCTAGAACCACTTGCTGTAGATGTTGCAAATGGCGAAGGCGAAACTCTAAATGCATTAGCTTCATTGATGGGTGTTTCTGCTGAAGATAAAGCTTTGTTCAACACTGAAATGAAGCAAAACTTTGATCAAATCTTCGCTTCAGCGGAAGCAACGCCAGCTACAGCTTACGAAGGCATTATTGGTGTAATGACTAATAATCAGGACCTTACGAAATACCTAGGCTAATGAATTAGTCTCTGATCGTATAAATGAGATATTGCCTTGTGCGATATCTCATTTTTTTTATCTGGTGATCGATACTTGAACCATCTGTTGTTAAGTATTTTTAAAGAAGTTTTTTATGGGTCGTTGTAACGTAGTTAAATGGATTTTTGGTTTCTTTGTTTTTTTCTCAACAGCACAAGCTGCTAGCTTACCCGAATCAAAACTTGCGGATTTGGCAAAAACTTCATCTTGGTTAGACCTTTTGCATTACCATCAAATCGGTATTGTTTCTCCCATTGAGAGCCAAGTTGATGATGATCTGTTCTTTTTATCCCCTGAGGGCAAAACTAGCCCTTTAGCAGAGTTGCAAGCAACACTGGAGGCTTTTCAAGAGCCGTTAAGTAGTGAAGATGCTAATTTAGCTCCTCAGTGTGTGTATCCTGCTCGATTCCACTGGCTTAAGAGGCAAAATTTAGGCTTAGACTTCGTCGAGTTGAACTGCCCAGAATTTGATAAGTGGAACCAACAGATCGATGGTGAAAGTGTTTATCTAATTTTTCCTGCAGCCTACCTTAATAGCCCTTCGTCAATGTACGGGCATACTTTATTGAGGATCAAGAAAAAGGGAAATGATGCTCCTCTGCTTGATTATGCTGTTAATTATGCTGCCAATGCCGACCCAGATGATAATCAGCTAGTATTTAGTTATAAGGGGCTTTCAGGTGGTTACCCTGGTGTGATCTCAGTTACGCCGTATTATGAGAAAGTGAAAGAATACAATTTTTTAGAAAGCCGTGACATTTGGGAATATAAGCTAAGTTTGTCCCAAAGTGAGGTCGATCAATTTGTGCGTCATGTTTGGGAGATGCGTAATGTCTACATGGAATATTATTTCTTTTCAGAGAATTGCTCATATCAGCTTCTCGCTATGCTGGATGCAAGCAGTGAACGGTTAAACACTACCAAGAATTTTAATTTTTGGGCGATTCCGGCAGACACTGTTAGAGAGTTAAAAGAAGTCGGAGCCATTGAAGAGGTTAGCTATAGGGCATCGGTTGTAAATCGCATGAATCACATGCTGGCTGAATTATCTGATGAACAGCTTAAAGCTGCTAAAAAGCTGGTAGAGAATGAAGTGCTTGACCTTGTTGTGCTGGAGCAATTTTCATCGCTCGAGCAAGCTCAGGTACTCGAAGTGGCTTACCAATATAGCCGCTATTTATCCGCTCGACAAAAGTCCACATTATCGTATTTAAATTCCCTGTCTATTAAGCTGCTATCCCTACGTAGTAAGTATAAATTGAAGAGTGTTTTTGAGCCTATAACGCCCCCGCTTGTTCGTGACGATGAAGGTCACAAAACCCAACGGGTTGCGCTTACTATTGGTAATAGAGAAAATTCTCTATTCACTCAGCTCGAATATCGTCCCTCATACCATGATTTATTGGATGCAAAAGGCGGTTATTTAGAAGGCGCTGAGCTGTCGATGTTCAGTGGCAGTATCGGCGTTTCTGAAGATGATAGTCTGAGGTTAGAGGAACTTTCTCTTATAAATATTCGATCCTTAGCACCAGCTAATGCTTTGGTTACACCAAAGTCTTGGCAAGTAAATGCGTCTTTGATTAGAGACTTTACGATAGAAGATAGAATGATATTTAGAATAAAGGGTGGAGCAGGGGTTACAGAGCAATCAGGTGATCATATGCTTTCTGCTTTATTTAATGGCCGAGTGTCGCTAAATAAAGCCTATCAAGACGATTATAGAGTGCAACTAGGTCCGCAACTGCAGTGGCTATATGCAGGAGAAACACATCGTCTGATGGCCTCTTATCAATATTTATTTGATGTAAATGAGCATCAAGCAGACCTGCAAATCGCCGAGCTAGAATGGGCCTACTTACTCAATAAGGATTGGCAGCTTAGAACTGATATTGCTCACCAAAAACAGGATGAGCTCAGCCAAGATGTTACCAAGCTGACACTCTTACATTATTTTTAAATTGGTTTGGCTCTCAGGGTAGCAAGAAGCTAAATATTTAAGCCTCGGGCTTCATCTATCAGCCATTTCTTTAAATGCTGGATAGCCGTTTCGTTGCGACGGCTTTCTTTGTAGGCAAGATAAAATAAGTCTCCGGTTTCATAACCTGGGCAAGGTAATCTAGCTAGGTTACCTTCGTCTAGGTTATCGTTCATCATATAGTCATTAACCAGAGCAATGCCTAAGGAGTGTTTGGCAGCGCCGTAGGCTAATGTTAAATGACTGAAACGATGGAATTGGGTCTGTTCTGGTAACGTGGCTTTACGGCTTTTAAACCAGTGATTCCAATCTTCAATATGTTTTTCATGAGTACTGGACGAAGTGATAAGAGGGAATTGTCCTAAGAGCCCCGGTTGAGCTGATAGCTTATCAGCCAATTCTTTTTGCGAAGAAACATTTAACTGACCTTTTAATGTGTCTAAAAAAGCGTGGCTGCATACTGGGAATAACACTTCTTCATAAAAAAGCTCATAAACGAAGCCTCTTTTTTGCTTTTCTACCGTAATAAAGAAATCCGCCGTACGGTCTGATAGCTCTGGCGAGCCATGACTCATTTCGATGCTGAGTTCTAGGCTTGGGTGCAATCGCTTTAAATTAGGCAGTTTAGGAATCAGCCAATGCACGGCGAAAGAGCTGTAAACCGCCAAGCGAATTTGAGTTTTTTGTCTGCCTTTTATTTGCTCCGTCGCTTGAGCGATTTGTTGTAAAGATTGGCTGATGACCTCTAAATAATGTCTGCCTTCTTTTGTTAGCTCTAAATGCCGTCCCTGTCGGTTAAAAAGCGTTTCGCCTAGGTGGTTTTCTAGTAATCGAATTTGATGAGAAATGGCACTTTGGCTCACGTTAAGTTCTTGAGCTGCAAGGGAGAAGCTGTTCAGTCTGGCAACGGTTTCAAAAACAGGGAGAGCTTTTAAAGGCGGCAGCATTTTATTATCCAAAAAACTAATAGTTGTTCAAAATATATCATTTTATTAGTTGTTTTAAACCCTTTATCCTTCACTCGTTTTCTGTCCACATGGTAAGGAGTTTGAGATGTCAGGACGTACAGTAGGTAACGCAATTTCCATTTTAGTATTAGGTAGCTTATTCGCCACCTTGTGCGATGTCGTCATAAAAATGGCTGGCGCTGAAGTGGCGATCTTTCAGTTCACTTTTTTTCGTGCATTGTTTATGTGTTTACTGCTACTACCTGTAGTCACTTATATATACATTAAAAACCCAAAAGTGCCATTGTTAACAGGTCTAAAGGTGCATGTGCTAAGAGGGCATTTGTGGGTGTTAGCGGCCATATTATTGGTAGTGTCCTTGGCTGAACTTCCTTTAGCCACGGCTAATGCTGTGTTTTATACTGCGCCGATCTTTATCGTGCTTTTTGCAGGGCTGTTTTACCGTGAGCGTTTAGGGCTTGAGGCAATAGGAGCTGCGATTCTTGGCTTTGCTGGTGTGTTGCTAATTTTACGTCCGACAGAAATCAGCTTAGGTATGGTGAGTGCCATCTTTTTTGCGATGGTTCTGGCCGCAAACAGTCTGCTAATTAAGAAAATTCCGAAGCAGCAAGGCATGTTTTATGGCTTGTTCATTACACAAATGTGCGCACTGCCGCTTGCGGCGGGGTTAGCCATTTGGGAAGCAGTAGAATTACAGGAAGAGGTGTTGCTGTATGCTGTATTGTCTTCAATCTGCTCAATTATCTACAGTGTTGCCTGCTTAATCGGTTATCGACATGTAGATTCCAGTAAGGTGGCCAGCGCTGAATATTCCGGGCTTATTTTTGCGGTATTGTTCGGTTGGTGGGTCTTTGGTGAAACACCAGATTTAGGCCTGTTCATTGGCTCCTTGCTGATTATCCTACCACTATTGTATATGAGTCGTCGTGAAGGCCGAAAACGCAGACAAGAGTCTGTCGTCAGCCCTTTAAATAATGTCTAAGTTTCTATTGGTGAGAGCAGAGATTACGGATCATCTGCTCTACCATTTCTGATTGACCAGTCTGGTCAGGGTATACGCCATCTATCATCAATCTCGCCAAGCCATGCAAACTCGCCCAAGTAGTTTGCCCAATTCGCAATGACGTATTGTTTTGTGTGAGAACACCAGATTCCTGCCATAGACCAATCCAGTAAACCCAGGTTTTAAAGGTACTCTTCGCTGAATTTTGTAGCTCGGCGGTAGGTTCACCAGCTTTCCAAATCGTTCTCCCAAACATCAAATCGTATATTTCACTGTGGTTTTGAGCATACGCCAAGTAGCGATAAACGTATTGGGTAAAGGCTTCTCGGGTGGCCCCCGAGTTATCTGCTAAAGCTTGCAGGTCAGCTTGTTGCTGTTTAAACCCTGCTTCGGCCAAGCTACAGAGCAGGGCATTTTTATCTTTAAAGTGATGATATGGGGCGGTGCGAGATACGCCAACTTGGTCGGCTAGCTTGCGCATGCTTAGACCTTCTACACCCTCGTTGCGTAGAATTAAGCTTGCCGCATTTAATAGGGACTGGTTCAAGTCGCCGTGATGATAGTGTTTCTTTGATGTCTTCATGAAGGAAGATTAAACACTCGAATCTTGACAGTGTCAAAATTAATGCTTATCTTGACGGTGTCAACATTGTTCGCGGGCAGCGTCAATGCTTATAAAAATAATAATCACAGAGAGTCAAACTCATGGCACATTCCAACTTTCCGCACTTATTTGAACCATTAGACTTAGGCTTCATTCAGCTTAAAAATCGTATTTTAATGGGCTCCATGCATCTTGGCCTAGAAGAAATGAAAGGCGGATTTGAGCGCATGGCGGCCTTTTATGCCGAGAGAGCTAAAGGCGGTGTGGCACTGATTGTAACCGGTGGTATTGCCCCCAACAGTGAAGGGGCGGTACATGCGGGCGCGGCCACCATGATGACTGAAAAAGATGCCAACAACCATCGACTCATTACTGACGCCGTTCACGCTGAAGGCGGTAGAATTTGTATGCAAATTCTGCACACGGGACGATACGCTTACAATCCTAAAGCCATTGCTCCTTCTGCTATACAAGCCCCGATAAATCCCATTAAGCCAAGAGCTCTAGAAGCGGCGGAGATCGAAGCTCAGATAGCTGATTTTGTAAATGCGGCAAAATTAGCGCAGTTGACTGGGTATGACGGGGTTGAGATTATGGCTTCTGAAGGCTATTTCCTAAACCAGTTTATTGTTACCCGCACCAACCAGAGAGAAGATGAATGGGGTGGTGAATACGCTAATAGAATCCGATTGCCCGTTGAGGTCGTTCGAAGAGTTCGTGAAGCCGTGGGAGATGAATTCATTATTATCTATCGCCTTTCCATGTTGGATCTTGTCGAAGGGGGCAGCGCTTTAGAGGAAGTTGTTGAGCTTGGTCAGGCGATTGAAAAAGCGGGAGCCAGTATTATTAACACCGGTATTGGTTGGCATGAAGCACGTATTCCGACCATCGCCACCAAGGTACCAAGAGCCGCTTTTACTTGGGTCACCGCTAAATTACGCAAATCTTTAAAGGTGCCGCTGATCACCTCAAATCGCATAAATATGCCAGAAACGGCCGAACAGGTATTAGCCAGAGGTGATGCGGATATGGTCTCCATGGCGCGCCCCTTCTTAGCTGACCCTGATTTTGTGCAAAAAGCCCTGCAAAACCGTAGTGATGAAATCAATACCTGTATTGCTTGTAATCAAGCCTGCTTGGATCATGTGTTTGCAGGCAAGCTGACGTCTTGTTTGGTAAACCCTAGAGCGTGTCACGAGACGGAATTGTTGATAACACCCGCGGAGCAGAAGAAGAAAATTGCTGTTATCGGCGCGGGACCAGCGGGCTTAGCGTTTGCCACGACAGCGGCAAAGCGAGGCCATGAAGTGACCTTATTTGATGGCGCGGCCGAAGTCGGTGGACAATTTAATATTGCCAAGCGTATTCCTGGAAAAGGTGAGTTCTATGAGACTCTGCGTTATTTCCAGCGCCAGATCGAATTAACCGGTGTGACGTTAACGTTAAATACCTTTGTTGATGCATCCATGATAGAGCAGGGTCAGTTTGATGAAGTGGTGCTAGCGACAGGCATTGCACCCCGTACCCCAGCGATTGACGGTATCGAACATAGCAAAGTTTTAAGTTATCTAGATGTCATGAATGGGGCTCCAGTCGGGCAAAGTGTCGCGGTGATTGGTGCCGGAGGCATAGGTTTTGATATAAGCGAATACTTAATTCATAACACTCACCAAGGCGAGCCAAGCATTGATAGTTTTATGTCTCAATGGGGGGTAGACATGAGCTTGGCAAGCCGTGGTGGGGTGGAAGGCATACAGGCGAACTTTGCCAAAGCGGAGCGTCAAATTTTCTTAATGCAGCGCAAGAAAAGTAAGGTAGGCGCTAAGCTTGGGAAAACCACGGGCTGGATTCATCGAACTGAACTGCAGAAAAAAGGGGTGACCTTTGTGGCGGACTGTGAATATGTGAGAATTGATGATGAAGGTTTGCATGCACTAGTAGCGGGTGTACCCCAGTGCTTTCCTGTTGATAACGTAGTCATCTGTGCGGGACAGGAGCCGAATCGCAGTCTAGCTGAGCAGCTTAAGCAAAGTGTTCATTTGATTGGTGGAGCTGATGTCGCCTCTGAATTGGATGCCAAGCGCGCGATCAAGCAGGGTACTGAGTTAGCCTGTCAGCTGTAAGTCAATCTTAAGGGGAGCTAGCTTTTGCTGGGTCCCCTGTTTTTAATAGCTTTAATAAATCTTCCCTTTCTAAGCTGCCTTTAAGAGCCAGGTCTAGTTGGATTTGATATTCCTCGTTCCACTTTCGTGTTCTTGGTGTAATTTTAGCCAAATCGTCAATAGCTGATTTCATTACCTTTAAGTAAGCCTGAATATTCACTTCTTGATCAATCATTATGTGTTTTAGTGAATTGGCACTGCTGTGCCTTAGGTACGTCGACAAAACCTCTCCTTGTTGCTCAAGGGTGTTTAATTGCTGTTGCATTTGGGCCAAGTTCTGTTCGAGTTGAGAGATCAGTACATCCTGCTGTTCATCGTTTTGATTGACCAGAGGTGCTTGAATTGGTTCAGGGAAAAGCACCAAATACGCAATACCAGAAGAAGCCGAGATACTTAGAAAAAGACAAAGGGTAAAAGCAACGGGTATCGCCCAGCTTCGTTTTTTGGGTGGTGCCTCTGTGGTATCGGGGGCGGCTTGAGGGTTCGCCATAGATTCTCTCCCTGTTCATCTTCTCGTTTAAATTTCCCTTATTTAACCGCAAAGGGCAAGGAATAATCTTCTTGTATGGTTTAGTTTTTGTGCGACACCACGTAAAATACGTGCACCAATTTCTGATAAGATAAATAACCTACTAAAATAGTCGGGTAAATACTTGATCAAAACACTAGGTTTTGTGTACTATTTGAGGTTAAAGAACCAGTCTTAATTGGATGGCTTATGCGTCTGACTACAAAAGGTCGATATGCTGTAACGGCAATGCTTGACCTGGCATTACATTCTGATCACGGCCCTGTGTCGTTGTCTGATATTTCTAATCGACAAGGAATCTCTTTATCGTATCTAGAACAATTGTTTTCTAAGTTGCGTAAGCAAGCTTTAGTTAGCAGTGTTCGAGGTCCTGGTGGTGGTTATCGTCTTAGCCGTGCTAACGACGAAATTTTTGTCGCCCAAATTGTTGATGCGGTAAATGAGTCGGTAGATGCGACCGGATGTAAAGGGCGGAGTGACTGTCAAAGTGGCACAACCTGCTTAACCCATCATTTGTGGTGTGATTTGAGTGATCAAATACACGATTTTTTGAGCCAAATTAGCTTGGAGCAATTGGTGCGTCGAGAAGATGTGCGTCAAGTTGCAATGCGACAAGACAGAGAGAGCCGTTCAGGGCATTTAGATTCTGACAAGATTACCGCCGCCATCGTAGGTTAGTTCCGGTTGGTTGAACCCTTGTTGGCTAAGTTAAAAGTAAATGAAAATGGTTGCATTGAATTAACAGTGCAGCGGTTTCGAAAATGAGTGAGTGTTATTATGACTGAGCAGATAGATAAGGCGCTGGCACGGGAATACGAAGCCGGTTTTGTTTCTGATGTGGAATCAGAAACATTTGAGCCTGGCTTAGATGAAAGTGTGATCCGACGTATTTCAGCAATGAAACACGAGCCAGAGTGGATGCTAGAATGGCGTTTAAATGCCTTTCGTGTCTGGTCTGAAATGGAAGAGCCTGATTGGGCCCACGTTCATTATCCGAAAATCGACTTCCAAGCGATCTCTTATTACTCAGCACCAAAGAGTATGAAAGATAAGCCAAAGTCTTTGGATGAAGTGGATCCAGAGTTACTTCGTACCTACGAAAAACTGGGTATTCCTCTTATCGAACAGCAGATGTTGGCGGGTATCGCCGTTGATGCTGTGTTTGACTCTGTCTCCGTTGTAACCACCTTCCGCGACAAGCTTGAAGAAGCTGGGGTTATTTTTTGCCCGATTTCAGAAGCTATTCAAAAATACCCAGATCTTGTTAAAAAATATCTTGGTAGCGTCGTACCGACAAAAGATAACTATTACTCCGCACTTAACTGCGCAGTGTTCACCGACGGTTCGTTTGTTTACATTCCAAAAGGCACTCGTTGCCCTATGGAGCTTTCAACCTATTTCCGTATTAACGAGCAGAATACAGGGCAGTTTGAACGGACGCTTATCATTGCCGATGAAGGCAGTCATGTAAGTTACCTTGAAGGTTGTACCGCACCGCAGCGTGATGAAAACCAATTGCATGCAGCGGTGGTTGAACTGGTTGCCTTGGATGAAGCAGAAATTAAATATTCTACAGTGCAAAACTGGTACCCAGGGGATGAAGAAGGTAAAGGCGGCATTTATAACTTCGTGACCAAACGCGGTATTTGCCATACCAGTGCCAAAATTTCTTGGACTCAAGTGGAAACAGGCTCATCGGTTACTTGGAAATACCCAAGCTGTATTTTGAAAGGCGATAACAGTATTGGCGAATTTTACTCCGTTGCCCTAACTCGTGGTCGTCAGCAGGCGGACACAGGTACCAAGATGATCCACCTTGGCAAAAATACCAAGTCCACCATCATCTCAAAAGGTATTTCAGCAGGTAAGAGTAACAACAGCTACCGTGGTCTCGTTCGTATGAATCCAGGCGCACAAGGTGCTCGTAACTTTACCCAGTGTGACTCTTTGTTGATTGGCGATCAATGTGGTGCCCATACTTTTCCTTATGTGGAAAGCCGTAACCCGTCCGCCATTGTCGAGCATGAAGCGACCACATCTAAAGTGAGCGATGAACAAATGTTTCTTTGCCAACAACGTGGTCTAGACCCTGAAAAAGCTGTTTCCATGATAGTGAATGGCTTCTGTAAGGAAGTGTTTAAAGAATTACCGATGGAATTTGCCGTAGAAGCGGGCAAGTTACTAGAAATTAGCCTTGAAGGCTCTGTAGGTTAAGGAATTAGAGAAAATGTCGAACACCAATAGTCTGTTGACGATAAAAGATTTGCACGCCAGCGTTGAAGAGAAAAACATTATTAAAGGCTTAAGCCTAGATATTAAGCCTGGCGAAGTACATGCCATTATGGGCCCTAACGGTGCGGGTAAAAGTACTATGGGTTATGTTTTGTCAGGTCGTGACGGCTACTCAGTAGAGAGTGGCAGCGTTACCTTGGCAGGCGAAGACCTATTAGAAATGGAAACGGAAGAACGTGCCCGTGCTGGCTTGTTTTTGGCTTTCCAATACCCTGTTGAAATTCCGGGTGTTAGTAACCTTGAGTTTTTGAAAGCGGCGGTAGACGCCCAGCGTGAAGCTCGTGGTGAAGAAGCTGTCACTTCAGCGGACTTTTTGAAAGAAGCGAAAGCGGCTTGTAAGCAAGTTAATCTGCCTATTTCTTTCCTAAAGCGTGGTGTGAACGAAGGCTTCTCTGGTGGCGAGAAAAAGCGTAACGAATTGATGCAAATGCTGCTGTTGAAACCCAAACTATGTATTTTGGATGAGACGGATTCAGGTCTAGATATCGACGCGATGCAAGTGGTTGCAGCGGGTGTAAATAGCCAGCGCACAGCGGATCGTAGCTTTATCGTAGTGACGCATTACCAGCGTTTGCTTGACTACATTAAACCTGATTTCGTTCACGTATTAGCAGATGGAAAAATTGTTAAGAGTGGCGATGCATCTCTAGCGAAAGAATTGGAAGCACAGGGTTATGCTTGGTTACAAAGCGAACCTGCTGAAGACGAGCTTGAGGGGTAAGGCATGAGCGAATGGTTATCGAATGCCATTGCTCGTGGGCAAGGGGGCAGCGATTGGCTGGCACCTAAACGAGCTGAAGCCGTCGCACAACTGACGCAAACTCCTTGGCCGACGCGCAAGACAGAAGCTTGGCGCTATACGCCGCTAAGAAGTGTCGAGCGTTCAGCCGCTAAAGTGATGGCGCCAGAGAACGGTCTAGCGCCTGTTAGTGTCAATAATTTAAATGCAATTGAGTTGGTGTTTGTTAACGGTCAGTTTGATCGTCAACAGTCGACGTCTCAGTTGCCGGCAGGTTTGTCCATTCATTTGGGGAGTGAACTTGCGGATGAGGCTCAAAGCCAAGCTCTAGAGCAAGTTTCGGCTATCAAGCCTGCTCGTCACCTGTTTGGTTTAGTGAACGACGCTCTAGTGGAAGACGTTATTCTTGTGCAAGTTGAAGCGGGTGCAAGTATCACTCAGCCAATCCGTATCAGCTCTTTGTTAAGTGCCGGGGCCGAGTCTCATACTCGTGTACTAGTACGACTAGGAAATGAAGCGCGTGCGACCATAATCGAAGATGTACAGGCCCAAGGTGAAAGCCTGAGCACCGCCTTTGTTGAATACGATATTGCCGATGAAGCTCACCTAGAGCATTACCGTTTTGCTTTGCAAACGGATAGTAATGTGAGCCTGGGTGGTAGTCACTTTAAGCTAAATAACAAGTCGACCATGCACAGCACTATTGTCGGCTTTGGTAGTGATCTATCTCGCTTGGATACAGATATCATTCATGCGGGTGAACACGCAGACGCTAAGCTAAATGCCATGTACCTATTGGATGGTAAAGAGCTGTTTGATTTGCACGCCACCGTTGAACATGCCATGCCTAACGGTACTACCGAAGAAAATGTACGCGGCATAGTAGCTGACCGTGCACGTGCGGTTTTCAATGGACGCATTCATATTCACCGAGATGCGCAAAAAACCTTGGCAGAGCTGAATAACCGCAATCTATTGATGTCCGACAAAGCCGAAATTAACACTAAGCCTGAATTGGAAATTTACGCCGATGATGTGCGTTGTGCCCATGGTGCAACTGTCGCTGAAATCGACAAACAGGCTTTGTATTACCTGCAAACTCGTGGCGTCAGTCGTTCAAGAGCTCAGGTGATGCTGAACTTTGGTTTTATCAATGAGTTAATCGACCTAATGCCGAATGAAGCATTAGCCGAGTGGATTCGTCCTATTATCCGTGAGCGCTTTGCGCAAATGGAAGTGAAATAAGCGAGTAATTGATGAGTTTTGATGTAGCGGCAATACGCAAAGAGTTTCCCATCCTACTGCGTGAAATTGATGGGCATCCGTTGGTATATCTAGATAATGCAGCCACCACGCAGAAACCTCAATGCGTGATCGATGCTTTGGTTGAGTATTACACCACCAACAACTCCAATGTTCACCGAGGGGCTCACCGTCTTGCGGATGAAGCCACTCGAAACTTTGAAGCAGCTCGCGATATTGTAAAAGACTTTATTAATGCCCCTGCCCGAGAAGAGGTGATCTGGACAACCGGTACTACTGAAGGTATTAACCTGATCGCCAATGGCTTGGGGCAACTGCTTTCAACAGGCGACGAAGTGATTGCGACCGGCATGGAGCACCATGCCAATATCGTGACTTGGCAACAGGCTTGTAAGCGTGCCGGTGCAACACTAAAAATCGTGCCTGTAACGGATCAAGGGGATTTGGACCTTGAAATATACGCTGAGCTATTAAACGAGCGTACGCGATTTGTCGCTTTTCCGCATGTGTCTAATGCTTTGGGTACGGTTAACCCTATTAAAGAAATGACGAAAATGGCTAAAGCTGTTGATGCTTGGGTGCTGGTGGATGGTGCACAAGGTGCCGCTCACGCCAAGGTCGATGTGCAAGATAT
Source organism: Marinomonas sp. (assembly GCF_039940335.1). Classification (GTDB taxonomy): domain Bacteria; phylum Pseudomonadota; class Gammaproteobacteria; order Pseudomonadales; family Marinomonadaceae; genus Marinomonas. The sequence continues at coordinate 472,228 of NZ_JBDVGW010000012.1, read as the reverse complement.
CGGTTGTGATTTTTATGCCTTTTCGGGACATAAAATCTACGCGCCAATGGGTATAGGTGTTTTGTGGGGGCGCGCTGAGTTACTGGAAAATTGGCCTGTGTGGCGTACCGGTGGAGAGATGATCTCTACGGTCACCTTGCAAGATGCTACATGGAATGTGTTGCCCCATCGTTTTGAGGCAGGTACTCCAAATGTAGCCGATGCGATCGCCATGGGCGAGGCCATTCGTTGGTTACAAAGCCTTGATCATGAAGCGGTTGTGGCTCATGAAAAAGCCTTATTAGACCATGCGACTAATTTGGCAGAAGCTTTTGAAGGCTTAACTATTATCGGTCAAGCGAAACATAAAATTGGTGTGCTAAGTTTTGTGATGGACCAAGGGCACCCGGCAGATATCGGCTTTTTACTAGACCGACAAGGTATCGCTATTCGCACCGGTGATCACTGTGCCCAGCCATTAATGGCGCGCTTTGGTGTACCGGGAACTGCTCGAGCTTCTTTCTCGATTTATAATACGTTAGAAGAAGTAGACGCTTTATTTGCTGCACTAAAAAAAGTGCGCAGCATGTTGGCTTAGGAGGTCGTGATGACAGCAACAACTTTTGATCCTATCTCAAGCGTGTCTTTGACCGCGGCGGCGGAGAAATATTTTGCATCGAAGCTGGTGAAGCAACCAGGTAAGCTTATTCGCTTAAGCACCAAAGAGAGTGGTTGTACTGGGTTTGCTTATGTTTTGGATATTGTTGAGCAAGCCGAACCAGAAGATACAATATTAGCTTTTGGTGGTGTCACGCTAGCGGTTGCGAAAGATTCTGCAACCATGTTGAAGGGCACAGAAATTGATTTGGTTCGCGAAGGCGTGAATCAAGTCGTGAAATTTAATAATCCTAACGTTGTGGCTGAGTGTGGCTGTGGCGAAAGCTTTAGTGTGAGCCAATAGTCCATGCAAAAAATGGTTGTAACCCAGCAAGCTTGCCCGGCCCGAAGAGTGCCTAGTGGTGAGCCTGTGATGATTCCTGAAGGTCAATTTATTACCATTAATCAAAGTCTGGGCGGCAACTACACCGTTACTTGGCAAGGTAATATGTTGCGCATTGATGGTATGGACGCTCAAGCGATAGGTCAGCAAGCAGATGTGTTGAGTTTTGAGGATCTAGGTGGAGATAAAATTCACGAAGAGCAAGTCTGGCAGGCGTTAGACAGTGTGTTTGACCCTGAAATTCCGATTAGCTTGGTATCGCTAGGCTTGATTTATAGTGTGCAATTGGACCAAGCTAAAAAAGCTGTTGCCATCCAGATGACACTCACTGCACCGGGTTGTGGTATGGGGCCTGTACTGGTTGGAGATGTGGAATACCGAGTGGCGAAAGTGCCAAATGTTCATTCAGTAAAGGTTGAGTTGGTATTTGATCCACCATGGTCACGTGAAATGATGAGTGAAGAAGCGCAGCTAGAAGCTGGATTGTTTTTCTAAGCTCCGTAGACGTTTATAATAATGTCCCGTGACGACCTTAATGACGACTCTTAAGGTCGTTTTTGTTTATAACTGCTCAGCACTTGTTGGGCTGAAGAATTGATTGAAGAGGGCTTATGTCTCTACCAAGTACCGAAGATATTGTTGAAGACATGGAGTTTTTTGATGACTGGGAAGACAAGTACAAGTACATCATAGACTTAGGTAAATCTTTGCCCGCATTTGATGATGAGTGGCGCACTGCTGAGCGTTTAGTGAAAGGTTGTCAAAGTAATGTCTGGATTCAACCAGACAGCTATCAAGATAATGTGGCCGGAGAAGTACTCAGCTTTGCTGTAGACAGCGATGCCATCATAGTGCGTGGTTTATTGGGTTTGGTAATGGCCGCGTATGATAAGAAAACCCCAGAGCAGGTCTTGGCTTTTGACATCAACCAATACTTCTCCGATTTAGATTTAGAACGCCACCTTAGCCCGACCCGTGGTAATGGTCTACGTTCAATTGTTGCACGCATCCAATCTATCGCCCAAGCTGCCGCTTAAAACTATATAACCCGCTTTCGGAGTGAGAATGAACAACCCAGTATATCTTGATAACTCTGCCACCACGCCTGTTGACCCAAGAGTTGCTGAACAAATGATGGCTTGCCTTACTCAAGACGGCAACTTCGGTAACCCTGCCTCACGCTCGCACCTTTTTGGTTGGCAAGCGGAAGAAGCGGTGGAAGAAGCTCGTATGCAGGTGGCGCAGCTGATCGGTGCTGATACAAGAGAGATTGTTTGGACATCGGGGGCGACGGAAGCAAATAACCTCGCTTTGAAAGGGGTTGCACAAGCCTATCGCCAGAAAGGCCGTCATATCATCACTTCTATGATTGAGCACAAAGCCGTGCTTGATCCTTGTAAACAGTTGGAACTAGAAGGCTTTGAAGTCACCTATCTACAGCCTGATGAGCATGGCATGATATCGCCAGCTCAAGTGTCTGCGGCGTTAAGAGAAGACACAATTCTTGTATCGTTAATGCATGGTAATAATGAACTGGGCACATTGACGGATATTAGTGCTGTGGGAGATATAACACGCAAAAATAACGTTTTCCTTCATGTGGATGCTGCACAAACGACGGGCAAGGTTGCGATTGATGTTAAAGCGATGAAGGTGGACTTAATGTCACTTACTGCCCACAAGACTTATGGGCCGAAAGGGATTGGTGCCTTGTATGTCAGTCGTTCTCCCAAAGTGAAGCTGCTAGCGCAAATGCACGGTGGTGGTCATGAGCGAGGTATGCGTTCTGGTACCTTGCCAACTCACCAAATTGTTGGCATGGGTGCAGCCTTCAAGTTGGCTGGTGAAGAGATGCAGGATGATTGCAGTAGAATTCAAGCTCTGCGTGAGCGCTTGTGGTTGTCATTGAATGAAATTCCTGGCGTGCACTTAAACGGTGATTCTGTTTCTCGCGTGGCGGGCGTTATCAATGTTGGTTTTGATGATGTAGATGGTGAAGTCTTACTGATGTCCTTAGCGGATGTGGCTGTTTCATCTGGCTCCGCGTGTACTTCCGCAAGTTTAGAGCCTTCTTATGTGTTACGTGCCATTGGTTTATCTGAACAGTTAGCACACAGTTCGTTGCGTTTATCTGTTGGGCGCTTTACCCGTGCTGAAGACATAGATTTTGCTGCTCAGACCATTAAACACGCTGTGACTAGCCTAAGAGGCCAAGGTTAATTTTATAAAAAGCCATTTTAATTTAAAATTGCTTAATTTATGTTCATTTGAGCATACAATTTTAACCAATTGATGCGTATAATCCACGCGCTAATCTTTTATGTCCTGGGTGTTGATAATCAGCATCCATCAATTGTTAATTTGGAGTTATATCATGGCGTTAGAACGCACTCTATCTATCATCAAGCCTGATGCTGTTGCGAAAAACGTAATTGGCGAAATCTACACTCGTTTCGAGCGTGCTGGTTTTAAAATTGTTGAAGCAAAAATGATTCAACTAGACGACGAGTTGGCGGGTGGTTTCTACGCTGAGCATAAAGAGCGTCCTTTCTACAAAGACTTGGTTGCTTTCATGACTTCTGGTCCTGTTGTTGTTTCTGTTCTTGAAGGTGAAGGTGCTGTTCTACGCCACCGTGAGCTTATGGGCGCAACGAATCCTAAAGAAGCGGCAGCCGGCACTTTACGTGCAGACTACGCAGCATCTATCGATGCCAATGCAGTACACGGTTCTGACTCTGCAGAATCTGCTGCTCGCGAAATCGCTTACTTCTTCGGTAAGTAATCATATTAAGAGCCAAGTTGCTCTTAATATTGTGAGAAACGGGCCTAGGCCCGTTTTTTTACAGAGGCTTCTGAAAAGACAAATCTTTTCAGAAGCTTTTTTCGTTTATAATTTATGCTACTTACAGCAAGTGATACAAGACTATGACTGACATCAAAAAAGTAAACCTGTTGGGTTTATCCCCTGAGAAACTGATTGAGTTTTTCGAATCAATCGGTGAGAAAAAATTCCGTGCTACCCAGGTGTTGAAATGGATACATCAAAAAGGCGCGGAAAGTTTCGATGAAATGACCGATGTTAGTAAAGCCTTGCGCGCTAAGCTGGAAACAATTTGTGAGATTCGTGCGCCCGAAGTTGTGTCGCAAAACATATCTCAAGATGGTACTCGAAAGTGGATCATACGCACGGAAGGTGGCAAAAACGACTGTGTAGAAACCGTACTTATTCCTGATGGTGATCGAGCAACCTTGTGTGTTTCGTCACAAGTAGGTTGTTCTCTTGATTGCAGTTTTTGTTCGACCGGTAAGCAGGGCTTTAATCGTAACTTAACACCGGCAGAAATCATCGGTCAGGTTTGGATTGCGATTAAATCCTTTGGCCCCATGGACCCAAATGGCCCACGCCGAGTGACCAACGTGGTAATGATGGGTATGGGTGAGCCCTTGATGAACTTTGAGCCTGTGGTGGATGCCATGATTCTCATGATGCATGACCATGCATACGGTCTATCAAAGCGCCGTGTGACTTTGAGTACGTCTGGCGTCGTGCCAAAGATCTATGAATTGGTAAAACGCACGGATGTGTCGTTAGCCATTTCTTTGCATGCGCCTAATGATCCGCTACGTAATGAATTGGTGCCGATTAACAAAAAGTACCCAATTGCTGAATTACTCGAAGCTTGTCAGCATTATCTAGAGAACTTGCCTGATAAACGCCATATCACCATCGAGTACACCTTGATGTCTGGGGTCAATGATAATGAAGAGCAAGCAGTTGAGCTGGCAGACTTGTTGAAGGATTTAGAGTGTAAGATTAACTTGATTCCTTTTAACCCTTTCCCGCATTCTGGTTATGAGAAGCCTTCTAATAACCGCACACGTCGTTTCCAGAAAATTCTGGCAGATGCGGGCTATACTGTCACAGTGCGAACCACCCGAGGGGATGACATCGATGCCGCTTGTGGTCAGCTAGTTGGAGACTTCCACGATAAAACTCGACGTAGCCAAAAGTATATCGAGTTACGAGAAGTAAAAAGCTAATATAATGAAAAGCTAAACGTAAACAACGCTTTAGAGACAAGGATGTCATAATGCGCCACTTACCTTTACTGCTAAGCTGCAGTGTATTAATTTGTTCTGCTTGTAGCTATCAACCCGTACCTCCAGCTCGTCAGGCACTTAGTCATGTGGAGCGCCTAGCCTTAATACAAACCCATCTCTTACTTGGCCAGTGGTCACAAGCAAAGACGCAATTGGAACTAACCCCAGAATCTGGACGTCAACTAGAGTATTGGCGGCTAAAAAGTCTGTATGCTTTGAGTGTAGAGAATTCAATCAGTGCTATGGTGGTACACAAAGAGGGATTGTTGCACTTTTCTGAAGACGACTTTCTTCTTAATAATTATGGGGTCCTGCTCGGACAAGTAGGGGCGTGGCAAGACGCTTGCGAGGCGTTTAGAAAAGCCAGTAACAAGGGGCTTTCAATACGCCAGTCTGTGTGGATTAACCTCGCTCGATGTGCAATACGTCAATATGATGTAAACTTAGCGACTGTAGCTATAAAAGAAGCAAAAGAAATTGCGGATTTACCCCTGTTAGGTTTGATGACAGAGCTCAATCTTGTTTTAATACAAGACAACTTAACAACTGCTCGCCTTATTTTAAAAAACATTCAGGCGGATAAAAAAATTGCCCGACACTCGGTGCATTTTGAAGAATACAATTGTCTGTCGCGGCAAGTAAACGCACGCGAGACTGACCTTACACTGTATTCATCTGCGAGCGCTTTTTCGTGCCTGAATAGCTCAAGGTATTAACATGACAACTGAACCACAAATGGATGCCGCTACCGATACAGCGGGGTCAACTAACATTAATATTGGCGCAACATTAACATCACAACGTATTGCTTTAGAATTAGACGAGCGTCAAGTTGCAACCGCCCTTAAAATATCTATTGAGCAGGTTCGCGCCCTAGAGGCGAATCAGTTTGAAAAATTCCGTTCCATCACGTTTGCTCGCGGTTTTCTAAAAAGTTACTGTCGTTTGGTTAAGCTAAACGAAGTGGCTATGATTGCCGCATTTGATAGCCTAAAAGCCTCACCTGAACCAAACATAAAACCTGTCGATAAAGTTAATAAACAGACTCATTTGGGTGATCCCATTATTGTGCTGATATCTGTCTTGATTGCGGCTGTCATTATCTTTCTGGCTTTCTGGTGGCCGACCTTATCTCAAGATGATGAGGGGATTCCCGCTACTCTGCCCGATACACAGCAAGAGTCTTCCAGTGAACAACAAAGTGTCCAGCCTAATTTATCAGACGATGTGGTGACTCAAGATTTAGCGACTCTTCCAGAACAAACTAGCGTAATTGATCCTATTGTCGATTTATCTAGTGATGAAGACGTTGTGACAGGTCTTTCCGCAGAAAAACTTGCCTTACTCGAAGAGGCTGGAGTGAGTGAGGAGGTGGTTGTTCAAGCGACCAAGCAAGCGACGGTTAAAGCGCCTTTAACGACCACTCCGGAATCAGCGCCAGTATCCAGTTACAAAGATGAGATAGTGATGGATTTTTCAGCTGATTGTTGGACCGAAGTACGCGATAATAGCGGCAGAATTTTGTATTCCGGTGTGAAATCTGCTGGTAGTCAACTGACTTTGAACGGCCAAGCCCCGTACCGTGTGGTATTAGGTTATGCACCGGGCGTTTCGTCTTTGGTATACAAAGGTGAACAATTCGACTTTTCATCATTTGTAGGGAAAGATTTGGCTCGCTTTGAGCTCAAGTAGAGAAATTTATGCATTTTGAATCTCCGATAAAACGTCGCCACTCTCGCCAAATTATGGTAGGAAATGTTCCTGTGGGCGGTGGTGCGCCTATCAGCGTGCAAAGTATGACGAACACCGAAACTTGTGATGTGGAGGCAACGGTCGCACAGATTCGTGCTATTGCCGAAGCAGGAGCAGATATTGTTCGTGTCTCTGTGCCTTCTATGGATGCCGCAGAAGCTTTTAAGCTCATTCGCCAGCAAGTTGATGTTCCGTTGGTTGCTGATATCCATTTCGATTATAAAATCGCGCTAAAAGTTGCCGAATACGGTGTAGATTGCCTGCGTATCAACCCTGGGAATATTGGTAACAAAGATCGTGTTCGTGCCGTTGTTGATTGTGCTAGAGATAAAAATATACCAATTCGAATTGGTGTTAATGCAGGCTCTCTCGAAAAAGACTTACAGAAAAAATACGGTGAACCAACACCTGACGCATTAGTTGAATCCGCATTCCGACAAATCCAATATTTTGATGAGCTTGATTTTCATGAATACAAATTAAGCTTGAAAGCCTCCGATGTCTTTATGACAGTCGAAGCGTATCGAAAAATAGCCAACCAGATTGATAATCCTTTACACCTTGGTATTACTGAAGCTGGTGGCTTACGCTCAGGTACAGTGAAGTCTTCTATCGGTTTAGGCTTGTTACTAATGGATGGTATAGGTGACACGTTGCGTGTGTCACTAGCCGCTGACCCGGTGCAAGAAATCAAAGTGGGTTGGGATATGCTACGTAGTTTGAAACTGCGTAATCGTGGTATTAACTTTATTGCTTGCCCGAGCTGCTCTCGTCAAAATTTTGATGTCATCAAAACCATGAACCAACTAGAGGAGCGTCTAGAAGATATAGTAGTGCCAATGGATGTGGCGGTGATTGGGTGTGTTGTGAATGGACCGGGTGAAGCGAAAGAGGCGGATATCGGTCTTGCTGGTGGCTCTCCAAATAATTTGGTGTATCAAGACGGTAAGCCTAGCAGCAAAACCAAGAATGAAACGCTAGTAGACGATTTAGAAAAAATGATACGTGAAAAAGCCGCTGTAAAAGAGCGCGAAAACGCGAATATTATCGCAAAAGATTAAGGAATGGGTGTGGCACGAAAAATTCAAGCGATTCGAGGAATGAATGACATTCTCCCTGGTCAATCCTCTGTATGGCAGTATCTCGAAAAGACAGTAGCTGATGTCGTTAAGTCTTATGGTTATCAGCAAATACGTTTTCCCGTAGTAGAAAATACGGATTTGTTTAAACGCGGTGTCGGAGAAGCCACCGACATTGTTGAAAAAGAAATGTACACCTTTGACGACCGTAATGGTGAATCACTGACTCTTCGTCCTGAAGGTACAGCCAGTTGTGTTCGTGCTGCTGACCAAGCGGGTTTGCTTTATAACCAAGTACAAAGACTTTGGTATATAGGGCCAATGTTCCGTTACGAGCGCCCTCAAAAGGGTCGCTACCGTCAGTTCCACCAAATCGGTGTGGAATCTTTTGGTATGCCGAGTGCCGATGCGGACGCGGAGTTAATTATTTTGACTGCCCGTCTTTGGCAGCAACTAGGGTTAATTGAGCAGGTTGAATTACAGCTAAACACAATCGGTTTAGCCAGTGAACGTGAAACCTATAAAGCCGCCTTGGTGGAATATTTAACGACCTATAAAGACGATTTGGATGAAGACAGCCAACGCCGTCTGATGACGAACCCTCTAAGGATTCTTGATTCAAAAGACACAAAAACCCAACAGGTCTTAGAAGGCGCACCAAATCTAGAAGACTTTATTGGCGAAGAGTCTCAAGCGCATTTTGATCGCTTGCAAGCCATGTTAACGGCGAATGGCATTTCATTTGTGATTAACCGCCGTCTGGTACGTGGTTTGGATTACTATGGAAAAACCGTATTTGAATGGGTGACCAGTCACTTAGGCTCACAAGCGACGATTTGTGCTGGTGGCCGTTATGACGGACTGGTTGAGCAGCTTGGTGGTAAATCGACTCCTGGGGTTGGTTTTGCAATGGGCGTTGAGCGTCTAGTATTGCTTTTAGAAACACTAGACTTGATCCCAGTAGCAGCGAAAGAAAGAACTGATATCTTTATTGCCAGTTTCGGTGACGATGCTGAACTTGCTTCCAGTGTACTGGCTGAAACCTTACGAAGCCATCTGCAAGATTGGGTTGTGTTGCGTCATTGTGGCGGCGGTAATTTTAAGAATCAAATGAAGAAGGCCGATAAGTCAGGAGCGCAATTTACGCTGATTCTTGGTCAGGAAGAAGTAGATAAAGGCCTTTGCCAAGTGAAAAATATGCTGACGGGCGAGCAGCAGAGCTGTGAATTGGTAGATGTCGCTAAATATTTAGAATCACAATTTAATTAATCCCAGTTGTCATACTCTTGCTAGAGTGCTGAACCGGTATAAGGAACTAACAATGTCTGAACTAAAGACAGAAGAAGAACAAATTGAAGCGTTTAAAACCTGGTGGAAAAAGAATGGCACGGCGTTAGTGTTAGCTGTTGCGGTTGGTGTTGGTGGTTATTTTGGTTTCCAGGCTTGGCAAACCAGCAAGCTAAACCATACCAGTGAAGCGTCTGAGCTGTACCAAAATTTAGTGCAGGCTTCTGCAGATCTATCTGTTGAGGCTAACCAAAAAACTGTTACTTTTATCGCACAGCAATTAAATGATGATTACAGTGATACAGGCTATGCCATGTTTGCTAAGCTTTTCAGTGCACGAGTGAGCGCTGAAAACGGTGAGTATGATCAAGCTATCACGACCTTAGAAACAGCTCTTGATAACACAGAAGATGCCTCATTCATTGCGATTACGAATTTGCGTATTGCTCAATTACGTCTACAAACGAATGACTTCGACGGTGCTTTGGCGCAACTGAATAAAGTCACCGCGGCAGAATTTATGGCGCAAAAGCATGAACTAACAGGTGATGCTTTAATTATGCAAGGTAAGCGTGATGAAGCGCGTGTTGCTTATGAAGAAGCTGAAGCTGCTTTGGCAACGGGTGTTACTCACCCATTATTAGACATTAAACTTAAAGACTTAGTAAAAGGCTAACTATGAGTAAGTCACTTTTGGTCGGCATACTATCGGCATTTTTAGTATTGCAAGGGTGTTCTTCAGCACTACCTAAGCCGCCACCGATCGATAGCAAGGTAGAACTGCAAACTGCTTGGCAAATCGGTGTTGATGCTAGGTATGGAAAACCTGGTGCTAGATTAAATTTATTGGCGGATGAAGGTGACTTATTTTTCGTAACCGATAAAGGCACTGTATATCAGGTAGTACAGGATGATGGCCGCAAGAAAGTCTTTATTTACACAGATTATGAGCCAAGCACAGGGGTGACTCGCAACGCAGACACTCTCTATTACGGCACTTATGATGCGAAATTAGTCGCGGTTTCCATCAGTGAAGAAAAGGTTTTATGGGAAAAGCCGCTAAGCTCGGAAATTTTATCTGAATCTGCCTATGCAGCCGGTAAGCTAGCGGTACAAACTGCTGACGGCTGGTTAAGTGTTTTAGATGCTAGTAACGGTGAAATTCTCTGGCGAGTGAAGGAAGACTTACCCGCATTAACGATCCGTGGCACCAGTGTTCCAGTGATCTCTGAAGGTAAACTTATTGTCGGTTTAGCGAACGGTGAGCTTAAAACATATGACTTAAATTCAGGTGATTTACTTTGGTCTTACGAGGTTGGTAAACCAGAAGGTCGTTATGAAATTGAGCGCTTAAGCGATGTAGACGGAAGACTTGCGGTAAAAGATGGTATTGTATACGCAGCGGCTTATAATGGCACCCTTGCGGCATTGTCCATCGACACTGGTCGACCAGTTTGGCAACGTAGTGTATCCAGCTCTGTAGGTGTCGCTATCTCAGGAGATATCCTCTCAGTTGTCGACGTTGACAGCAGGGTTTTGGCTTTTAACGCCAAAAATGGCTCTGAGTTGTGGACTAATGAAAGTCTAGCGGATCGTGACTTATTAGCCCCTGTGTTCCTGAAGGACTATGTGGCTGTGCTTGATCGTGGTAGTTATGTCCACTTGCTCGATCTCGTAACGGGCGAAGTGAAAGGACGAAGAATAGTAGAAGCAGATGTTCCCTATGGTGGGCGTATGGTTTCAAATGGCGATAAGCTCTTTGTCATCACTGCCAAAGCCGGTATCACTGCATTAAGCTACAGAAATTATTAAGATTTCTTTATTAGCGATTTTTTAAGAGGCTGTCACTTCTTTACGGAGTGACAGCCACTTTTGTATTTTTATAGGTAAAAAAATGATTCCAGTAATTGCATTGGTAGGTAGACCCAATGTTGGCAAATCGACTCTCTTCAACCGTTTAACACGCTCCCGTGATGCCTTGGTTGCAGATTATCCTGGCTTAACTCGTGACCGTAAATACGGTGACGGAAAAGTTGGAGAGCATGAATTTATTGTTATTGATACTGGTGGTATCAGTGGTGATGAGCAGGGGATTGACGAGAAAATGGCTCGCCAATCTTTGCTAGCAATTGAAGAGGCAGATGCGGTTTTATTCTTAGTGGATGGTCGCCACGGGCTTAATCCTGCTGATGAGATGATTGCGAATCATTTACGCCGCTCCAATAAGCCTGTCTCTCTCGTCGTCAATAAGACTGACGGTATTAATGAAGATATCGCATTGGCTGACTTTTACTCCTTGGGCCTTGGTGAGTTACATCCTATCGCTGCCGCCCATGGTAAAGGGGTACATATCTTACTTGATAAGGTTATGTTGCCGTTTGCTGAACAGGTTGAAGAAGCCAAGAGTCAAATTAGCTTGTCTTCTAAAGGCATTCGTATTGGTGTGGTTGGTCGTCCAAACGTTGGTAAGTCAACGCTAGTCAACCGTATGCTGGGTGAAGATCGAGTGGTGGTGTATGACATGCCGGGTACAACCCGTGACAGTGTCTACATTCCCTATGTGCGTCATGATAAAGAATACACTCTGATAGATACTGCGGGCGTGCGTCGTCGTAAGCATGTTAAAGAAGCCGTTGAAAAATTCTCGATTGTTAAAACGCTACAAGCGATCCAAGACGCTAATGTGGTGATCGTCGTGATAGACGGTCACGAAGACTTAGTTGAACAAGACTTGCATATGATTGGCTATGTGCTCGATGCCGGTCGTGGTGTAGTTATCGCGATCAACAAGTGGGATGGCTTGGCGAAAGATGAGCGTGAGCATATTAAGAAAGAAGTTGAACGTCGCTTAGGCTTCGTACCTTACGCTAAGGTTCACTATATTTCAGCCTTACATGGTACGGCGGTTGGTGATTTATACGATACCATCGAAAGTACTTATGAGTCTTGTTATGCGAAATGGTCAACCAACCGTTTGACGCGTATTTTGGAAGATGCCGTAAGTGAGCATCAGCCACCTATGGTTAATGGCCGCCGCATTAAACTACGCTATGCTCACCAAGGTGGGTCCAACCCTCCGCGTATTGTGGTTCATGGTAATCAGACAAACTCTTTACCAGGGAGCTATAAGCGCTACCTAGAGAATAAATTTAGGACGGTACTGAATATCACTGGCACGCCGATTTCCTTTGAATTTAACTCTTCAGAGAACCCTTTTGCTCCGAAAAAATAAACGACTTTTATTCAGATGAAGTCATGCCCTTCTTTGCTTACAAAGAGGGGCATTTTTTTAGCAAAAATACATAAATTTTCTTTCTAAAATCCACGTTATTGACTATTCTCGCGACATCGGATTCCTTCCTTTTTATGGCGCTTTATTTCGAAGTGCTGGCTATGTCTGTTCGAGAAAATATTTATGAAAATTGCCATTTTATCGCGTAATCCTAGGCTTTATTCCACCCGTCGTTTAGTCGAAGCGGGGGAGCAACTTGGTCACGAAGTTGATGTGATTGATACTATGCACTGCTACATGGACATCACCAGTAGCAACCCTTCGGTACGATATGATGGTAAGCCCTTGCCTAAATACGATGCAGTGATTCCTCGTATTGGCGCATCGGTTACTTTCTACGGTACAGCGGTGGTGAGACAGTTTGAAATGATGGGGACTTACAGCATAAACGAATCTGTCGCCATTAGTCGTTCTCGGGACAAACTGCGCTCTTTACAGCTTATGTCTCGAAAAGGTCTAGGTTTACCGAAAACAGGTTTTGCCAATCACCCTGATAAAATCAGTGACTTATTGAAAAATGTCGGTGGTGCACCAGTGGTGATCAAGCTACTCGAAGGGACACAAGGCATAGGTGTGGTGTTGGCAGAGTCTAATAAAACCGCAGAATCTATTATCGAAGCCTTCATGGGCTTAAAAGCCAATATCTTGGTTCAAGAGTATATTAAAGAAGCAGGCGGTGCCGACATCCGCTGCTTAGTCGTGGGCGGTAAAGTGATTGCGGCCATGAAACGCCAAGGTGCCGAGGGAGAGTTTCGTTCCAACTTGCACCGTGGTGGCACGGCTTCTTTGGTTAAGTTATCCCCAGAAGAGCGTCGTACAGCCGTGGAAGCAGCAAAAGCTATGGGCCTTAATATGTGTGGTGTGGATATCTTACGTTCAAACAATGGTCCTCTCATCATGGAAGTGAACTCTTCTCCCGGTCTAGAAGGCATTGAGACAGCGACAGGCAAAGATGTGGCTGCGATGATTATTCAGCACATTGAAAAAACCGCAGAGACAGGCTCTACCAAAACCAAAGGTAAAGGCTAATGGCGAAAGACATTTTAACTATTGGCGGAACAGATGTTCCGTTAGGTGGGGCGGCTCGTATTGAGCTGCCTATGGTGAAGCTTTACACTGATACCAATATGTCGATGCCTGTTTATGTAAAACGAGGTAAACGCAATGGTCCTACTTTGTTTATCAGTGCCGCAGTGCACGGGGATGAACTCAATGGTATTGAGATTATTAGTCGTATTATTCAAAGCAAATATCTCGATAATCTAAAAGGAACCTTGATTGCCGTGCCCTTCGTGAACGGCTATGGGGTGTTGAGTCAAAATCGTTATTTACCGGATAGGCGGGATTTAAACCGTTCCTTTCCTGGCTCCAAACGTGGTTCCTTAGCAGGGCGTGTGGCGGATCGATTCTTAAGTGAAATTGTCGCTAAAGCGGATTATGGTATCGATTTGCATACGGGCAGTTTGCACCGTAGTAATTTGCCGCAAGTGCGTGCCAACTTAGACGATCCTGACATTATGGCTATCGCTAAAGCGTTTGGTGTTCCTGTGGTGTTGAACTCTAACTTACGGGACGGGTCATTACGTGAGTGTGCGGATGATGTTGGCACCAAAGTTATTTTGTATGAAGCGGGTGAGGCGCTACGCTTTGATGAACTGTCGATACGCGCCGGTGTGAAGGGTATTGTTGGGGTAATGCGTCACTTAGGTATGCTCACAAAATCGCGCAGTAAAAGGTCCTTGTCTGAGCCAAGGATCGCCCGCAGCAGTAGCTGGGTTCGAGCCACAGACAGCGGCTTTACCACTCATATTAAAGAGCTGGGTGACCTAGTTGAAAGTGGTGATGTACTGGCTGAGATTAAAAGCCCTTACGGCGACGTTTTGGATCAAGTGCTATGCAAAAATGGCGGCATAATCATTGGTAAACAAAACATTCCTTTGGTGCAAGAAGGGGATGCCATGTATCACATTGCCCACTTTATCTCACCTAATGAAGTAGCATGTCATGTAGAGAGTATGCAAGATGAACTGATGGACAGTGATCGTATTCCGCCAAGCTTTGTTGCCCAGTTGTAAGTCAATTTGATAAAAATGACACCTATTATGTCTCTATTTTCATAATGAACATGAATAAAGTAACAAAGATGTAATCATGGTGTCATTTAACTCCAACCTATCGTAGCGGGTCGAGCTTTTCATTAGAATCGCAAATAAATCAAGTTGAGGTTCTTATGTTTATTATTCGCGCGTTTCTTTATCTTATTTTTGTGGCTGTAGTCGCTCAAATGGTCACCTTTGAAGGTTTCCAGCAACTTACTTTAGCTCAATACAGTGAACGTTCAATGGTCGAATATTTGCAAAGTGCTCTATTGCTGGTAGCTTGTGCAATGTTCTACCTTTCTGCACGATTGCATGAAGGGCTTAAAATAGCCGCTCTACTTACGACGTCCTTGCTCGCTATGATGTTTGTACGAGAATCGGATGCGGTATTGGACACCTATGTGTTTGATGGTGCTTGGCAAATGTTGGTGAGTTTGATTATTGTCCTAACATTGTTTAGCTTGCGCGGTCAGTTTCGTGCCATTTATGCTTCATTGAAAGAATATTCTCAGCACTCAAGTTTCGGTATCTTTCTAGCAGGTTTAGTGACAGTTTTAGCTTTCTCTCGCTTAATGGGTCAAGGTGCTTTTTGGCATGCGCTTATGGGCGAAGGTTACATGCGTGTGGTTAAAAATGTGGTGGAAGAGGGAATAGAGACTCTAGGCTACACATTGATTGTTATTGCTGCTTCTGAGTTGCTCGTATTTTGTTGGTCTTATCAGAAGAAACATCAGTTACAAGTTTCCAAAAGCCATAGGATACTTAATGAGGCGTCAGCTTAAGTTCTAACCTAGAGCTTAGTTGTTATAAAAAATCCCAACCTTGAGATCAGGGTTGGGATTTTTTGTGCTTAAGTCATCAACTATTGAACGCGAGATTTAACTTTTTTGCGTTTTTTAGCTGGGCTGTGTGAGCTAGGTGCGGCAGCGCCATTGGGGCGAGTTGCTTGGCCAGTTTTGTGCTTCTTGCGAGCTTTCTCGGTTGCAATGTTTTTCGCATTGGTTGGACGATTACTGGTATGGGAAGCGCCAGTCTGCTGCCCCGGCTTAGCATTTTTTGGGCGTCTTGAAACGTGTCTGTCTTTATCTTCAGGGGGGACAAGCTTATTCGTACCATGGCCAATCAAATCTGCCCGACCCATTTGTATTAGGGTGTTCCTTAAGTCTTTCCAATTGCTGGCATCGTGATAGCGTAAGAAGCCTTTTTGTACAGTGCGCTGCTTGTGGTCTTTAGGGGTATAAACTTCTTCACTCTTATAGGTAACAGGTTTTAATGGGTTTTTACCTGAATGGTACATGGCGGTCGCCAAAGACATAGGCGACGGATAAAAGGTTTGTACCTGATCGGGTTTAAAGTCATTGGTTTTTAACCACAGCGCCAGATTCATCATGTCTTCATCTGAACTGCCTGGGTGGGCGGCAATGAAGTAAGGAATCAAATGTTGCTTTTTACCCGCTTCTTTAGAGTATTTATCGAACATGCGTTTGAAGCGTTCGTAAGTCCCCATCCCAGGTTTCATCATCTTGGATAGGGTGTCTTTTTCAGAGTGCTCCGGTGCAATTTTTAACAAACCACCAACATGGTGGGTCACCAATTCTCGGACATATTCAGGGTCTTCTACTGCTAGGTCATAACGTAAACCAGAGGCGATAGAAACAGTGTGGATGCCTTCGACCGCTCGAGTCTTACGGTACAACTGAGTGGTAGGGCTGTGATCTGTGTTTAGGTTTGAACAAATGGTCGGGTAGACACAGGACAGTTTACGGCAAGAGGCCTGCACTTCATCATCATTACAGTTCAAGGTGTACATGTTAGACGTTGGGCCACCAAGATCTGAAATATGCCCAGTAAAGCCCGGTACTTTTGCCTTAATATCCTCGATCTCGCTTAAGATAGATTCGTGGGATCGGGACTGTATGACTCGGCCTTCATGTTCTGTGATAGAACAAAAAGTACAACCACCAAAGCAGCCACGCATGATGTTGATCGATGTTTTGATCATGTCATAGGCTGGAATACGGGCCTTTTTGTATTTAGGATGCGGCACACGAGCATAAGGTAAATCAAATACACCATCCATTTCAGGTGTTTCTAATGGAATTGGTGGTGGATTTACCCAGATTTCTTTTTTACCGTGCTTTTGAATCAGCGCACGGGCGTTATGAGGGTTAGACTCAAGGTGCAAAATACGCGACGTATGAGCGTATAGCACAGGGTCTTTTGACACCTTTTCAAAAGAAGGTAGCCGAATATAGGTTTTTTCCGGGTCGAGTTTCTCTCCACGTCGTAATGGCGCAGGAATAACTCGAATAGGCATCACATCGGCGTCTTCTTCGTTGTCTTTAGTTTGGCATTTGCCTTCAGGAATGTACTCGTAAGGGCTGTAAATCTTATCTACCTTGCCAGGCCAGTCGACTCGTGTGGAATCTATTTCTGTATAACCACCAGGCGGTATATCGCGCACTATGGTGGTACCACGAATATTGGTTAATTCATTTAAAGTTTTACCCATAGCCAGTTCATGGGTTACTTCAATCATCGCTCGCTCAGCGTTACCGTACAGGAGTATATCAGCGGTAGAGTCGATTAATACTGAGCGACGTACTTCATCACTCCAGTAGTCATACTGGGCTATACGACGTAGGCTGGCTTCAATTCCACCCACCATGACAGGCACATCTTGGAAGGCTTCTTTACAGCGTTGAGAGTAAACAATTACCGCTCGGTCGGGGCGCTTACCGCCAATTCCATAAGGCGTATAGGCATCATCATTGCGCACTTTTAAATCGGCCGTATAGCGGTTGATCAAAGAGTCCATATTGCCAGCGGTAACACCGAAATACAGGTTAGGACGACCTAAACGCTGGAAGTCATCCACGTTACGCCAGTCTGGTTGGTCGATAATGCCAACCCGATAGCCTTGAGCCTCCAAAAGTCTGCCTAAAACCGCCATCCCAAAACTTGGGTGATCCACATAAGCATCGCCTGTGACAATGATGACATCACAGCTGTCCCAGCCAAGTTGGTCCATTTCTTCACGAGTGGTAGGTAAAAAAGGGGAAACCCCATAGCACTCAGCCCAATAGGATGGGTAAGAAAATAATGGTTTAGCGGTCTTATGTCGTTTGATCATTGGCTACTCTTGCGATTTTGTAAGGGCTTTTGACAAAACAGACAGCCCTTTCAAAAAATGGATTTTATCAATAAATATTTACACGGCATTATCCCAGAAAACGGCTCAGGTATATAGTAAAACTCGTATCCCTCAAGAAGCGCTCGGAGCCGTGATATGCCAAACACTTTCTTCAAAAAACTCATAACCACGCTCTTTGTATTGAAGATTGGTTTCAACCAGGTTTTCGCTCACTATTTTTTTAATATTGTTTCCCCAGTGATTGAGGATAAAATCATCGTCGACGGCAAAAGGAGGCGTATCTGGTGTGCCGTCATGTTGTAGCGCGACCAGCAACACAAAAGGGGCAGCCTTGAGGCGAGCTTTGGTATGGCCCACATAAAGATCACGTTTACTCTCCGGCATAGCAATCATGGCGGCTCGGTCATAGCAGGCATCGAAACCTTGTTCTTGAAAGTGGAAATAATCCCCTTCAATAATTCGTAAAGGTAGCCCCGTGATAGTATGGATTTTTAGCTCACCTTGTTGCTCAGTTTCGTAAGATAAGTCGTTGTCTCCTAAAAACTGTACGACAGCCAGAGGGGAAAGTTCTACCCCAGTGACTTGATAACCTTGTTCGGCAAGCCAAATAAGATCATGAGACTTGCCGCATAAGGGCACTAGAACTCGGCTGTTTTTGGGTAGTTGAGGCCAAAACTCTATCAAACGAGGGTTTACGCCTTCTTGATGAAAGCCGATCCGGCCTGTTTGCCAACGGTCTAGCCAAAAATCATTTGTTATCAAAATAACCTCCAATAGAGCGGTATTATTAGTTTGTCTTGCTGGCAGAAAAAGCCAAATACCAGTAACGTAAAGGCTTGGTAGCACTGGTAATCTATGAGGCTCAAGCGACCATGTTTTTAGCCTGTTGAACAGTATTTTACACAGCAATTACTGCAATTTAACGATGGAATTATGATGGATTTAAAAAATGCCCCTCAGCACGTGCAATTAGCCGTGGACCTCATTGAATTATTAGAGACGAATCAAGTGGCTGATGACGTGGCGGTAGAGGCTTTACGAATAGTTTTGGCGGATTACGAAAGGAAATTGTTGGATAAGAATGACTAGCCCTTTGCCTTGCAAAACAAAGGGCTAGGGAAGCGACTTAAATCTTGAATAGCGTTGCTTTGCTTTCGTACTCTTTCGTTACCTGACTAATACTACTACTACTCTTAGAAAGCTCTTTCATTAGCTCAGCCAATTGATCTATGGACTGAGCATTCATATCTACTTTTTCGTAGATAGTGGCAATTATACGCTCTTGCTCTTGGGTGTCTTGCGCAATGTCATTACTTGCATTCGCGACCTGATTTACATCTTTGGCGCGCTTAAGTAAGTCGTCAGAAATTTTTAAGGTGTGCTCAACACTAATGGCAGTACGGTCTTTCCCTGACTCAATTGATCGTACCGTTTTTTCTACACTAGTGTTTAGATTCGTCAGAACCTTCTCTATCTCATCGGTGGATTCACTGGAGCGTTGCGCTAGCGTTCTTACTTCGTCCGCTACGACGGCAAAACCACGACCCGTTTCTCCTGCACGAGCAGCCTCAATAGCTGCATTAAGGGCAAGTAGGTTAGTTTGTTCAGAAATACCTCGGATAGAATCCAGCAAAGCGGTAATGGCATCAACATCCGTTGTGAGATTTTGCAGTGAGGTCGATATTGCTGACGTGTCTTTTGACAGTAATTCCATGTCTTGCATGATGGCCAACGCCTGCTGGCTGTCTTTAACAGTGTCTTGCTCCAACATTTTAACCGTGTCCGCAGACTCAATACTGTTATTTGCCACCCGTTTCATAGATTGGGAAACCGCTTGGGCAGAGGTTGTCATGTCTTGTGATCTATTCAAGCTTTTATCAACACTAGCATGGGCTTTTTGACTGATTTTATCGATCTGTTGGCTGGTAGAAACCAAACTGGTGGCAATTCCTCGATAATCTGAAAACAGTTTTGCCAATTGATCTAGCAAATTATTTAGCGAAATTTCTGCACTAGAGGAAGGCTTCTCGATGCGAATCGAGAGATCATTACTCTTGGATATTTTCTCAATTGCATTGGCAATTTTAATATTGGCGGAAGACTCTTTAGTCATTAAGAAAGCCATATAGATCAATATTGCTGCCTCAGAAATTGCAAAAATACAATGCACTATCATCACCCCCATGTGATGAGGGCCTGCAAAAACCATGATAGGCATGTCGCCAATATGAATACCAGCCATTTGCACAAACATGAAACCAATGTGGTAAACCGCCGTTGTTAATAAGGCGGCAATGATGGGTTGCCATTTTTGGTAGATGAGAAAGAGCACCATGGAAGCAAAGATATGAAAGTGCATTTCAATCATACCGAGTTGACTCTGAATGAGTGTAGAGGACACCAACATCATCAGAATGCCTGCTAGCACAGAAAAGGTCGTGCGCCCTTTAAAGAGACTGTAGGCGGCTTGCGTACAAATGAATAAAACACCAGCAGCCACTAAGGTGAAGTCTAATAGTTTGGCGCCCATAAAACCGCTAAGAATGAGAAGTGGTATTTGAGCTAATAAAAAGCGGTATAGAAACACATCGTTTCTGAGGGTTTTGTTAGAAGGTTCTGTCATGTGTTTGTCCAGTATATTGTATAGTTGTCTAAAATGATGAGTTCAATATGAAAATTAGCTTACTTGCTCACTCACCATCAAGCTTGGCCAATATATTGATACGTAGCATTATCCCATTTAGGTCATAAGTTTATAGGCTTTTACGAAATGTTTACAAAGAATTAGAGTCACTCATGTGTAGCGTTTTGTTGGTTTAATTTCTAGGTATAAGTAGAGTCATAAATTTTAAGCAGTATAATGGGGCGATTTAGAATCGAAGAGCGACATTGTGCATACATTAAAACAACTCAATAGCGGTGAGCTAAACGGTCTTAAGCGCCTACAAATGGCTGAAAGCCTTACACAGTTTCCTCAAGCTATCTATGATCTTGCCGACAGTCTAGAGATCCTAGATTTATCTAACAATGCGTTAACTGACTTGCCGGATGACCTGGACAGATTGACCAAACTTCGCATTGTGTTTTGTTCGAATAATCAGTTTAGTGAGCTGCCTGAGGTGCTAGGTCGTTGCCCGAAGCTCGAAATGATTGGCTTTAAAAATAATCAGATCAAACAGGTGTCTGAAAAAGCTTTGCCTGTTCAAACTCGCTGGCTAATCTTGACGGATAATCAGCTGACCCAATTACCTGATAGCATAGGTCGCCTAAAGCCTCTGCAAAAATTAGCGTTAGCCGGCAATCAGTTGACGGCGTTGCCGGACAGCTTAGCGCAATGCCAAAACCTAGAGCTGATTCGTTTATCCGCGAACCAACTGCAAGCCTTTCCAGAAGTGCTACTAAAACTGCCAAAACTAGCTTGGTTAGCCTTCTCGGGCAATCCATTTTGTGCTCCACGTGACCCTCATGAAGATTTTAAAACCGTTGCTAGCCAAGATTTAAGCCTGCAAGAGGTGTTGGGGCAAGGTGCATCAGGCGTTATTTCCAAAGCCACATGGATTCATAATGCCTTAGGGTTGCCTAATGAAGTGGCGGTGAAAGTATTTAAGGGAGAGGTCACCAGTGATGGTTACCCTGAAGATGAGCTGGATGCCTGTTTGGCGACAGGGAGTCATACTAATCTTGTTAAGCCCCTAGCGAAAATCAATGAGGTAGACCAGTCTGCTTTAGTGATGGAATTGATTCCAGAGAATTACACTAACCTTGGACAACCACCGAGTTTAGTCAGCTGTACTCGTGACACTTTTACTCAAGGACAGTCATTCAACATTGGTCAGATTGAACAAATCGTTGCGCAAATGACGTCTTTGCTTGCGCATTTTGCCGAGCGCAAGATTAGTCATGGTGATTTATATGCACACAATGTGCTGATAAATAACGAGACAGGGCATATTCTGTTTGGTGATTTTGGGGCAGCTTCCAAATATGGACACCTTAGAGAAGACATACAAGAGGGGATAGCTAATGTTGAATTGCGTGCTTATCACTATTTTGTTAAGGACATGCTGAGCTTGTGTCTAGAGGAAGATCGTCATACACCGGCTTATCAGATGCTTCAAAGCAGTCTAGCTTAATGCGGCTATGGGCAAACCCTAGGCACAAAAAAGCCGCTTAGAAATGAGTCCAACTTTATGGGGTCACTTCAAACAGCGGCTTTTTATTTCTGCTTACTTATAGAGATTTCGCTGCAGCGGTTAAGCGAACGGCTTGATCGCAAGCGTTGGCAAGTTCCACCCCTTTTTTCACGAAGTGACGACTAAAGTAGTCTTTATGCTCGTCATGTTCATGGAAGTTGTGAGGTGTCAGTACTGCTGTCAGCACAGGAACTTCAGTTTCTAACTGAACCTGCATTAGGGCACTACAAACCGTTTGCGCAACGAAGTCATGGCGATAAATACCACCATCAACCACTAATGCACTGCCAGCGATAGCTGCGTATTGGCCGCTTTTTGCAAGCAGTTTAGCTTGTAGAGGAATTTCATAAGCACCCGGCACAGGGATAACATCAATTAAGGCTGCATCATAACCGCGAGCAGTTAACTCTTTCTTAAATCCATCCAAACAATTCAACACAATATCTTCATGCCAAGAGGCGTGAAGAAAAGCAATGCGTTGTGTTGCAGGTGTAAAATTCGTTGAGCTCTGATTCATTGGTAAATCCTATATATAAAAGGTGAATCAGGGCGAACGGACAGGCAAATACACCATTTCAAAATGGCATACCTAGTAGACAAGTGGCACAAAAAAGCCAACCTTGTTTGAGGTTTTGTCTGACACGCTCTCTATCATCCGGACTATAACCGTCGGCTCTGGAGTCACACCAGATCTGCTGACCCTAACAAAACAGAAGTCTGTTAGGCGCTCGCGGGCTTAGAATAAAAATTCTTTACCGCCGGTGGGGAATTTCACCCCGCCCCGAGAACGAAATCGGAATTTCCGATGGCGCAAATATACGTTGTTTGAGCGCTCGGTGTCAAAGTATCAGCCTCATAAAAAGCATTTTGCTCGATGAGTTCCATTTTATTTGCCAATTTAATCGAAGCATTACTGGCTGAAGTTTCCTCAAGCATTATCCTAGTCT
The DNA here is from genome assembly GCF_039940335.1 of Marinomonas sp. GTDB lineage: Bacteria > Pseudomonadota > Gammaproteobacteria > Pseudomonadales > Marinomonadaceae > Marinomonas. The sequence continues at coordinate 449,345 of NZ_JBDVGW010000012.1, read as the reverse complement.
TTTCATGCCGTCAAAGTAGCAATCGGTGTACAATGGCGGCATTTGCAGTACTGCTGCCCACTTTTAATGTAGAGAAACAATGAGCAAGTTATTTGTAATGGGCATGGGGCCCGGTGATTTAGATTTGGTCGCGCCAAAAGCGACGCACGCTCTAGCGGCCTGCACTGATTGGGTTGCCTATGGGTATTATTTAGAGTTACTTGGCGATCTAAGTCAGGGTAAGACCTTTCATGATTTACCTTTAGGAGAAGAAATAGGCCGCGCCCGCTTAGCGTTAGATTTGGCCGCTCAAGGTAAAGCTACCGCACTGATTTCCAGTGGTGATATTGGTATCTATGCCATGGCTACTTTGGTGTTTGAACTGCTAGACCAGCAATTACAGGGTAAAGAGAACCATCCTGAGTGGCTAGACGTAGATATAGAAGTGATCCCTGGTATTTCCGCTATGCAAGCGGGTGCGAGTCGCGTAGGGGCCATGTTGGGCCATGATTTTTGTACCATTTCCTTGTCGGATCTACTGACGCCATGGGAGACCATTGATAAACGCCTTCATGCCTGTGGCGCTGGGGATTTTGTGGTGTCGTTTTATAACCCAGTGTCCCGCAAGCGAGATTGGCAATTAAACCATGCCCGTGATGTCTTGTTGCAATATCGCCCAGCGAGTACCCCAGTGATGATTGGTCGTCAACTAACTCGTCCCGAAGAGAAGGTGCGTTTTATCACCCTAGGGGAATTGGACGCCAAAGATGTGGACATGTTCACCATGGTCAGTGTGGGCAATTCCGACACTAAGCACATAGTTAATGGCGACAAACAGTGGATTTATACGCCACGGGGCTATTCGAAGAAACTCTAGGGGAAAACATGACGGTTTATTTTATAGGTGCAGGTCCTGGTGACCCTGACCTAATGACACTAAAAGCGGTGAAAACCATGGAACGCTGTCCGGTTGTTCTTTACGCCGGTTCGTTAATTCCGACCCAAGTGATCGACAGTGTGCGTGACAAGGCGGAAGCCATTTACGATACGGCGCAAATGAACCTTGACGAAACCACGGCGGTGATCGCTAAGGCTCATCAAGAAGGCAAAGATGTGGCGCGTTTACAGTGTGGTGACCCTGCTTTATATGGCGCCATTGGTGAACAAATACGCCGTCTTGAAGCCTTAGGAATTGACTATCAGGTGATACCCGGCGTGAGTGCAGTGGCCGCATCGGCGGCTATGCTGAAAAAAGAGCTGACCCTCTCTGGTGTGTCGCAAACTGTGATAATGACTCGCTATGAAGGCAAAACGCCTTTTCCTGAACGAGAGCGTTTACCCGCGTTAGCACAGAGTGGCGCGACGTTGGCCATTCACTTAGGGGTGACTCGTATCCACAAAATTGTTGAAGAGCTGATTCCTCATTACGGGGAGGATTGTCCTGTCGCTGTGTGTTACCGCACTAGCTGGCCTGACGAAGATTATGTGACTGGCACATTGGCAGACATTGTCGCCAAAGTACGTTCTAAAAAATTCACCCGTACCAGCTTGATTTTAGTTGGCAAAGTGTTGGATACCGAAGAGTTTGCGGATTCCTATTTATACGATAAGTCTCAGGCACACATTTTCCGCAAAATACACCAAACAAAAAAGGATTCCTCATGCAGTTAAATAAGATACCAACCACCATAGTGACGGGATTTTTAGGCAGTGGTAAAACCACCCTGTTATCCAATGTACTTAAGCAAGCAGCGGGCAAGCGCATCGCGGTGATTGTCAATGAATTCGGTGAGCTTGATATCGACTCTGACCTATTGCGTGCTTGCCCATTAGATTGTGAAGACGGACAAGAAGAAGCCACTCGTAGCGAAGAAGGTTTTTACGAACTTGCTAATGGTTGTATTTGCTGCACGGTGGAAGATGAGTTCCTCCCTGTCATGGAACAGCTGGTGGCGCGTCGTGATGACATCGACCATATTCTGATTGAAACCAGTGGGTTGGCTTTGCCAAAACCTTTGGTGCAAGCGTTCAACTGGCCGGGCATTAAAGAGCATTGTACGGTAGACGCTGTGATTACCGTGGTGGATGGCCCAGCCGTGGCAGCAGGTCGTTTTGCTCATGATGAAGAGCAAGTTCAACAGCAGCGTTTGGCCGATGACAGCCTAGATCATGACCCAAGTTTGCAAGAGTTGTTGGATGATCAACTAAGTGCCGCCGACTTGGTTGTGGTCAGCAAGAATGATTTATTGAATGAAGAAGAGCGCACTAAGGTCGAAGGTGTAATCAGTCACGAAGTGCCAAATACCGTGAAAACGGTGTACATAGAGAATGGCGAAGCGGCCTTGGACATGTTGTTAGGCATTGATGCGGCCACCGAAGAGCGTATTAACCAAGTGCATAATCATCATGACCATCACCATGCTCATGGGGAACATCATGATCATGCCCATGATCATTTTGACTCTTTCGTGGTGAAGCTTGGCGAAGTGCATTCGGAATTATTACAGGAGGCACTAACTCAGCTAGTGGAAGCGCATAATATCTACCGTGTAAAAGGTTTTGCAGCGGTGAATGGTAAGCCTATGCGTCAAGTCTTTCAGGTGGTCGGTAAACGCCTTGATCGTTACTTTGACCGCTTGTGGCAGGCGGATGAAATCCGTCAAACTCAGCTAGTGTTTATTGGCAAAGGCATTAATCAAGCCATGATTGAAGATGCCTTGAACGATGCGTTAAGCGCCTAATAAACAAGTAAGTGGAGAGTTGGTGTGCATTTACTGGCGGCTAAACCTGGTGGTTTTGTAGACGATGAAGGCATTGTCGATCTTGGGCAAGCGCCTGCCGATATCGTTGTTTTAGCCGCTGCAGATACTGTACTGGGGGCCTTGGCTCATGGCTTAGACTTGGCGACGCAAGAGTGTCAGAACTCGACTAAAGTCCTGCCGAGTGTACGCTTAGCCAATTGGATGCAGCTGCTTAAACCTGCTGCGTATGATCTTTATGAAGACAAGGTATTAGAATGCAGTCAGCTGGTGGTGTTGTCCTTATTGGGCGGAGAACACTACTGGTCTTATGGCTTTGCACGTTTACAAGCTTGGGTGCAAGCCAAGCCCGGTCGCCAATTGATCGTGGTACCAGGAGACGAGACCCCAGCTCCAGAATTATTGGCGGCCTCTACTTGTGCCATGGAAGATGCTCATAGAGTATGGCGTTATTTACGGGAAAGTGGTGAAGCCAACAGTAAGCAGTTGTTCTACTTTCTTGCCGCCTTAGGTTTTGATCAGCAACATGACTGGCAAGAGCCGACGGTATTACCAAGTGCCTTGATTTATCAGCAAGGGCAGGCAATCAGTCAAAACCAGTGGCAAGCCCATTATCAGCAGATGTTAACCGCACAAGCGCCGGTCTGTTTAGTTGTGTTTTACCGCTCGCATATGCAAAGCGGCAATACTGCCATGTTTGATGATCTGCTAGAAACCTTAGTTGCAGAAGGCTTTGCGCCCTTGGCTGTGGCGGTCAGTTCGCTAAAAGATAACTTGTCAGTGGCGTTGATTGAGACCTTAGCCAGTCAACATAATGCCTGCGTGATTCTGAATACCACGGGCTTTGCTGCCAACCGTGTGGGCAGCCCTGACCTTGCAGCACAGCCCACCCATTTTCAATCCGCCTTTGCGGTCGACATCCCAGTTTTACAGCTAATTCTCTCTGCCAGTACGGAAGAGGACTGGCAAGCGCAGTCGCAAGGGCTGCGCAGTCGTGATGTGGCCATGCAAATCGTGTTGCCAGAAATGGATGGGCGCATTATTACTCGCGCCATCAGTTTTAAGGCATTGAGTCATTATCATGCAGCTGCGCAGATTGACCTGATTCGCTATCAATTGCAGCCTGAGCGTGCGGCATTTACCGCGCAATTAGCCAAAAAATACGCACAACTCGCCAGCAAGTCGAACGCTGAAAAACGCATTGCTTTTGTGCTGGCAAATTATCCTACGAAAGATGGTCGTATCGGTAACGGCGTGGGCCTAGATACCCCAGCCTCAACCGTGAATCTTCTTAAAGCACTCGACGTTGCGGGCTATCCTATTAATGATATTCCAAAGGATGGTAACGGGCTGATCGAGAGCTTGTTGGGAGCGGTTACCAATAATCCTAACAGCTTGCACGAAAGAGACTGTTGGCAAAGTTTGGCCTTAGATGACTACCTGTATTATTTTTACCAGTTGCCTTTAGCCGCACAACAGGCTGTGTGGCAACGTTGGGGGCCACCAGAAGAGGATCATAAGTGCCGTGCTCAACAAGTAAATGGTCAGCTCGAAAGACGCATTATGTTGGCGGGGATTCGTTTAGGAGAAACCTTTGTCGGGGTGCAGCCAGCCCGAGGGTTTAATCTAGACTTAGCGGCCAATTACCATGATCCAGACTTGGTGCCACCCCATAGTTATCTGGCATTTTACTTTTGGCTGCGCCACGTTTATCAGGTGGATGCGTTTGTTCATGTAGGCAAACATGGCAACTTAGAATGGCTACCGGGCAAGGGCACGGCATTATCAAATGTCTGTTGGCCAGATGTTATTTTGGGCCCAATGCCGAATTTCTACCCCTTTATTGTTAATGACCCTGGAGAAGGGGCGCAAGCCAAACGTCGAACCCAGGCGACTATTATTGATCATTTAATGCCGCCCATGACCCGTGCCGAAACCTACGGTGAGATGGCGGAGCTTGAAAACTTAGTGGACGAATATTATCAAGCTATGGGCATGGATGTGCGTCGCGAAACTTGGTTACGTGAGCAGATTCTCGAAAAAGTCACCTCTAGTCATTTATTAGAAGAATTAGCGGGTGTCGAAGAAGACGATGATGACTCTGTGCTTGAAGGTCTAGATACCTATTTGTGTGAAATTAAAGAGGCGCAAATACGTCATGGCTTGCATCGTTTAGGACAATTACCAGAAAACGATAAATTAGCCGATACCTTGGTGGCTTTGTTACGTCTGCCCAGAGGCAGTGACGCCAGTAGCGAAGGTTTATTGCATGCCTTGGCGGCAGACCTTGGTTTAATGGCTGTTAATGACTTTGACCCATTAGAAAGTGTTGCTACGCCTTGGCAAGGGCCTCGTCCTGTCATGTTAGTGAATGTGGTAGAAGGGAGCTGGCGAACCCAAGCGGATACCAAGGAGCGTTTAGAGCTGCTGGCCGCGGGGCTCATTAAGACCTTTCTATTGGCGACGGAAGATATTCAAGAATTGGCCAATGTGCTGCCGCACACAGCTGCGGTGTTAGACCACGCTAAACAACACTTGATGGCAGCCTTGCAGCAAAGTGCCACAGATGAAATTCAAGCCTTAATCTCAGGTCTAAGTGGTGGTTTTGTTCCGCCAGGGCCAAGCGGTGCACCGACCCGAGGTCGTTTAGACACCTTGCCCACCGGACGTAATTTCTTCTCGGTGGATAATCGTGCGATTCCCTCTCCTGCGGCGTGGGCAATTGGGCAAAAATCTGCTGAAGCCTTGATTGAAAGACACCTGCAAGAAGAAGGGGATTACCCTCGTGATTTGGGTTTATCCGTATGGGGCACCGCCACCATGCGCACAGGCGGAGATGATATTGCTCAAGCCTTTGCCTTGATGGGCGTACGGCCTATTTGGGCGCCGGGCTCTAATCGGGTAACCGATTTTGAGGTGATTTCCTGCATGCAGTTGGGACGTCCGAGAGTGGATGTTACCTTGCGGGTGTCAGGCTTTTTCCGTGATGCCTTTGCCAATGTGATGCGTTTGTATGATGCGGCGGTGCAAGCGGTCGCAGATTATGAAGAGCCGGGTACCGGTAATGTTATTCGCGCCAACGTATTAGCTCGTCAGCATGTGCTAATAGGGCAAGGAGTGTCTGCAGAAGTCGCCAGTCGACAAGCTTCTTATCGAGTATTTGGCTCAAAACCCGGTGCTTATGGGGCGGGTTTACAAGGTCTAATTGATGAGCGCTGTTGGGACACCAAAGCTGACTTGGCGGAAGCCTATGTAAACTGGGGCAGTTATGCCTATGATGGAGGCAAGCAGGATGGTGTGGTGGCACACGAAGCCTTTGTGGAACGCTTGTCTAACTTAGATACGGTGGTGCAAAACCAAGATAATCGTGAGCATGATATTTTAGATTCAGACGACTATTACCAGTTTCAGGGCGGCATGACCAATGCGGTGACAGAACTGGCCGGTCAAGCTCCGAGTGTTTATCATAGCGACCATTCTAACCCCAGTGTGCCAAAGGTCCGCACCTTAAAGGAAGAGTTGAATCGTGTGGTACGCTCCCGAGTACTGAATCCTAAATGGATCAGCGCTATGCAAAGCCATGGTTATAAAGGGGCCTTTGAGATGACCGCCACGGTGGATTATTTGTTCGCCTACGACGCCACTACGGATTTAGTGGCGGACTATCAATATCAGCAGGTTACCGATCGCTTGCTGTTAGACCCTACTAATCAAGCCTTTATGCGAGAGAATAACCCCCACGCTCTAGAAGAGATGGGGGAGCGTTTGCTTGAAGCAATACAGCGCGATATGTGGCAAGACAACGAAAGTTATCAAGAAAAAATCCAGTCCCTATTGCTTGATCTCGATCAGCAACAGGAGCAAAGCCAGTGATCTTGGGCAGAAGATCACTGGATATTAGTTAATTGGGCGCTACAATAGCGCCACAGTAATGAATCAAACAGAGAGAGATAATGAGTAACACAACTCAAAGCAAAAAAGGCATTATGATTTGCGGCCATGGTAGCCGCGATAAAGACGCAGAACGCGAATTCGGCCTAGTGGCTGAAGGCTTGAGGGCTCGTTATCCAGAGTTGCCTGTCGAATACGGTTTTTTAGAATTTTCGGCCCCAAATATACACATGGGTTTGAACCGATTAGTAGAAAAAGGCGTTGAGGAAATCTACGCTGTGCCAGGCATGTTGTTTGCGGCGACGCATGCTAAAAATGATATTCCTTCCGTATTGACCACCTATGAAGAAAAACACCCAGGTTTAAAGGTCACTTACGGTCGTGAGCTTGGTTTGCAAGACGACATGATCGACGCCTTCCAAGCACGTATTTACGAGTCTATGGGGCTTGATCCAGAAACACCACCAGAAAACTTATACGACACTCTGCTGGTGGTAGTTGGTCGGGGTACGTCTGACACCTCGGCTAACGCAGAAGCCGCGAAATTGACCCGTATCGTTAACGAAAACATGGGCTTTGGCTGGGCTGATACGGTTTATTCTGGAGTAACTTATCCATCGGTTGGCGTCGGACTTGAGAAGCTAATGAAGCTGGGCTACAAGCGTATTGTGGTCGCGCCTTACTTCTTGTTCACTGGCCGTCTAATTAAGCGTATTCAGGGCTATGTGGACAAAGTTGCTGGAGAAAACCCTGGAATTGAATTTATACAAACGCCTTATTTGAATGACCATGCGAAAGTGATCGATGCGTTCCAGAACCGTGTAGAAGAAATTATGCAAGGGGAGTACGAATCGATCAGTGAGGAAACCCTGATGAACTCGTTTAAACGTCGTTTGGCAGCAGGGGAGGTGGATGTACATCACCACCACGCCGAGTTTGTCGATCCTCAAGACGATACTCAAGGCTTGTCTCATGCTGATCTCAGTCATGACCATGACCACTCGCATGATCACGGACACAGCCACGATCACAGTCATTCGCATGACCATGGACACAGCCATGGGCACGATCATTCTCATCATGGCCACTCCCACGGCGTTTACAAACACATTGGTCACCCTATGGGGCCAAGAACCATGATTGGCGAAGGTGTCTGCTGTTGCTTCATGGGCCAATTTACCGATGAAATCCTAGCGGAAGAAAAAGACAAAATCGACGCGGACTGCACCCAAACCGCTTTTGCTCACCGCAAATAGTTGAAAGGGTTTAGTCAGCGATTGCGCTGGCTAAACCCTTGATTCGCTCCATTTCTAAGCTTTCAACTTCACGGCTGATTTTTCTGCCTTTTTGTTAACTTCCAGCCACACTTCAAAACTATCACGTCATTCGCTTGCGCCTGTCTCGTGCCTCGACGCGTCAGCGCGAATACTCGTGACAGCTACTCGTTAATTTCATACTAATCACTCTGTGCCTAATTAAGACAGGCATGCTTACAAGCCTTCAAATACAAGGGCTGAACTTTTCTATTAGGCCGCTATCATGTTACTCATTTGCGTCTGCCTGTACTTTGACCTATCGGTGAGGATCTCTTCGATATGTTCACATAACGCTTACCTTGAATTTTTAAAAAATGCCAAAATTCAGATAATAAGTGGCCGATTATTTGCTTGATAATCACTTGTTTTTAAAATGAGAATTTATGATGAATAAAAATGATACGGCTTTACTTAGCATTTTGGTTCAAGACGCACGTGCTTCCTTTGCAGACATTGCGCGACAATTGAATATTTCCCGCGCGCATGCTCGATCAAGGGTTAAAGCTTTAGTCGATGACGGGGTTATCGAAAAGTTTACGGCGGTTGTTAACCCTGAAAAACTAGGCAAGGTAATCTCAACATTTATTGATCTTAAGGTAGCCCCTCAGCATATTGAGAGTGTGGCAGAAGAGCTGGCAGCGAAACAAGAAGTTGTTAGTCTTTACATTATGACGGATTTAAGAAGCTTACATATTCACACATTGACTGATAGCTATGAAGCATTCGATCATTTTGCGAAGAATTTTCTGTTCGGGCGAGAAGAAATTATTTCAGTTGAGTGTGGCAGCCTATTAAAGCGAGTTAAGCATAGGCGTGGCGGGGCAAGACTGTAAGGAAAATGTTTTACGCCATATCTTGGTGCGAAATTCGGATAAGTGCATTCGTTATACATGTGATACCTAAAGTTAAGTTAATGATTACATTTGAATAAGAAATAAATGGATTTGTAATCAAATAGAATACAAATGTATGGTTTTTTGTTCTTTAGTCGTGAATCAATAACTGTGTTTATTGCCATAATAGGGCGCTAAAGAATATAGTTATTGATCGTTATTTTTTTGATTTAATCCATATTTATCAATAGCTTATTTGTTTTTATGTGTTTTGGCACGCTCTCTGCAAAACAAAAGTTTATAAGAGTCGATACGATCGACATTTTTAAACTCAAATGTAAAGGGCATAAATATGGCTAATAGTAGACGTCAATTCCTAGGTAATGCACTTGCTGCAACTGTAGCAGGGGCAGCTGTTGCTACTCCATCTATCGTTCAAGCTCATAGCAAGGATGCTTTTAATATGAGAATGACGAACGCTTATCCACCAGGGTCACCATTTTATGTTCAAGGGCCAGGTAGCCCGATGGATTTTTGTAAAAAAGTAGAAGAAATGTCTGGAGGACGCCTTAACATCCAACATTTTGCCGCAGGAGAGCTCTTGCCTGCGTTAGAAGGCTTTAATGCTGTTTCGAGTGGCACAATTGAAATGAACGCCGCAAATGCATACTTTTGGGCAGGAAAAATACCTGCGGCACAGTTTTTTACAACGGTTCCGTTTGGGTTAAATACGCAAGGAATGAATGCTTGGTTGTACCACGGTGGTGGTATGGAGCTATGGCATGAAATTTATGAACCTCATGGTTTAGTTGCCTTTCCTATGGGTAATACTGGTGTTCAAATGACTGGCTGGTTTAGAAATCCAGTAGAGACAGTTGCAGATTTGAAAGGTCTAAAAATGCGCATTCCAGGCCTAGCGGGTAAAGTTTATAGTGAGCTAGGTGTGACCGTGCGTTTATTGCCTGGTGGTGAAATATTCCCCGCGTTAGAGCGTGGAGTTATTGATGCCGCTGAGTTTGTTGGACCGTATCAAGATAGACGTTTAGGGCTTCATAAAGCCGCTAAGTACTATTATACAACGGGTTGGCACGAGCCAACAAACGTCACAGAGTTATTGATCAATAAAGAGGTTTGGGAGTCATTACCGAAAGATTTGCAAATGATCGTGAAAATGGCGGCTCAAGCCAGTGTAACAGAAAGCTTGTCTTGGTCAGAGTCTGTGAATGCAGAAGCCCTGGCGGACTTGGTACAAAATGAAGGAGTTATTGCTCAGCCATTACCTCAGGAAATAGTCACTAGTCTAAAAGAAGCCACATTTGATACCTTATCAAGTATGGCGGCAGCAGACCCACAGACTAAGAAAGTTTATGACTCCTTTATGGCATTTAAAGAAAAACATGCTTCTTGGGCGGCTCTTAGTGAGAAGCCATTCTTAAATCTGTAAACGGATGATCCTATGAAATCCCTTATTCAATTTATTGAAAAAGTGGTTGAGGGGTTTGGCGGGTTAGCACGTTTGTGCGTGCTAACCCTTGTTTTACTCGTCGCCACCAATGTTATTTTACGTTACTTATTTTCTATCGGACCCGTTTCCCTACAAGAGCTTGAATGGCACCTCATTTCACCAATCGCATTGATTGGCTTGTCCTACTCAATGAAGCATCGAGCAGATGTTCGAGTTGATATTTTCTACGATAAATTTTCAATGCGTAAGCAAGGGATAATTGACTTAATTACTGCTTTAGCGACGATTGCTATCGGTGTTTATATCGCATGGCTTGGCATTAAATATGTAGGTCAATCTTATCGTTTACAAGAAGGGTCTCCAGATCCAGGTGGGTTACCGATGCGCTATTTACTTAAAGCATTTATACCAATAGGTTTTAGTTTGTTAGTTTTGCAAGGTATTGCGGACACTTTAAGGGCATTATTAAAGATTACCGAACCAACAAGTGAGACGATTGAAGCAGTAGAAAGAGAGGCAATATGATGGGTAATGAATGGGTCATTTTAGGAATGATCGCTGGTTTCTTGTCGATGATGATAATAGGTATTCCTGTTGCAATATCCTTAGCTGTTTCTGGTTTTGTGGCGGGATATATAGGTTTTGGACCGTTTCTTTTTAACCTAATGCCTGCTCGATTGTATGGCGTTGTAACAAACTACACGTTGCTCGCTATCCCATTATTTGTGTTTATGGGGGTAATGCTAGAAAAGTCTCGTGTCGCTGAAGATATGCTCGAAACGATTGGCAAGGCCATGGGTGGCGTCAATGGGGGGATGGGGCTAGCGATCATTTTGGTTGGTGTTTTAATGGGGGCTTCAACGGGGATTGTTGGTGCAACGGTTGTAACAGTAGGATTACTTACGCTACCGGTATTAATGAGGCGAGGCTATCACCCTAGTGTGGCGTGCGGGACGATTTGTGCGTCAGGAACCTTAGGTCAAATAATACCTCCAAGCTTAGTGTTAATCCTGTTATCCGATATCGTAGGTGAGTCGGTTGGGACATTATTTGCGGCAGCATTTATACCAGGTTTAGTATTGGCTGTTATTTATATATTGTATTTATTGCTGTTAGGTTATATCAAACCTGAACTTGTCCCTGCGATTCCTAAAGAAGAAAGAGCGCTCACTAGTCGCTCTCAACTATTAAAAGACTTATTACGTAATGTATGTCCTCCTCTACTCCTTGTTGTGGCGGTTCTTGGTTCTATTGTCGGAGGTGTTGCCGCCCCGACAGAAGCCGCATCAATGGGCGCATTAGGGGCGATTTTGTTAGCTGTATCAATGAATCGACTGAACTGGACACTGTTAAAAGAAGCCTTGCATGGCACCCTAACAATCTCTGCAATGGTTTTTTTCATATTGTTGTGTGCACAACCATTTTCTTTAGCCTTTAGAGGGCTGGGTGGTGAGCAGATGGTTCACGGTTTTTTTGAAATGCTACCAGGGGGCGAGTTTGGGGCCATTATATTTTTGATGGTTCTTCTCTTTATACTAGGCTTCTTCCTAGAATGGATTGAAATATCTTACATTGCATTACCTATGTTTTTACCCGTATTTAGTAGCTATGGTACAGACATGGTTTGGTTGGCTATTTTGGTCGCAATGAACTTACAAATGTCTTTCTTAACGCCTCCATTTGGTTGGGCTCTTTTCTTTCTAAAAGGGGTTGTTCCTCCGGGTATATCAATCAAAGATATTTATTTAGGTGCGTTACCATTTGTTGCTTTGCAATTATGTGCCTTACTTCTGCTATTTAATTTTCCAAGTATTGCAACTTGGTTGCCTCAAGCAATCGGTTGGTAAGGAAAGCTTAAATAATAAAAAGCGCAAAAAGGTAATAAAAAACCTCAATTGGCTCGCCATTGAGGTTTTTTATTCATTGCGATGTACAAATCAGACACTCTTTCGTGCCGGAGACTGATAGTGTAATAAAGCAAGCGTACCTGTGTGTCCAAGACTGAGGTAGTGGAGCAATGTGTTTCGATAAAATGAGGCTTGTGCATAATCTAAAGCCTTGATAAAAAGAAGCCTTTAGAGTGTCCTTGGTTTGATGTACAAACGTTTCATTTGAGCCATTATTTTAAATTTTAAGGAGAGGGTAATTTGCCAAAAGTCAGCACCCCTGATACATCGCTAGTAAAGCAGTTGCATACTTTAGTTTTCAGCGATGTAGAAACAAAAAATATTCTAGATTTAGCTTTTGAAAAGGCGTTGGCCATTTTTGATGAACCTGAATACTCCCAGCCTTTTGTCTCCTATAATATCCCTATCACACATTTTGCTAAATCACTTAATAAGTCGGAGCAATCGATGATTGCCTTGTGCCGTGTATTCATTTTACGTGCTGGTTGTAAAATGCCTCGACCTGAAATTCATCGAAACAGCGTCCAGCGCTTAGTGTCTTTTAAGGGGCAAGGAAGCATCTACTCTGCTACCCCTGGTGGTGTGGATATGACCTTTAAAGAGTGCGCTATTGTGAGCCCCGATGTAAATGACTCAGAAGATCCTATGAATTGCTGGGATGTGGTGCCTGAAAATACTTGGCATTTTCCTCAGGCGGATGCAGGCCAAGACTGGTTCACAGTAACCTTCCACAGTGCAACAGAAGACGCCATAGTGGATGAGTATTGGGACGCAGAGACGTAAAGTTATATTTGCCCTTGATAGGCTATTGAGGGCTATTTTAGCCACGCACAGGTTTTTGTCGTTTTAAAACACCATTCAATACGAACCCAAATTAGGTCGTTCCTTTTTCGCTCTAACGAAAATATCTCTGATGTCTACTCTAGGAGACTTATCATTTAGGGAATATGTAGCAATTTTATGTTTCATCTTGACGCTTTTACGTCGTGTTGAGTGAAGATGGTTTATATCTTGTTGGAATATAAAATAATATTTATAGATGTTTTTGTTTAATGCAGGGCGTCGATAGTTTGTACGTTCTAACATCTGTATCTAGGACGAAAAATTAGTGCGCTCAAATAGAGTGCATCACTTTATGTGATATACCGCTTTAATCTTGCTACAAAGATGCGTCATCTCCCCAATACAAGGCATTAACGCTCGTAGATAGTGCGGCATCATTATTCGTGAAAATTTCTTGTAAAGTCTGCTAATTGATCCGTTGTAATTTGGTGTTGCTTTTTTGGCAACGCATCGACAATTCTAAAGCAACTTAGAAAGGCGTTTTATAAAAAGGTCATTGAATAAAGTACATCTACTAATAAATGGAGTCTTGAATGAATAACACCTCTGGCTTATTAAGCTTACTGTTGAATTGGCGGCTGCATTTAGTTGTTGTCATAGTATCGGTTCTGTCTGAATTGATTGGGATTCAAAGCATTCCAGTTGCAAACGCCAAACTACTGTTCTTACCGTTGTTTTACGCCTTTGCAATTTGTTTGTTTATGAACCCAAACATAACAAAGTTCTCGCAAAAGGTTCTGACAAAGAAAAGTGCGTCAGTTGCCGCACCGCTGATCGTTATCGGTATTCTGCCTTTCATTGCCAAATTTGGAACATTGATTGGGCCAGCTTTACCAAAAATTGCAGAAGCTGGCGGAGCCATGATTCTTCAAGAGATTGGTAATTTGGGAACCATGCTAATCGCCATGCCGATCGCCGTGTTGGTCTTTAAAATGGGGCGTGAAGCAATTGGTGCAACGCACTCTATCGCCCGTGAGCCGAATATCGCTTTAATCTCTGATCGCTACGGCCTGAAGAGTAAAGAAGGGATTGGTGTGATGGGGGTTTATGTGATGGGAACTATGTTTGGAACCATCTACTTCTCCTTAATGGCTGGTTTTTTAGCAACAACCGATTGGTTCGACCCAAGAGCGTTGGCTATGGCTTGTGGTGTCGGAAGTGGCAGTATGACAGCCGCGTGTTCAGGTACTTTAGCGTCAGCACATCCAGAAATGAAAGATGAGCTCTTGGCGTTTGCTGGGGCGAGTAATTTATTGACGAATGCCACGGGTCTATATGTCGCAATATTTATTGCTCTACCTTTCTCTGAATGGTTCTACAAAAAATTATCGGGCGAGAAAGCCGTTGATATAAGCACGAAAGAGGCAAAATAAAATGAATTCTAGCATCGAAAACTCAGCTGAAGAAAAAGTAGAAGAAACAATCCTGACATTAAAAGAAAACCTTATAGCACTGGCCGTGATCTCATTGGTTAGCTTGGTGAGTAATTGGGCCGGAACCGGTATTAGTCCAATTGAAACGCTTCCAGCCATGATCATCATTTATGCTATGGTGGTTATTGGCGTGTTGCTGGCCAAATTTATTCCGATTGGATTTCCAGCAGTGGCTTGGGTGTCATTAGTGAGTGTTGCCTTAACCATTCCTATGTCACCGGTTTCTGCGGTTATTTTGGCTGAGCTTAAAAACATTAGTTTCCTCGCTATGGTTACCCCCATTCTGGCTTATGCGGCCATTGCTATCACCAAAATGGAAGTCGACCTGTTCAAACGTTCAGGGTTTAAAATAGCCATCATTTCAATTTTAGTTTTCACAGGCACATACGTTGGCTCAGTTATCGTTGCCGACGCTCTGTTGTAAACCCTCCCCGCCATGCCTTTAAAATAATGTCTTAATGGGCATGGCGGATGTTTTATAGGACGAATGTCATGGATCAAGCTATAGGTGTTATCGGACTCGGAAATATGGGCAGTAATATGGCTGCTACCTTGGTCCGAAAAGGGTTTTCTGTTTGTGGGTTTGATTTATCAAGTGATGCTCGAGGCATGGCCAGTGAGCGCGGAATAGAATGTGTTGATGACATAACGAAACTCACAGCTAAGTGTTCCATTCTTATTTTATCCTTACCTAAGGCCGAGCATGTCGAAGCTGTTTGCTTAGGCGCGCAAGGGTTAATTCATTTTTTGCCTGCCAATGCCATTGTTATCGATACGACGACCTCTGTTCCAGAAACCAGTCGTAGAGTTGGAGAGAAACTCGCTGAAAATGACATAGCATTTCTTGATGCCCCTGTATCAGGTGGGCCTGCTGGCGCAGCTGCAGGTACTATGGCGATGGTCATAGGAGGCGATGAAAAAATTTACCAGTCTGTCCTACCGATACTTGAGGCGATGAGTCGAGTACGGGTGCATGTGGGGGATATCGGTGCAGGTAATATTGCCAAAATTGCGAATAATATGCTCGCCGCGGCACACTTAGTGACCACCGCTGAAGCACTTACTTTGGCGGAAAAAGCCGGTGTGGATCCGGAGAAAGTTTTGCAAGCTATTAACGCCGGTTCAGGGCGAAGTGCGGCAAGTGAAGCAATGTTCCCAACTTGGGTAATGAATAAAGCTTACGATTCCGGTTTCACCATGGGCTTGATGCGTAAAGACATAGGTTTGGCAAAAGATTTAGCACAAGAGTTGGATTTAAATTTACCTATGACGTTGCAAACCGAAAAATTGTGGCAAGCAAGTTCTTCAGTTATTTCTGATGATAAGGATTTTTGTTGCATCGCCCAATATACCAATGCGGATCTATTTGGCTAAGGGAGACGATTTATGACAGCAGATTACCAACGTATTATTCAGCGCTATTGGAGCAATACAGACAGTGTTCCAAGTTTCGTTGATGGTGAATTTGTCTATGGTTCAGGTGAAGACATTGTTATTTATGATGCTCACAATGGTGATGAACGATTACGTTACCCAGACGCTGATACATCGATAATTCAGGCGGCAGATGTCGCAGCGACTGAGGCCGGTAAAAGCTGGTGGAGTTTAACAGCGCAAGGGCGTGGGCAAGTGATGTATCGGATTGGCGCAAAAATCCGAGAAAATTTGGAGGAGCTTGCTTTAGTAGAATGTTATTCCGCCAATAAGCCGATCCGTGATGCCAAAGTAGAAGTGCAAAAAGTCGCTGAAATGTTTGAGTACTACGCAGGTTGGAGCGATAAACTGCATGGGGAAGTTATTCCTGTTCCTACTTCACACCTAAATTATGTGAAATACGAACCTCTTGGGACCGTATTACAAATTACCCCCTGGAATGCACCAATATTTACGTGTGGCTGGCAGCTTGCGCCTGCTATTGCGGCAGGTAATGCTGTCATTCTTAAACCCTCTGAACTCACGCCAGTTTCATCGCTTTTAGTCGCCGCTTTAGCCTATGAAGCAGGCGTCCCCAAAGGGTTGATTAATGTGATAGCAGGCTATGGTCATACCGCGGGTCAAATGGCGATTAAGCAAGCGAAAATTCGAAAGATCGTATTTGTAGGGTCACCAGCAACAGGTAAACGTATTGCCGTTTCTGCGGCTGAACAAGGTGTTCCTTGTGTGCTGGAGCTTGGCGGCAAGTCCGCAAATATTGTCTTTGATGATGCGGATTTGGACTTGGCCGTCAAAGGGGCGCAAGCGGCCATCTTTTCGGGGGCGGGTCAAAGTTGTGTGTCAGGTTCTCGATTATTAGTGCAAGAAAGTATTTATGGTCGTTTTTGTGACGCCGTCGCACAGGCGTCAAAACAATTCATCATTGGGGATCCAAGCGATGCCCAGACTCAAATCGGCCCCATCCACAATTTAAAACAATATCAGCATGTGAAGCACATGCTAACGGTCGCACAGCAAGAAGGTGCGGTTTTACTTGAAAACGGCCATCCAGGTGTGGACGAAAGTGAAGGCTATTATGTTGCGCCAAGCCTTTTAAAAGGGGCGAATAATATGGTCTGTGCTCAGGAAGAAATTTTTGGCCCTGTGGTGGTCGCTATTCCTTTTAAAGATGAAGAGGATGCTATTGCTATAGCCAATGACAGCCGTTTTGGCTTAGCCGGTGCGGTCTGGACCAGAGATGTTGGTCGGGCGCACCGAGTGGCCGATCAAGTGAAGGCTGGTACTTTCTGGATTAATAGCTACAAAACTATTCATGTATCCTCACCTTTTGGAGGTTATGGCGAGAGTGGCTATGGTCGATCTTCTGGGCTCGACGCCCTAAGAGAATACAGTGAAATTAAAAGTGTCTGGGTGGAAACAGCGAAAACACCTGCGGCGAACTTTGGATACAGTGCAAATTTGGAATGATAATGATTGATATGGAACAGCTTGTTGCGGATGCAACGACATGGAGAAGAGGTTTTCATCAACATCCAGAACTCGGATTTAATGAGTATCAAACCTCTCAACAAGTAGCCGATTTACTGCACGGTTTTGGTATCGAGGTTCATACCGAAATAGGTGTAACAGGTGTGGTAGGAGTCCTTAAAAATGGTGACGGACCAAGTATTGGATTAAGAGCAGATATGGACGCCTTGCCCATTCAAGAGTTAGGGTGCATTGACCACAAATCCCAACATAAAGGTTGTATGCATGCCTGTGGTCATGACGGGCATACCGCAATGCTATTAGGTGCGGCACGTTATCTGGCGGCAACCAAGCCTTTTAGCGGTACGGTATATTTTATTTTTCAACCGGCCGAAGAAAATCTTGGCGGCGCTCAGAAAATGATTGAAGATGGCTTGTTTGAACGCTTTCCGATGGAAGCTGTGTACGGACTACACAATTGGCCTGGCTTACCTGCTGGAGAAATCGCCGTGAATGATGGTGCAATGATGGCCTCATTAGACACTTTCGATATTCAGGTAACGGGTAAGGGGTGTCACGCAGCGATGCCACATATGGGGATTGACCCTATCGTTGCTGCTTCGGAATTAGTGTTACGTTTACAAACCATTGTTTCTAGGCATGTATCTCCTCTAGAGTCAGCTGTACTCAGTGTTACTATGTTTAACAGTGGTGAAGCAATTAATGTACTGCCTGAATCGGCTTCTCTACAAGGAACCGTGCGGTGTTTGAACGCTCAAGTACGTAAGCAAGTTGAACAGTTGATGACGGAATATGTCGCCAGCTATGATATGGCGCCGGGCCTACAAGTATCGTTAACCTTTAATCGGGGTTATCCTGTGACAACGAATCATCCCGCTAATGCGGCTATCATATATGATGTAGCTAAAAAACAATGTGGGGATTCAAAAGCGCACCATAATCTCCAGCCTTCAATGGCATCGGAAGACTTTGCGTTTATGTTGGAAAAATGTCCCGGCGCTTATTTTTGGCTTGGTGTTGACGAAGGGGAGTCCGTAGCGCTTCATAACCCATATTACGACTTCAACGATAAAGTCATTGAAGTCGCGATTAAGTTTTGGTGTGAATTGGTAAAGCAGCAACTACCTCGTTAGTGATATTAATGTTGTCGTATTGTAGAAAAGGTAGCCAGTTGCTTAGGCTACCTTTTTTATAGCTTAAACTCACAGTAGTGCTTTATTAAGGCGAATAAATGAAAGACATCAACCCGAAACGTTTAGCGTATTTTTATGAGGCTGTTTCGCTTGGCACCATTCGTTCAGCCGCAGATAAGCTAGGTATTGCACCTTCTGCGATTAGTCGCCAAATTACGCAACTTGAAGAAGAGTTGAATTGTATTTTAATTGAGCGGCATCGCAAAGGCGTTTGCCCAACAGAAGCGGGTGAATTGTTATTAAAATATTTTCGAGAAGCGACAGCAAATGAAGAAAGCTGCTTATCAGAACTAAGAGCATTAAAAGGACTAAAAACAGGCCACATATCTTTAGCGATTGGTGAAGGCTTTATTGGCGAAATCATGTCCAAAGTTCTACCTGCGTTTCAAGCTCAATATCCAGCCTTAACGCTATCGGTTCATGTGGCTGGGTCCAATGAGTTGATTCGCAAATTAGAAGAGGATGAAGCTCATCTAGGCGTTTTATTTCATCCTCCACACCATCATAAACTACGCTCTCATGAGGTCTCTTTACACCCTCTATGTGCCATTGTTCCACCGAATCATCCACTTGAAAGTATTGGCAGACCAGTGCACTTGGAAGACGTCATACCTTACCCTTTGGTGTTACAGGAAAAGGAATTTGGTGTTCGTCAATTGATTGGTGTTGCGGAGTTTAAACACCGAGTTCGTCTGTCTCCAGTTATGACCGTAAACTCATTTGCATTATTGAAAGAGTTTGTTCTCTCAGATATGGGTATCACGATACTGCCTGAATTTGTGGTTCGACGAGAACTTAATGATAAAACTGTAATTTCCCTACCTATAGAAGACCCCATTTTGTCTTCAGGTGAAGTTCATATAGCGACACGGCTTGGCCGACAATTAACGGAAGCACCTCTAGCATTATTAAAGCATTTGCAGTTATGGTTACGAGACTTCCAAGCTCATTAAACAGTAAAAACACATAAGGAACTTAAGGTGGCCATTAGCTTATTTGACCTGTTTAAAGTGGGAGTAGGACCTTCAAGTTCCCATACCGTTGGCCCTATGATAGCCGCTAATCAGTTTGCGCATCAGCTTGAAAAGTTAGGCCTAATACCTCAATTAGAACGTTTGAAGATTGATCTGTATGGTTCTCTCGGAGCAACAGGAAAAGGGCATGGTACAGGTACAGCGGTATTAATGGGCCTAGAAGGTGAGATACCCGAAAGCATAGATACTCTCATGGTAAATGAGCGAGTGTCAGCCATCGAAAAAAATGCCCAAATACATCTGTTAGGCCATAAAGAAATCCCCATGCAGGTTGGAAATGATCTGATTTATCACCGCATCGACCGATTAGATTTTCATGCCAATGGCATGACTCTTATTGCCTACGATAAACACTTGCAAGTCTTGCATAAGGCCACTTTCTACTCGGTGGGAGGCGGCTTCATTGTTGAGGAAGATGACCAAGGTAAGGTCTGCTTGGTTGAGGATACTACCCAGCTTCCCCACGAATTTCATGATGCGAAAACCTTATTAAGACTTTGCGAGCAAGAAAACAAAGGTATTGCCGAATTAATGATGGAAAATGAGAAAGTCTGGCGGACTGAAGAGTCTATCCAGCAAGGAATTTTGGGGATTTGGTCTGTCATGCAAGCCTGCGTCACTCTTGGAACAGAGCGTGAAGGTATCTTGCCGGGTGGCTTAAAAGTTAAACGTCGTGCTCCGAGTCTTTATAGAGATCTCAACTCAAAAAGCAAAATGGACCTTATAACCCCTTCATTAGAAGCCATGGATTGGGTGAACCTTTATGCCTTAGCGGTTAATGAAGAAAATGCTGCCGGTGGACGAGTTGTTACGGCCCCGACAAATGGTGCTGCGGGCATAATCCCGGCAGTGTTGCATTATTATTGGCACTTTTGCACTGGCGCAAACAGTCAAGGCATCATTGATTTTTTTCTAACAGCAACCGCCATAGGTGTGTTGTTCAAAGAGAACGCTTCCATCTCTGGAGCAGAGGTCGGGTGCCAAGGAGAAGTAGGTTCAGCATGTGCTATGGCAGCGGCAGGGTTGGCGGCTGCAATGGGCGGCACACCAAAACAAATAGAAAATGCTGCTGAGATAGGAATGGAGCACAATTTAGGCTTAACGTGTGATCCTATCGGTGGATTAGTGCAAGTACCCTGTATTGAGCGAAATGCCATGGCGGCGATGAAAGCGATTAATTCAACGTCTATGGCGTTACGTGGCGATGGTAATCATCATGTTTCCTTAGATAAAGTGATTGCTACTATGCGAGCCACTGGACAGGATATGAATGATAAATACAAAGAGACATCACGAGGCGGCTTGGCGGTTAATGTGATCGAATGCTGATAATGTACACATCTACTATAAAACAAAAAGGCCAGAATAAAATTCTGGCCTTTTAATGGGGAGTGCTGTTAAACACATTCATAATGGAAACTATGAATGATGAATTGCATTGAATTGTGCTTGTAACTCAGAGTATTTCGTTTGGTAAGCGGCTTCTTTTTGAGCGTAAGTGCGAGCGCCGTCTAAGTTAACTTTAGTGTCAACGGCAACACCTTCATTTTTTAGCGTAGTCGCTAGAGCTTCAACGCCAGCTTTTGCAGTACGTACTTGCTCAATTGGGCTGTCGTCAGAGCTGTTGGCAAAAGCACTTGTGCTTAGTAGAGCGGCGGTGATAACGGCTAGAGTAGATTTAGTCAAAGTTTTCATAATATTCTTCCTTTCAAATTCTGTTTAATAAGTAAATTCGTGATGTCTATTGAGCGATTAAGAGTTTTGTTGGTTCAAAGCATCAAACTGTGCTTGTAACTCAGAGTATTTCGCTTGGTAAGCGGCTTCTTTTTGAGCGTAAGTGCGAGCGCCATCTAGATTAACGTTAGTGTTAACAGCAACGCCTTTGTCTTCTAGAGTATTCGCTAGGGCTTCAACACTTGCTTTTGCAGTGCGTACTTGCTCAATTGGGCTGTCGTCAGAGCTGTTGGCAAAAGCACTTGTGCTTAGTAGAGCGGCAGTGATAACGGCTAGAGTAGATTTAGTAAATGTTTTCATAATGTTTCTCCAATATATATTTAAAAAGTTTTTAACTGTTTAATTAGTTTGTTTGCTTTCGATGGAATATATAATAGCTCTTTTGATTTAAATAAAAAGGGCTTAGAGAGTGCTTCCATTTTTTATTCGTATAGAGAACAAATAGAATAAAAGGTGTCGTATTCACAAGAAATAATTAGTTATTAATTGAATGCGCAGGAAGTGTTTATAAAATTAATAAGAAATGTGCAATGAGGTGTGGATACTCGTAACAATGAGAAGGCTAAGGTGTTAATTTGTAAGAAAACACTTCATAAGTGCACGATGTCATCTTATTTCTTGTTTGAAAAATCGAGGAAAAACTTTTTAAAAGCATTGATTTAAGTTTTTTTGCTGGCAATCATCATGGCAATGTATATCTTCAAGTGCATAATAGACTTAAACTTTCCCATGAAGAGGTATCGGATATAGGTGGTAAAGAGATGAATGTAGCCTTAAAGACTTCCCCTCCAATGCAGAGTTGTGTGCAATCCAGGATTGCAGATGCCTATTTTTACGATGCTTGGCAGGTGAATGCTGCGTATCCAGAATTGGCGCCGTTAGAGCAGTATATTCGTGTAATGCAAGATACACCTAAATGGCTAGACAGTTTAATGAGGCTACGCAACGTATTAGGAGGCATTGTAGGTCTTAAGGATTTAGGCGTGTTTTCAGAGATTGAAGCGAATAAACCCGAGGCAAGTTATTCTATCGGTGATCGAGTGGGCATTTTTACCTTACTGGAAAGGCATGCTAACGAAGTTTTACTAGGAGATGAAGATAAGCATCTTAGTGTAGTGGTTTCGGTTTATATGGAGGAGGGCGGAGTATCAAGTGCAACTAAAGTGACCATTACCACATGTGTACATATTAAAAACTGTTTAGGAAAGTTATATATGCTGCCTGTAACACCAGTGCATTATCAGGTAGCTAGGCGAGTAACTCAGGCGGTAGGAGAGGTTTAGAGTTAGTCTTCCAAGATGTGTTCGTCTAATGTGTTAAACATTGATTTAAAATAAAAAAGGCCGGAATAATGATTCCGACCTTTTAATGGGGAGTGCTGTTAAACACATTCATAGTGGAAACTATGAATGATGAATTGCATTGAATTGTGCTTGAAGCTCAGAGTATTTCGCTTGGTAAGCGGCTTCTTTTTGAGCGTAAGTGCGAGCGTTGTCTAGGTTAACTTTTGTGTCAACGGCAACACCTTCATTTTTTAGCGTATTTGCTAGAGCTTCGACACCTGCTTTAGCTGTACGTACTTGCTCAATCGGGCTGTCGTCAGAGCTGTTTGCAAAAGCACTTGTGCTTAGTAGAGCGGCAGTGATAACGGCGAGAGTAGATTTAGTCAAAGTTTTCATAATATTCTTCCTTTCAAATTCTGTTTAATAAGTAAATTCGTGATGTCTATTGAGCGATTAAGAGTTTTGTTGGTTCAAGGCATCGAATTGTGCTTGAAGCTCAGAGTATTTCGCTTGGTAAACCGCTTCTTTCTGTGCGTAAGTGCGAGCACCGTCTAAGTTAACTTTGGTATCAACAGCAACACCTTCATTTTTTAGAGTCGTTGCTAGAGCTTCAACGCCAGCTTTAGCGGTACGTACTTGCTCAATTTGGCTGTCGTCAGAACTGTTTGCAAAAGCACTTGTGCTTAGTAGAGCGGCAGTGATAACGGCGAGAGTAGATTTAGTAAAAGTTTTCATAGTGATTCTCCAATATATATTTAAAAAGTTTTTAACTGTTTAATTAATTTGTTTGCTTTCGATGGAATATATAATAGCTCTTTTTATTTAAATAAAAAGAGCTCGAAGGGGGCTTCCATTTTTGATTCGTATAGATAAGAAATGGCTAGGAAATGGTCGTTTTCGCATCAATAATTCAAGTTAAATATAGAGTGAGTAATTAATGTTTATTAAATAAACAAGAATTGTGCACAAAACGGGTTGTTGAATGGGCTTATGTTCGTTTGTGTGTTAATGAGCAAGTAAAGTCGTTAAGTATGCATAATTACTACACTGTTTAACGCCATATTATGGAATGGAGGTCTAAAATTTTTTTGTACTGCGATGTTGACAGGTCTTTTGGTAGGGAAGAATTGCTAGACTTTGACAGCTAATTTCATTGATACAGGTTAGAAAGATTACGCCCTTATCGGCTAAAGGAGGGTAAAAGGCCTCTATGAAGCATAGGCGTAATCGATTGGACTAACTTAATACTCTAATTTTCACTAGATGCGAGTCAGCAGCTCGGCTTTTTTTGTGTTGTAGTCTTGTTCAGAGATAGCGCCGATCTCTTTTAATCTGGCAAGCTTTTCAATCAACTGAATCACATCATCAACACTAGAAGTAGTCATCATAGGTGCTTGGGATGCTTGGGGTTCTGGTTCAGGTGTATAACTTGGCTGAGCAAAGTTAGTGGTCGGTGCTGAGGCATTACCAGAAACGATTGGCAGTGAATTTACGCTTAAAGTGCCGTATTGGCTGCTAAAAGTAAGGGAGTTATCGCTACCTTGTTGTTGGCTAACACCACCAATGTTGTTGTCCAGTGTGTCGTAGACGGTCACTTGGCCATTTAACTCAACCGCTAAACGGTTAGGAAAGACCGCATAGCGCAGATTGTTCTGTGCGCCGCTGCTGAAAGGTTGACCAAGGTCACCCGGCCACCAAATCGAGCTTCCAGGCATACCCTGAGGAATCTCAGCAAATACTAACTGATTAGCCAGGCCATTCGCTAAGTCGTTACAAATATTGTCCACCGTCATTTTTAAGCCGTGATTAAACATATCACCGACCATTGTCATGCCACCACGCATCCATTGTCCGGAACCTCCAAGCTCAGGGCAGTTAAATTGCGCCATAGAGCCAGCACCATTATTTACACTGATCAACATATGCATGACAGCATCATAGCTAAGGTTATATTTTGCACTCAGATTATTGACCAGTTGCTGGCCGTAGTTGGTAAGGTTTTGCATAATTTCTTGCTCTCTTAAAAGTCATAAAGACACAGAGCTGTACTCATTTATACATTATAAACATGTATAAATGAGGAGATCAGCATCATGCTGATGGCAGGTTCCGTGGGTGTGCAGTTTAACACAGCTAAGAAGAACTAAATGTGACTGAATTGATTATTTTTAGATCAATCGGGTTTAGTGCTCCCCCTTGGCAATTATCCGCAAAGTAATAATGCCAAGGAGGGTGAATATTTAGTGGTGAGACGGTAAATATTTACTCATCAATACCAGCAAGTCATAGTGCTGCAAGATACTTAAACGCTCGTCTTCTTGTAAGCTAGTGAGTAAATGATCCAATGTAGGGCTGTGTTGAATTTGCCACTCAGCACATATTTTTGATCGTAAAATGCTTCCACCTTCCGCACTACTTGCTGCTCTTGGTAGTTGAGCAAGGTGCCAGTAATACAGCTTAGGATTGTCGAGTAAGCGTGAAAGTGCCGTGCGAGCGGGCAAGTCTTCCAGTTGCTGAGTTTGGTGCTGCAAAGATTGAACAATGTTATCGCTACGCTTTTCTTCTGGGGCTCTTAATAAACCTAGGTAACGAATGAGATTGCCTCTATTTTTACCACCACTTAGCCAAGATAAGGGAATGGATAACATTAGGCCGAAAGAGATGGGGAGCGACCAGTAAAAAAGCTCTTTACTTAAAAAGAGGGCACCACCAGCTAATGCGAAGCCTAGTAATGTATGGCTGCAATGAGCACGGCCGGTGGCTTGCCAAGAGTTGGCCCCATCATCCCGGGACTGAGGCTTCCAACCACTGTCTCGGCCACGCAAAATATCACACACCACTTGAAACTGAGAGAGCATCAAAATTGGCGCATAGAGAGCAGACAACAAGGTCTCAGCCAGAGTGCTGAGCGTCAGTAAAATGGGCCCACCAAACGCTAAGCAACGGCGAAAGCTCAGCAAGGCTGCCAGCCAGCCATAGAGCTTGGGCGCCAACACCAGAAACATGGACAGCATAAAGAGGGAACGGGCTTTTTCAAAATCAAAAACTGGCCAAGTTGGAAACAAAGACGGGTTCGCGAAATATTCTGGTCGCACAAAATAGGCCTGAACGGCCAGTGCGAAACCCACCGCGATCAGCAAGAACCAAAACACCGCACTTAAATAAGACATGATGCCCGAGACCAGGTGCACGCGGCTGGCAAAATGAAAGCCATTGGCGAACACAAAGGCTTTGTGTTGAAGGTTCCCTTGGCACCAACGACGGTCACGGACAATCACATCGATCAAAGATGGTGGGGCTTCCTCGTAAGAGGCTTGAAGATCGGTATCAAAACGCACCTCCCAACCTGCGCGTCTTAATAATGCTGCTTCCATGAAATCATGGCTCATGACATGGCCACCAAAAGGCGCCTTGCCTTCTAAAATTGGTAAAGCACAAGCTTGAGCAAATGCTTGGGTACGAATAATGGCGTTATGCCCCCAAAAATTTGAAGCATTACCGTGCCATGCAGCCAAACCTGCAGCATAGATGGGGCCAAAACAATGATTGGCAAATTGCTGAATACGACCATACAGCGTGTTGGCGCGGATCAGGGTGGGTAAGGTTTGAATTAAGCCAAGACCGGGTTCCGCTTGCATTCTTCGGCGCAAAGAGACTAAGCAATCAGCGCTCATTAAACTGTCCGCATCAAGCACTATCATGCATTCGTAGGCACCGCCAAAACGGCTCACCCAATCGGCAATGTTGCCAGCTTTACGTTCCTTATTGTTATGACGACGGCGGTAATAAACCGGACAAGCCGATGAGTCTTGATTCAATAGAGGCAGGAAACTCTCTTCTTCTTTGATCCAAGCATCCGCTTGATTGGTATCACTGAGAATAAAGAAAGCAAATTTTCCCGGAGCCCGTTTTAGTAGGTCTTCACGCATGGCTTGCAGACTTGCCCGAATGCGCATCGGATCTTCATTGTAGACCGGCAGTAGAATAGCCGTTACCGCATCACTTTCAAGCGCTTTGGGCTTAGGTTTGAATGGCCATAGCTGATACAACAAGCCTAAAGTAGCCTGAGAAAATGCGAAGGCAATCCAGCTAAAGTTAATGCAAAATAACACCAAAAATAGCCACTGCAACCCTGCGATACCATTGGTGCTCAGCACCAAGTACATTTCGCTGGCACCATAATAAGCAAGGCCCAATGACAGAGTGATCACAAACAGTCGCGCAAGCAAGGTAAACGCTGCGCGGTAACTGGTGCTCGACTTTAGTGCTTGGCGCGGTTCATTTACCTCGTGACGAGGCATAGAAATGGCGCTTTCGCTTGGCAAGGAAAGCAAGGCGTTTTTCGGATTACGAGACATTATTGCTCCTTCAACCATCGGTATAACCAGGTCGGAGCAATAGGCTTATCGTTCTGCTTTAATGCCACACGAAGTTCAGAGACATCGGCATTTTGAGGGTCGAAAGTAACGTAAACACGCACCCCTTTATTATGAGGATGTTTCACCACCAAGGCTTCTAAGATTTCCCCTTGGCTAATGGTAGCGTCCACACTAATAGTGTTGGGGTCTACATCCCCCATTTTATTGTAATCAATGACCACTTCAGGGTGCTGACCAAACAGCTTAGTGCCTTTGGCACTACGTACCACTCTCGGTTGATCCATCATAACCGGAGTGTCGTTGGACCAAGTCATCAGGTATTGGTAGGTGTATGATTCCCCTTGTTTGAAGCCACCTTTAGGTTGCCAATAAGCCACGATATTGTCATTCGATTCCGCATCCGATGGGATCTCTACCAACTCCACATGACCTTCACCCCAATCGTTTAAGGGCTTAATCCATGCGGATGGGCGCGACTCATAGGTGGCTTCTAAATCTTGATAATCATAGAAACTGCGTCGACGTTGGATTAGCCCAAAACCTTTAGGCGACTGGTCTGAAAAGGCGCTGACTTCCAGAGACTTAGGGTTATTCAGCGGCCGCCACAACATTTCGCCTTTCCCAGTGAGGATCTGTAAGCCTTCCGAGTCATGTACGGCTGGACGATAATCCGGAATATCTGAAGCGTCTAACGAGTTGTTGTGCATAAACATTGAAGTGAGAGGAGCGACCCCAACATGTTTCAAATTTACTCGAGGGAAGAGTGTTGCTTTTACATCCACTCGGGTTGGTTTACCGGGATAAATACCAAAACGATATGCCCCGGTCACACTCTTACTGTCCAATAAGGCGTGAACCACAATGGCATCTTGGCTTGAAGAAGGGCGTTCAATCCAAAACTGCGTAAACATTGGAAACTCTTCGCCCTTGGGTTGAGCCACATCCACCGCTAGACCACGAGCAGACAAACCGTAGCTTTGGCCTTTTGACACCGCACGGAAATAGCTTGCCCCTTGGAAGACAATAAATTCGTCGTTGTAATCTTCACGGTTAATAGGGTAGTGCAATCGCAACCCCGCGTATTTACCCACTTGCGAAATGAGTTGGTTGATCTCATCGTTGGGAGTTGAGAAAGAGTCAGGAGACATGATCAATGGAAAAGCTTTGCCATTTTCTACCACATTAATGGACACCAAATCTTTAAACAAAAAGCCTGGCGCAAAAAGCTGTACAGAAAACTTCGTTGGGGTGTTTCCCCAGACGGCTTGGTTCTGCTGAAAGTTAATTTGTCGGTAGGTGCTGTAATCCATATCTGTTAGCGCTTTAGGCGCTTTCGCTACAGGTTGCATGGGCACGTCCGCGAGTGATTTAGCAAGGTCGATCACACTCTGATGAGAAAATGCATAACCCTGCGATGTGACTTTCTCAGTTTGGTGCGTGACTTGGCCTTGCGGAACAGGCGCTTCTTTTTCTTCCGGTTGAGCATGAAGCGCAGCACTGAACAGGATGGATGCCATGGTTGAAACCGTGGAGGCCAACATGCTGGCTGACGAGGCTTTAGTCGATAAAAAATTTGTTAATCTCAAAGAACAACTCTCTTTATTTATGTGACTGGCTATGGACGATCACTGCCCATATGATGATTAATTTCTGTCTTAGTATCTTATAATAAAGTGTTGTAGATGTAGGGCTGCGGGGATCAGTAGAGTCAAAAGAATGAGCAGATAATATGTCAATATTGTCAGTAGAACTATCACAAAAAATAGAGGTTTTTAGGCGTTTTGTTCGAAAATAGTGAGGCTGAATTCACTGTTCGCTAGGAGGCTGTCAGCGCTTTTCTAGTGGCTCAAAAACCTTGGCGGTAAAAATAAGAAACCCGCTTTATGCTAGCCATAAAGCGGGTTTGTAAAGGCTCATTAAATGAAAAAATTAGCGCTTAGAGGGTAAAAGGGCGGTCGCCATCTTCGTCTTTAATACGTGTTGGTAAGCCCATATCGTTCAGTAAACCAAGGAAAGGTTTTGGGTCTAATTGTTCAACATTGCGCATTTCTTTAGCATCCCAAGTACCATTTGCAACAAGAATGGCCGCCGCAACAGGTGGCACCCCGGCCGTGTAAGAAATACCTTGGCTACCGACTTCATTGTAAGCATCTTTGTGGTCGGCCACGTTGTAAATAAAGACTTCTTTTTCTTTGCCGTCTTTAATGCCTTTCACCACATCACCAATACAAGTCTTACCGGTGTAATCCGGTGCAAGAGAAGATGGATCTGGCAGCACGGCTTTCACAACTTTTAATGGAACAACTTCAAGGCCTTCTGCTGTTTTAACTGGTTGCTCAGAAAGTAAGCCTAGGCTTTTTAGTACGGTAAATACATTAATGTAATGTTCACCAAAGCCCATCCAGAAGCGTACGTTCGGTACGTCTAGGTTTTGTGAAATAGAGTGCACTTCATCGTGACCTGTCATGTAAGCAGTTTGCTTACCTACCACAGGTAGGTCGTCGGTACGGCTAATTTCAAACATTTTGTTTTCTTGCCAAGCACGGTTTTGCCAAGAATAAACACGACCGGTAAATTCACGGAAGTTGATTTCTGGGTCAAAGTTAGTCGCGAAGTATTTACCATGGCTGCCCGCGTTGATATCAATAATATCAATGTCGCTAACAGAGTCGAAATAATCATTGTACGCCAAGGCTGCGTAGGCGTTTACCACACCTGGATCAAAGCCAACACCTAAAATAGCGGTAACGCCTTTGTCTTTACAAAGGTCGCGGCGTTTCCATTCATAGTTGGCATACCATGGAGGTGTTTCACAGATTTTTGCTGGGTCTTCATGAATCGCTGTATCTAGGTAAGCTGCACCTGTTTCAATACAAGCTTCTAGTACCGACATGTTAATAAAAGCAGAACCCACATTAATAACAATTTCAGATTGCGTGTCATTAATCAGTTTAACGGTTGCAGCAACATCTAATGCGTCTAGGGCGTATGCCTGAATGCGGCCCTCAACTTTCATACTGCCTTTGTCTAGGACACTGGATACAATATCGTCGCATTTCGCAACGCTGCGCGAGGCAATTGCGATATTGCCCAGTGTGTCATTGTGTTGGGCGCATTTGTGAGCCACTACGCGCGCCACACCTCCACCACCAATAATAAGGACATTTTTTTTCATAGTGTTTGTCTCTCCAAATACATAAATAGTCGTTAAACAGAGTGTATAAAGTACTTAAGATAAGTTGTTCATAAAGTCATTGTAGTCAAATTCTCTGACTAACTCGATGCTACCGTCCAGTTGACGTATGGCGATAGATGGCATTTTCACACCATTGAACCAATTCTTTTTCACCATGGTATAGCCTGCAGCATCTTGAAAGGAAAGTCGATCGCCTACCTGTAGAGGCTTTTCAAACATGAACTCTCCAAAAATATCCCCTGCTAGGCAAGACTTACCGCATACCATATAGGCATGGTTGCCATCGTTAGGTGCCATCTTGGCATTTTCACGATAAATCAGCAGATCCAGCATGTGCGCTTCGATAGAGCTGTCTACCACGGCGAGGTCTTTGCCGTTATAAAGCGTGTCGAGCACGGTTACTTCAAGGGTGGTGCTATTGGTAATGGCGGCTTCGCCTGGTTCTAGGTAAACCTGAATTTGGTAGTTATCTGCAAAGGCTTTTAGGCGTTGGCAGAATTTATCTAGTGGGTAGTCTTCCCCTGTAAAATGAATACCGCCACCTAGACTGACCCATTCAACCTGCTTAATAAGATGACCGAAACGGCTCTCGATAAGAGTGAGCATTTCATCAAAGCGATCAAAATCGCCATTTTCGCAGTTGTTGTGGAACATAAAGCCAGAAACTTGGTCCATAACTGTGGCGATTTTTTCTGGGTCCCATTCTCCTAATCGGCTAAATGGGCGGGCAGGGTCAGCGATTAAAAATTCGGATGTGCTGACTTGCGGGTTAACGCGAAGACCACGTGTTTTATCGGCACTGACATCATTAAAACGCTGTAATTGACCGATGGAGTTGAAAATGATTTTGTCTGAGTGCTCTAGCACTTCAGCTATTTCATTGTCAGCATAGGCTACGCTGTAGGCGTGAGTTTCCCCTTGAAATTTTTGCTTGCCAAGTTTTACTTCGTATAAAGATGAAGAGGTGGTGCCATCCATATAGTCTTGCATCAGGTCAAATACCGACCAAGTAGCAAAGCATTTTAGCGCCAATAAAGACTTGGCTCCGGACTGTTGGCGCACGTAGGCGATCTTCTCAAGGTTGTTAAGAAGGCTTGCTTTATCAATGAGGTAATAAGGTGTTTGAATCATGGCAACCTGTCCGAATTTTAAAGGCGTGTATTCTAGAGCAAAGCTGGCTAGTTTTTCTAGCGTTAAACATCATTCTAGCGCGCTTTTTATGACACTTTTACGAGGATAAAAGCCCAGTTCTAGATTTGTACTTGAGATATAAAGAAGGATGTCTACAATGCGGCATTCATCACAGACTCCGACTCTTCATACCCATATAAGGAACCCATACACATGCTAACGTTAATTTTAGGGCTAGTATTGTTTTTTGCATTACATTCCATCGGTTTGTTAGCACCAAATTGGCGTCAAGCCTCTATGGCTCGTCACGGCGTGATTCGCTGGCGTGTGCGCTACAGTATGGCTTCATTATTGGCCATTGCTTTTATTATCATGGGCTTTCAAGAAGCTCGGCTTGCGCCTACATGGATTTGGTTTCCACCTCAGTGGACGCGCCATGCTTCGGCACTTCTAATGCTGTTGGCACTGTTTTGTGTCGGTTCAAGTTTTAGCCCTAATTCCACGTTACAATCGAAAATGGGCTACCCACTACTATTAGCGGTGAAGCTATGGGCATTTGCTCACTTATTAAGTAACGGTGCTTTAGCAGAGATTCTCACCTTTGGTAGTTTTCTAATCTGGTCTATCGTCAGTTTTGCCGTGTATCGTCGCCGTGATCGACTAGCGGGTGTCACCTATAAAACCACGGGTTCTGCTTTGGTGCCGAACTTTTTCTCCTTGTCATTTGCCATGATCACTTGGTTTGTTATTGCCTCTTATCTTCACGAAATGGTGTTAGGTGTTTCTCCTCTATTCTAGAAAAATGGAGAAATTTCCATTCTAGATAAGCCTCATTTTTAAAAAGAGTGGGGCTTTTTTGATCGCTTTTAGTGGACTTTCTTGGACGCTCTTAAGCATTTATTGCCATCAGCTGACAGAGCGAAATCAGTGTGTTATCTTGCGCGCCCTCTTTTGAAAACCCATCTATAAAGGTTAATAGACAAATGAATTGCGGCTTTGACTACGGAACATCTAATTGTGCATTAGGGGTAACAGACCCAACAGCAACAGAGACAGGATCTGTTCGTCTTGTGCCATTAGAAAGCCAGCATACCTTTTTACCCTCAACGGTTTATGCCCTAGATCGAGATTTTATAACCGAATATGTGGCTCACTCTATGGAGCAAGGAGAAGCGCGACAACGCTTCGTGGAGGCTCGTCGTCCTGCTTTGATGCGTGCTCAGAGAGCACGCCGTGAAGAAGATTTAGAGGATTCGGACCAAACACTATTTTTTGGGCGTGCAGCCTTCGACGAATATTACCAATGGCCAGAGGATGGCTATTTTGTGAAATCGCCGAAATCCTTTTTAGGAGGCACTGGCCTGCGCAACGAGCATATCGCTTTCTTTGAAGACCTTGTAGCGACCATGATGCTTAATATAAAGCGCAAAGCAGAAGCTCATTTAGGCCACACCCTCACTCATACGGTGATTGGCCGACCGGTAAACTTTCAAGGCGTCGATGCTGAGGTCAGCAACCAACAGGCGCTCGAAATTCTTACGGCGGCAGCGAAGCGAGTGGGCTATAAGGAAGTAGAGTTCTTGTATGAACCCATTGCGGCTGGGCTAGATTTCGAAGCAAAACTGACCGATAACAAAACTGTGCTAGTCGTAGATATTGGTGGTGGTACGACAGACTGTGCCATGGTACGTATGGGGCCAGATTACGCAAACAAGGTTGACCGTCGTGAAGATTTTCTTAGCCATACCGGTGAACGAATTGGTGGTAACGATTTGGATATTCGTATTGCGGGCAAGCACTTGATGCCTTTGTTTGGTATGGATTCGCAATTAAAAACGGGTCTACCCATGCCAACACAAATGTTCTGGAATGCCATCACCACCAATGATGTATCCGCCATTTCTACATTCAACAGTAAAGAAACCAAAAATCAAATAGATCAGCTTCGCCTCGATGCGGCCAACCCTAAGTTAATTGAACGTTTCCTTCGCTTGCGTGCGGAAAAACATAATTATCACCTAGTGCGTAACGCCGAGCAGGCCAAGATTGCCTTGTCCGAGACATTGGATCACACCCTAGCGTTGGACTACATTGAAGCAGAACTGTCGGCTTCAATGACCCGTGAGCAAATAGCGCATTCTATACAGCCACCTTTAGACCGTATGTTGCAACTGATGAATGACGGTATCGCTCAAGCCGGTGAGCAGCCAGACCTTATTTATATTACCGGTGGTTCAGCCAAATCCCCCATCATTCGAGAAGCCATACAGCAGCAGATTGGTGATATTCCCGTGCTTGACGGGGATCACTTTGGTAGCGTCGCGGCGGGGTTAACCGTTTGGTCCTCACGTATTTTTAAGTAAGCACTAAGCGCAACGTCCCCTCATGAAATAAAAAATAGATCTCACTTTTGAGGTCTATTTTTTTGCTTAAAAACTGTCAATTTTAGGGCGCTTAAGGGTTATTGCCTTGCTATGGTGCATAGTTGGAATATCCCTTGCCTTAGCTCTTATTGCTTTATTTTTTTATAACTTATTGTTTTGTAATAATTTTTTAAATAATTTCACACATACTTAAAATTGGTTCAATTGTTGCTGTGTATATTTTTGTTGGTTCAGTCGTTTCATAAAATAAGGGTGCAAAGAGTTATGAAAATCAATTTGAAAAAAGCGTTCGGTGGTTTGGTTGTTGTGTGCTCATCAATATTTACAGCAGGAGTAGCTCAAGCTAATCAGCTTGAAAGTATTATGGATGCTGGGGTGTTAAAAGTGGCTGTGCCACAAGACTTCCCACCATTTGGTTCAGTTGGTACTGATTTTAAGCCGCAAGGCTATGATATCGATATGGCCAAATATTTAGCTAAAGAGCTAGATGTTAAGCTTGAATTGGTTCCTGTAACCAGTGCAAACCGTATTCCATATCTTCAAACACGTAAAGTTGATTTGGTCATTTCAAGCTTGGGTAAAAACCCAACACGAGAAAAAGCCATTGATTTCAGTGATGCCTACGCTCCCTTCTTCCTAGGTGTGTTTGGTTCGAAATCAGAATCAGTTGATTCAGTGGAAGCCCTTAGCGGTAAAACTGTTGCGGTGACTCGTGGTTCCGTTGAGGATCTTGAGTTGAGTAAGCTAGCACCAACAGATTCGGTTATTCAGCGTTACGAAGACAATAACGCAACCTTGTCTGCTTTCTTGTCATCTCAAGTTAGCTTGATTGCTACAGGTAACCTTGTTGTAACCGAGATAGCGACACGTTTTCCAGCCAAAGCGCCAGAAACTAAGTTCTTGCTTAAAAACTCGCCTTGCTACATTGGTGTGATGAAAGGCGACACAGAGTTATTGGCGAAGGTGAATAGCCTGATTGCTAAAGCAAAAACGGCTGGTGTACTTGAAGGTCTTTCTCAGCAATGGTTTAAAGCGCCATTTCCACAAGACCTTTAATACGGCTTAAGACTTAGAGTAGGGATATTAATATGAGCTATAGTCTTGATTTTGCTGGACTGCTTCCATACCTACCTGAGTTCATTAAGGGCTTGAAGATGACGGTTACACTAACCGTCATCTCTACCTTTTTGGGTTTAGTGTTAGGTACTTATTGTGCTATTGGCCGTATGGCTAAATCAAAACTGATACAAGGGATCTGTGCCATTTATATTGAAGTGGTGCGTAATACCCCCTTCATTATTCAGCTATTTTTTATATTTTTTGGTCTTCCTATTCTTGGCTTGAAATTTACAGCTTGGCAAGCAGGTTTGATTGCTTTGGTGTTGAATCTAGGAGCCTATAGTGCAGAAATTATCCGAGCAGGAATTGATGCAACACCTAAAGGTCAGTGGGAAGCAGGCAAAACCCTAGGCTTCAGTCGCTGGCAAGTTTACCACTATATTATTTTACCCCCAGCTTACTTACGAATTTATCCAGCTTTGGTCAGTCAGTGCATTATCGTAATGCTAGGGTCTGCTGTGGTATCGCAGATTTCTGTCGAAGAGCTGACTTTCGCAGCGAATTTTGTTCAATCTCGAAGTTTCTTAAGTTTTGAATCTTATATGTTAACGGCCTTAGTTTATCTGCTCTTGGCTATTTCGATGCGTAAAGTGTTTATGTTGCTGAAGCGCGTGTTATTTAAATCAAGCGTGGCCTAGGAGAAGATTAATGGCTTATTTTTCAGATTGGGACATTTTTAGAAACCTGCTTCTTGCAGCACGCTGGACATTATTACTTTCACTTTGTGCTTTCGTCGGAGGAGGCTTGGTTGGCCTCTTATTGACTCTGCTTAGAAGCATGAAGATTAGTTTGATGAATAAATTGGTGGCTCTTTATGTAGAGCTGTTCCAAGGGATTCCGTTATTAATGCAGTTGTTTTTGACCTTCTTTGGCCTGTCGCTAATAGGCTTTGAGGTCGATGCTTGGACCGCGGCAATTTTATCCTTGACCCTATTCAGTAGTGCATTTTTACATGAAATTTGGCGTGGTTGTATCGACTCTCTACCTAAGGGGCAGTGGGAAGCGTGTCGAACATTGGGTTTCACTTATCTGCAAACAATGAAGGAAGTGATCATTCCCCAGGCCGTAAAAATTGCGATTGCGCCTACTGTTGGTTTTTCTGTACAGATCATCAAAGGGACGGCTCTTGCTTCTATTATCGGCTTTGTCGAACTGACTAAAGCTGGAACTATGTTGAACAATGCAACGTTTCAACCTTTTAAAGTCTTTGCGCTTGTCGCTCTTTTATATTTCTTAATGTGCTTCCCACTTTCGGTCATGGCACGTCATTTGGAGAGAAAAAACAATGTCAGTCGTTAGTGTTGATCAGGTTCACAAATATTATGGTGATAACCATGTACTTAAAGGCATTGACTTAAAAGTTGAGGCCGGTGAAGTGGTTTCAATTATTGGCCGCAGTGGTTCAGGTAAAAGTACCTTGTTACGTTGCATCAATGGGTTGGAAGTGTTCCAAGAAGGTGCGATTGTTGTTGATGAGCAAGCCGTTGAAGATGGCGAGTATAAGTTACGATTACTCAGTCAGAGCGTTGGAATGGTGTTCCAAAACTTTAATCTTTTCCCCCACAAAACGGTGGGCGAGAATGTAATGTTAGCGCCAAAACTGGTATTGAAAAAAAGTGCTGAAGAATGCCGTAAAATAGCCAAAGAGTTGCTTAAAAAAGTTGGCTTGGCGGATAAGTTTGATGCTTATCCGGGTAACCTTTCTGGTGGTCAACAACAACGTGTAGCGATTGCAAGATCCTTAGCTATGTCACCAAAGGTCTTGTTATGTGATGAAATTACCTCAGCTCTAGACCCTGAGCTAGTAGAAGAGGTGCTGAAAGTACTAGAGCAATTAAAAGAAGAAGGAATGACCCTGATTCTTGTTACTCATGAAATGAACTTTGCCCGTAACGTTGGCGATAGGGTGATTTTCATGAATCAAGGGAAAATTTGGGAGAGTGGCCCAAGTGACAAAATATTTGCAAATCCACAGACGGCAGAACTGCAGAGCTTTTTAGCTGCAGTAATATGACTTTTTTCAGTATCATCAGGGGAGTCTAATGGAGAAAATTCTATGCAAAACAATAATAACCCATTAAGTGCTCGTATTACTCAGCATTATTCAAAACTTACGGAAGGAAACCGTAGGTTGGCTGATTATTTGCAACTTAATCCAGATAAAGTCCTGATCTTATCGACTAATGAAATTGCCGAAGCTTGCTCTGTGTCGAAAACCAGTGTGAGTCGCTTTATTCGTAAGTTAGGTTATGACGATCATCTAGCTCTTCGTAACGAGTTGATCGCCGCGCGAGATCAAGGACGACCAATGCTTATTTCACCGGCGGAAGCGTCGGAGTTTCAAAGTGAATTAAGTTCCTTAGAACAGCTTTGGTCACAATTGAGTGAAACGGATTTAGAACCTTTATTAGAGAAAATTGCTCGCGCCAAGCGTATAAAAATTATTGGCTATCGAAACAGCTACCCGTTGGCCATGCATTTTCGCCAGCAACTAATGCAGTGTCGTGGAAGAGTTGATCTGCTGCCATTGCCAGGGCAGAGCATAGGAGAAGATTTAGCCTCTATTGATGAGAAGGATTTTGTCATAGTTATTGGTATACGTCGTCGGGTGAGTCAATTCTCTAAGATGATAGATAAATTAAAAAACAATGAGTGTTTTTTAATTACCGACCAATCCGGTCAAAAATACCTAGATAAAGTAAAACATGTCTTGGTATGCCATATGAACAACAGTCGACCTCTAGATAGCTATGCCGTGCCCATGAGCCTGATCGGCTATTTAGTGAATCAGGTCTATCTGAAATTAGGCAAAGAGGCTTCCTCTTTGAACGACGACATCATTGCGAACTATGCCGCTTTGAATGAAATTGAATAAGCAAGGATAAAGAGAACAAAATGAATCTAGTCAGTAGAATTAAGAAAGAGTGGTTTATAGTGGGCATGGTTCTCGCTATTGTCTTGGCGACCTTTACCTCCGAGCTTGGCCGCTCTGGTGGGTGGCTTAACCTGCAGGTGATTGTCAGTGTGGGCGTCGGGATTGTGTTCTTCTTGCACGGTCTAGGCTTATCGCCCAAGGACATTAAAGCAGGCGTCAAAAACTGGCGTTTGCATATCTTCATTCAACTGGCGACCTTTGCTTTCTATCCACTAATTTGGCTGCTGTTTGATGACGTGTTTTTATCATTAATGCCCAGCGCCTTAGCTTTTGGTTTTTGTTACTTGTTTGTTTTACCCAGTACCATCTCCTCTTCTGTGACCATGACAGGGGTTGCCAAAGGTAACGTTCCCGGAGCCATTTTCAATGCCTCGTTATCAAGTATCTTAGGGGTCTTCATTACGCCATTCTTGATCCAAATTTTCATGAAATTTGAAGGGGTGGAGCTGGACTACATGTCTTCGGTTAAGTCGATTCTGCTGTTGCTTATTCTGCCTATGGTAGTCGGTCAATTAGCCCGTCCTTTCTTATCCGCTTTTGCTAAAAAGCATAAAGCTGTGATTGGTAAGATAGATAAATACGTGATTATTTTGATTGTCTACAACGCCTTTTGTGATTCGATCTTTAACCGTATTTGGAGTGATTTCTCCATTGAAACTTTGGCACTTTCTATCGCTATTTGTGTGGTGGTGTTGTTGTTTGTGGTACACAGTATTCAGTGGTTGGCGAGCCGATCGAAATTCTCTCGTGCAGACGAAGCTGCGGTAGTTTTCTGTGGTACGAAGAAAACCCTAGCGGCAGGGATTCCCATGGCCAAACTAATCTTCGTCGCCGATCCGAACCTTGGCATGATCTTGTTGCCGATTATGTTGTATCACCCAATTCAGATTTTTTACTGTGCAATTTTGGCCAATAAATACGCGGCCAAAGCGACAGCGGCCTAATCACAAGGAGAGTTCCATTGAGCCAAGCAAAAGAGAATGATCTTAGTGTGTTTTGCGCCCAAGGACCCTCTCATATAGCGCCTCAAGCGTCGGGAGTGTTATCTGGGTTGAGCTTTGTTTTTAAAGACCTTTTCGATGTGGAAGGCTTTACGACGGGGGCAGGTAACCCTAAATGGTTAGCCAGTCATAAAGTGGCAACACATACATCTCCCATTATTACTCGTTTGTTAGCCTCTGGCGCAGCATGTAAAGGGCGAGTGCAAACTGATGAGCTGGCTTACAGTTTAAATGGCCAAAATATACATTACGGCACACCGGTTAACCCTAAGGCTCCTGATTGTTTGCCGGGGGGGTCTTCCAGCGGTAGTGTTGTTTGTGTCGCGAATGAGTTGGTGGATTTCTCGATCGGTACCGATACCGGTGGTTCTGTACGAGTGCCCGCCAGCTATTGTGGTATTTATGGCTTACGACCAACCCTTGGCAAAATCGACTTAAGCCATTCTTTTACTCTGTCGGAAAGTTTTGATACCGCCGGAATCTTTGCCCGAGACCTAAAGGTACTCAGTGAGGTGTTTGAACAGCTACAAACTTCGGCAAACGATGAATCATCGACAGCGGCCAAGGCGTTATATCTAGAGTCAAGTTTGGCGAGATTTATGAGCCCAGAACGACTTGAGCAATTCGTACAAAGTTGTGAGCAAGCAAATATCCTCTTGTATAAAACGGATTTCTTAGACGCTAACGGTTTTACTTTCGAGTATCTAAGTCTGTTGTTCCGAACCATCCAAGGATATGAGTTGGTCACCATCCATAAAGATTGGCTAGAAACTTATGGTGAAAGCCTAGACCCCGCCATACTGGCACGGGTTGAATGGTCACAAGGCATTAGCCATGAAGACTATAAACAAGCGAAACAACAGCAAGCGCAATTTACTCGACTCTTGGCAGAGCATATGACTGAGGTGTCAGGTGTGTTGGTATTACCTACTACGCCAGCAGGTCCGCCTAAACTTACCATGGCCGGTGAGGCGCTTGCCGCTTATCGTACTGAGCTTATGGGGCTTACCAGTCTAGCTGGGCTTAGTGGTTTCCCTCAGTTACATATTCCTTTGTCTGGTTTGGCAGAAGGGCCTTGTGGGGTGTCTTTGTTAGGTCTAGCAGACAGTGAACTGACTTTGTTGGCAACAGCGAAACAACTGAATAATAAGGGCGACAAATGACGTATCAAACTTCTTTTACGGCTCCTCACTTCAAAGCCAGTCAAATAGGCCAACAGATTCTTGATGCAGGTGGTACGGCCAGTGAGGCCATGGTCGCCGCCGCCGCTATGATTGCTGTGCAATACCCGCATATGAATGGCCTAGGTGGGGATGG
The DNA here is from genome assembly GCF_039940335.1 of Marinomonas sp. Taxonomy (GTDB): domain Bacteria; phylum Pseudomonadota; class Gammaproteobacteria; order Pseudomonadales; family Marinomonadaceae; genus Marinomonas. Next base: position 409,291 of record NZ_JBDVGW010000012.1, on the reverse strand, counting down.
TTTCTGGCTGGTCTGTAAAGCCGGGGAAAAACCTGTCGCCATAGATGCTTGTGGTGCTGCCAGTCACACTATTGATGTACCTTACTATCAGAAAAAATATCAAGATCTGCCTGCCAGTGGTGGAGAATCTGCGATAACCATGGCGGGCACTGTGTCGGGGTGGCAGCAAGCCTTGGCATTAAATAGCAGCGCTTTATCCTTACAATCGTTACTGCAACCTGCGGCCGATGCGGCTCGTAATGGTATTGACGTGACGCAAAGTCTGGTCAATGCCAGTGAAAAGACCTTTAGCCGTTTAGCGCAATCAGAAGCATTTGCAAAAACCTTTTTGCCCGAGGGCAACACCCTAAAATGCCATGATGTGGTTAAGAACCCTGCTCTCGCCGAGACGTTAGAGCGTTTGGCTAAGGTAGGTTTGGATGACTTCTATCGCGGAGAAATCGCCGCCAGCATGGCAAAAGAGCTGGCGGAAGCAGGCAGTCCCATCACTCTTGATGACTTTCAACGTCACACGGCGAAAGTCATGAAGCCTTTAACGGCAAACATTTCTACTGGCCAGTTATACAACTTTGGCGCACCTACTCAAGGGGTGGCCTCGCTGCTCATTTTGGCCATTTATGATCAACTGGTGGCGCAGGCTGACAGTGAATTAGATCACATGCACCTGTTGGTCGAAGCGACCAAACAAGCGTTTATTTTAAGGGACAAAGTCGTCACCGATGAGTCAAATTTGACTGCACCGCTACAAAGTTATTTGAATGAGAAATGGATAAAAGACGCTGCGGCTCGTATTGATATGAGCCAAGCCCAGCCTTGGCCTCACAAGGGCAAGCCTGGCGATACTATTTGGATGGGCGCCTGTGATCAGTACGGCACTATGGTGAGCTTTATTCAGAGTGTTTATTGGGAGTTTGGCTCGGGTGTTATGTTGCCAACCAGTGGCGTGCTGTGGAACATTCGCGGCAAAAGTTTCTCGTTAGACAGCCATCATCACAATGTTTTAGCGGCAGGGAAAAAGCCCTTTCATACTCTAAACCCAGCTTATGCCGAGCTCGCGGATGGTCGTCGTATGGTTTATGGCACCATGGGTGGGGAAGGGCAACCACAAACTCAAGCCTGTCTCTTTAGTCGTTATATTTATCAGCAGTTATCGTTAACGGATGCCGTAGCGAAGCCTCGTTGGCTATTAGGCCGAACTTGGGGAGACAGCACCGACAGTCTTCAAATAGAAGGCGAATTATTTGATCGTGTTAGTCCTACTCTTGATGCTATGGGCCATGAAGTGACGCGAGTCGCCAACAATAATGAGTTGATGGGCCATGCCGGTGCCATTGTACTCAACACGGATCACACTACCTCTGCTACCACGGACCCACGCAGTGATGGGCTAGCAACGAATGGAGAAAATTTATCATGAGCAAACATAATACTTTTGAAACGTTGAATCCTCCGGCTCGTTTATTGATGGGGCCGGGGCCTATCAATGCTTATCCTCGTGTCCATCAGGCCATTTCTGCAGCGTTAATTGGTCAATATGATCCGGCCATGACGGAATATATGAATCAGGTGCAGAGCTTATACCGTGGTGTGTTTGAAACAGAAAATAGCCATACCATGTTGGTGGATGGTACGGCTCGCTCGGGCATTGAAGCTGTGTTTGTTTCGCTTTTACAGCCTGGGGATAAGGTACTGATTCCCGTAATTGGCCGTTTTGGTCATTTGCTTTGTGAGATCGCCACCCGAGTGGGCGCCAAGGTAAAAACCATTGATATTGAATGGGGTGAAGTATGTCCTGCTGAGCGTATAGAAGAGGAAATCAAAACCTTTAATCCTAAACTCGTTGCCAGTGTTCAAGGGGACACTTCCACTACTATGAATCAACCGTTGGCTGAGATTGGTGAGATTTGTCAGCGTCATGGGGTGTTGTTCTATTGTGATGCCACCGCTTCGATCGCGGGGAATACTCTGAAAGTTGATGAATGGCATTTGGATGCGGTTTCTGCAGGACTTCAAAAATGTCTGGGTGGGCCATCTGGTAGTTCTCCGCTAACGTTAAGTGATCGTTGTGCAGAGCTGATTAATCAGCGTAAGCACATAGAAGCAGGTATCAAGTCTGATCATCATACGGCAGGTGAAGGACGGATGATTCAATCGAATTATTTTGACCTTGCCATGATCATGGATTACTGGGGCGCTGAGCGCCTTAACCACCACACAGAAGCCACCAGCATGCTGTATGCGGCCCGTGAATGTGCGCGTATCTTCCTCGAAGAGGGTATCGAAGAGACTGTGGCACGTCACAAGCAAGCGGGTGATGCCATGGCGGCGGGTCTGCAAGCCATGGGGCTGACCTTGTTTGGTAACCAAGCTTATAAGATGAACAATGTAGTGGGCATTTACATTCCAGAAGGCGTCAATGGCGATCTGGTTCGTGCCGAATTGCTCAGTTGCTTTGGTATCGAGATCGGTACTTCTTTCGGGCCTCTACATGGTCAGGTTTGGCGTATTGGCACCATGGGCTTCAATGCTCGTCAAGAGTGTGTACTCAGTACGTTGGCGGCCCTAGAAGCCATTTTATTGAAACACAAAGCTAAAGTAGCGTTAGGACAAGCGGTTCCGGCGGCGATGGCATATTACAGCAAATAATGGGATGTGAGCAGATGAAAGACGCAAGCCGTGCCGCCAAAGTCATGGAACAAGCCGAGGTTTTGGCGACCTTCAGCGACATAGATTATGGCCTAAGTCGCTCCTATTTAACCCTTGAGCACAAAGCGGCGAATGGGCAAATTGCTACTTGGATGCAGCAGGCTGGATTGGAAATTTGGCAGGACAGTGTTGGCAACCAATGGGGACGCAAGGTTGCGAAAGATCCGAGCCTACCGACTCTGTTATTAGGCTCTCATAGCGATACTGTGGTAAATGCGGGTAAATATGACGGCATGCTCGGTGTGCTGTTAGCCATTGAAGCTTTAGACGCTCTCAAAGAAGAGGAATTTCCTTTTCACATTGATGTGGTGGCCTTTGCAGATGAAGAAGGCACGCGTTTTAACACTACCTTAATTGGCTCAAGTGCGGTTTCGGGTGACTTCGACCCTGCTTGGTTAGAGGTGGAAGATGCTAACGGTATTACCATGGCACAAGCGATGGAAACCTTTGGGTTGGACCCCGCATTAGCGGGAAAAGATAACCGTACCCGCGAAGAAATTCTGGCTTACCTTGAGGTGCACATTGAGCAAGGTCCAGTGTTGGAAAATGAAGACCTAGCGGTTGGTGTGGTCACGGGCATTGCCGGAGCTAAGCGTTATCAAGTATCGCTCACTGGTGTCGCCGGTCATGCGGGCACTGTGCCTATGTCGTTACGCCAAGATGCCTTGCCTTGTGCTGCACAAATGATGTTGGCCATTGAAAAATATGCCATGGAAAACGGTGTTGTAGCGACCGTTGGTAAATGCCAAGTTGAGCCCGGGGCGGTGAATGTAATTCCCGGTAAAGTGACCTTTACTATTGATATTCGTAGCCAGGTGCAAAGCCGATTGGAAAACGCGTGCAGTGATGTCTTGGCGTTTTTAGAGGTGATCGCTCTTGAGCGTGCAATCGACTGTAAGGTTAATAAGCTTTATGAAGCCGAAGCTGTGCCTTGCGATGAAGGCTTACAGCAACAATGGGCGAGAGTAGTTGAGCGTCATACTCAAAAAGCGGCTTTGTCTTTGTCGAGTGGTGCTGGACACGATGCCATGATCATCGCCAATATTGCAGACATAGGCATGCTGTTTGTCCGTTGTGAAAAAGGCATCAGTCATAACCCACGAGAGAAGGTGGAAACACCGGATGTGGCGGTGGCGTTAGACTGTTTTGTCAGCATGATTAAAAGTGTCGGCGCTCAATACAAGCCTACTTCCGAGCCTTTGCTCGGTCTTGGTATTGGCGGTAATTCCGCAGGACATTTGGAGCAAACAGGGGAGATCAATGGCTTTGATTCGCCAGCTGAACAAGCGGGACCTCAGGCGATTTTTCCTTTCTATGTGCCGCAGTGCCAAGAAGCCTATTTGGCTTGTAACCCTTATTCGAGCTCTTTGCTCAAACTGCCCCTTAGTGAAGAGGGGATAGAACCTAAAGTTCAAATTGAGCCAGAGTTAGCACTTAAAGTTCGCTTGCAATACGCGGATGATAAGTCGGTCATTGGCTTGTCTCCTTACGCGATGACGCTAGTGAATGATGTGTCGTTCCGTAATGCTAAGGTGACGAAGCTTGCCGAGAAAAAGAACTGGGGCGAGGCCAGTAAAGGCTTGGCTTCTCAAGAAATTGCGCTTGCTAATTTTAGTGAAGAGAGCAGTTTAGAGCACTACCGTATTTGTGGTTTTCTACAACGTGGCGACAAGTGGCAGCCATGCTCTGAAGATGTTTCGGTTGCTGCTTACAGTTATTTTTATGAGTCTTTATTGGATTGGGTGGTGGCGCGTTTTGCCCAGCAGAAAGGCGAAGGTATCTTGCATGATTTACAAGATTTGCTGGCTCAGGCGAGCTATCCAAGTGAGATTTTGTTGTCAGTAGGCGCTGCCAGATACAACGCTTTTGGAGAAGGTCATAACCTGCAAGTAGGGGATAAAACCCTTGTGGCGCTTTATGATAGCTCTAAGCATTCTTATCAGGAGGTGTTTACTTTGATTAGCAGCAATCAAGATTTAGAGGCCTTCTCGACCGAAGATGTGATGTTTTTGCAGCAAACGGTTGTTTAGCTCTTATCTTAGACTCTTGTTTTAACATGGTAGGTTTAGGTTTATTCATAAAAGCTCTCATTGACTGCACCGCGCTCCACGCGCCGGCGCGAACGGTCGCTTAGGCGCAGCCGATGAGAGCTTTTTGATTGCAAAGGAAAAGTCGCTAAGTTCATCAGTGATAATCTTGTGCTTAATTTGCAAAGTTCTTATTGATCGCTAGGACTTCCCGGGCAGTTTTCGGGTTAAGAGATCAAGCCCTCATTGACTGCACCGCGCTCCACGCGCAGGCGCGAACGGTCGCTTAGGCGCAGTCGATGAGAGCTTTCTAGCAAACTCTATTTAGCCCACATCCTTTATTTACCATCCACAATGGGTGCGCTTAGCTACATGTATAGTCTTATTCGTAAAACCCTTATTGACTGCAACGCGCTCCACGCGCAGGCGCGAACGTTCGCTTAGGCGCAGTCAATGAGAGTTTTTTGCAAGGTTTATTCGGCTGGGAGTCACTCCCAGTTTAACAAAAGCTCCTAGAGGCCATCCTTGGCCATTTTGTACAGAAGTCGGGGGTTAGAGTGCTTACTCTGCGGCTTCTTCAGCTACCACTTCATCCGCTTCTTCAAGCGTGTCACTTTCAAGGTTTTCTTCAGGTGCTTGGGTGGCGGCATCTAGAGCTTGTTGTAGGCTTGCTTGTTTATTTTTTGCTGCCGTTAGCTGGGCGTTAAGGTCACCAAGTTGTACTCGTAGATTGTTGATTTTGCTGTCTTTGGCATCTAACGCAAGTTGCTGATTCTCCAACGCAGTTTTGTCATCTTGTTGGGATTGTAGCGCTGTTTCAGCGTCTTCTAGGCTTTGCTTGATAAAGCTAACAATGGCTTTTCCTTGCTCGGTTAGCGTTTGGTCACGGCCATCTTCTGCACCGAGTGCCTCGCTAATTTCCAACAAGATGTTTTCAAGATCAAGAATATAAGTTTCATAATCTTTTGCTGAAGTGCCTTTTAAGTGTTTAACCGCGGTAGCCACTTGCTCAGCATGATCAAGGAAGAAGTAAACCCCTTCTGATTTTGCAACGATTTCTTCAATTGCACGTGGGTCAGTTGCAATAAAGGCTTTGGCAGCAGTGAGGTTGGCGGAAGCTTGTGACAAGCTTTTTGGAGCATGACTGGCAATATCGGCTTGCAGTAGTTTCTGTAGCTGTTCTTCTGCCTCGCCTAGGTAAACCACAGTGGTCACTTTGATAATGAGGGTGTTTTGCTTACTTGTTAAGCTAGGTTGTTTCTCAATAGCCTCGTCTTTGTCACCCTCTGCCAAGCTATCCACTAGAGATTTAAGCTCTTTATCAAGCTCGGTCACGGTTTTAGGGAAGTAGAGGTTGGCATCCAATTCATCCAGATAATGGCGATTGTCGAATGCAGTGGCTAAGGTCGTCATGGCCTCAGTGCGTATAGTCTGCGCTTGATTGTAGTGTTGATTAAACAGCTCAAGGTTTTCATGGGTTGCTTCTAGGTAGGTTTTAGAACTAAAAAAACCTGTACTGTCATTGGCCTTACTCGGGTCGAATTCAAATTCACCGTAGGTCTCTTTGGCAGCCTCTAGAGCTTTATTAGCGGCTTCCATAGAGTCTTCTGCAAACCAAGCAAGCTCATCAAGTTCTGCTTCATTAAGCTGCTCGATTGCGGTGTCCAAGTCAGCTTTTACCAGGGCTATTTGGCTGTTGGTTTCAGATTGAATCGCATCAGCTTGTAACGCATTGCTGGAATCTGGGTTAGAGGCACAGCCAACCAGAGAAAGTGCGGCAAATGTCGTAGCAGTGAGTATGGCTTTATTAGGCTTCATGAAGACTCCGTGTCCAAAGATGGTTGTAAAGAGATTTGCAAAGTAATTTATTGTAAGCAATTAATGTTCCGAGTTGTATGGATTCTTTTTATCGGTGAATGATGAGTGACACTTATCAAGTTTTTGCGAGTTAAGATGAATGTTTTTAAGTTGTGATTAAGACGATTAGTACGTAAGCTTGCCAATAATGCTGTTGATGGTTTTATAGTCAGTAGTAGAGAGGATGAAGGTGCCAGTGTGTACTGGTGAAACTGGGAAATAGGTATGTTTTTACTAAGCCTATGCTGCCCCCGCAACGGTGAATAAATTGCCAATGGTGATTTGTAAGTCCGGAGACCGGCCTTCATTTATTTAGGATGCTTAAAGGTATCCACAAATTTGCTTCATACGGGTGGTATGAATCATTTTTAGGACATGAATATGCATATTGAACCTGGCGTCGTTGATGGCGCAAAAATGGCGTTAAGTTACGCCACTGCTTTGGCCGCTTTTGGCCTGTCTGCAAAAGCTTCTATTGATACGATCAAACAAAAAGGCTTGCTGTCCTTGTTGGCTCGTAGTTCCCTGACCAGTTTATTGGTGTTTTTCTTCTTCGAAGTGATGCCTCATCATGGGGTGGGAGTATCTGAAGTTCACTTCATTTTAGGGTCAACGTTATTCTTAATGTTTGGCGCGGGTGCGGCTTCAATCGGTTTGTTTATGGGGCTTTTACTGCAAGGCTTGCTGTTCGCTCCTTTTGATTTGCCCCAATATGGCATGAATGTCACCACCTTGTTATTGCCGCTGTTTGCTATGGCTGCTGTGTCTAATCGAGTGATTAGTACTAAAACAGCTTATGTCGACATTTCTTATAAGCAGGCGTTGCAACTGTCTTTAACTTATCAAGGTGGCATTATCGCTTGGGTAGCATTTTGGGCATTTTACGGACAAGGCTTTGGCGCAGAAAACCTAACGTCCGTGGCGACTTTTAGTCTGGCCTATTTGAGTGTCGTACTGATTGAGCCTGTGTTGGACTTGGCTATTTTAGTTGGTGCAAAACATTTGGATCGTATGAAAAAGTCCAGTTTGTTTGAGACTCGCCTGTTTAGCTAATCCTTTGGTTTGTTGTACTTGTGAACAGCTAAAAATACCCGCCAGTAGAGCAATTTCTCAACTGGCGGGTATTTTTTTATCTTTGACCGTGTTGGGTGACAAAGTCTAGAAAGGCTTGGTTTGCTTTGGAAAGGTAGCTGTCTTTGCGCCAAGCAATGCTTAAATCGAGCCAAATAGGTGGCTCAAATGAGCGAGTAATCAGTTGGTCGTTTTTTTCTATTACCATGGCAAGTAGGGTAGAAATGCCGAAGCCTTGCTGGGTTATGGATTTAATCAGTGGAATTAGATTGGTTTCAAAGCTGATTTTAGGCGTCATCCCCGTACTTTGCGCTAGAGAATCGACAATACGACGATGAAAGTATCCCTCCTTGAACATTACCAGTTCTTCTTCAAAAAACGCTTCTGGCGTCACGCTTTTAAGCTCGCTAAAAGCATGATCGGTGGCAACGGTTACCAGCATTTCTTCCCGTATTAAAGGTTGGATAGCGAGGTTGTCAGGCAGGGATTCTGTGACGATTACGCTCAAATCCAGTTCCCCTTTCTCAAGCATTTTTTGCAGTTGCCAAGTCCCGCCTTCAATGACTTTTAAGGTTAGGGTGGGGTATTTATGACGAAAGGCCATGAGTATCGGTGGAAAATAATAGGAACCCATCATGCTGGGTATGCCGACTCGAACCTCACCTTGGGAGAGTTCATTTAGCTCGCTCATTTCCAATAGCGCTTCATCACAGGCTTGTACGATTCGCCGAGCATGTAGCAGTAACTTTTTCCCTTCATCGGTGAGGCTGATGTTTTTATCTCGGCGATGGATAAGTGTCAGTCCTAAGTCCGTTTCGAGCTTTTTCATTGCCATGCTGACAGCGGGTTGAGCAACCCCTAGTTGTTGGGCTGCTTTGGTAAAACTTCGTTGGTCGGCAATAGCGATTAGGTAGCGCAAGGGTTTTGTATCCATCAATATCTCTTATGATTTTGATAAGTTAGATATATTTTATTGATAAAAATCCTAAGCGTATAGTGGCCCAGAAAGAATCTTCAGTAGATGAGCGCAGAGGTTGCAATGATAGAAGCAGGCAGTGGTAAGTTTTGGCAGGGGACATTTGCACTGGTGCTAGGCTCCATCATGGTGTTCGCCAATGTTTATGTTACCCAGCCATTGTTGCCCATGATCGCGAATGAGTTTGCCATTAGCCCCTTACAAGCCAGTGCTAGCTTTACCATTACCACGTTAACGTTAGGGGTGTCCTTATTATTTTACGGGCCCATTTCCGATGCTCTTGGACGTAAAGGAATTATGGTGATGACTTTAGTTGGCGTCACATTCACCACCTTCTGTTTATCGCAAGTGAACAGTTACGAATCCCTGTTGTTACTAAGAGCAGTACAAGGCTTTTTCTTAGCAGGCCTACCTGCTATTGCTGTGGCCTATTTAGGAGACGAATACACACCTGAAGCCTTAGTGGTGGCAGTAGGTTTATACATCGGAGGTAACACGTTAGGGGGAATTGGTGGTCGCTTGGTTGGTGGCTTTATTGGTGAGTGGTTGGGGTATTCGGCGGCTTTTTTGGCGATGTCTATCGTCAGCTTATGTTGTTTATTAGCGTTTAATTGGCTGTTGCCCGCTTCTCAGCATTTTATCCCTAAGCCACTAAGACTCGGTCATGTACTATCAGACATGGGTGGTCATTTGGGCAATCCGCGCTTACTAACTTGTTATTTAATCGGCGGCCTAAGCTTTCTAATCTTTATTAACCAATATAGCTATGTAACTTTTTTGCTTGAAGGCGCGCCTTATCATTTAAGCGCTAAGTACGTGGGCTTGTTGTTTTTGACCTACTTAGCAGGAACGTTAGGTTCCGCGTTATCGGGTAAATTAGCCAAACGTTGGGGGCAGGCACCTATCATGGTGCTTGGCAGTTGTATCTTTATGTTGGGCTCTTTGGTGACCTTAGGGGATGCATTGTGGTCGATTATTCTTGGCTTACTGATTAACAGTTTTGGCTTTTTCTTATGCCATTCCACCACCAGTGGTATGGTGAGTCGTCAAACCAAGCAAGCCAAAGCCAGTGCATCGTCTCTGTATCTACTGTTTTATTATTTGGGGGCCAGTATTGGAGGCTTGTATTTAGACCCATTTTGGCAATTATGGGGGTGGAGCGGAGTGATCGGGGCATCTTGGCTAGTATTAGGTGTGGTGCTGCTGGCTGGGTTAAGTTTGATCTGGCGAGACAGTGCTTGCCATGAGAACTTGGTAAAGCTTTAGTATAAAACTCATCCGCATTTGGATGACTTGCGTATGAAACATAAATACTTCAATTCACAATATAAAAGAGCCGATATGTTTTCTTTATTTAAGTCCGACCCAAGTAAAAAACTCCATAAGAGCTATGCTGAGAAATTAGAGCAGGCCATGCAAGCACAACGCAGTGGCGACATTCGCGGCTATGCTGAACTCACCGAGCAGGCAGAGCAAATCAAGGCACAGCTGGATGCGCTGGAGGCAGAGAAAGGTACCCGCTAAGCCTGTGCTCGCCGGTTGCGCTTTAGAGAAAACTTGTTACTATGGTGGCATATAGTCGGGGGGCCAATTTGGCTGAGAGTGCATGTGATGCAGACCCGTTGAACCTGATTCAGTTAACACTGGCGTAGGGAACTATAGGTCGTTTCTGTCTCGACAAATGCCCGCTGCATTCGTTTATTCTATGACTTGATATAGTTCCTACGCTCGTTTTGGAGCCACTATGTCAAAGCCGTCTCTCACAGCCGCTACTGATATGTTACCCCCTCAAGCAACGCCTATTGTCTTGACCATTGCTGGCTCAGATAGTGGCGGTGGTGCCGGCATTCAAGCAGATATTAAGGCCATCAGTGCCACCGGTGGCTATGCTTGTTCGGTGATCACGGCGATCACGGCACAAAACACTTTAGGTGTTGATGCCATCTTTCCTATCCCTCTAGAATATGTTGAAAAACAACTGGATGCTGTTTTTTCTGACCTGAATGTTCAGGTCGTTAAAATTGGCATGCTAGCGGACTGTGACATCATTAAGTTGGTGGCAAAAAAGCTAATCGCATATCGACCGCCTTGCGTGGTGATTGACCCTGTGATGGTGGCCACCAGTGGTGATTTACTGTTGCAGCAAGACGCCATTGCCACCCTCAAAACTGAACTCTTTTCTCTGGCTGATTTAATTACACCAAATTTACCTGAAGCGGTGGCATTAACAGGGGCGCCTTTACCTCAAGACACTAAAACCATGACAGACATGGTGAGTCAGCTTAGGCAGCTAGATTGCGGGGCGGTTTTACTGAAAGGAGGGCATCTAGAGCAAGAAACAGACAGCACTGATTTATTAATCTTTGCCGATCACATTGAGCACTTATCGGCACCTCGTATTCAAACCAAAAATACCCATGGCACAGGCTGTACGCTTTCTTCGGCGATCGCGTGTTATCTGGCCCAAGGTTATGAATTATCGCAGGCAGTGGCATTAGGGAAAGCCTATATCGGCCAAGCCATTGCGAATGCTGATGAGCTAAAAGTAGGACAGGGCCACGGCCCCGTTCATCACTTTTTCCGGGGAGTTTAGCTTTTGCCTCACTCATCCGATACCCACAAAGGCCCGCTAGGGATAATGCTTAGCAACCTTCAGATTACCTATTTGCAAGGTCATGAAGCCATAGTAGATAAGCTCTCTATGGATGTACCCCCAGGACAGTGGACCTGTTTGCTTGGCCCTAGTGGCGGTGGTAAATCTACTCTTTTGAAGTTCCTCGCGGGTTTGTTGGATGATCAGGTACTGTGGTCTGGAGAACTTAATATTTATCCAGATTCCGCAAGTTTAAAATCACAAGTGGCTTACATGGCACAACAGGATTTGTTATTGCCTTGGCTGACTGTGCTGGACAATGTGCTGCTGAGTCGAAAATTTGCTGATACGGCTTCAGGTAAGGCTGAACACGAGGGCGTTATAGAGCAGGCTAAAATACTGCTGGAGCAAGTAGGCTTAGCGGAACATGAACAGCAATTCCCTCAACAATTGTCTGGTGGCATGCGCCAGCGCGTGGCGCTCGCTCGAACCTTGATGCAGGACAAAGGCGTCATTCTCATGGATGAGCCATTTTCTGCACTCGATGCGGTAACACGTCACCGTTTACAGACCTTGGCCTATGAATTGTTGGCCGATAAAACTGTTATTTTAGTCACTCATGACCCTCTTGAGGCCATTCGATTGGCTCACAATATGTATATCTTCAAGGGGCGTCCAAGCCGAGTCGAAGCCTTATCTGTGCCTATTAATCCGCCGCCTCGAGAATACGACGGCGAGTGTGCCAATCTTCAGCAAAGGATAATGACCTTGCTACAAAGTGCTATGAAAGGAGGCTTACAGTGAGTGACTTTTCGCCACTAGACCCCGCCTCTCACCGTGCAAATTTGGTAATGGCTCGTTCAACCGCGCCTCTCTCCAAGTTTCTCACTGGGCTTGGATGTTTTCTCTTTATCTTGCTGTTGTGGCAGATATTGGTCAGTGCATTAGCCCTTCCTAATTTTATCTTACCTGGGCCCATGGAGGTGCTGGAAAAGCTTTTTCAGCGTTATGACGTATTGCTTAAGCACACCTTGGTGACCGCCCAAGAGATCATTTATGGCTTGATTCTTGGCCTTACCATGGGCTTGTTCTTTGCTTTACAAATGCTGTTTTTTAAGCCGTTAAAACGTTGGTTGTTGCCCATCCTAATTGTTAGTCAGGCGATTCCTGTGTTTGCTCTCGCACCGATTTTAATGCTGTGGCTTGGTTACGGCATGGCTTCCAAGATTCTAATGGCCGCCATCATCATCTTTTTCCCAGTGACCACCTGTTGTTATGACGGTTTGCGTAACACCCCGCAAGGCTATTTGGACTTGGTGCAAACCATGGGAGCGAGCAAGTGGCAAAGACTTCGTTATGTGCAATGGCCTGCTTCGTTACCAACCTTGGCCTCTGGTGTTCGTATCGCTGTGGTTATTGCGCCGATCGGTGCGATTGCTGGGGAGTGGGTAGGGTCCAGTGAAGGTTTGGGCTATCTCATGCTACAGGCCAATGCACGCATGATGGTCGACGAAATGTTTGCCGCACTTTTTATCCTCTCTGGACTATCCGTCACCCTCTACTTTGTCTCGGATTTCTTATTAAAACGCTACATCCATTGGTAAGGGCTAAGGCTGTGATGGATGGTTATTCAAAGGTTTTTTAACAAAAGGAAAGATAATGAAAAATAACAAAGTTTTAAGCGCGCTAGCGCTTTGTGCCAGTTTACTTGCAGCGCCTTTACCGGCGGCAGAAAAGTCACTGGATTTAATGCTGGATTGGTTTGTAAATCCTAATCATGGCCCCATTGTGATCGCTCAACAAAAGGGCTACTTTGCGGATCAAGGCTTAACCGTCAATATTCAAGAACCTGCGGACCCAAGCACACCTGCTAAGTTAGTGGCCGCTGGCAAGGTAGATTTAGCGGTGTCTTATCAGCCTAACTTAATTATGGATGTGGCCGCAGGTTTGCCGCTGATCCGTGCCGCGACTCTAGTCGCCACGCCGCTCAATACTCTGACCGTGCTAGACAATGGCAAGATTAATAGTATTGCGGATTTAGCGGGTAAGAAAATCGGCATCTCGGTGGCGGGTAACGAAGAAGCGATTGTTGGCACCATGCTAAATGCCCATGGCGTGGATTATCAGGACGTGACCATTGTGAATGTTGGTTGGGCTCTGTCCTCATCTTTAGCATCAGGTCAAGTCGATGCGACATGGGGTGGCTTTCGAAACTTTGAAACCAACCAATTAGCCTTAGAAGGTATTGCTGCCAAAGCGTTTTTTCCAGAGGAGCATCAAGTGCCGGTTTACGATGAACTGGTATTTGTCGCCAATGCTAATGACTACGATACCGCTGCTTTACAGGCGTTTAATCAGGCCATTGAACAAGCCACCGTGTATATTCTCAATCACCCAGAAACCTCTTGGCAGGAGTTTGTTGCTTACTCGCCAGATACTTTGGACAACGAGTTAAATCGACTTGCTTGGCTGGCAACCCTGAGCCGCTTTGCACTGCGCCCCGCCGCGGTTGATCTCTCTCGTTATGATCACTATGCTCGTTTCATGTACGAGCAAAAAATTATTAGTCGCTTACCTGAAGCCAAAGACTACGTTCCCGTACTATCTCGCTAAAAAACTCTAAGGCCGCTATATGCGGCCTTTTTAATCCTAGTTCCTCATTCTTTACTTTTTTAACTACTGGTTGACACTTGGCTTAGGTATTAGTGTGGTAGCACGCTCAGTGCCGCCCTAGGCACAAATTGTTTGATAGGAATAATGAAGGAATACAATGACCACATTAAAAGCACAAACCGATGCCAAAATTGAGCAATCTCGTAATGCTAATCCTGAATTTATGAAAAAAGTAGATGCGCTTATGGCGAAAGCTAAAGCGTTTGAGCAAGGTGATGAAGCACTTAAAGTGGCACAAATAGCTCCAGACTTTGCATTACCAAATCAAGAGGGTGAAACTGTTAGTCTGTCCACGCTTCTCGAAAAAGGCCCTGTTGTGGTGAGTTTTTACCGTGGCAGTTGGTGCCCATATTGCAACTTACAACTGAGGGCTTTACAGGCTCATTTAGATGAAATTCATGCCCTAGGGGCTGAGCTTGTTGCTATCAGCCCGCAAGTGCCAGATGATAGCATGAGCAAAAATGACATCAGCAAAATGACTTTCCAAGTACTGTCTGATCAAGGTGCTCAAGTTGCCGCTCAATATGGTGTGGCCTGGGAAGTACCTGAGTTCTTGTTGGAACATATGAAGGTTGATCGTCAGTTAGACTTAGAAAGTATTAACAACGGCAATGGCCAAATTCTGCCAACCCCTGCAACCTTTGTGATCAACCAACAAGGGGAAGTTGTATGGCGCTTTGTGGATGTGGATTACCGCACTCGTTCTGAGCCAGCGGATATTATTCAGGCGCTACAAGCCCTATAAGAGAGCAGCTAACCTCTACTACATTGATGCAAGGGTTGGCTTGCATCAATGTACCGATGGCCAAGTTAACCAAGGCAGTCCGACACGTACCGCTGCTACTAAGTCCGCTTTTGACCCTTCGTGATAACCGTATACACGGATCCCAAATATATGCAGCATTAGGCTTGCAGCCTTAGCGCTAGCTTCAGCCTCGGAATTGGTTGTTAGCAGTTTCTGGGTGTAAATGTTTTCAATTTTGCGTAAGCACTTGGAAACGTAATTCTTTAACGAGGCATGCTCTGGGGTGAGCTCTAGTTGGCTTTTAACCAGAAAACAACTGCAATAGTCCGCTTGTTGGGATTCTTCGATAAAGCCCATGAGAATCTTTGGAAGAGCGTCCTCTGGTTTTTCGTATTGCGCTAACAGAGCAGTGAGTTGATCGACGGATTGTTGGGCGTAATAGTCTAAAGAAGCTTTAAATAAACCCTCCTTGTTACCAAAAGCCAAATAAAGGCTACCCGGCTTTAGGCCTGTTTCCGCGACTAGGGTTTGCATGGATGTGGCGTGATAACCAAGCTGCCAAAAGGCCGACGTTGCATGTTGCAAAACCTGCTGTTTGTCATATTGTGCTTTCGCCATGTGGAAGTCCCTGAGTTTGAATTTATCCGAAATTGGTGCACTTTTAGCCATTATATCGACTCAATTATGGAGACTGCAATCAATTTGAGTAAATGCTCAATATAATGTTGAATGTTCGTTCAAATGCTGTTTGAATAACAGCTCAAGATAAATTTTATTGCTGAGGTTATTCATGTCTTTACAAGATCAGATTGCAGAATATAAAGCTGGCTTTGTACAAAAAGCGCCATTAAATGTTCAAGAGCTTATGAAGCTAGCCACTCAAAACTTGGCAGATTCGGGCATTGTCGATAAAGCACCTAAAGTAGCAGACACTATGCCAACATTTGCTTTGCCAAACCAAAATGGTGACGAAGTGACATTGGCAGATTTATTGGCACAAGGCCCTGTTGTCGTAACTTTCTACCGCGGCGGTTGGTGCCCGTACTGTAATCTTGAGCTAAAAGCTTACCAAGATCAGCTAGCAAACATTAAAGCGCAAAACGCTACACTTGTTGCCATTACACCAGAATTGCCTGATGCGTCTTTGTCTACTGCAGAGAAAAATGCTCTAGAGTTTGAAGTGCTATCTGATGTAAATTCAGCGTACGCTAAGAGCCTAGGTTTGGTGTTCTCTCTACCTGAAGAACTGCGCCCAATTTACCTGTCTTTTGGCATCGATGTAGAAAAACACAATGGCGAAGGTCAGTTTGATCTACCATTAGCAGCGACTTTTGTTATTGCACAAGATGGTACGGTTGCCAGCGCATTTGTTGATGCAGACTACACAGCTCGCCAAGAGCCTGCTGAAATTGTAGAGGCTCTTAAAGCCCTATAAAAGTGTTTTGATTGCGTTGCCTATGACGCAGTCTTAACAGCTTTAGCCAGTTTATCGGGAACGATAAGCTGGCTTTTTGCATTTGGGTAAGGCAAATAGCCATTAAACACTGGTTTCATCATGGAATTGCTCTACCATTAGTCATCTTCAATATTGGCGACGCAAGAGTAAGTATCCATGAACACAAGAGTGTATAAAGAAGTCCATGCATTGGCGAAGGCGTTAATGACGGCGGCTCAGAAAAAAGATCAAGCAAGCTTTGATGGGCATTATACAAAGCTTAAGCAGCTATGTGAGTTACATGATGGCAGCGATAAAGATCATCCAGTGCAGTGGGAAACCCTTGGGGATTTTACCGAAGATTTTGATTTAGCGATCAGCATTTATGAAAAGGCCCTGAGCAAAGCCAAGGCAAAAAATGCCCAAGAATATATGGCTTCCATTGGTTATTCTGTGGCGTTATTGAAGGTTGAGCTGGGTGACACTCAAGCTGCTTTAGTGAGTTTGCAACAAGCCAAAACCAATGCTCAGAATATTATTGATAAAGATTTAAAGACAGAGATTCAGCAGCTCATAAAAAAGCTGGAATCTGCTTAGGCTGACTTGTCGTTGTGGTCGGCAAACCATTGAGCTAACAGGTTGGCGACCATTCGGGCGCCAGAATTTTCAGACTCAATTTGACGTATTAATGCTGACCATTCTAACCCTAGGGCATGCTCTCCTAAACTCACGGCTTTTAATGTGTTGTTTTTTAAGCTGGCTTGTATCGCCCAGCGGGACAATATACTCACCCCAAATCCTGCCGCCACCAATTCAAGTATCGCATCTGTTGCTTCAACAACAGTTACAAGGTGGGGAAACACTCCAGAAGGTCGAATAAACCTTTCATATTCAAACCCAGGTTGTGCGCTTTTACTGTAAGTTAAATAGTCCTCACTGGTTAAATCTGCAGCCTCTATAAAGACCTTACTTGCTAATTTATGGTCAGGGTGAGTTACTAAAACCAGCTCATCTGTGAAAACCTGATAAGCTTCGACGCCAGGTTGTGTTAGGTGACCGGGTGCTAAGATCACATCCACCTCTCCTTGTTGTAAGCTGGCCAAAGGGTTTTGGGTAGCAGAGGCAACTAATTCTAATTGCAGTCGAGGTTCTGTCGCTTTCAGAAACCTTAAGAAAGCGGGCAGCCAGTGATAGCAGGTGTAAGCGGCAATCCCAAAGCGCACCACATAAGTTTGTTTGTGGGCCAGTTGCTGAAAGTCAAACTCTGCTCGTTGCAATATGGGGATAATTTGATTGGCTGTTTGTGTCATGGCACGTCCTGCCGGAGTTAAACGCAACCCTCGACCCTCTTTTTCAAAGAGGCTGCCACCTAAGCGCCGCTCGGCTTCCGCTAATCTATGACTTAGGGCAGATTGACTAATTGCCAAGGCTTGAGCCGCTTTCCTTAGGGTGCCAGCTTTATCTATCGCACTCAGCATTTGCCAATGTTTGATGTCCAATTGCATAGCCGGATAACGCCTCGATAAATTAAATAGATGCAAAGTATTAATCAATTTTAATAATTATTCATTATTTTGTTCATCTATTATGTCTTAGAGTGAGTTTTTATTTCACGGTGACAAGGGTGCTATGCAAATTCAACAAGATAAAACGGGTCATTATTTGGTGCTCATGGCGGCATGTTTTTATGGCTTAAATCCATTTTTCGCACAGCTGTTGTTTCAACAAGGGCTTGGGGCTGAGGTGGTGAGCTTAAGTCGCTTTATCTTGCCTGCTCTATTGTTTTCTGGATGTTTAAAGTGCCAGCGTGAAAACCGAGGGGAGGTGGCACGCAGTCTTGCTTTAGGGATGATGGGAGGCGTGGCCATTTTTGCTTACTTTTATGCATTACAAATTATCCCTGCCGCCACGGCGATATTAATCTATTACAGTTATCCTTTGTTTAGCGTGTTAATCGGTTGGTTTTGGTTTAAACGTGGTGTTTCGCAGAATACTCTTGTATCAGGGGCTTTAGTGGCCATCGCAGCCTCCTTAACCGTCCGTCCAGAAGGTTTGTCGAGCGAAGCGTATTTGGCCATTATTGGCTGCTTTATGGCGCCATTGGCTGTGGCCACGCAAGTGCAGTATTTATCTAAGCCTAAGCATCATTTACCCATTAAACAACGTATGGCGTGGATCACCTTTGGCCATGTTGTAATCTTATTGCCTCTTACGCTCTGGCAAGCTCCCGAGCAGTTATTCCCCGTCAATATGGAAGGTTATTTTGCGCTTGGGGGCATTGCATTGATCTCGGCGGCGCTACCACAAGTGTTGTTTATGATGGGGGCAACCAAGTCTTCGGTGGACAAAAATACCATCGCAGGCTCACTCGAGCTAGTGGTCGCCCTAATGACAGGCGCGGTTTTATTGTCCCAACCACTAGATCGCTTAGACATCACCGCCATGTTGTTAATCTTTGCCGCATTACTTATTCGACAAGAAATCCGTCAGCAAACCTCAGGCCCCGTGGTATCCACCTAATCGTGACATGAATTATCCAAGGTGTTTTTGCTCACCTTGTTGGAGTTGAATCGGGTAAACTGGTGGCAATCAGCTCGTTTAGTAGCTGCCTTAGAAGAAAGTGAAGTAAGCCAAAATGCAACGTCCGAGCAAAGAAGAGATCCGATTATTACCTCCCTACCAGGGACTTAGCCTTGAAAATATAAGCTTGGTCGAAACTGAGCACGATGCTCAGCAGGCCTTAGCAATTTTGTCTGCTCAGGTGAGTGTCGGTTTCGATACAGAAAGCAAACCTATGTTTCGTAAGGGGGAAGTTAGCCCCGGGCCTGTGCTAATACAACTTGCCACTGAGCATCAAGGCTTCCTTTTTTCTCGACGTTTTCCAGCAGCGATGGCCGCGGTGGCGCAGATCTTGGCCAACCCTGACATTCAAAAAATAGGCTTTGGGCTAAAGGACGATAAAAAAGAGCTGCGAAACAAACTGGCGATCGACATAGAAAATACCAAAGATTTGTCGATCACTTTGAAGCATCTAGTCGGTGAAAAAAACAGTATCGGTGCCAGAGCGGGTGTCGCTATGGTGTTGAAAACCCGCCTGAGCAAAGGTGCTCAACGTTCTAACTGGGCCCGTTATCCTTTAAAAAAAGAACAGATACTCTATGCTGCCAACGATGCCCATTGTGCCATTTGTATCGAGTTGGCGTTGCAAAACAGTTAGTGCTCTAGGCGCATTTGGCAATGTATTTGGGCTGAAATAGCGGTGCCACAGGCAAAAAAAAGCCCCGCAAGCGAGGCTATAAAACTAGAGAGTAACGTTACAATTGAAGGCGTAACGTGCCGCCGCTAAGCGGCTATCTGAATCACTACAGATACCTGTAGAGAAAGCAGTCGTGATCCTTAAGGTCTTGTTAATCGACCCATTAGGAAATTTCTAAACGGCACTTTGTTTAAGTGCTTTGTCTTCCAATACTTCTTTTAGGTGTAGCCAGGTTTCGATGACTGTGTCCGGGTTAAGGGACATACTTTCGATACCTTGCTCGACTAACCAATCGGCAAAATCTGCGTGGTCAGAAGGGCCTTGGCCACAAATACCCACGTATTTACCCTTAGCTCGGCACGCTTCAATGGCAAGTTTAAGCAGTTTTTTAACGGCTGGGTTACGCTCGTCAAATTTATCAGCGATCAAGCCAGAATCTCGGTCTAACCCTAGGGTTAACTGGGTCAAATCGTTAGAGCCGATGGAGAAACCATCGAAGTATTCTAAGAAATCTTCAGCCAATAAGGCATTAGATGGCAGTTCGCACATCATGATGACTTTTAAGCCGTTTTCGCCCCTTGCTAAGCCTTGCTCCGCTAGCAGTTCGGTAACCTGCTGAGCCTCTTCTAGGGTGCGCACAAATGGGATCATGATCTGCACATTGGTGAAGCCCATGTCATTACGGACTCGGCGAATGGCTTCACACTCCAGTGCAAAGCAATCGCGGAATGAGTCGTCGATGTAACGAGCAGCACCACGGAAACCGAGCATTGGGTTCTCTTCATCCGGTTCAAACAAAGGCCCACCCACTAGGTTGTGGTACTCGTTTGATTTAAAGTCCGATAAACGCACAATGACGGGCTTATTAGAGAAAGAGCAGGCCAGCGTGGCGACCCCTTCTACTAGCTTGTCCACGTAGAACTCAACTGGACCTTGGTAACCCGCAATACGATGATCGATTTCCTCTTGTAGCTGAGGAGTCATTGTCTCGTAGTTCAGTAGCGCTTTCGGGTGAATACCAATCATACGGTTGATAATGAACTCTAAGCGCGCCAGACCGATACCAGCATTTGGTAGCATAGCGAAGTCAAAAGCACGGTTAGGATTACCCACGTTCATCATGATTTTCACTGGCAGCTCTGGCATATTGCCCACTTCTGAGGTGATCACATCAAACGCCAATTCCCCTTGGTAAACAAAGCCCATGTCACCTTGCGCACAAGACACCGTGACTTTTTGGCCATCCTGCAAGACTTGTGTAGCATCACCACAACCGACGACCGCAGGTATGCCTAACTCACGAGCGATAATCGCCGCGTGGCAAGTACGGCCGCCACGGTTCGTGACAATGGCAGAAGCCCGCTTCATGATAGGTTCCCAATCTGGGTCGGTAATGTCCGTGACCAGAATGTCCCCCGGCTGGATACGATCCATTTCCGTGATAGAAGATAAGACTTTCACCTCACCTGTACCGATTTTGTGACCAATAGCACGACCGGTGATGATGACAGGTGCTGTTTCTTTTAGACTAAAGCGCTCCATGCTTTGTGCGCTGCCTTGGCTGCGGACAGTTTCTGGACGAGCTTGAACTATGTAGATCTTGCCATCGACACCATCTTTGGCCCACTCAATGTCCATTGGACGTTGGTAATGCTCTTCAATGATGCAGGCTTGTCGCGCTAGGTCTTGAATCTCTTCATCCGTTAGAGCAAAGCGATTTTGAGCATCCAGGGTGACGGGTACAATTTTGACAAATTCATCGTCGCTACCAGCTTCGGCGTATTCCATTTTCTGTGCTTTACTGCCCAAGCTTTTGCGTACCACAGCAGGGCGTTCAGCGGCCAATGTTGGCTTATGAACGTAGTACTCGTCTGGGTTGACCGTACCCTGTACGACCATTTCCCCAAGACCGTAAGCCGCCGTGATGAAGACCACTTCGTCAAAACCTGACTCAGTATCAAGGGTGAAGAGTACGCCAGAAGCGCCGATGTCACTGCGTACCATTTTTTGAATGCCAGCAGATAGCGCTACACCTTGGTGCTCAAAGCCTTGGTGTACACGGTAAGAAATAGCCCTATCATTAAAGAGTGAAGCAAATACTCGTTTTATAGAGGCTTTGATGTCTGCAAGCCCAACTACGTTTAAGTAGGTTTCTTGTTGGCCCGCAAATGAAGCGTCTGGTAAATCTTCGGCGGTGGCAGACGAGCGCACGGCAAAAGAGCTGTCTTCGGCATTGTCATCGCATAGGATGACAAATGCAGCTTCAATTTCTTGGTTAAATTCGTCTGAAAAATTGGCTTCTTCAACCCATTGACGGATTTTTATACCCGCTTCAGCAAGGGCATGTACATCGTCCACGTCTAGAGCATCTAGAGTTTGATGGATTTTATCGTCGAGGCCACTTTCAGTTAGGAAGCTTTGATAAGCATAGGAAGTGGTCGCGAAACCATTTGGTACTTGGATACCAAGGTCTGTCAGGTTAGAAATCATTTCTCCTAAAGAGGCGTTTTTACCGCCAACTTCACCGACATCTTCTAAACGAAGATCTTTGAACCACTTTATAAACTTGCTCACTTGAGCCTCCAGATTACGTTAGTTGAATTTTATTTTACTAACATGATTGTTATGTCGCGTTTTGAAAGAGGGTTTGAACCATGGGTTAAATTCCGCCTCTTTCCATGACTCCAGTGACGAACGACTACTTGTCAAAGCACTGGGTCTGGAGTCATTGTATGTAGGAGCGAGCAGGGGAATAAAATCGATTATTCGATGTAGTTTTATTTCAATCGAAAAAATAAATGTCGTTACATAACAACAAAATAAGGAAAATCTCATGAAGGTGTACTTCGTATCTGATGGCACAGCTATCACGGCTGAGGTATTTGGTTCGGCAATGTTGTCGTTTTTTGATGTGGCAGTAGATACCCAAAGTGTGCCTTTTTTAACCACCCAAGATCAGGCATACGGATTAAAAAAGCAGGTTGATTTAGAGGTGGAAAATGGCGTACCTCCCTTGTTGTTTTATACCATTGCAGACATTGCTATCAGAGAGATCATTCAGTCTTGTGATTGCCATTGTTATAATCTGTTTGGTGACTTGCTGTCGCCCATTGAAAAAGCGTTGGGCGTGCCCGCGCAACCCACAGCGCAAAAAGCCCATGGTATGAAAGAAGGTGTCTATGATGGCCGGATAGATGCCATAAACTATGCCTTAGCGAATGATGATGGCGTTTCAATAAAGAACTTTGATCAAGCGGATATTATTCTTTTAGGTGTTTCACGCTCGGGCAAAACCCCAACCAGTTTGTACCTCGCCATGCAGTATGGTATCAAGGCCGCCAACTATCCCATCACAGAGGATGATTTTGCTGCAGTGGGCTTGCCCAGAGTGCTAAAAGAGCACAAGAAGAAGCTTTTTGGTTTAACCATAGATGCCCAGCGGCTGCATGAAATTCGCACAGGACGAATGGCGGCCAGTAAGTACGCTTCGCCAAGACAATGTCGCTATGAAATTGAAGAAGTGGAGTCTTTATATCGTCAAGAACGTATTCCTTTTTTGAACTCTACCAAACTCTCTGTGGAAGAAATTTCCACCAAAGTGATGGCTGAGATGCAATTAGTGCGTCATAGACAGTGAGCCAAAACCCCAAAATATATCGAATTATTCGATATGTTAGCTCAAAGCGCTCATAAAATAGACGATTAGGTGATAAAAAGTTTTTTGATAGGTCAAAATGTCATCAAAAACAGCTAGTTTAATGGTGAAATGATCGATGAAATACCCATTTTGTTGTGGAATTACCAAACTCTGCTTAGGAAGTTTGCAGAATCGATGAACATATTCCGTTACTTAAAGAGTATTAAGGCAGAATGCTCTATAATAGCGGCTAATTGAACTGGTTAGCGACTTGGTTTAAAGAGAAACAGGGCGCTGCAAAGGTTCTAAACAGTAAGGTGTATTAAAGGTTTACAAAATTCTGCCCACAGATGACACCTTATTTTGAGACAGATGCACTCAGTGCATGGCAAATAACGCTACAGTAACGCAGACAAAGTGAACGGCACCTGAGTAAATGTCTCTTTTTAAACCAAGGATAATAAACATTGAGTAATAAAAATATTAACGACCCACATAAACAACGCGAAGCGTCTAAGTACGATAACCCTGTACCCAGCCGTGAATTCATTCTTGAATTCCTCGCGAAGCAAAATAAAGCCTATGGGCATCTAGATTTGTGTGGGGAGTTTGCCCTGCAAGGGGAAGATGAGATTGAAGCACTACGCCGTCGTCTTATCGCCATGTGTCGTGATCACCAGCTAAACAGCAACCGCAATGATGAATACACTCCAGTGCTCGAAAGTGAACTGATTGAAGGTTACATTCAAGGTAATAAAGAAGGTCATGGCTTTCTATTGCGCGCTTCGGACGATGATATCTTTATCTCGGCGCGCCAAATGCAAAATGTTATGGACGGTGACAAAGTTAAAGCCCGCCTATCCGGTCGTAGCGTTAAAGGTCGTTTGGATGGGGTGATCGTTGAAGTACTAGAGCGTAAACACACCCGTTTGGTGGGTCGCTACTACGAAGAAAGCCGCACCGCGTTTGTGACCCCAGAAAACCCTCGTATCGCCCAAGACATTCTGATCACCAAAGACTCTGGCCTGATACCAAAACACGGTCAGTACGTGGTGGTAGAAATTGTTGCCTATGCAGAACGTGGTAAGCCATTCCAAGGTTTGGTAAAACAAATTTTGGGAGACTTTATGGCGCCAGGTCTTGAAATTGACGTGGCCATGCACCGCTTTGAAATCCCCCATGAGTGGCCAAAAGCGATAGGACAGCAAACTCAGCATTTCACGACAGAAGTGGCCGAAGAAGACAAAGCCAATCGTGTGGATTTACGTGATACCCCCTTTGTTACGATCGATGGTGAAGATGCGAGAGACTTTGACGACGCGGTATATTGTGAAAAAACACCGGGTGGCTGGAAGCTGTTTGTCGCCATTGCCGACGTTTCTCATTATGTGAAGAAAGGCACAGCACTGGACGAAGAAGCCATTGTGCGCGGGAATTCTGTGTACTTCCCGGGCCGTGTTATTCCTATGTTGCCAGAAGTACTGTCGAACGGTTTGTGTTCATTGAATCCAGACGTTGATCGTTTGGCCATGGTGGCGGAAATTTCCCTTACCTCTCGCGGTAAAATGCGAGGTTACAAGTTTTATGAAGGCTTAATTCGATCCCATGCGCGTCTAACCTACACCAAGGTTGCGAAAATGATCGCCGAGGAGCCGGAAGAGCAAGGGCTTGAATTGCGTGAACGTTATGCCTCGATTGTCTCTCACATTGATGATTTGAATGGCTTATACCACACCCTTAAAGGTGCTCGTGACGAACGTGGTGCGATGGAGTTTGATACCGTAGAAACTCGCATGGTTTTCGATGAGAATTCAAAAATCGAGCACATAATTCCTGTAGAGAGAAATGATGCGCACAAGCTGATCGAAGAGTGCATGTTGTGTGCGAACGTGGCGACAGCGGAATTACTACTAAAAGCAGATTTGCCAGCGTTGTTCCGTGTCCATGAAGGGCCAAAAGAAGATCGCTTACTTAACCTGCGCACCTATCTTGGCCTACTAGGGCTTGAGTTGGCTGGTGGCCTGAAGCCAACGCCAGACGATTACGCGCAATTGGCAGAGCAAATCAAAGACCGTGCCGATGCGCGAAGCATTCAAACTATGATGCTGCGTTCCATGTCACAAGCGGTTTATCAAGCCGATAACATGGGGCACTTTGGTCTAAATTACCCAGCTTATACCCACTTCACGTCACCAATTCGTCGCTATCCAGACTTGTTGGTACACCGTGCGATTCGTTACTTGATTCGTGGCGAAGGCCGCCCGGTGGTGCGTCAAGCTCATCGTGTGCCGGGTAGTCCTACCCTAAAAGCCAATAAAATCTACGGTTACGACCATGCCGATATGGACGGTTTCGGCGATTCTTGTTCGCAAAGCGAGCGTCGCGCAGATGAAGCCACCCGTGATGTCGAAGCCTGGTTGAAATGTCAGTATGTCGAGCAGCACCTAGGTGAAGCCTTTGATGGGGTGGTAACGGCGGTGACTGGCTTTGGTTTATTTGTGGAACTGCAAGGCTTGTTTGTAGATGGTTTAATCCACATTTCTGGCTTGGGGCAAGATTACTTTGTTCACGATATGGAACATCAAGCCATTATCGGTGAGCGCACAGGCCGTGTTTTCCGTCTTGGCGATACGCTTAAAGTACGTGTTGCCAGCGTGAACCTAGAGCAACGTAAAATTGATTTGAGCCTTGATAACAGCCAGCAACCGCGTCGTCCAAAAGTGGAACGTAGCGATTTAACTGAGTTGGAAATGCAGCTTGCACAATTACCGCCGATTGAGCTGGGTGGGCGTCCTAAGAAGCCTAAAGCTAAAGCCGAAGCGGCTGACGCCAGCAAAGAGAAAGACGCCGCTAAAGATGGCAAAGATACAAAAAGCAAAGCCAAAAAGCGCCGTAGTCCTTCTAAAGGTAAGCGTGTTAGACAGAAAAAAACGGCTCAAGCTGCCGCCAAAGATAGCGCGGCTAAAAAGCCTGCTGCCAAAAAAGCCAAAGCGAAAAAGCCTAAAAAAGCAAAGAAAAACAATGCTAAGCCTCGTTCAGCAGACTAAGTTTCTGGCTGGACGATGCCTTAAATTGTGTTGAATAACACATAAAATAAAGAGTAATAAAGTAGAAATGTCAGATTTAGAATGGATATACGGCATACATGCCGTGGAAAACGCCTTGTCTCAGCAACCTGAGCGTGTCAAAGAAGTGCGTTTTCAAGAAGGCCGCGATGATAAAAAAACTCAACGCCTAGTGCAATTATGTAAAAAGACAAAAGTACGCTACAGCATTGTGCCTCGCCGTGATCTCGACCAGCTGTTTAGCAAAACAAAAGAGCGCGTCGTTCACCAAGGCGTAGTGGCTTATACCACTATGACCAAAGCGGGTGATGAAGGCGAGTTGCATACATATATTGCGGGTTTAGAAGAAAATCCCCTAATTATTATCCTTGATGGTGTAACGGACCCCCATAACCTAGGGGCTTGTTTGCGTAGCGCCGATGCGGCGGGCGCCCATGCAGTGGTCATTCCAAAAGATAAATCGGCACCGCTAAATGCCACCGTGAGTAAAGTTGCCTGCGGTGCGGCAGAAAGTATGCCGGTTTATGCGGTAACAAACCTTGCGCGCACCATGAAAAAACTGCAAGACCAAGGGGTGTGGATTTTTGGTACGGCAGGTGAAGCCACGCAAACCGTTTATGAACAAGACTTTACTATCCCTACTGCCATTGTTATGGGAGCAGAAGGGGAAGGCATGCGCCGCTTAACTCGAGAACAGTGTGACTATCTTGTTAAGCTACCAATGGCGGGTGTGGTATCAAGCTTGAATGTCTCGGTGGCGACAGGGGTGTGCTTATACGAAGTGGTACGCCAACGAGCAGCAAAGGCTTAAAGGATCTGTGACTGTGTTTGAACAATTTGATATTTCGTCACTTAGTGAAGATTTCGTCACCGGGTTACGCCACAAAATCGACACGAAAACTAAGCCTTTAGGGGCACTAGGTGAACTAGAATCGATCGCCCTGAAATTGGGCCAGATACAGCAGAGCTTAACCCCGAAGGTCGATAATGCCAAAATGTTGGTATTTGCGGCAGATCATGGTGTGGTCGCTCAAGGTATTAGTGCGTTCCCGCAAGAAGTGACGCCGCAAATGGTGGTCAATTTTTTACAAGGTGGCGCTGCAGTTAGTGTGTTTTGTCAGCAGCATCAAGTGCCATTACGCATTGTGGATGTAGGTGTTAAAGCGGACTTAGCGGACCATCCTTTATTAGCGCAGCGAAAAGTTGCTTATGGGACGCAAGATATTAGCCTCCAAGCGGCCATGAATGACCAAGCGTTAGCGGCTGCGATTGCGGCGGGTGTGGCTGAAGTGGATTTAGCCCTGCAAGAAGGTGTCACCTTACTTATGTTTGGCGAGATGGGCATAGGTAATACAGGTGTTTCTTCTTGTATGCTGAGTGCCATGACTGGCGCCAGCAGTGAAACAACTGCTGGACGTGGTACGGGGCTTGATGATGCAGGTGTGTCTCATAAAGCTAAGGTGATCGCCAAGGCGCTTGCCCGTGCAGAACAAGAGACGGGTCAAGCTTCAAGTTCTTGGTCTGCAACAACCTTGGCTAAGCAGCTTGGTGGTTTTGAAATTGTTGCGATGGCCAGTGCCATGCTACAAGCTGCTCAGCACAAAACAGCGTTTGTAGTGGATGGCTTTATTTGTTCAGTAGCCTTGATGTTAGCGCAAAAAGTGTCTGCGAATGTGCTGGATTACGCTATTTTTGCTCACCAATCCAATGAACAGGCCCACCAGCAAGTGTTGGCGCAATTAGGCGCTGAGCCCATTTTGTCCCTAGATTTACGCCTTGGTGAAGGCTCCGGTGCAATATTGGCTTACCCATTAATCAAGAGTGCTTGTGTGTTTTTGAATAACATGGCGAGTTTTGAGCATGCAGGCGTTAGCGAAGGCGAATAGTGGTGAAACATTATAAAGAGTTGGCGCAACCACACTGGCAAGGCTTTAAACGTAGCCTTTCAACCTATACCCGACTGCCCATTAAAGTAGATTGGCAACAAGAGGTGAAGCATACCTCCCCTGTGGCTTTCCTGCCTTGGGTGGGGTTGATTGTTGCGTTATTGAGCGCCTGGCCGTTATGGTTTGACTGGTCTACTTCCTTGCAAGCGTTACTAATGTTACTCACTGCTGTGCTGTTGACGGGCGGCTTCCATGAAGACGGTTTAATGGACGCTTGCGATGGTCTTGTGGGAGGCTGGGAGCCAGAGCAAAGGCTTAAAATAATGAAAGACTCTCGGATTGGCAGTTATGCGGCCTTATCTGTGTGGTTTTCCTTGAGTTTAAAATGGCTGCTGCTCAGTGAGCTATTAAGTGTCATTAACCATTCCTTTCTTGGTCTAATACTGGCGTTATGCGCTTGGTGTGCGGTGCATATTATCGCCCGTTTTACTCCCTTAGTGATAATGAACAGTCTTGATTATGTCAGTGCAGGCCAAAGCAAGGCGAGAAGCATGGTAGCGCAACTTAGTCTCATCGAATGGGGAGTTGCCTTAGTGCCTGTTGCTCTGATGTGGCTGTTGGCGTTTGATGGTAGTGATCTTATCAACATCCTCTTAATCGTGACCTTGTATCTTGCTGCTTTGCGCTTTTATTTGCAGAAAAAAATCGCCGGTTACAATGGCGATACCTTAGGGGCCTGTGAGCAGTTCGCTGAGGTATTAATTCTGTTCTGCCTGTTTGTTTCCTACACGTGAAGCTGTTCCTAATTCGACATCCTAAGCCTGAGGTAACAAAAGGCTTATGCTATGGGCAACTAGATGTGCCCTTGATAGCTGATTGGCAGCAATCAGCGGAGCCTCTTAAACAAAAGCTTATTCAGTATATTTCATCCTCTACCAAGACTTCTCTGGCTAGGTGCGCCTATTACCATAGCCCGCTAAGCCGTGCGGCCTTGTTAGCGGATTATCTAAGTGATGGCCGCTCTCATAGCGTGAGTGCGTTAAAAGAATTGGATTTTGGCAAATGGGAGGGTCGCTGTTGGGAAGAGATTCCGAAAACAGAGATTGACCTATGGATGCAAGACTTAGTATTAACTGCGCCCTATGAAGGAGAGTCTCTGCAAGACCTTGCTGAACGCTTATGGCAGTGGTGGTCTCAATTGGCTCATGATGAACTTGATGCTTGTGTGCTGGTGGTTCATGCGGGTGTGATTAAGGTATTGGTGAGCTTGCTTTGCCAATGGCCATTAGCTCAATGTCATCGCATTGATGTTGGCTTTTGCAGTGTCACAGAACTGCAAATAATAGGTGATTTTATTCAGTTAAAGCGCCTTGGGGCAGGGGACTGGGTACTTTAACCTCTTAATTTTATTGGGCTTATCAGATAAGCCTTGAGTGTTCTTGGTGAGAAAAATCAAATGCTACTTTATATTCTGGGCATGATCGGCATTGCCGCCTTTGCCATTACCGGTGTTATTTCCTCTGGTAAAAAAGACATGGATCTATTTTCCTTGTTATTTTTAGGTATGGTTACCTCACTAGGAGGGGGCACGATACGCGATGTGATTTTGTCGGTGGAAACCGTGTATTGGGTAAAAGATACTTCTTATCTTTGGGTGGCGTGTTTATCGTCGGCCTTTGCTTTCT
The DNA here is from genome assembly GCF_039940335.1 of Marinomonas sp. Taxonomy (GTDB): domain Bacteria; phylum Pseudomonadota; class Gammaproteobacteria; order Pseudomonadales; family Marinomonadaceae; genus Marinomonas. The sequence goes on along the minus strand of NZ_JBDVGW010000012.1, from coordinate 379,679 downwards.
TTACCGTGCGTATCATTGAAAATCGTCAAACCCTGTTCCATTATGCGGATTCTTTTGGGCTGGCACTTTTTACTGTCGTGGCGACCGAAAAAGTATTGCTACTGGGCTTTTCCCCTTCAATCGCCATTACCATGGGCATCATCACTGGGGTAGCAGGGGGTATTATTCGCGATGTATTAAGCCATAGACCACCCCTTGTGTTGGGCAAAGAATTTTATGCCACGCCGGCGTTTTTGGGGGCAGCCTTGGTGGTGCTACTAGAAAAAAACATACCTTCACATGAATTTAACTCGATTTACGCGGTAGCTTTAGTCTTTATACTAAGGGTGTTCGCAATACATAAAGGCTTGTATTACCCAAGCTGGCTACTCTACAAAAAGAGGTGATCGATGAGTGATTCAAGTAATACCTCTGCTCAAAAAGCAGAACAAGCAGCGAAAAATGAAGCCCGGTTATTAAAAAAGAAAGCGGTTGTTGATCAGCGTATCGCAGCGGCTACGGAGGAGCGTGGGGTCACGATTCTTCTTACGGGCACAGGTAAAGGTAAAAGCTCCAGCGCGTTCGGCACTATGGCCAGAGCTTTAGGGCACGGCCAATCTTGCGCGGTTATTCAGTTTATTAAAGGTCGTAAGGCCACGGGCGAGCAGCTGTTTTTTGGCGAACATCCTAAAGTCGAGTTCCATGTAATGGGACACGGTTTTACTTGGGAAACTCGTGATCCTGTGCTTGAGCAGAAAGCCGCAGAACAGGCTTGGGAACTGGCTAAAAAAGTGCTGGCTAACCCTGATATTGATTTCGTATTACTAGATGAAATCACCTACATGTACAAATATGGTTATTTGAACGAAGCTGATCTCGTTGCGGCCTTGGCAAGCCGTCCAGCCCACCAAAACGTCATGATGACAGGTCGTACGGCACCAAGAGTACTGCTGGACAGTGTGGATACTCATAGTAAGGTAAATAATGAGCGTCACGCCTTTGCTAACGGTGTAAAAGCTCAAGCCGGTATTGAATGGTAGTACGGGTTGCAAGCTATAACACGGCTCTAAGCCGTGATAAGGCTGGCGAGCTCAAGCAAGCCATTATCAGTGGTTCAGACAAGCAGGTACTGGCCACCGAGCGCCTACTTGATCACATCAATGCAGATATTTTATTGTTAAATGAAGTGGACTTTGATGCCATAGAGCCACTGGTTGAGCGTCTTGCTCTGCAACAAAATTATCGTTATGCCTTCTACTTACCTGTAAACACTGGGCAAGCGTCAGGACGGGATTTTGACAAAGATGGCGTGTTTTCTGATGTAGGGGCTGATGCCCTAGGTTTCGGACAATTTCTCGGTCAATATGGCATGCTGCTACTGTCCCGCTTTGCCATTGACCATAAAGCTTCCCGAAGTTTCCAACATTTCCTATGGCGAGACATGCCCTCGGCAAAAATGCCCCAGCATCCAGATGGCGGGGCTTGGTTTGATGAACAAGACCTTGATGTTTTGCCCTTATCGTCAAAATCCCATTGGGATGTGGTGATTGAAATAGGGAAGCGCAAGTTACACTGCTTGTGTTCTCATCCAACTCCTCCCGTTTTTGATGGCGCAGAGCGACGTAATGCTTGTCGAAATCATGATGAAATACGCTTTTGGTCGGATTACTTATCCGCGAAAAACTATTTTTACGACGATCAAGGACGACAAGGAGGCTTCTCGGGCGAAGACTTTATATTACTGGGGGATTTAAACGCTTCCTCAAAAGAAGGTGACGCTTACAAGGAAGCCATCGAACAGTTACTAAAGCACCCTAAAATGGGTCGATACCCTTTCCCAACGAGTGTCGGTGGTAAACAACATTCTCCTAGAGCCAATAATAGTCCTTATCACACCGCAGTGTGGCGCATGCAAGCAGATTACGTGCGTTTAAGTAAGGACTTGAAACTCATCAATCAAGGGGTATTTTGGCCCGCATCACAAGACCCATTAGTGCAGCTACTCAAGCATACTTCCGATCATAGATTGGTATTTGCTGATCTTTCTCATATTTAAGTGTTACATTATTGATAAGTAAACCGAAAAAATAGGACACTATGAAGCGTTATCCATCGACTACCGCATTGCGAGCATTTGAAGCCATTGCTCGACTTGGCAGTGTCTCGGCTGCAGCTCAAGAATTAAGCCTTACACGTAGTGCAGTGAGTCACCAGTTGAACTTATTAGAGGATTTACTGGGATTCCAACTGACACAAAAAGATGGCAGAGGTCTGACTCTTACTTATCAAGGCAAACACTATGCCGATGAAGCAAAGAAAGCTTTAACGATTTTACTGGAAGCGTCGAGGGCTAATGATGGCGAGGAGGTAACGGGAGAATTGATGGTTAGCTGTGCCCCTGGGCTTGCTAACTACTGGCTGTGTCATAAGCTTTCTGCTTTCACTCAAAAGTACCCTAAAGTTTCGCTGCATATCGTCTCACCAAGCTTTCCTGGAGACATCTCCAACGATGATGTGGATTTGTTTATTACCTATGGCAATGGTAATTGGCCCGAAAAGTACGTTAAACAACTGATGACCATTCGCTTGTTTCCTGTCTGTAGCCCGCATTTTTTTCATCAACAAGGCGGTTTTGGCCACCCTTCAAACCTTGTAAAAATGCCCTTACTGCATCTTATGGGACAAACAGATTGGCGAGTATGGTTGGCAGCAAATGGGGTGAGTAATATTCAGCTGGAGGGAGGTGTGGTTTTCTCCGATGCCAACTTTGTTCAGTCGGCCGCCATTGCCGGTCAAGGTATTGCCATTGGCGACAATATGGTCAGTGGCGATGCGCTTGCAAAGGGGTTGCTAATACGGCCTTTTGAGAAAAGTATAGAATCCCCCAGAGCTTATTATCTGGTTACCTCCCCAGAAAAAATCGAAAGGAAAGAAGTTTTTTCCTTTGTTGAGTGGTTAGAAAGCCTTCTATCCGACGCTCAATCCCGCTATGACAAGCAATAAAACCTAGGCTTTTATCGAGCACTATATGTGTGCTCATAAGTGTTTTATTCGCACCATATTAAATCTCACATGTCCTTTTAGATGACAAAAAAGGCCCTTTAAACGGCTCAAATGTCGATTAATTGGCCTTTGCCCGATATCTGTAATTTCCAAGCCTTAACGTCAAAAGCCCTGTCTTTGTGCATTTATATAGTGCAAATAATTTGCATAGTTAAATATTTCTTATCTATGTTCTTGTTTGGCGTGCTTATTGTCAAATTTTATTGAACAATTTTGTCAATATTATTCGATTGTTATTGATTTTTTTATGATCAAGAATCGAATTAAGGCAATGAATGGATGTGCATCACATTTTTCTCACGGCCTATCAATTTAGCTTACAAGAGATTAGAGGCAGTTGTATGAGTGTTGAAGCAGGAACCGATTTTGTAACCGATATATACCCTAATTTGTCCGAAGAGGAACGAGTGCGGGTTGATTTGGCGGCGGCATATCATTTGATTGAACATTTTCAAATGAGCGACAGTATTTATACCCATATCTCAGCCCGCGTTCCTGGTGATAAAGAGTATTTTTTAATTAACCCTTATGGGACTCGATTCAGTGAAGTGAAAGCCAGTCAATTGGTCACCATTGATCTTGACGGCAATATTATAAATGACCCATGCAACATGGGGGCAAACCCTGCTGGTTTCACCATACACTCCGCCATTCATGAAGCGCGCCCAGATTTGAAGTGTGCTCTACATACTCACACGGTTGCAGGGGTGGGGATAGCGTCAACCCAAACTGGAATCTTGCCTATTAATCAGTGGGCCCTGCAGTTTTATTACGGCGTATCGCGCCATGCGTATGAAGGTATCGCGTTGAATCTAGAAGAAAGAGAGCGATTAGTAAACGACCTTGGTGCTGAAAATAAGGTGATGATTCTAGACAACCATGGACTGATGACCATGGGCGAAAATGTCGGAGAAGCCTTCACTTTAATGTTCAATTTGGAGCGCGTTTGTAAGGTACAGATGTCTGTTTTGGCCAGTGGCCAGCCTGTGAATCAAATAGATTCATCGGTCTGTGATATGACGTATTACCAATACAAGCAATTTGCCGAAATAAGCATGAAAGACGGCTTTCATGTGGAATGGTTGGCGTACCTGAGATTATTAGAAAGGGTGTCGCCTTCTTATAAAGAGTAATGATGTCGATAGTGGAACTGGCAGTTTGCCAACTTAAATTTAAATATTTTGAACTTAGGAGAGAAATATGAAAAAGCTAATGATGGGGGCGGTAATCGCTTGCTTACCTTTCACTGCAAATGTTTATGCCCAAGCGCAAGACGGAGGAACAATCAATGTGGTTGTGCAGCCTGAGCCACCAAGCTTAATGATTGGTATGTACTCTAATGCTACCACTCAACAAGTTGGCGGAAACATCTTTGAAGGCTTGATGCGTTACGACAAAGACTTGGTGCCTCACCCACTGTTGGCCACTTCTTGGGAAAATTCCGCAGATGGTAAAACATGGACATTCCACTTGAAGGAAGGCGTTGTTTGGCATGATGGCAAGCCATTTACATCAGCAGATGTCGTTTTCTCTATCGATAAATTATTGCGTGAAACGAATGCTCGGCTACGTACGTCATTAGAATTTGTAGAGAGCATCACAGCGCCAGATGACTACACGGTTGTGTTTCAGTTAAAACAACCGTTCGGCCCTTTCATTCGACTATTTGAAGTGGGCACAACGCCAATGTTGCCTAAGCATATTTACGAAGGTACGGATTACAAACTCAACCCAGCAAATCACCATCCTATTGGTACAGGGCCTTTTGTCTTCAAAGAATGGCAAAAAGGTTCGTTCATCCACCTAGCTAAAAATGAGAATTACCACGTACAAGGCTTGCCTCATATTGAAGAGCTTTATTGGCATGTTATTCCAGATGCGGCTTCAAGGTCGGTTGCTTTTGAAACCGGGAAAATAGATGTCTTGCCTGGAGGTTCAGTCGAAAACTTTGACGTACCACGTTTGAGTGAGCTGGATAATGTTTGTGTCACGACCGATGGGTGGGAGTTCTTTTCACCACATGCTTGGTTATGGTTAAACAACCGTCAAGGACCTACAGCGGATAAGCGTTTCCGCCAGGCTGTTATGTACGCCATGGATCGAGAGTTTGCCAAGTCTGTGCTTTGGAACGATTACGGGAAAATTGCGAAAGGCCCTGTTGGTTCAAAAACCACGTTCTTTGATGAAAGCATCCCTGACTATGAATACAACCCGAAGAAAGCAAAAGCCTTACTTGAAGACATGGGGTATGACGGCTCGCCTGTTCGACTAATGGCTATGCCATATGGTGAAACTTGGCAGCGTTGGACAGAAGTCATTAAACAAAATCTAGAAGATGTTGGCATTAAAACTAAGATTGTTTCGACCGATGTGGCTGGGTGGAACCAGAAAATTGCTGACTGGGACTACGATATTTCCTTCACTTACCTGTATCAATACGGTGACCCTGCATTAGGCGTATCACGTACCTACCTGTCTAGTAATATTGCCAAAGGTTCTCCTTGGAATAACGCTGAAGGGTATGTAAATAAACAGATTGATCAGTGGTTTAACGAAGCCGCAGTGGCTTTTCCTGACACCAAACGTGAAGAGCTGTACAGCAAAATTCAGCATCAAATAGTGGAAGATGTACCAGTTGCTTGGCTAATGGAATTGGAATTCCCAACAATCTATAACTGTAAAGTACAAAACCTTGTTGACTCTGCCATCGGTATCAATGATGCCTTCGGTACCGCTTGGATTAAACAGTAATCTAATGGGAGCAAGCCTTTCGGCTTGCTCCCTCAATAAGAGTAATCTTTTCTATGAGTGTTCAAACCCTAATTTATATTGCTGGTCGCTTGGTGAAAGGGGCAATGGTGTTGTTAGTTATTGCCATCTTTAACTTCTTCTTGATTCGTATGGCACCGGGGGATCCAGCTCAGGTGATGGCGGGTGAAGCGGGCGCAACGGATGAAATCTTCCTACAGCAATTAAGAGAGCAGTTTGGTCTAGATCAGCCTTTGTATTATCAGCTGTGGATCTATGTCAGTAACTTATTGCAATTTGATATGGGGATCACCTATCGACAACAAATGCCAGTTTTTGACCTGATTATGGATCGTATGCCAGCCACCTTGCTATTGACTGGAGCGGCATTTGCTTTGTCTTTACTGCTTGGTGTACTTGCTGGAGTGGTTGCCGCAGCAAAACACCGTAAATTTATGGATTCTGTCATTACGGTAGCGGCTTTGATTTTTTACGCTACACCGCTTTTTTGGCTGGCGATGATGGCTGCGCTTTTCTTCTCTGTGTATTTAGAGTGGCTGCCAAGTTTTGGTATGCAAACCGTCGGTGAGAATCTGACTGGTTGGGAAAAGATTAAAGACATTGGTTTGCATTTAATTCTGCCAGCGACAACTTTAGGGCTTTTCTTCACCGCAGTGTATGCCCGTATGACTCGTACTTCGATGATTGAAACGAGCCGTTTGGATTTTGTTAAAACAGCCAAAGCCAAGGGCATGAAGCCATCACGTGTAACGACTCACCATGTGCTACGCAATGCTTTACTACCTGTGGTCACACTGGCTGGTTTGCAAGCCGGTCAATTAATTGGTGGTGCAGTGCTCACCGAGACAGTATTTGCATGGCCTGGAATTGGTCGGTTGATGTTTGAAGCGCTGTTTCAGCGCGACTACAACTTGCTACTAGGTGTTTTCTTTATCTCATCTGCCATGGTTGTTCTCTTCAATTTGGTCACAGATGTTATTTATTGCGTCGTTGACCCACGAATCGAGCTTTCAAAATGAATGTCATAAAATCGTTAACACATAATAAAGTCGCTATGGTGGGCTTTGCTATTCTTTCAATGTTTATTCTCATCGCGGTATTTGGTCCTTACCTATATGACGGTAACCCTTGGAGAATGGTGCAACGTCCATTTATTCCGCCATTTCAAAATAACCAATATATCCTAGGTACAGATACCTTAGGGCGAGATGTCTTGGCCGGATTGATACACGGGGCTCGCATATCTTTATTAGTCGGTTTGGTATCCACTGCGATTGCCTTACTTATCGGTATTCCATTAGGGGCTTATGCAGGCTACTACGGTGGCTGGGTCGATGAAGTCTTGATGCGCTTCACCGAAATCTTTCAGACCGTCCCAAGTTTTGCGCTAGCGATTGTCTTGGTCGCTATATTTGAACCTTCTGTTTATTCCATTACCGGTGCCATTGCGATTGTGAGCTGGCCGCCTGTCGCGCGTCTAGTGCGTGGAGAGTTCTTATCGTTGCGCAGCCAAGAATATGTGCTGGCGGCAAAACTTAATGGTCAAACGAATCGCAACATTATTATGCGAGAAATTTTACCTAACAGTTTGTCTCCTATCATAGTGTTGGCATCTTTGATGGTAGCAAGCGCCATTTTGTTGGAATCGTCCTTATCTTTTCTTGGCTTAGGGGATCCAGAAATAATGTCTTGGGGTTATATGATCGGTGCCGCTAAAACGGTGTTAAGACAAGCGTGGTGGTTAAGTTTCATTCCAGGAGCCGCGATTGCAGTTACTGTACTTTCTCTCAATTTATTAGGTGAAGGCTTAAATGAAGCCTTAAACCCTAAACTATCTGGTAACCGGGAGAACTGATATGAAACCTTTATTAAAAGTTGAGAAGCTAAGCTTACGTTTACCAAAAGGCAGTGATCGAGAGTTTGCTATTCGAGACATAAGTTATGATTTGATGCCTGGAGAGTTGCTTTGTGTGGTAGGGGAGTCCGGTTCTGGAAAGTCCATGACTGCCAATGCCATTATGGGATTATTGCCTAAAGTGATTGAGGTCGATCAAGGTGCGGTGACTTTTGACAGTTATGACCTGACGTCTCTGGAAGAAAAGCGTGCCCGTGCGTTACGTGGTAACCGCATCAGTATGATCTTCCAAGAACCCATGACAGCGCTCAATCCGCTAATGCGAGTCGAGGATCAAATCTCGGAAGTCTTTTTAATTCATACTCAAATGACTTCAACGGAGCGTCATGAACGGACATTGGCATTGCTCGAGGATGTAGGATTACCTGATCCCCAAAAAATGCTTCGAGCCTACCCTCATCAATTGTCGGGTGGCCAACGACAGCGTGTCATGATCGCCATGGCGTTGGCGCTTGAACCTTCAATTTTGATCGCTGATGAGCCGACAACGGCCTTGGATGTCACAACTCAAGCGCAGATTCTGAAGTTGATTAAAGCGTTGCAACGTAAACATAATACCGCTGTGATGTTTATCACTCATGACTTTGGCGTGGTGGCGGAAATTGCCGACCGCGTGGTGGTGATGGAAAAAGGTGAGCTAGTCGAGATTGGTCAATGTGATGAGGTGCTTAATCACCCCAAGCACCCTTATACTCAAAAATTGATCGCTGCCGTACCACCTCTTGTTTCGCCACATAGGGAAGCCAAAGTTTACCAAGAGCCCCCGATCCTATTAGTTAAAGACCTTTGCAAAACCTATTCAACCGGCGGTAGTTGGTTTAGCAAGGCTCGCATTGTGAAAGCCGCAGATAACGTAAATTTTGAGCTTCATCGAGGTGAAACACTAGGACTTGTTGGGGAGTCGGGTTCTGGTAAATCGACGGTAAGCCGTTGCGTTGTGCGTTTACTTGAAGCCGATAGTGGACAAATATTTTTGGCAGGCAAAGAAATTCAGTCACTTGGTAGTAAAGCACTGACCCCCTTTCGAAAACGTATACAAATGGTCTTTCAAGACCCATATGCGTCACTTAACCCTCGTAAAACCATCGGACAAATTATTGCCGATGGCCCAATAGCACAAGGTGTTGAGCCTAGCGTCGCATATCAAAAAGCAGCGGATTTATTGGATTTAGTGGAATTGCCGAAAAGTGCTTTAAGCCGCTACCCTCATGAATTTTCTGGGGGCCAAAGACAAAGAGTTGGTATTGCTCGGGCTTTAGCGCATGACCCAGAAGTTCTGGTGGCAGATGAAGCTATTTCAGCTTTGGATGTGTCAGTACAGGCGCAAATATTAGAACTGATTGAAAATCTCAAGAAACGTCTAAATCTAGCCGTTTTATTTGTTGTACATGACCTTCGTGTAGCCGCGCAAGTGTGTGACCGAGTGATCGTCATGGAGAAAGGCAAAATTGTTGAAATGGGCGAAACCACGCAGGTATTTGAATCGCCAAATCATGAATATACCAAGAGCTTAATTGCGTCGATACCCGGTGCGGACTGGCGCTCAGGTGTGAGCGATGAAAACATTTCTCAGGGTGAAGGAGTGCGTGGTTAATGTTGTATGGAATTGCTCACAGCAGCTATTTAGATATGTCGACTTATGTCGCTTGCTTTGATCAATACTCAGATGAAATGACGTTGGTTAGCAGTGATCAAGTGGAGGATCCATTAGCGGTAACCTTCGCTTTGCTTTGGTTTCCCGAAGAGGACTTTTTTGAACGTTATCCGAATGTGCGTATCGCCGCTTCCATTGCCGCAGGGGTAGACAGCATTTTGGCGTGTCCAAGTTTGCATGATGGTGTCATGGTTTGTCGTAATCGTGACCCTCAGCAAGCGGCCATTATGAGTACCTTTGCAATATGGAACGTCATTAATCACCAACGGAATTTTGCTCAATACCGCCATCAGCAAGCGCAGAAAATCTGGCAACGTTTGCCAATGAGGGCACCTGAAGAAGTCAGTGTTGGGGTTCTTGGTTTGGGTTTTATGGGGGAGAAAATGGCCATAGACCTTCATAATCTAGGTTTTGATGTGGCAGGTTGGCGAAAAAGCAGTGCCCCAATTGCTGATCATGACATTAAGGTTTTTAGTGGTGAAACGCAGCTAAGCGATTTCTTACAGCGTACCGAAATATTGATTTGTGTGTTGCCTTTAACGGGGCAGACGCAAGGCATTCTATCAACTCAGTTGTTTTCTCAATTAAAAGAAAATGCCTATTTAATTCATTTAGGCCGAGGAGGTCACTTGGTGTCTCAAGATCTTCTAACGGCTTTGGAGAATGGGGTCTTGGTTGGCGCTGCCATCGATGTTTTTGACCAAGAGCCATTACCGCAAGATAGCCCACTCTGGCAACACCCAAAAATACTTGTGACGCCACATGATGCAAGTGATGTACGTCCACAGGCCGCTGTGAAGAATTTGATTCATGAAGTAAGACGGTTAAACAAAGGCGAAATGCCGAACAATATCGTGGCAGCAACCCAAGGCTATTAAGTAGAGATAAATTATGACAGTTGAAAAATGTAATCGTGAACGTCTATGGGACTCCATTATGGAGATCGGGCAAATTGGTCACGCAGAAGTGGCTGGCAGCAAAGTCGGTGGTTGCCACCGATTGGCACTTACAGATAAAGATAAACAAGCAAGAGATTTATTCGTTGGCTGGGCAAAAGACATTGGTTGCCGTCTAAGAGTGGACGCGATTGGTAACTTATTCCTTAGACGTGATGGTACTGATAATAGCCTAGCCCCTGTTATGACAGGCAGTCATCTTGATACGCAGCCTACAGGTGGTAAATTTGATGGTGTTTATGGATGTTTGGCTGGTCTTGAGGCCCTTCGTTGCTTGTCTGAAAATGACATTCAGACACTACGTCCAATCGAAGTGGTGGTCTGGACAAATGAAGAAGGCGCTCGATTTAAACCTGCAATGTTAGGTTCTGGTGTTTACGCTAATGTCTTTAAGCTCGAAGATATTTTGGCCACCAAAGATGCCCAAGGGATTAGTCTCGGTTCCGAGCTTGAACGCTTAGGGTATCAGGACCTAATGAGTAAAGAAGATCCTGGGTGCCATCAATATTACGAGTTACATATTGAGCAGGGGCCGGTGTTAGAGGCTTTAGAAACTGATCTAGGCGTTGTTGCTGGGGTATTGGGAATGCGCTGGTACAATGTGGAAGTTGTTGGTCGCTCATGTCATGCAGGGCCAAGCCCAATGGAACTGCGTAATGATGCCCTAGTCGGTGTTGCTGAAATGATTACCGAATTAACAAATATTGCTGCACAACACAGTAAAGATAGCCGCTGTACTATTGGTGAATTAACTATTCCAAATTCTTCTACGAATGTTTCTCCAGGTAAGGTGTGCTTTTCTCTAGATCTTAGAGAAGGCAAGTTAGCTGAGTTAGATGAGCTTCAAACAAAAGCGTTTGAGACCATTCATCGCATCGCCTTTCACCATGATTTGGAGATTGATATTAAGGAAACTTGGTCTTTACCGCCTTGTCCTTTTGATGAAGCCTGCCTTGCCAATATTCAACAAGCCTGCCAAATGAGTTACCCACAAGAGAAGGCACATCAACTGATTAGCGGCGCTGGTCATGATGCGGTGTATGTGAGTCGTGTCGCTCCGACGGCCATGATTTTTGTCCCATCCGAAGATGGCTTAAGTCATAACGAGAAAGAATACACCAGCCCAGAACAGCTAGAAAAAGGCTGTAACGTGCTTCTTAATACGCTTATCTTGTCGGCTAATTCTAAGTAACTAATAGACCAAATTCATAAGGAGAGTGTTTTAATGAAAGCCTTTTATCATCAAGATCAGAGTCAGCATGATCCCAAGTTTTATATGAAAAACGGCAAGCCTATCCCTGCGCGCGAAACACCCGAGCGAGGCGATATTTTTCGTCAAGTTTTGACGGATCTAAATATTTCTATAAACCCAGCGAAAGATTTTGGTTTGTCCTACATCAGTGAAGTACATTCGCCAGATTATGTGAATTTTCTTCGTTCTGTGTATGCCAAATGGAAGCAGTTGCCAGATGCAAGTGAAGAAATTATTCCTAAAAGTAACCCGGGTCGCTATGCAGCGACGTATCCAAAAGATGTCATAGGCCAAGTTGGTTGGCACTTAATGGATACCTCTTGCCCTTTAGGTGAGGGGACTTGGAAAGGCGTGTACGCCTCTGCACAAACAGCAATCAGTGCCGCTGATGCATTGGCAAACCAAGAATGTACCTCTGCTTATGCTGTGTGTCGTCCACCGGGGCATCATGCCTTTAGTGATGGTGGGGCGGGGTTTTGTTTCTTAAATAATTCAGCGATTGCAGCTCAGCGTCTATTGAAAGATTTTAATCGCGTAGCCATTCTGGATGTAGATTTGCATCATGGTAATGGTACTCAGGCGATCTTTTGGCGTCGAAAAGATGTGATGACACTATCAATTCATGCTGATCCGGCTTATTGCTACCCACATTATTGGGGCTATGCTCATGAAAAAGGCGAAGGTGAAGGCTATGGGTATAATGTAAATTTGCCAATTTCAGAAGGCACGGGAGATGTCGAGTTTCTAGAAACGCTAGATCTCGCGCTTGAGCAGTTAGAGGCGTATGCTCCGGATGTTGTCATTATAGCGCTAGGACTGGACGCTTCAGAACAAGACCCTTTTGCTGTGTTGAGCCTAACGACAGAAGGCTTTGGTGAGATTGGTAAGCGTGTGAAAGCTCTAAACAAACCGACGCTTTTTGTTCAAGAAGGCGGTTATATTTCACCTATATTAGGTAACAACCTTGCTGCGGTGTTAACACCTTTCAAAGCTTAATCCGTGTTCCTCTTGTCCTAAGTTAGATCTACTTTGTATAAAGCTTAGGACAAGTGCCTACCATCTGATTTCTATATTTATTCATCTGTCTGATATCTCTTTCCACTGAAATGTAAATTTCTTTATTTGCTAATGAGATTTATTCTCAAACGAGTGGACGTTTGCATCTTTATGTATAATAATGGTTCTCATTACGTTTTTATGAACGATTGATGGGGGTACAGGATGCAACATTGGGAGCGCTTAACCAGACAGGCCAACCGAGCTTATTCGAACCGTGCTTATCTAGAGGCAGTGGATCTGAATCGCCAAGCTTTATCGCAAGCTGAACTTTCTTTTTCGGAAGATTTTCATAAGGATGCTGAGTCTGCTGTAGCGGCGGCTGTGGTGAGCTTCCTTAATATTGCTGAGTCATACACGGCGTTAGGGGATTTCATCTCTGCAAACAGCCAATACGAGTTAGCGGTGAATTTCCTGCAAACCATCATAGTTCGAGCCGACGTTACCGAAGAGCAACGTGATCTAATTTCCAGAACGGGTACACATATTCGTTTTGAGTGGGAGTTGTTTACACAGAGCCACGGTAAAGCGTTCTCTTCTCAAAGTAAGGCGTTGCTTCAGGCGCTAACCCAAGCGGTGTCTTATCCTAATTCGGCAGTGCAGCATTAATTTGCTGACTGGGTTTTATTCAATTTAGAGGATTATTTATGAAAAAATTGCTTTCTAATCTCATGGTGTTAAGCCTTGCAGTTCTAACTAGCCAAGTGGCGCTTGCTCACCCAGGTCATGACCATTCTCACTGGACCAGCAACCCAATTCATATCATCACTATGGTTGCCATTGGCACAGTGATCGTTGGTGGTTTGGTTTACAAACAAACGTCTCGTATCCGTAACCGTAAGGAGAAATAAGCCATGATGCATAGTGTGATCAAAACCTTAGACAAAGTGATTGGTTTTCAAACCGCCCAAGCCCATTGTGACATTCCTTGTAAGATTTACGATCCGTCTACTGCTCAATTGGCGGCTTTAAGCTGTGTTCGCCTGATTGACCTGATCGTTGAACTTGAAGCGAAAGAAGCATTAGGCGTTGCCGATATCGCTCAAATCTCTCGTTTGGTGAGTGAAAAAGAAACGGCCAGCAGTGAAGTGAAAGAAGCCGTGCGTATCATTTGGGGGGATTACTTCAAGGCACCACAATTTGAACAAGTACCGAATGCCCATGCTTTGACCCACAGTATCATGATGCAAGCGTCAAAATGTAAGCAAACGGTTGATAGAGAAGAAGCAGAAAAACTGGTTGAACTGGTCAATGAATTTTCTGAGGCATTTTGGTTAACCAAGGGTGTGGCGACTTATCGTAGTACTTGTCCTTACCCACCACTACTAGAGGTGGTTTACCCAGACTTAAAAGGTTAGTAAAGATCACTAACAGGGAGGTGCAATGCTGCGCTTAATTAAAGTTCAAGGTGAAAGTATGACCCCGCGACTCTTGGACGGGGATTTTGTACTAATCAGTCGCTGGTATCCTTCTTTAAAGGTTGGGCAGCTGGTGGTAGTTGACCATGCACTGTATGGGGTTATTGTGAAGAAAGTTCTTCATATTGCACCAGATGGACAACTCTGGTTGGGTGGTGAAAACAACCAAAGTTTATTATCGGAACGTATTGGTTGGGTATCACCACGACGTATTCTGGGTAAGGTCATCACCTGCATTTGTGCTTCTGCCCAACATCGGCTGGTAAAAGATTAGGCTCATGTTGGTACTCGCTAGAAAGTGTCTAGAATTCTAGACACTTTCTAGAAAATCCCAAAAATGACTCTCAGGTAGACGGTTGGCCTAAGCGGCCTATTTCTCTAAAATCTCGGCAAATTCATCCCATTCCCGTTATTTGCTTTCTGGAGTTTTAAATGTCGTCTGCTACGTTGCCTCAGGCTAAAAAACACACACGCTTAGAAGATGCTCAAGCGATGATTATCGGCACTATGATCATCGCTCTTGGTGTTAATCTATTTACCCAAGCAGGCCTATTAACGGGCGGTTCTGCTGGGTTGGCCTTCTTGATTCAATATTCTACGCCGCTCACATTTGGTCAGGCGTTCTTTTTGATCAATATTCCTTTTTATGCTTTGGCTATTTGGCATTTTGGCTGGGAATTCACCTTAAAAACCTTTGTGGCGGTCTTTTGCCTGTCGGTTTTCTCTGACGTAACACCACTGCTTGTTAGCTTTGAGAATGTAGATCCTATCTATGCAAGTGTTGCCGGTGGTTTTTTAATGGGGGTTGGCTTTCTCATGCTGTTCCGACATAACGCCAGCCTAGGTGGTGTGAATATCTTGGCGCGCTATTTAGCAGAAAAATATGGCATTTCTATGGGCAAATTCCAAATGGCCATTGACTGTATGATAGTGCTGACATCTGTGTTTGTTATGGATGTAATGCTGATCGCTATTTCATTTATCGGTGCTGTGGCGCTAAACATGATCATTGCGGTCAACCACAAACCGGGTCGTTATATGGGCAATGTGTAACGCACAGGTTTATCGGTGTTACACAATAAGCGGCGATAGAGCCGCTTTTTTGCGTATATCTTAGTCAATATCACTTTGCTCGGGCGAGTTGATTCCTTCAATGGCGCAGGTCGGGTATCATGGCATTACTAAAGGTATAGAAGGAAAATCAGTTTGGAGCTGCTTAAAGTCGATAATCTCAATCCTTATCTAGAGGATTTAATTGAGCTGCTATGTGATGCCGTTGACTCCGGTGCCCCCATAGGTTTTTTACCCCCCATGAGTGAATCTGAAGCCAAAGCTTATTGGTTGTCTGTGAATGATGACTTGCAAGTTAATAGTCGCCAAGTACTCTTAGTTCGCGAAGACGATAAGGTGGTAGGGAGTGTACAGATTGCTATGTCTCCTAAAGCCAATGCCTTGCACCGTTGCGACGTTGAAAAGCTTATGGTGCATACTCAAGCACGAGAAAATGGCCTTGGCAGTGTCCTAATGCAAGGGGTCGAGCGAGTGGCTGCGTCCATGCAAAGACAGCTTCTCATTCTAGAAGTAAGAAGTGATGACATTGCCCATGACATGTATGTGAACATGGGCTATATCCCTTTTGGGGAAGTGCCGGGTTATATACGCAGTGCGAATGGCATGTTGTATAATTCGACCTTTTTTTACAAAGAAATTGAACCCACACACGAAGTGTTTACCTAATTTTAAATAGCCTAGGCGATTCTTTTGAGACTTGATTTTTATCTATCCCACGTGACCGATCTGGCACGTAAAGCAGCAAAAATAGCCGCGGCAAAAGGCCGTGTAACCGTAAATGGTGTAG
This sequence comes from Marinomonas sp., assembly GCF_039940335.1. Lineage (GTDB taxonomy): Bacteria > Pseudomonadota > Gammaproteobacteria > Pseudomonadales > Marinomonadaceae > Marinomonas. The sequence goes on along the minus strand of NZ_JBDVGW010000012.1, from coordinate 363,759 downwards.
AAGTAAAAAAAGCTAATCACACCATAGTCGAAGGTGATCAAGTTTGCCTTGATGGCGAGCTGCTCGCTTGGCCTTCTGAGGGTTACTATCTGATGCACAAACCAGCAGGCTATGTTTGTGCAAATACCGATGCGGAACATCCAACGGTATTGGATTTACTGCCAAGCCATTTAGGTCAAGGGCTTAACATTGTTGGTCGTCTCGACAAAGACACCACAGGTTTGTTGTTATTAACCACTGACGGGCAATGGCTCCACCGTATTACCTCTCCCCGTAATGCTTGTCAAAAACGCTATCGTATGATGTTGGCTGAGCCCATCAGTGATGAAGCATTACAGGCGCTTGAAGAGGGCGTTATGCTTAATGGCGAAAGCCAAGCTACATTACCTGCAAAAGCTCAGCGTTTGGCGGAACAAGAGATTTACCTGACTATTCAAGAAGGTAAATACCATCAGGTTAAACGTATGTTGGCAGCTGTGGGCAACAAGGTGGTGAGTTTGCATCGAGATCAAATTGGTGAGCTGATATTGGATGCGCAACTACAAGCTGGTGAGTTTCGTGAACTTACGGAACAAGAAGTGTCTTACTTCTAAATATTATTGCAAGGTATAACGATTTTACGGGGAATGATGCCATGAAAGAATTATCGATGGATGAAAGAGTACAGTTATTAGTGGCGCCGGATAGCGAACGCTTAGCCTATTTTGTCGAGCAAGCGAAAGCCACAGAAACCGTTTGGAGTTTGAGCAACGAAGAGGGTTTTGTGATGGTCGAAACCGACGACGGCGATTGTGTCATGGTGTGGCCGGATGCAGAATTTGCCAGCCAATGGGCGATCGAAGATTGGGAAGATTGTGAGCCTGTTGCTATCAGTTTAGAGGTTTTTACCAGCCAATGGTTACCAAGTTTGGCGATGGATAAAATTACCGTTGCTGTATTTCCCAACATAGGAGACGAAGGCAATTTATCCAGTGCAGAAGAGTTGACTGAATTGTTTGCTTAACACTGCCATCGTCAGTGGCAGGCTTGTTAGGTTAGATAATAATGGAATGACAAGAAAGGTATTGTTTGAGCATGAGTACTCGCAAAGCGAATCGTATTGAAACCTTGGCAAAGATACTAGATGCCGCAGAAATTGAGTTTGGCTTAAAGGGCTTTAGTGGTGCTAGTTTGCAGCATATTGCTGATCGAGCTGAGCTTCCTAAGGCAAACATCGTTTATTATTTTCAAAGCAAAGAAAAGCTTTATAAAGAAGTATTGAACAATATTCTAACGGGCTGGAACGATGTGTTTTCACGGGCCACGGTTAACGATGACCCTGCCCATGTTCTCGATGAGTTTATTCGTACTAAACTCGCCTTTAGTGTTTCGAAAGGACGTTCTTCGCGTATCTTTGCGATGGAAGTTATTGGAGGCGCAAATCATATTGGGGATTACTTAAAAGATGAATTATCTCCTTGGTTTGAGTCTCGCATAGCGCTAATCGAAGCTTGGATTGCAGCGGGTAAAATGCGCGCGATTGAGCCGGCCAGCTTGATCTATATGATCTGGGCAACAACGCAACACTACGCAGATTTCGAAGCGCAAATATTGGCACTAGGTGGCGACGATGCCATGGATGAAGCTCATCTAGAGCGTATCGGCGATACCGTAAGCTCCATTATCTTGCAAGGTTGTGGTTTAAGCCTAGAGGCTTGATTGTAAACTTGTGAGCACAAAAAAGGGCTGCTCGTTGTAGGACGAGCAGCCCTTTTTTCATGAGGCTAAGTTAGCTTCTAAAGTGTTTGGCAAGGGCCTGCCATTGTTGTTCAGATTGTGCGGTTAACATTTCTCCATCCAACATGCTGGGTGAATACTCTTCCCCTTGGAGTGTTCTGCAAACCCCGCCCGCTTCAGTATAAATCAGCACCCCAGCGGCATGATCCCAAGGCATCATCTTGTAGGTCAGGCTAAAGTGAAAATGCCCCTGGGAAAGCTGTCGATACGCTGGGCAGGAGGGCAGGTTATTAATGCGAGCAAACTTGGTCGCTTTAAGGGCAAAGTCTTGTTTCTTCGCTCCTGTGTAAGAGTGAATCGACATAATACCGGCTAACTTGCTGAGGTCTTCTTCTGCGCTTACCTGTAAAGCCAAAGGCGCTTGTTCTAAGTCTTTGATGGCCACCTTACCTTGCTCGTGCATTAGCGTGCGCTGATAAAACGCACCTTCCTCTTGGTTGGCGTAGATCCAGTCGTCATTCACAGGGTCATAAAGTAGACCAAAGCGAGTGGTGCCCTCGACGACCACCGCTAAAATAATACCAAAGTCGGCAATGCCATGGGCAAAATTCCAAGTGCCGTCTATAGGGTCAATGATGACACAGGTTTCGGCGCTACCGATTAAGTCTGTGGTATTTGGATCCGCGGCGACGGCTTCTTCGCCAACAATGGCCCAATCCGGGAAAACCTTTTTTATTTCTGCGCTAATGAAGTCTTCACTGGCTTGATCCGCAATGGTCACTAAGTCGCTCACGCTGGTTTTGACCGCCACATCCCCATGATTAAGTTGTCGAAAGTTGGGCATGACGACCTGTTGTCCTGCACGACGTACGATATCTATGAGTTGATGCTGACTGCTCTGCTCAAGATTCATTTGTGGTCACTCCTTAAAACACAATGATAAAAGCGCGATTAGTTTTTTTAGTAAAAAAGTATAGTTTAACGGAATCGTAACCAACCAATGTTACGGTTCAGGTATAGTTAGATGAAACCTTAGTGGAAGTTAATCATGCCAACATCTGCCTCGGCAGTCCAAGAGAACCTGCATTTTCTTTTAAATGAAATAGAAAATCATTGCCAGTTAGCAGAGCTTTTTTATAGCAGTCATTCGTCTGATTTACTGCTGCGTATGCGTTCGCGTCGTGGGTATGTGCAAACTCTGCGGGAAAAAATGGAAAAAGAATGTGCTCAGCTGATAGAACGTAGAAAGCCGGGTACGGCCTTTTACATGCGTGTCGAGGCGTTTCGAAGCTTAGCTCATGTGCTGGATAGCATTTCTAATGATTTTCTGAACTGCTTAGAAGAAGCGACCTTACCACAAGCTTACCAATCTCCAGCAAGCACTCTTTGCCACAAACTTGTACGCCGCATACAACGCTCTATTCGTTTAGTGAAACTTGGCATGGGAAAATCTCACCGTCGCACAGGGATTAAACTTGGTCGTCGAGTGCAAAGTATGTTCAGTGCTTACGAGGAGATTCAACAAGTCACCGTGGGCGCCAAGAGCACATTAAGCGATGAGCAACTACGAGCGACGTTACTCGCCAGTTACTGTTTGAAAAACATTATTTCACGCTTAGCCATGGTGGGAGAGGCGCTGATAAAAGCTGATCTTGGGCAGGTGGTTTCCTTACAAAACTATGATCACTTGCGCGCGACAGCCTCTTCCTTGAACTACAGTCTGAGCGATCTAAAAGTAAGGCGTTTAGCACTAACGCGCTCGGGCAGTGCCATTGCCACTATTAGCCATAAAAAGAAGCTGGATGGTGAAGTACTGGCGGTTTACAAAGAAGGTGATCAGGAAAAAATTGCTGAAGAAGTGCAGGGCGTAAAGCAGTGGCGTGATGTGGATCCAACATTGGCGCCGGATGTGCTTTCCCATAGCCAACCTAGCAAGGATACGTCGGCGTTATTAATTGAACATATGCCGGGTAAGACATTGGAAGCCTTATTGCTGGGTGAAAAGAATCGCAGTGTTGCCGCCGCGCTCAAGGCACTCTTTGATACCTTAAAAAACATTTGGGAAAAGACTCACACGCATGAATTTTGCAATCCAAAATTCATGCGTCAGCTAGCAAAACGCTTGCCTGATAGCAGCAAGGTTCATCCTAAGTTTTTCACCGAGGAGCATAACTTATGTGGTTATGTATCCGCTTCTTTTGATGATTTGGTTGAGCGGGTGGAAAAACTAGAAACCAGCTGGAAGGCACCATTTTCAGTTTTGATTCACGGTGATCTTAACGTCGATAACCTGATTTATGACGATGCGGCTCAGCGTATCTATTTTATAGATCTACACCGTTCTAGTTACTTTGACTATGTGCAAGATATCTCTGTATTAATGGTGTCTATCTACCGATTACAAGTATTGAGTGGTTCTACTCGAGCGCTCATGATGGATTCCGCCAAGCAAATCTATCTGTTCGCTCAAGGCTTTGCAAAGCGCCATGATGATAAATATTTTGAACTTCGATTGGCTGCCGGGCTGGCTCGATCCTTTGCCACGTCAACACGATTTATTTTTGATAAAAAGTTAGCGTCACGTATGCATTTAAGGGCGCGCTATCTGTTAGAACGTTTAGCCGCGCTGAGTCCAGACGAAGAACTAACATTTAAAATTCCCCTAAAGGAGCTGTATTTTGAGTAATCCCTCTGCGTTGCAAGAAAGTGTTGAGGCTAATGGTCGCAAGAAACGGATAGGCGTCGTAGGGATACCGGGCAAATGGTCAACGGAAGTTTTGGCTGATCGCCTTGAGGCCAAAACGGGTTTTCGAGCAGTCATTGATATGAAAGATGTCGAGCTGCGTTTAGACACCAATCAGGTCATGTGGCAAGGGCTCGACCTGTCCACTCTAGATGGCTTGATCGTGAAGAAAATCAGTGAAGTTTACTCGCCAAGCACAGAGGATCGTATTCACCTGCTTTCCCATTTAGAAAAGCTGGGGGTGAAGGTATTTAGCCCGACCCAAAGCATGGATAAGTTGATCAATCGCTTAAGCGGAACATTGGCTTTGCACCAAGGTGATATTCCTATGCCTAAGACTCGAGTAACCGAGTCTGCACAATTGGCTTTCGAGACGGTTCGTGAATACGGTTCAGCCATCTTAAAGCCTTTGTACTCAACCAAGGCTCGAGGCATGTTGATACTGGGTGAAAAAGATTCAGATGAAGTGGTCAAAGAAAAGTTGGCTGAGTATTTAGAACATAACTCTATTTACTACATACAAGAAGCGCTCGATCTTAACGGTCGTGATCTTGGTATGGTCTTCCTGGGCGGCGAATACTTGTGTACTTATGCACGAGTGGCGGGCAGTGATGCTTGGAACACAACCATTCATAGTGGTGGACGTTATGAAAAATATGAAGCAGACGAGGCGCTTATCGAGCTAGGTCGACGTGCTCAAGCTTGTTATGACATGAGCTTCACAACCGTTGATATTGCCTTAACTGATAAAGGGCCAGTGGTCTTTGAAGTATCAGCATTTGGTGGCTTTAAAGGTGCCAAAGAAGGTTGTGGTGTCGATGCGGCCGAAGCGTATGCCCAGTATGCACTGGCTCAGGTGGAGAAATAGTATGCTGATAAACCCTCTTGATAATCATCAGATTAAATTGGCGATGGCAGGCTGTCAGCATCAAGCAAGCTTGGTGTTCGGTGGTTTAAAAGTGTTGGTTCATACAAATGAAAAGCCGCTTTTGGACGAATTAAAAGATTATTACAAAAGTTATCTGATCGCTGGCGAGACAACAAAAACCATCAATGTGTACGCTATACATCAGCAAGCAGTTGAGGACTCTCTGGATTGGTTAGATGTGCCGAGAGAAGCTGGGAAACAAGGTAAAAAAGAAGGCTATTTAGACAGCACAGCGGGTCGTTGGATCAAGAAGTTCAAAACTGGCATGTTAATGCTACAGCGTCAGCGCGACCCTGTGGTAGTGGGCCCTTGTTTGGACAATCTTGCACAGATTATCAACTTTGTGAACAACCAGTTTATCAATACTTATTTACGTCAAGACTGCTTACTTGGCCATGCTTCAGGCTTTTGCATCGATGGTGATGTCACGGCCATTGCAGCAGGCTCTGGTGGTGGTAAATCAACCTTAATGCTGCGCTGCTTAGAAGACAGTCGTCGACAGTTTTTGACCAATGATAGGTTGTTGATGCAGGTGGCAGATCAGCAAGTCAATGCTATTGGTGTGGCGAAATTACCGCGAGTCAATCCGGGTACCTTATTGCATTCGCACCAAGAGCGTCTAAAACATATTTTGCCAGATGACCAACAAGTAGCAGTCCAGGTACTTACTCAACAAGAGCTTTGGGTGTTAGAGCAAAAATACGATGTGCAAATCGAAGAAGAGTATGGTCCAGGACGCGTCACTTTAACCGGTAAGCTGAAGAATCTGATTATGCTTGATTGGACGTTAAACGATGCTCAGCCGACTCAGTTGAATTTGGTTGATCTAAAGCAAGAGCCTGATGCCATTGAAGGCCTTCGCAAACGCCCAGGACCTTTTTATCAAGATGATGAAGGGGACTTTAAAGCCTTAACTGAATGCGATTCGGTCGAGAAATACTGTGCCGCATTGCAGTCTGTACTGGTATATCGCCTGTCAGGTCGTATCGATTTTGATAAAGCTTTTGAGCTAATCGCGGAGTTAGACAAGTCATGATGAAACGCTGCGCTTTAATACGCCATGGTGCCTATGAGCAACTTAAAAATGTGCCGAGTGCTTTGCAACCTTACCCTCTCACCGAAGCGGGTGAAGAGGAAGTGCGCCAACAAGCCAGAGAGTTTGCTAGCTGGCTAAAGGCCAATGGGGCGCAGCTTGATCCCATTATTGATTCTTCAACCTTGCTACGTGCTTGGCAAACAGCCGAAATTTATCGCCAAGAACTCAGTGAGTTCTTTTCCGAACCTGCACAGATAAACAGCTATGCTGGGTTATGTGAGCGCAGTGTCGGAGCGGTAGCGAATCTAGATCTTGCAGAAATAGAGCGGATTATTGAGCTGGATCCTAGATACAGTACCCCGCCAGAAAACTGGAAATCCATGAGTACTTATAAGCTGCCATTTGATGGCGCTGAGTCCTTATTGGACGCTGGCGAACGAGTGGCTAACCACCTTCGTAGTTGGCATCAGCAAGCGGGAAATGACATTAAATTGATCGTGGGGCACGGGGCGTCGATTCGTCATGCCGCCTATCATCTAGAAATTATTTCCTTGAGTGATATAAAAAAACTTAGCATGTTTTATGGGCATCCCGTTGTATTTGCGTTTGCCGATGACTTGTCTGCTAGTGGCCCAATTTACGGCCAATGGAAACAGCGTCAGGCCCAAGACGTACCTGATTAACAACGTACATACATAGGTTTAACCCATGCGAAGCCCATTACCCCAAATTAACGATAAACCCGAACACGCAGAGATTATTGCTCGCCTCCCTAATGAGTGGACGGCATGGCCCCAAGACAGTGGCTCAAGTAATGCCATGGCGAGAACTTCTGTCAACACGCCAGGCAAAACGCTTAAAAAGAGCAAGCTGGCATGGCCTAAACGTCCTGTGGTGTTTATTTCAGACCCTCATGCGGACGCTACAGCGTTTGAAGCCTCTCTTATCGCGGCAGGTGTCGCCTCCCAACGTAAAGCTGGACTGGGCAAACTCAAGCTTACCAAATCTGGCCGAAAAACAGAGATCATTATCGGTGGGGATTGTCTGGACAAAGGGCCGAGTAACTTATCCTTATTGCGCAGTGTTAAGCAGTTGTATCGCTTGAAAGCTCGAGTCACCTTGTTAGCGGGCAATCATGACCTGCGTTTGATCATGGGGTTATTGGCTTTAGCGCGCAAAAAAGACATTGGCAACCAGCATTTCTTCGTGCGTATGGGGAAAAAAGTGATTCCATTATTTAAAGAAGTGTTTGAGCAGTATTTGGCAGGCACTAAATGGGACAAGAAAATTCCAGATGAAGATACCTGTCGAGGTATTTTGTTTCCCAATGATAAATGGTTCGAAGCTTTTCCATACCATGCCGCAGGTCAATTGACGGCGGAAGGTATTGATCGGGAAGTGCGTAAAATGCGCTCCAAAGTACATAGTTTTGAAAATCATTGCTTGGCTGCGGGCTTGTCTCTTAGACATGTGTATGCCGCTTCTGTCATGTGCCAAAAACTGTTTCTACATAAAAAAGGTGAGTTTGCCTGGTTCTTCCGCAAAATGAAGCTGGTAGAAAAACGCGGTTCATTCTTGTTTTTGCATGCTGGCTTGGACGATACCATGAGCGAGTTGTTGTTAAAAAGTGGCATCAAGTACGCTAATAAAGCCTTCCATCGAAACCTTAAACATCGTGATTTATTTGGCTTTTATTACAGCTCTATCGCAAATACCTTCCGCACCAAGTATCGAGATGCAGACTTACCGCTCACCGAGCGTGGTGTCAAAGCCATTCATAAAGCTGGGATTCATGTGGTGGTGCAAGGCCATGTGAACCGACAGCAGGGGCAAAGAGTCACGGTGAAGAAAGGTCTGATTCATGTGGAAGCGGATATTACGTTAGATGAGCATTCCCGCCGTAGTGAAGGGCTAGACAGTTACGGCATTGGCGCTACTTTAATTAACAAACGCCAAGGCTTAATCGGTATCAGTTGTGATTACCCCACGGCGAAAGTGATGAAACCTCAAGCATTACGCCAAATATACGGATAACAAAGATGAAGTCGAAAACAGAGTTTAAACACGAAGCCTTGCTAGACGCGGAAGATGTGCAAGAGTTGTTAAAGTCTCTTTCTAAAGGGTTGGGCAAGGGGAAGTTAGAGTTTAGTGATGATAAAGGCATGTTAAGTCTGCAGCCAGAAGGGTTGCTGTATCTGAAAGTCACCGCGGCAGAAGAAGATGATAGACAGCAAGTGGACATTAAAATTCGTTGGGAAAAACAGCCTAAAAAGCTAAGCAAGGATCTGCCGAAAATCAGCAGTTAAAAATTGCCCTAGGAAATTCATATCTCCTAGGGCTGTCAGTGTTACGCCAGTCGATAGCCAGTGCGATCCTTGTGCTGTTCTAAACTTGTAATATTCTCTAGCGTTGTTTGAGCTATATGAGCGAGTGCTTCTTCCGTAAAGTAGCCTTGATGGCCTGTCACCACCACGTTAGGGAAGGTGAGAAGCAGCTGGAACACACTGTCTTGGATTATGTCTGAGGACATGTCTTCAAAAAACAAGGACCCCTCATATTCATATACATCTAATCCTAGATAACCAATCTTACCACTGTATAACCCCTGAATAGCATCCTGAGCATGGACAAGGGCACCTCGACTAGTGTTGATCAGCATGACGCCATCACGCATTTTTTCGAGGGTTTGTTGGTTAATAAGGTGATGCGTCGAAGCATTTAGTGGGCAATGCAAACTGATGATTTGACTGCTGGCAAAAAGGGTATCTAAATCCGTATATTCACAGCCTAAATCCATCAGTTCTTGATTAGGTTCTATGTCATAGCAAAGTACCTTACAGCCAAAGCCATTCATAATGCGACAAAATGCTTGACCAATTCTGCCTGTCCCAATGCAGCCAACGGTTTTCCCTTGTAAGTTAAAACCTAACAGACCCTCAAGGGCAAAATTACCTTCTTTTACTCTATGGTAAGCACGGTGTGTCTTTCTATTGAGTGTCATGATTAGAGCCAAAGCGTGCTCTGCCACAGAGGTCGGGCTGTAATCGGGTACATGATAAACCTCAATACCAAGATTTTTAGCACAATCGAGATCCACATTGTTATAGCCTGCACAACGCAGTATTACCGCTTTAATGCCTTGTTTTGACAGTTGATGAAGCACTTTAGAATTGATCACATCATTAACAAAGCAAGACACGGCGTCAAACCCTTGTACTAGGCTAGTTGTTTCTTCACAGAGCTTACTCTCAAAAAACGATAACTCGACTTCTAAGCCTTTTGCTTGAGTTGTAAGGGTTCGTATATCGTAGGGTTTACAGGAAAATACAGCGACTCGCATGATGACTCCAGTTTCGATCTAAAGATAGGCTAACTCTAATACGAAAAATATTTAAAGGTTGGCTTAGTTGCTTAAGTATTGACCCAAAGCAAGCTTTAAAATCTTTTAAACTAAGATGAATAGGGCGTTAAAGACGTTAGCTATTAAACCAAGGGGAAAAAAAGGATGTGCTTGTACTACCTGTGATAAACGTTATTTTTCACTTACTGCAAGTTGGTTTCGACTTAATCAAAAAATTCGAATTGGCTTAACTAAGCATTAAGTATAATGTAGCGTTATGTAAGGATGTAATTATTTTTAATTGTAAAGCTGGAATAAAGGTCGTTAAGACAGGTAATATTGAGTTAATAGAAGTGGTTAAATAAGTTACTGATAGCAAATTTAATCGTTAAACGTGGGCTTTATTTAGTGAAGTATTTAGGGAAACGATATGTTCAATAAACATTTGCACGATGAAATACAGAGTTTGAAGGAAGAGGTGCTCTCTTATCAGCAAGTTAGTGAGAGCCTACAGTCAGAGATGCTCTCTTGTATTTTGGATTCCAGTGGTAAAATCACTTCTATTAATGAGACTTTTTATCGTGCCATTGGCTATTCTGATGATGCAAGCTTTATTGGCAAAGAGTTGGCTGAGATGGTTCGTCCAAGCTCTCGCAACACCGCCCACTATCATGACTTTCTTGAGGCCCTTAAATCCGCTAATCATTGGTCTGGAGCCTTTCAAATTGAAAAAGCGGATGGCTATGAGGCTTGGTTGCGTATCATACTGCAACCAGTTAAAAACAAAAATTCTGCGGTAACACATTTCAGCATTTATGGTAATGATTTAACGCGTACCATCACCACTTCTCGTGAACATGAAAATTTGATCACGGCTTTAAAACGTTCAACAGCAGTGATCGAGTTTGACATGTCTGGTCATGTATTGGCCGCTAACGATTTATTTCTACAAAGCATGGGTTACTCTTTAGCGCAAATCCAAGGCAAGCACCATAAAATATTTTGTGAGGAAAGCGAGGTTAATTCCGAGCAATATCGTCAATTCTGGGAAAGCTTGAATAAGGGGGAGTTTGTCGCGCAACGCTTTAAACGTATCAACAGTATCGGAGATGTTGTTTGGTTAGAGGCTTCCTATAATCCTATTTCAGATATTGAAGGCAATTTATATAAAGTGGTGAAATTCGCCACTATAGTGACAGATCAAGTGAAACGTGAAATCGCGGTTTCAAATGCAGCAGATATTGCTTTTACCACCTCGCAAGAAACGGATGATAGTGCTCGTAAAGGCAGTGCTGTTGTAAATGAAACCGTAGAGGTTATGCGTCAGTTGTCTGCACAGATGGCGGAAGCCGCTGAAGGTATTGCTGAACTGGATAAACAGTCTCAGCAAGTAGGCCAAATTATTCAGAGTATTCAAGGTATTGCAGATCAGACGAACCTACTGGCATTAAATGCGGCCATTGAAGCGGCCCGTGCAGGAGAGCAAGGACGTGGCTTTGCCGTCGTTGCAGATGAAGTCAGACAACTGGCTTCACGAACCAGTGCCGCCACAGAAGAAATTGTCGGTGTGGTAGAGCAGAATCAAGTCTTAGCAGAAAAAGCGGTTTCACTGGTGAACACAGGTAAAGATCAAGCTGAGAAAGGCCTTAATCTATCTAGCCAAGCCGGAGATGTCATCATTGAAATCCAAGATGGCGCTAAGAAGGTGGTAAATTGTGTGGAAGAATTCGCTTCACAATTTAGCAAATAGACTATCCAGTAAATAGCACTTTGCAGTTTTTTAAAAGCCTTTGCTTTCGCAAGGGCTTTTTATTGGACACTGTTCAGGTGAATGGGCTGAAGTTGTGATTGGCAGTTGTCTGACGTTTCTTTTTGAGTGCTGGTAAGGCTTTCTAATAGCCCTTCTTGGAACCATAAGCTTAGGTAAGTGCAGTGTTCAAAATCGACAAATCCAGCGTATTGCCAAACCTCGGCACTCCCTTTGAAAGAGCGTAACTCTGGTACGCCGACTATTTCTAAGGTTTCTTTCTTGGTGAGACCTGGGGAAAGATGCATGGATTTATCTCTTAATGAGCTGCACCCCACTAGCCATAACACGAGACACATCATCAACAATTTTTGCATGGGCTCCACTCCTTTGTTAAGCACCTTAGAGATTTGATCAAGAGAGTTTATCCCTTAATTTATAATACAGCATTCCGGACACTAAGCCTGGCCACCTTAGCAAAGTACCTCCCGGGAAATTATGGCTGGGCACATTGGCGAAGACATCAAAGCGTTCCGCTGTACCGCTCACCGCTTCAGCCATCAGCTTTCCACCCAATGTGGCCATCGCGACCCCATGACCGGAATAACCTTGGGCAACAAAAGTGTTGCCTTCTTGTCGAGCAAAGTAGGGCATTCTGTTGAGTGTAATAGCCAAAGTCCCCCCCCAACTGTAATCGATATTAAAAGGTTTTAATTGCGGATAAACTTCTAGCATGTGTTTTTTTACAAAGCTGGCGATGTCTTTTGGGAAGCGCGATGAATAGTTTTCACCTCCTCCCCACAGCATGCGCTTGTCAGCCGATAATCGAAAGTAGTTGACCACAAACTTGGAGTCCGCAACCGCTAAATCATCAGGGTTTATCTCATTGTAAATTGCCTCGGGCAGAGGTTCAGTGGCGAGGATAAAGTTATTAATCGGCATGATTTTTTTGGCGGCTATAGGGTTGAGTTTGCCCAAATAACCATTGCAGGCGAAGAGTAAATAGTCGGCTTTGACAGTACCTTTCTCACTATTCACTTGCGGCTTATGACCGCCTTGATAATCCACTACTGGGCTATCTTGGAAAATCTTCACCCCAAGCTGTTGGGCGGCTTTTGCTAAGCCTAGCGCGTAATTATGAGGGTGTAGATGACCGCCTTCGGCGTAATATTCTGCGCCAAAGTATTTCGTTGTACCAAGCTTTTGTGTCAAATCTTTGGCGTTAATAAAACTGGCTTGTGGGTAGCCAAGCTCAGTGTTGAGATAGTCGATTGTGAGTCGGGCATCTTCTTCGTGAGAGGCTTTACTTGCCACATGTAATAGACCCGATTTCAGATCACAATCAATCTTAAATTCGGCGACTAATTCTTTAACAAGGTCGACGGATTCCACCGACATTTGCCACAGGGCATCCGCTTGGTCACGGCCTAACTTTTCCGCTAGCTTATCATGGGACATATTAAGCCCTTGGCAAATTTGGCCGCCGTTTCGGCCAGAGGCACCTGTGCCGATTTTATTCGCTTCTAGCACGCTGACACGATAGCCTTTTTTCGCCAGATGTATGGCCGCCGAGAGCCCGGTGTAGCCTGCGCCAATAATGCAAACATCGGTATCATGACTATCATTGAGCGTGTAAAAGGTTAGGTTTTGGTTGGCGCTATGGGCATAATAAGATTGCTCAAAACCTTGGTTTTTCATAATAAAGACCCAGCAAAAAAGTGAGCGAATAAGAGAAATTATTTTCTCCATGTTAAGTGTTTTTTAGACCATTAAGAAGTTCTTGACCTCAAAATAATGGCATTAAACTTGCTAAATTAAACTAAATAATTCATTGAAAGTAGCTACCCCTAAGTGGGTATATTTAATTGCGACAGCAATGTGTTATTCCTATAAGCCTATTAACGAAACGAAAGGTGATTCATGGGTGTGTTAGAAGATTTTCTGAAAAAACATTCAATTACAGAAATCGAGTCTACATTAGCGGATATGACAGGGAACGCTCGGGGAAAATTTTACCCGACTCGTAAGTTTTTAGCAGAGAATGGCGGACGACTACCCGAAACCGTGTTAGTACAAAGTGTGACAGGTGACTGGGCTTACAATCACTACGATATTGTGGATGCCAGAGACCGTGACATGATTCTGGTGCCTGATACCAACACCTTACGAATTGTACCTTGGGCAGATGAACCAACGGCTCAGTTGATCAACGATTGTTACGATACCCAAGGGAATCTACACCCACTTTCAAGTCGTACCATTTTGCGTCGTGTCTTGGCGCTATTTGAGAAAGAAGGGCTGCGCCCAGTGATCGCCCCAGAGGTGGAATTTTATCTCGTACAAAAAAATGATGATCCAGATTATGAGTTAAAAGCCGCAACAGGCCGTTCAGGTCGCCGAGAAACGGCTCGCCGCTCTTACAGTATTGATGCGGTAAATGAATTTAACCCTGTGATCGATACACTGTATGCCTATTGTGAAGCTCAAGACCTAGATGTGGATACCTTGATTCACGAGTCTGGTGCGGCCCAAATGGAGATCAACTTCTTACACGGAGATGCTCTAGATCTAGCCGATCAAGTGTTTGTGTTTAAGCGCACCTTGCGTGAAACGGCCTTAAAACATGATGTCTACGCGACCTTTATGGCTAAACCCATGCAGCATGAGCCTGGCAGTGCCATGCATATCCACCAAAGTATCGTAGATATTAAAACGGGTAAAAATATCTTTACCGACAATGGCGAATTTAGTGATGCCTTCTATCACTACATGGGCGGGTTACAGAAATACACCCCTAGCGCTATTAGCTTCTTTGCACCGAACGTGAATTCCTACCGTCGCTTTGCCCCCGAAATGGCGGCACCGGTGAATATGAAATGGGGTATAGACAATCGCACCACAGGCTTACGAGTGCCAGTGGCCAGTGCCGAAGGAACACGTATTGAAAACCGCTTTCCAGGTGCAGACTGTAACCCTTATTTAGCCATTGCTGCGAGTTTGGCTTGTGGCTATCTAGGACTCAAAGAGAAATTGCGTCCGACGGAGCCTATCACTGGTGCGGCGGCAATGGACCACGATAACGTGGAGCTGTCGCGTACTTTAGAAGAAGCGCTCAGGTTATTAGAAGATTGCCCAGAAATTTGCGAAATTATGGGGCAAAGCTTTGTTAATGCCTATATAGGCGTTAAGAAGTCAGAATTTGAGACCTTTAACATGGTAATCAGCTCGTGGGAAAGAGAACACCTACTGCTGAATGTATAAAGCGTGACCAAGTATTACTTGGAATGGACGATTAATTTAACTTTGAAATCAGAGGTAGGACAGTATGAAGAACACCGCTTTTCGTTTGTGTAAAACCATGATGCCAATCATTGCCAGTGCCGCCATTGCTGTACCGGCTGCAGGTCTAGCTCAAGAAGAACTTAAGTTCTATAACTGGTCGGATTATATTGGTGAAAATACCATCGCTGATTTTGAAGAGCGCACCGGTATCAAAGTCATTGCCGATGTTTTTGACAGTAACGAAGTGTTAGAAGCCAAACTGTTGGCAGGTGGTTCTGGTTATGATCTTGTGGTGCCGACGGCTTCTTTTATGGGGCGTCAAATTCAAGCTGGGGTTTTTCAGACACTGGACAAAGATAAATTACCGAATGGCAAAAACATTGATCCTGAATTGTTAGCCTACCTAGAAGCAGTAGACCCAGGTAATGCCCATGGTATGCCTTATTTATGGGGAACCACGGGTATTGGTTATAACCCAGCTATGGTCAAAGCGGCATTAGGGGAAGATGCTCCAGTGAACAGCTGGGACTTGGTGTTTAAACCAGAGAATATGGCCAAGCTACAAGAGTGTGGTGTGATGTTCTTAGATTCACCAGATGAGCTTTACCCGCTGGCGCTTAATTACCTAGGTATGGACCCTAATAGTCGTAGTCCCAAAGACTATGCTCTCGACAGCGCCCCTGCGAAATTGCTGAAAAGTGTGCGTCCTTACGTGACTCAGTTCCACTCTTCCCAATATATCAGTGCGCTTGCCAATGGCGATATCTGTGTGGCCATTGGTTGGTCTGGTGATGTGATTCAGGCCCAAGACCGCGCGATTGAAGCAGAGAATGGGGTTGAGGTTGCCTATAGTATTCCGGATGAAGGGACGCAAATCTGGTTTGATATGCTTGCCATTCCAAAAGGTGCTGAAAATGCGGATAACGCCCACACCTTTATTAATTACCTAATGGAGCCTGCAGTGATTGCTGAAATCACCAACTATGTGGCCTATGCTAACCCCAATATGTTAGCAACCGACCTACAGGATCAGGAAATTTCGACTAACCCAGGTATTTACCCATCAGCGGAAGTGAAAGAGCGCTTTTTCACACAGAAGCTTCGCGGGGCCAGAATCGAGAGACTGATGACGCGTTTTTGGACCAACCTAAAAACCGGCAAGTAACTCAGTAAATAAAATGCCCGCTTTCACTTCCTTTTCTGGAAGCGCGAGCGGGCATTTTTATGTCTGACAGTGCTTAGTTTTGCACAAGATTGAGCGTATCGTCAGCGTAATGGGCTTCAAGTTCTATGGCGATACTTTTCGACGTTGGGGTATGGCTGAACTCACCATAACTGTCTAGCGGCACCAATGGGTTGGTTTCTGGGTAATAGGCAGCGATGTTGCCCGCTGGAATATTGTAAGGAACCAAAATAAAGCCTTCTACTTTACGTTCCACTTGATCGTCCCATAAAGAACGTAAATTCACTCGCTGGCCTTCTTGAAAACCCAATCGCTGAATGTCTGCAGGGTTAATAAAGACAACTTTACGCTCGCCTTTAATGCCACGATAGCGGTCATCCATGCCATAGATGGTGGTGTTGTACTGATCGTGAGAGCGTAATGTCTGCATGATCAAGGTGCGCTGGTTTCTAAGGGCTTGAGCACGCTTGGGTAAAATACTCTCTGGTAAGGAGTGGGTATGCAAAATGGCCTTTTTAGCGGGCGTATTCCATTGGCGCTGACGGGCACTATTACCTAAATAAAATCCGCCTTCTTGCAAAATGCGTTGGTTAAAATCTTCAAAACCCGGTACGACGGCTGCTATGTGCTCACGTATCACATCGTAATCATCTACCGCGGCCTGCCAGTCAATTGGGAAATTCCCTAGGGTGGCTTTGGCCATGCCGGCGATAACAGCAGGCTCAGACAATTGCTCTGAGCTCAAAGGACTCAATACGCCACCCGAGGCGTGCACCATACTAAAGGAGTCTTCCACCGTGACTTTCTGAGGGCCAGCCTTTTGTTGGTCTAAATCGGTTCGACCCAAGCAAGGTAGGATGAGGGCTTGCTTGCCCGGAATAAGGTGTGAGCGATTAAGCTTAGTACTAATTTGTACGCTCAGGTCGCATTGGCTCAAGGCTTGTTCCGTTGCCTGTGTGTCTGGGGTGGCTGCTGCAAAATTACCTCCTAGGGCAATAAAGACTTTCACCTTGTTATCAGCCATGGCTTTAATGGTATCCACCACGGCCAAGCCAGGTTTTTGTGGAGGTGTGAAATGAAAGTGCTTTTCCATCGCGCTCAAAAAAGCTGGGGAAGGGCGCTCATTGATGCCCATGGTGCGATCCCCTTGCACATTACTGTGGCCCCTTACTGGGCAGGCTCCAGCACCAGGTTTGCCTAGATTACCTCTTAATGCCAGCAGATTCACAATCTCATGGATAGTGGGTACCGAGTGATGGTGCTGAGTGATGCCCATGGCCCAAGTGCAAATAACGGATTTGGCCTTAGCGTACACTTGGGCACAGTATCGGATTTGCTCTTCGGTGACGCCCGACTGTTCTAGTATGTGCTCCCAAGATGTGGCTTCTACTTGAGCGAGGTAGCTGTCCATACCTTGGGTGTGATTAATAATGAATTCGTGGTCAAAAATTGCCTTGCCTGCTTGTTGAGCCTCAGCTTCCATTTCGATCAAGACTTTAACTATGCCTCGAATCAGAGCCATATCGCCGCCAATTTTAGGGCAAAAATACGCGGTATTAGTGGGCTTGGAGCCATTGGTGAGCATTTCTATCGGCTTTTGAGGGTTTTGGAAGCGCTCTAAGCCACGCTCTTGTAGCGTATTAAAACTAATAAGGTCGGCACCGCGACTCACGGCTTCTCGTAAAGTTTCGAGCATGCGTGGGTGGTTAGTACCAGGGTTTTGCCCGAACACAAAAATCGCATCAGCTTCTTCAAAGTCTTCAATCGAAACTGTTCCTTTACCAATACCGATACTAGAGGTTAAGGCATAACCACTTGCTTCATGGCACATGTTGGAACAATCTGGAAAGTTATTTGTGCCGTAGGCTCTTGCAAACAGTTGGTAGAGGAATGCCGCTTCGTTGCTGGCACGACCAGAAGTGTAAAAGGCAACCTGATCGGGATCCTCTTGCTGTTTCAGAGTGGTAGCGATAAGTTCGTAAGCTTTATCCCAGCGGATAGCTTCATAGTGATCAGTGTGGGCGTTGTACCACATAGGTTCAGTGAGTCGTCCTTGGTATTCTAAGAAATAGTCACTTTGGGTACGCAACCAAGACACACTGTGTTGTTCAAAAAATGCTTTGTCTACCCGTCGAGAAGTCGCTTCCCAGTTCACCGCTTTGGCGCCGTTTTCACAGAAACGGATTTTTGATGGGTCGTGTTTTTCCCCCCAAGCACAGCCTGGGCAGTCAAAACCGTGGGGCTGGTTAGTCTTGAGTAGAGTATTAATATTACGCACCGCATTATCACTTTTAAGCCAATGCTTGGTGGTACTTTGCAACGCCCCCCAGCCGCCAGCGGGTCCTTTATAAGGGCTAAAAAAGTCTAATTTTTTGCTCATGGTGATGCGTCCTTGAATGGGTCAATGGGGGCGTATAAACGCGGGCTGTCTTGCTTGGGTAAATGGATTAACACCAACCCATAATGTCGAGCCATGGTCACAGCTTGATGGCTAGGGGAGGCTAGATGAATAAGCCTTGAAAGCTTAGCCTTGACGGCTTTTTGTACCAGCTCAGTACTGCAACGGCTAGACATAATAACACTGTGATCATGGAGTTGAAGCCCATTTTCAAGAGCATAACCTATAACTTTATCCAGCGCGTTATGACGGCCAATATCTTCCATACAGACAATGACTTCACCTTGGGGAGAAAGTAACAAGGCCGCATGGATCGCACCAGTTTTATGGGCTAGCTCTTGGTGCTGATTTAGCAATGATCTTGCTTGCGATAAATCGCTCGGTGCAATGTCAGTACAAGCGCTAAGGGTGGGTAATTTAGGAAAAGCTTGCGCTAAAGATTCCGTACCGCATAGACCACAACCTGAAGCCCCCAGTCTTACCTGTTGGGATTGTTTAAACTGACGAAACATTCTCGGGCTGATGGTTAACTCAATGGTCAACTGTGTGACGAGAGCATCGTTATCGGGGGAGTGAATTTCAAGATCCCGAACATCTGTAGCGTGTTCGATAAAGCCTTCACTGAGAGCAAAGCCTAGGGCAAAAGGTTTGAGGTCATTTGGGCTGACCATCATCACCGCCGTGGCAATGCCATTAATGCTGATGGCGGCAGCGATTTCGTCAACAAGCTCGATATTAACCGCTGGCGTGCCTTGCCATGATCTCTTGTCACAGGCCAATAATTGATAAGAGTTTGTTTTGGAAGCGCTCATGTATTACCGCCAATAGAGAATTTTTGGTCAAGCTATCAACCTGAAGAAGGAAACAACAGGCTGTTATTTCGTTCAAAAAGCCGTTATTTCGTTCAAAAAACAGGGGGCTATGTTACTTGATTATTACCTTGGCAAACAAATCCGTTTGCCAAGTCTTGACGTTATTGTTTAACCCTTGGTCGTATCTGTCACTAAACAGCAAAGAAAATAGATTTACCTTTTATTGTACTATTTCGCGTAGTCAGAACGAGATATTCCTGTAAAATTGCCAGCTTTTATTAAATGAGCAAAAGTGTAAAAAGCGCCAGTAAGGGCTAGACTTTTGCGTCGAGAGATTAGTGAATGCCAAGCAAGAAAAAACATAAGCCGAAAAAGCAAAAGCCACAAAAACAGTCGAGCCCTTTGATTGGCTGGGGGCTGATTCTGACCACCTTCCTATTAATGATGGTGATTTATCAAGCCACAGTGCCCACAAGTGAGCCGCTAGAGTCTTTCCATTTGCCGCAAGTGGATACGCTAGAGAACCAAAGCGCACCAGCGGAAGATGACCGCTCTGTTGCTGAACGTGATTCTGCCAGTTTAGATGACCAAACCTTGGAAGATATTCCCTTAACCGCACCTATCGAACCGAGCCAAGCGCTTATTTCTCCAGAGGTTTCCGTTGTTGAGTACAAGATAAAATCGGGCGACACACTGGCCAAAATTTTCAAACAACAAGGCTTGTCCCTAGGTGTCATGTACCAAGTGCTGGAAGCCGACCAAGAATATTTGGCGCTGGAGCCTATCATCACGGGTAACTCTTTATTCTTTGTGATTGATGCCAACGGAGAATTGCAAAAAATCTCCCGTCAAATTGATGCCAGTAAAACCATTTCTTATCAGCGACATGAAAGTGGTGGCTACAGCTACCAAGAAGATATTAAGCCCATTACTTATTATCAAACCGCTTTCCATACCAAGATAAAGAGTAGCTTTTATCTAACGGCGAAAAAAATCGGCTTATCGGATGCTAATATTCTATCGATTCATGGCTTACTAAAAGGCTATATAAATTTCAGCAAAGACCTGCAAGCTGGAGATGCCTTCGATGTGGTCATTCAGCAAGGCGAAGTGAATGGTGAAAAGGTTGGTGGAAGTCAAATAGAGGCCATTCAGATCACAGTAAAGGGCCATACCTATCAAGCTTTTCGACACTCGGATGGGCATTATTATGATAGCCAAGGGTTAGGTTTAACCCCTTCTTTACGACGCTGGCCAACGGCCAAACATTACCGGGTTAGCTCACCGTTTAATAGCAACAGATTACACCCAATAACAGGCCGACCAGCCCCCCATAACGGGGTTGATCTAGCGACACCAATCGGTACTAAAATCTTAGCTACCGGCAATGGTGTGGTGACTCGCGTAGCGGATCATAAGTATGCGGGTAAGTATCTGGTGATAGACAACCCAGGTCCCTATAGTTCACGTTATCTTCATTTGAACAAAGTGTTGGTGAAAAAAGGTGATAAGGTTCAGAAAGGCCAAGTGATTGCTTTGTCTGGTAACACAGGGAGAACCACAGGGGCACACTTACATTATGAATTGCACATTAAGGGTAAGCCTGTGAACCCAATGACAGCCACCATACCGACATCTCAAAGTATCAAGGATGATCAGCGTGCGGTCTTCAGTGAACAGGTTGCCAAATGGCGAGCTATGCTAGAGGCCAGTTAGGGGAATGGTAGACAAAAAAAATGGCGCACCTTTAAGGTTGCGCCATTTTTGTTTGTGCTGAGATGTCGCTATTTTATGCTTGGTTCAATTCGCTCTTGTATGAACGGTTGCCGATCATAAATTGGGCTAGGAACATAGCCAAGCCTATGGCTTGTATCCATAGATCTAGCCCTGGCCATAGCATCAAGCCAGAAGCGATTACCATTGCCAGACGAGACAGAATGTTTAGCTTATTCTCAAGGTAGCCTTCCATTGCAGCCACGAGAGCATACATACCGAAGATGGCAAAAATGGTCAGCCTTAGCAGGGTTTCTGCATCGCCACCGATCAGTGGTGTATAAGCCATAAGCAAGGGCACTATATATAGACCTTTTGCTAGTTTCCACGCCATCATACCGGTTCGCATCGGCGGCGTTTTGGCAATGGCAGCGGCCGCAAACGCGGTTAAACATACTGGCGGTGTCACGTTACTGTCTTGAGATAGCCAGAAAATGATCATATGGGCTGTCACTAGGATCATGGCAACGCTTTGAGCGCCTAGAGCTTGATCCATCAACATGCCTTTAAAGTCTGCAGGCACTTGTGCTAACAAAGCCGCGGCATCGGCACTGGACATACCTTGTGCTAAGGCACCTATGGCAGCAGGATCAACCAGCATAAAGACCGCACTGGCTGCTTCAGGTAGATTGCCAGCCGCCATCATTTCGATCAGTTGGCTTTCTGCAATTAAGTTGAAAATTGCGGGTGCCGACAAGGTTCCCAAAACAATGTAGGAAGCTGTAACAGGTAAGCCCATCCCCAATACTAAAGAAGCAATCGCCACTAAAATAATGGTGAAGAATAAGCTACCGCCCGCCCAATCGGTAATTAAAAGAGAGAAGGTATTACCCACACCAGTGGTACTGATTACATTGACGACCAAACCGATACCGATCAAGAGTACCGCAGTTGTGGACATGTTTTTCGCCCCTTGCACCATGGCATCTAGGATCGCCAATGGACCCATGCGATGGCCTTTTGATAACCAAGAAGAAACGATCACCGCAATGATGCTTAAACCTGCCGCGTAGGTAGGAGTGAACCCTTGAATCAGCAGCGCCACGAGAACACCTAAAGGAATAATATGGTGCCAACCCTCTTTAAAAACTTGGGAAACGGCGATGCTATCCTCTTCGGTCGCAATTACTTTACTGCGTTTGGCTTCAACACGAACAAAGAAGCCAACAGATAGAAAGTAAAGTAGGGCTGGAATCGCAGCCACACTGATAATAGTCACGTACGAAACCTGTGTGTAGGAAGCCATGATGAAGGCACCAGCCCCCATTACCGGAGGCATTAACTGACCACCTGTAGAAGCCGCGGCTTCAATACCCGCCGCAAAACGTGCAGGGAAGCCCGCTTTACGCATCAAAGGAATGGTGATTACGCCAGTAGATACCGTGTTGGCGACCGAAGAGCCAGATACTGAACCCATTAGGCCAGAACCTAAAACAGCCACAAAGCCCGGGCCACCAATCATTTTGCTGGCTAGAGATCGAGACAGGGCGATGATGAAGTCACCCGCGCCAGATTTTACTAAGAAGGCGCCAAATAGAATGAACATGAAGACGAAGCTCCATGAAATTCGCGAGATGGAGCCAAACATACCGTCAGTACTAAAAAAGCTGCGGTAAAGTAAGGTTTCGACACTTAAGCCTGGGAAGGCGAATGCGCCCCCAAGCCAGCTGCCCCAAAGGACAACATAAGTCAGCGCCACAACGATCAAGAAAGGAATAAACCAACCACTAGTACGGCGGATCAGTTCTAAGGCTAGTAATACCGCGACACTGGATACTATCCAATCGCCAGTATTAAAAGTAACCCCTCGAGCGTAGAGAGCGTCTTCAAAGAAAACAATGTACAGCACCATAGCGATTAAGGCCGCTACAATGACGCCATCCATAATAATCGCCAGCTTACTATCACGCCATTTGGGGTGAGCAGGAATAAGGAGTGCACATAATGTACCGAAGCCTGCGAAATGGAAGGCTGAGACCCATAATTCAGGCAGCGTGCCTATGGTGTTGATGTAAATATGGGCAACCGCCAAAAAGATGGAAAGGGCAAAAACGATACGATTTAGCATTGGGCTGGAGCGATGTTTAGTCTCAAATTCTTCAAGATTAATATCGTTATCTTCAGCAGGCGTTGCTGGGGATGAAGCAGTCATAAAACAGCTACCTTACGTTGAACAGTAGAGAGTTATAGCAAAATACAGACACCGAGGAATGACGGTGCCTGTATTGGTTCGTTCTAATGCAAAGAACGAGAGGATATTATTCTGCAATCAAGTGCGCAGGAATTGTCACACCTTGCTCACGATAGTAGCGAGCAGCACCTGGGTGCAATGGTACAGGCAAGCCTGAAATCGCTTTTTCTAAAGACATAACCGCTGTCGCTTTATGGATCGCACTTAAGTAACTAAGGTTCTCATAAATAGATTTGGTTAATTGGTATACATCTTCTTCAGAAAGGTCGGCACGTGACGCTAGGAAGTTAGGCTGAGCAACCGTGTTGATCGGCTTAGTTTGGCCTGGGTAAGTGTTTGCAGGAATCACATAGCGAGTCCATAGCTTGTAGTTACCGTTAGCCGCTTTCATTTGCTCATCAGTGAAGTCCAGTACTTGTACTTTATCCCCCATAGAAGCGTATAGGCGCGTAACGGCACTCACAGGTACACCTGCAGGCGTGTTCATGCCATCGATGTTACCGTTTTGCATGGCATCTGCACTGGCACCATAGCCCATGTAAGCGAGAGTGAAGTCATCGGTTTGTACGCCAAGACCTTTAAGTAACTGACGGCCTGAGCCTTCAGTACCAGAGTTCTTTTTACCGATAGAGAACTTGTGGTTAGTGCCTTCGATGTCTTTTAAATCTTCAACTGTACCCGTTTTAGCCAGGTCAGTTTTTAACACAAAGTGCTCAACATTTTGCCAAAGCATAGAGATAGAACGTAGTTCGGTTTGCTTACCAGAACTTTCTAGAGGGCCTTCGCCGTTCCATGCCCAAGCACCGTACAAACCTTGCAAAATAGCAAGTTGCGCTTGGTTTTCACGCAATAGTTTGATGTTTTCACCAGACCCTGCTGAGCTGATCGCAGACAGTGAAAGACCAAATTTTGGCTCTAATTTCACTTTACTCAACGTTGCAATGGCTACCCCTACTGGGTAATAAGTACCACCAGTAGAAGCTGTCGCTAGAATGTAATTGCGGTTATCTGCTGCACTGGCTTGAGTGGCAGATAGTGCGATGGCTGCTGCGGTAGCAGTGGTAAGAATAGTTTTGCTGACAAATCCCAATTTCATATTATTTTTCTCCGTTAGAGGGTTTTTGATTCACAAACCTAAATAGCGAAAATCGTGCCAAAATATTAAGATATTGATTAATATAAGTTTTTTATAAAAACAAAAGATATTGCAAGAAATAAGCATGTCTATGGGCGGTTTATTGCTGATAGTGGGAAAAATGCTATCGGCAAAAAATAGCTCATGATGTAAGCTAGCAAATCTAGACCTCTATTGGGTTATTTAGAGGAAGACGGTTTTTAAATGAGCAATAATTTGCCGATAGGGCGCTAAGGGACCAGAGGAAAACAATGCAAGTAGATTCGCAGATCAGCGTGGTGTTATTCGATTTAGGAAATGTGTTGGTGGACCTTGGTGGTATCGAAGAAATGCACGCCATGCTTAACACCCAAGGGGAAGAGGCAGAGGTCTGGCTGAAATGGCTGAACTCTCCTTCCGTGGCGGCATTTGATACCGGACGTATTTCTTTTGATGAATTCGCTCAGCGTTTACCCGCAGAGGCGGGCAGTCAGTCGGACAAAGACACCTTTAAAAAAGCCTTCAAAGCTTGGCCTTTAGGGCTATTCGATGGTGCATTAGCATTAGTGGATGCCATTAAGCCTCAATACCATAGAGCCATTTTATCCAATACCAATGCGGCTCATTGGCCTCGTATCATGGGCGAAATGGGATTAGCGGGTCACTTCCATAGCTATTTTGCTTCTCACTTAATTGGCGAGGTCAAACCTGAGCCAGCCATTTATCAACATGTGTTAGACAAGCTACAAGTAGCACCAGAGTGTATTGTCTTCATTGATGATAATCAGGTGAATGTGGATGCTGCCATAGCGCTTGGCATGAAGGCTCACAGGGTAAAAGGTGTGAGCCAAGCCAGAGAGGTATTAGAGGCTTATCAGGTGTTGGCTGATAAGCCTTAGTTGATTAATAGCAACGAGGTAGGCTATTCGCCTTGAGGCTTTGATAAACGGCCAAAGGTTGGGGCATGCTTGCCCCTAATGACTCAATTCGTGTCTCGTTGGAAGGGTGAGTCGAAAGGAATTCTGGCGTATCTGAACTTCCCAGTTTGGCCATATTTTGCCAAAGGTAAGTGTCAGATGGCTAAGTCAATATTGTTTAGCTCGAAGCCCTCATTCAGTCTTTGCCGATAACGTCACGATTTTTTCAATGGCGTCTTTTACTTTGTTCATATGGGTCATGTGAATGATGTGACCTGCCTCTTCTAACCATACTACCTCCGTATGATTATTCTTAAAGAGCGTCTGAGCTACCTCAGCATTGGCAGGCTCTACCAGAGTATCTTGTTTGCCTTGCAGTATGATCAATGGGCTGTTCAATTGCATGAATTTAGAGCGAATGTCTTTTAGGCTGGCAGAGAGTTGCAGTACTTCATCATTTGAATGTTGCCATTTTTGCGACACCAGTGCATTGGGTAGCCAATCAAGCAGGGTGTTATACCAGCGTGGTGCGGCAAATTTAGGGCTGACATCGCCTGCTAACATGATGGTGCCAGCGACGATTTTAGCGTAATCCACTGCTAACAAGGGCGCTAAAGAAGCCCCCAGCGAGTGACCAATCAAGTAGATTTTTTGCTCACCGCTCTGATTCCAGATGTGCTTGAGAAGCGGGCCAATTTCATTGGATTGCAACTGTAAATGCGTGGGTAAAATTTGGCCGCTATAGCCAGACTCTCCCCAACTTGGTCTATCAATAGAAATAAGACGATATTTTTGGTTGAGTTCTGGGTCTAAAAAGTAGCGAGAGAAAGAAGACCAACTGCCTGGGGTGCCATGAATAAACACCAGTACAGGGCGTGGCTCTGCTTGGCGTTTATTACTGACGTAATGCAGCTTATGTGTACCGTCTATGCTGTCGACATAATGGTGTTCGATCAATCCTGGCGTATTGTTCACATGTTCGGTGATCGCTGTGTTTTGTTTTAGCTCATCAGGGCGGCCACAGGCGGACAATACTAGGGCCAGAAAGCTCAGCAATAGCAACTTCATCATTAGAAAACGTCTCTATACAAGGAATGATCTTATGACTGCTGCTGCTGTGCAAAGTTCCCAGATTCTTTGAGGCTTTACACAAGCTCGTGGATGGCATTGGCAAAGTTTTTCACACTTTGCCAATCGGTAAATTCAGTGTCGGAGTTAAGATCGGTCGGGCCTTTCGTCATCCACATAATGAAACGTATCATGTGGCGATCAATCAAACCGTATTTAGGGTAATTTAAACGCCCTGCAAACACCCCTTGCAAACTAGGTTGCCAAGCCAATTCCTGTAGGAATTTAATAATGTAAGGGTTGGTGTCTGGTTGGTTTTTTTCGCTTTTTCGAGCGACCAAGTTAACGGTATAGAAAACTGTCTGTTTCGATTCCAACAAGGCTTTATTTGCCTTGATCAAATCTGCCACCACGGCCTGATGTTTACCATAGCGAATACTGGCACCAATGACGATGCAGTCAAACGCTTGCAGGGTTGCTGAACTAACCTCTTCAATGGGCATCAGAGTCACATCTTGCAAGGCTTGGGTTAGGTGTTCGACCAAGGTTTGACTGATTTTTAGAGTATGACCATCAGTGGTGGAATAAATAATAAGTGTGCGTGTCATACAAGTATCAGTAAAACTGCCTCATGATAGGGATAAAAAACAGCCCTGTTATAAACACTCAAAGGGAACATGTAAAGCTTACCTCACACATAGAGCCAAGAGGCTCATATGTGTGAGGCGGATTAGCGGGGTTAGATTTGGGAGATTTTTTGCGGAACTTGTTGGGTAATACAGTGAATATTACCACCGCCCAGCAATATGTTACGGGTCGGCACACCAATCACTTTATAGTCCACAAACGCCTCTTGTAAAATAGCCAATGCTTGGGAATCTGTGCTTGAATCTAGCAAGGGTACAATCACATTTTGATTGGTGATTAAGAAGTTCGCATAGGAGGCCGCTAAACGTTCCCCTGCCTGTCGATCCATAAATTCACTGGCCTGCACACTTTGCGCTTCATCTGGCTGCACAAAAAGCGGCCCAGGCATAGGTAATTTTATGATCTCAAGTTGGCGGCCTTGGGCATCCTGACTGTTTTGCAGCACATCATAGGCTTGTTGGGAAATCTCAAATTGTGGATCACTAGGGTCTTCACAATAGGTTAACGCCACCACACCGGGTCGAATCACATGTAAAATATTATCAATATGACCGTTAGTCTCATCGTTATATAAGCCGTTCTTTAGCCAGATGATTGTGCTGACATTCAAATATTCTTTAAGTAGGTCTTCTATCTGAGCTTTGCTAAGGTTCGGGTTGCGACTTGGGTGTAATAAGCATTCTTCTGTGGTGTACAGAGTGCCTTCACCATCCACATGGATCGAACCACCTTCTAGGATAAGTGGTGCGTGATAACAGCTATCGTCAGTGATGGCTGTCATGTGGCTAGCCACTTCGTTATCCAGCTCCCAGTTATCATAAAGACCATCGAGTTCTCCGCCCCAAGCGTTAAACTGCCAACTCACCCCACGGCGTAGCCCCTTATCATTCACCACATAGGTGGCGCCGATATCACGCATCCAACTATCGTTTGATGAAATCTCCAATACTCGGATGTGATCTGGTATAGCGTGACGAGCCTGCTTGATGTGTTCAGGGCCAACGATAAAGGTTATCGGTGTTGTTTGTGCAATGGCTTTTGCGACAGCGACAAACTCATTTTGCGCAGGAATGCCTTGTTCGCGCCAATTGTCTTCACGCA
Organism: Marinomonas sp.; assembly: GCF_039940335.1. Taxonomy (GTDB): domain Bacteria; phylum Pseudomonadota; class Gammaproteobacteria; order Pseudomonadales; family Marinomonadaceae; genus Marinomonas. The sequence continues at coordinate 335,762 of NZ_JBDVGW010000012.1, read as the reverse complement.
CCGGCCAAGCCATCCACACCTGTTCTTGTGGCTCATGTTCACCGGGCATGCGAAAGGCATCACGTTTAGGGGTAGTGCTCAATTGGGTCGTCACACTGTAATCCTCTGTGAAAGCGTTGAAGTCATAAGATTAGCCCAGCATAACTGGGCTAATGGTTTTAAGAACGAGCGGGAGTTTTGCCGTCTAGAGTCATGATTGGATCATATAAGCTAGGACGACGATCACGGTATAAGCCCCAAGCCTGACGTTGGAAAGCAATGTCCGCTAGATCAAATTCATGCACCAATACGCCTTGGCTAGTACGATCCGCTTTGGCCACTAATTGACCTGTGCTGTCAGCAATGAATGAGTTGCCGAAAAAGGTTAGGGACAAATCTCGGAATTGCGCTTGCTCAGTACCAATACGGTTAGAAGCAATTACTGGAATCTGATTCGCCGCCGCATGACCACGCATGACAGTTTCCCAATGAGGTTGGCTATCCAACTCTGGCTGGCTTGGCTCGCTACCAATAGCCGTTGGGAAGAACAACAACTCAGCGCCTTGTAAGGCCATGCTACGAGCGGTTTCTGGGAACCATTGGTCCCAACAAATGCCCACACCAATTTTCGCGTAACGCGTTTGGAAAACCTTGAACCCTGTGTCCCCAGGGCTGAAGTAGTATTTTTCTAAATAGCCGTCACTGTCTGGAATGTGGGTTTTACGATAAGTGCCCAGCAAACTGCCGTCCGCATCAATGATGGCTACAGAGTTATAACGCACGTTGCCCGCTTTTTCGAACCAACTAAACGGCAATACAACCTCTAGCTCTTTTGCCAAGGCAGAGAAGCGTTTAAAAGCGCCATTTTCTTCCAGTGTGGTCGCCATAGCATGGTAAGACTCACTGATTTCGATACAGAAATAGGGGGCTTCAAACAGCTCTTGCAACAAGATAATTTGCGCGCCTTGTTCAGCGGCTTGTCGAACGAGAGTTTCTGCCTTGTCTAGGTTTTCTTCTAGGTTCCAAGTGCAGGCCATTTGGGTCGCAGCAACGGTGACTTTTTTCACAGTAAAGGCCTCATTAAGGTCAATTTGTTGGTGATTTGCTAGTTGTAACGCGAATTAGGTTATTATGGAAATGTTAAATTCCGTTTTCAGTATGAGAAAAGCGAATAACCTATGGACATTGATATCAGTCAACTGCGATTACTGGTGGTGTTGGATAAAGAGCGCAGTTTGTCTCGAGCAGCAAAATCTTTGCACATGAGTCAATCTGCCGCAAGCCATATCCTAGCGAAGCTAAGGTTAAGATTTGATGACCCTTTATTTGTCAAAACCAAAACCGGCATGGAGCCTACGCCTACAGCCCAAGCGTTAGTGCCCGATTTACGCAAAGGTCTTAGTACTTTAGAAATAGCGTTTAATCGAATTAAGCCTTTTGATCCGAAAAAAGAGGCTAAAACCTTTTACATTGGCGCCATTGATTACTTTGAATTCTTCGCCTTACCCAAGTTGGCGGAGCGTTTTCAGCACGAGGCGCCGAATATCCGCATCGGTATTGAAATACTGCCGGAGAATCTGCGGATCGATAAAATAGAGGAAGGTCGATTAGACTTATTTGTAGGGGTGGATGACGTGCATTCCATTCCTCGCTATTACCAACGACATCATTGGTTGACAGATAGCTATGTGGCCATAGTGCGCGAATCCAGTCCATTGCCCGATACACTAGATTTTCAGCGTTTTGTCCGTACCTCACAAATTCACTTGCCCTTGGCCAATTCGGGGGCCGATTTGATTGATGCTTGGTTGTTAGAGCGACATCAATCACGACAAATCGCCATGATAGTGCAGAGTTACGCTATCGGTGGCATGGTGACAGCGAAATCCGATTATCTCATGTGTGTGCCCCGCAATATCGCTGAAAAGCTGGTGACCATGTTGCCGGTTAAAATGTTGGCGCTGCCTGAGGGCTTTCCAGATTTATCACTGAGTTTATTTTCCCACCAACTGTACGATAGCCAAGAAAGTGTGCAATGGTTGATACAGCAAATCCTCGATTGTCGCCCCGCTCATAAGGTCAGTGTTTAAGCGGCTACCCCTTAGGGGATATGGCTATTTTCATGGTTTTTTAATAGCGTGGATGTCAGTTAGATAGAATTTAAAGAAGGGCTGAGCCCAAGGGAGTTTCTATGAAAACCTACGATCAATGGCAGCAGCTCGCTGACACTGTGACAATACCCAACAACGCCTACATTAATGGACAATTTGTACCTGCGCTGAGCGGTGAAACCTTCGATTGTGTGAACCCGACAACAGAGCAATGTTTGGCGAAAGTTGCCAGTACAGATGCGGCGGATGTGGACGTTGCTGTGAGTGCCGCGAAAAAAGCCTTTAAGTCTGGGGTTTGGTCGCAAATGGCCCCCCGTGATCGCAAAAACATCATGCTGAAATGGGCCGATTTAGTCAGCCAGCACCAAGATGAGTTTGCCGTGCTGGATACCTTAGATATGGGCAAGTCCATTTCTGAAATGCTGACCATTGATGTGCCAGATTCCATTGATTGTATGCGTTGGACAGCAGAGGGCATCGATAAGCTTTATGGCGAAATCGCCCCAACGGGCGGGCCAAATTTAGCCTTGATAAGCCACGAGCCAATTGGTGTAGTAGCGGCCATTACCCCGTGGAATTACCCCCTAATGATGGCCTCTTGGAAAATTATGCCAGCTTTAGCGGCGGGTAATAGCGTCATTCTCAAGCCTTCTGAAAAGTCGCCTTTGAGTGTGCTGCGCTTAGCTGAGTTAGCGACCCAAGCGGGCATGCCGGATGGCGTGTTCAATGTCTTACCAGGATTTGGTCATACGGCAGGTAAGGCATTAGCACTGCATAACGATGTGCAAGTACTGGCGTTCACTGGCTCGACAAGGGTGGCAGGCATGCTGATGCAATACTCAGGACAATCCAATTTAAAACGAGTGTGGATTGAAGCCGGCGGTAAATCCCCTTGCTTAGTTTTTGATGACTACGAAGACATAGAAAAAGCGGCTCAAGGTGCCGCCGCTGCAATATTTACCAACCAAGGAGAAGTCTGTATTGCTTGTTCGCGTTTGTATGTACAAAGCAGTATTAAAGACGTCTTCATGGAAGCGCTTCTAAAAGCCGCTAAGAAATATGTGCCGGGCAATCCGTTGGACCCAAATACCAATATGGGACCACTGGTGGATAAAAACCAAATGGATACCATGAGTCGTTTTGTAAACAGTGCCAAACAAGAGGGCGCCCGTTTAGTGTTAGGGGGAGCGCCTAGTTATCAGGCTGGGCAGGGATTTTTTGTCGAACCGACGATTTTCGTCGATGCCGAGAATCGTATGGAGTTTGTCCGTGAGGAAATATTTGGTCCAGTACTTGCTGTATCTACCTTTGATACGGAAGAACAGGCCATTGCCTTAGCAAATGACTCCCAGTACGGCTTAGGTGCTGCTATTTGGACCAGTAACTTGTCCCGTGCGCACCGAGTTAGCCGCCGTTTAGAAAGCGGCATGGTATGGGTGAACACTTGGGGCGATGGAGATACCACTGTGCCGTTTGGTGGGGTGAAAGCTTCTGGTAATGGTCGTGATAAATCTTTGCACGCCATGGAAAAGTACACAGAATTGAAGAACGTTTGGATACGTTTATAAAAACTACCGAGTAACTGTTTGATAAAAATGCCGTTCTACCCCCTTAAGGGTATATCCCTTGATAGGGGGGAATTTTTAGAATGGCGCTCTGAATACAAAGTGGTGTTCGAAGTGCTGGGCAAACCCGAGGCTTGCCTTTTTTATTATGGCCACAAGCACCTTTCATTAGGTGTGATTGATGAGGTTGTTTATGTCAATTCCTACTCATACTAATTCCTATTATGCAGCGTCTGCAAACGACACTGTGCTCCGCCCTGAGCTAAGCGGTGAGCATAGCTGTGATGTTTGTATCGTAGGAGCAGGATTTACCGGCATTTCTTCTGCTTTACATCTGGCGGAAGCCGGCTATAAGGTCATTGTTGTTGAAGCAAGCCGGATTGGTTTTGGTGCTTCGGGTCGTAATGGCGGTCAGTTGGTAAACAGCTACAGCCGAGACATCGATTTCATCAAACGCCACTATGGCGAACAAGTGGGTGAGCAGATGGCGGCCATGGCCTTTGAAGGGCAAGCGGTGATTCGTCAGCAAGTGTCCAAATACCAAATTTCTTGTGATTTAAAACAAGGCGGTATCTTTGCCGCTTGCAATGCCAAGCAATTCGAAGAATTGAAAGCAAAAAAAGCCCTATGGGAAGCCCATGGCAACGACCAACTAGAGTTATTAAACGCAGATGACATTCAAAAACACATAGGTACCGACCGTTACGTGGGCGGTCTATTAGACGGTTTAAATGGTCATGTACACCCCTTAAATTTGGTGTTGGGAGAAGCGGCTGCCTTTGAATCTTTAGGCGGCGTGATATACGAAGCCAGCCCAGTGACAAAGGTTCAAGAAGCTAAGATTGAAGGCGAGCTTGCCACGGTAACCACAGCAAAAGGTTCCGTGAAAGCCAAGCACGTGATCGTAGCGGGCAACGCTTATATCACTGGCATTATTCCAGAGGTAGAGAAAAACTCCATGCCTTGTGGTACACAGATCATTGCCACAGAGCCTTTAAGTGAAGCAATGCAGAAGGCGATTATACCCAATGATGTCTGTGTGGAAGATTGTAACTACCTATTGGACTATTTCCGTTTATCGGGTGATGGTCGCTTATTGTATGGTGGCGGTACGACCTATGGTGCTCGTGAGCCTGAGAAAGTCGAAGCTTTGATTGTGCCAAAAATGCTTAAAACTTTCCCTATGCTCAAAGACGTAAAAATTGATCATGCGTGGACAGGAAACTTCCTGTTAACACTGATGCGTTTGCCGCAAGTGGGACGTATTGGTGCTAATGTTTATTACTCTCAAGGTTACAGTGGCCATGGGGTAACCAGTACCCACTTACTAGGTAAAGTATTGGCAGAAGCTATCCAAGGGGATACCAAACGCTTTGATGTCTTTGCTGGTTTACCTCAATATCCATTCCCTGGTGGGCGTGCATTGCGTGTGCCCTACACGGCTGTGGGAGCGGCTTACTATGCCCTTAGAGACAAACTAGGTATCTAATTGAATTTAGTTTTACTCACCCTAAAGCCGCTCTGATAGAGCGGCTTTTTTATTGGTCAGAGCTAAGGTTTGTTTTGATCGAGAGATTCTAAGTGATCCAGAAACAGGGTAAAAATCTCCGATTGGGTGGATGTGTCGAGGCGGGCATGGATGTTTTTTCTATGAACTTTAACCGTTCCTGCACTGATACCAAGGCTATCGGCTACCGCTTTCGATGAATGGCCACGAAGAATCAAACCAAGCACTTCTTGTTCTCTTTGCGTGAGTACGCCACTGGCAAAGGTTTTAAGAGCATGCTTGATTGGCCCCATAGAGGGCTGATAATCCAAATAGCCTCTAGATTGAGACAACCAAAACTGCTGGAACAAGGACTCTATCAGCGGGAAGACTTCTTTTAGCTTGTTCATTTCAACCCGCTTAATTGACCCCATCTGGCTTTTTCTACCCAATGAAATGGCGCAAGTGGTTTCACCGTCTAGCGGGATGATTAGATTTATTTCATCCACCAAATCAAATTTTCGATAACAGGTTTGATAATACTCAGTGTCTTTAAACGAGTCTGGGGCAAGGTCAATGAGACGACTAATGCCACAGGTCATGCCTTGCTGAATGCTGTTAAATAAAGGGTCTAACAGATAGGCAGAGTTCAAATAGAGATTGAGAGTAGGGCTGTGAGCAGACTTGTCTTTAGGGTGAATAATGATGGGCTTAAAGGATTTTTTATAGGTCACTATGATGAGGGTATCGAAGTGACAAAGCCGCGCCAAAAAAGTCTCTAAAACCGTTGGAAAGCTCGGTACACGTAGGTGATTCACCAGGACTGCCAGCTCCTTCAATGTGTCGGAAGAAATTCCGTCATGAGTGGGTTTGCTTGGCAACATGGAAAAGCCTCTTAAAGGGTTATCAGTAAATTTCTACCATAAGGGATAATGAGTAAATAGTAAATATTGTGATCACAAAAATGAGTGGTTAATGATGTATAAAAAATATTTTTTATTTTTTATACAAATTATTTTTGCGCAGATTGCTGAATAAATTCATGCAAAAGTTCCGATGTGCCAATAAAGGCAAAGCCTTCACGAATGTCCGCCGCGATGGCAATTTGCAGGGCGACAGCGTCCTGATTTTTTATCGCTTTTAGGGCTTCTTGATGGCGATCAATGACGTAATGTTCCCGTACTTTTTCATTTGAAAGGCGTAGAAAAGGGCCAAGCTGTAACCATAAACTTTCAATTAAAGGCATACCAATTTGGTGCGGGTTAGCCGTATAGAGTAAGCGATGGAAGGCTTGGTTGTAGGTAATGGTTGCTTCAAACTGCTGGAGTTTCATGGCCTGATCTATGTTTTTATCGAGGGATTCTAGTTGCTCTAAAATGGTGCCATTTATGTAAGGGAGCGCCCTAATAGCGGCATGAGACTCAAGCGCTATGCGTGTTTCACATAATTCTTGGAATTTCATAGCACTCATGGTTGGCACAATGATACGTCGATTTTCTTTCACTTCTAACGCCCGTTCCGCACACAATCTTTTGATGGCTTCACGAACCGGCATCGGGCTCACCCCTAAAATTTTTGCCAACTCCCGAAGCGATAAACTGCGCCCCGGTAAGATCTGACCACACATGACAGCGTGTCTTAAAACCTCATATACCCACTCGGTGATAGTTACACCGTCATTTCGGTCGGTTAATGTTATGTTTAAAGGAGCAGGCTTACTCAATTACTTATCCTTTTCGAGTTTTTTATTGTATAAAGATTCAATCTAATTCAATACAAAGTTCGGATCGGTTTACCAAAGATCGTAGTCTGATCATAGAGTGATATAAAAACATTACAACAATATAATTCTTTAAGTTGTGATCACAAAGTAAAGAATTATATTGTTTGCTTAACAACCTAAACAGCAATGCATATAAAGAGAGAGCAGGTTATGCCAGGACAGGTAATGGGTGACAAAGAGTTCGATCTGTTTATAACGGACTTGAATGGTAATCTGCGCGGTAAACGCATTCCCGCATCGGGGCTCAAAGGCGTCATGCGCGATGGCGTTAAGCTTCCACAATCCGTGATCGGTTTTGATCACTGGGGTGATGATGTTGTAGAAAATGGTTTGGTTTTTGAAACCGGTGACAGTGATGGTATCTGCATGCCTGTCCACGCCACACCTATCCCTGTGCCGTGGTCCGAAACCCCACGAGATCAAATCCTAGCCATGATGTACAACCCAGATGGCAGTGCTTTCTACCCAGACCCGCGCCAGTTGTTGGCCAGTGTGGTGGAGCGCTTTAAAGCCCTTGGCTACACCCCTGTTGTTGCAACGGAACTCGAATTTTACTTGTTAGATGGCGAGTCAGAAGCCAAACAACGTCCGCAAGAACCTTTAATGACAGAAGGCAATGGACGTCGTTTAACCGATACTGATTGTTATTCCATTGAAGAAATGGACGGTTTATCTAATTTCTTTGCGGATGTAAGAGCGGCGTGTGAAGTTCAGGGTATTCCAGCAGATACGATTATTTCTGAACTCGGCCCTGGGCAGTTCGAAATCAACATGAAGCATGTAGATGACGCTTTGTTGGCCGCAGATCACGCCAATATGTTTAAGCGTTTGGTGAAAGGCGTGGCACGTAACTATGAATACGGCGCTACCTTTATGGCCAAACCTTATGCACAAAAAAGCGGTAATGGCTTCCATGTACATTTTAGCTTGCTCGATAAAGACGGTGTGAATGTGTTTGACGATGGTGGCGAAGAAGGAACGCCGTTATTGAAACACGCGGTGGCGGGTCTGCTCGACAACATGGCCGACAGCATGCTGATTTTTGCGCCGCACCTTAATTCTTATCGTCGCTTTCAGAATGGTGCTCATGCACCGACGTTCGCAAGCTGGGGATATGAAAACCGTACCGTCGCGGTGCGCATACCTGAAAGCCCAACTGTGGCTCGTCGAATCGAGCACCGTGTGGCGGGAGCGGATGCTAACCCTTATTTAGTATTAGCGGCAGTACTTGGGGCGGCACTAGATGGCATCGAGCGACAGCTTGAGCCGACCGCACCGATTGAAGGCGACGCTTATGCAGTAAGTGATGACTTCCCTATTTTGCCTAATCGTTGGGAATATGCCACTAAAGTGTTTAAGGAAAGTGCCTTTATGCAGGAGTGTTTCGGTGAGTCTTTTGTACGAGTGCTGAATGCTGTCAAAGAGCAGGAACAAGAAAGGATCTACAGTCGTATTTCTGATGTGGAATACGAAGCCTATTTATAGCGTGTTTTGGTTATCTAAATTTTTATTTATCTGGAGAATTAATAATGCAATTGAATAAAAAACTGTTATCTGTGATGTGTTCTTTGCTGGTGTCTGGCGCAGCAGTGGCAGAAGACAAGGTGCTGAATATTTACAACTGGTCTGACTATGTCGCGCCAGATGCCATCGCGAACTTTGAAAAAGAGACTGGCATCAAGGTTAACTATGATGTCTACGACAGTAACGAAGTGCTTGAAGCTAAGTTGATGGCCGGTGGTTCAGGCTACGATCTAGTTATGCCTTCTAACTCTTTCTTTGAGCGTCAGGTACAAGCAGGCATTTATCAAGAGATTGATAAATCTAAGCTAACCAATATTGCTAACTTAGATACGCAATTAGCGGATCAATTGGCTAAACATGATGCGGGCAATAAACATAACATTCCATACGCTTGGGGTACTGTGGGCATTGGCTATAACGTAGATTTGGTAAAGGAGCGTTTGGGTGATGTGGAGATCAACTCTCTAGATATGTTGTTTAAACCTGAAATAGCCGCGAAACTGGCGGATTGTGGTATTGCAGTATTGGATTCACCGGCTGAGGTGATGGCCACTGCGAATAATTATTTGGGTGAAGACCCTAATTCAGAAAAAACGGATGTCTTGAACGCCAGTGCGAAAATGCTTTCTGAAGCGCGTCCTTACTACAAATATTTTCATTCAAGCCAATATATTTCTGACCTAGCGAATGGCGAAATTTGTGTGGCATTGGGCTATAACGGCGACATTCTTCAGGCACAGGATCGCGCTGCTGAAGCCGGTCAGGGTGTAAATGTTGGCTACGTGATTCCAAAAGAAGGTGCTTTGGTGTGGTTTGATGTGATGGCGATTCCAAAGGATGCCCCACACGCAGATGCCGCCATGAAATACATAGATTACATCTTGCGCGCAGACATTGCGGCAGGCTTATCTAATTATGTTTTCTACGCAGTACCAAATACCGCTGCTGAGCCTTTGCTCGATGCTGAAGTCGTTGAAAATAAAGGTATTTATCCAACTCAAGCGGTGAAGGATAAACTCTTTATTCAGGTCGCACATACTAAGCGATTTGATCGCTCGCTAACACGTGCTTGGTCAAACATCAAAACTGGTCGTTAATGACAAGGCCCTTCGGGAGAAATCCTGAAGGGTTGCTCATTTGCCCTTGGTTATTTTAAACCCAGTAAAAAATTTGAAGCGATCGAATTCGAGCTTATAAAAAATTAAAGGTAAACCATGTCTATATCCTCAGAAACTGAAAAAGCACATCCACAAATCATTCAATCTTGGCGTGACACCAAGGCAAAGCCTTTTGTGCAAATTGAGCAGATTACCAAGAAATTTGGCGAATTTACTGCGGTGGATTCAGTGTCATTGGATATATACAAAAATGAGCTTTTCTGTCTTTTAGGTGGTTCAGGTTCAGGTAAAAGTACCTTGTTGCGTATGCTGGCAGGGTTTGAAAAACCGACCAGTGGGCGCATCCTCATTGATGGTGTCGATATGGCCAATATCGAACCATGGGAACGTCCAGTAAACATGATGTTCCAATCCTATGCTTTGTTCCCCCATTTAAATGTTGAAGCCAACGTAGCCTTTGGTTTGCGTCGCGAAGGGGTTAAGAGTCAAGAAGTGGCACAACGCGTACAGAAGATGCTGGACATGGTGCAGTTGGGCCATTTGGCAAAACGTAAACCGCACATGCTATCCGGAGGTCAACGCCAACGTGTGGCATTAGCCCGAGCCTTAATTAAACGTCCTAAGCTTTTATTGTTAGATGAGCCGTTAGGCGCGTTGGATAAAAAGTTACGGGAAGAAACACAGTTTGAATTGATTAATCTGCAAGATGAGTTAGGCATCACCTTCGTGGTGGTAACCCATGACCAAGAAGAGGCCATGACGCTTGCGACTCGCATCGGGGTAATGGATCAGGGCAATATCGCTCAGATTGCGGAGCCTCATGAAATGTACGAATACCCAGCGAACCGTTTTGTCGCTCAGTTTATTGGTAATGTGAACCTTTTTGAAGGTTCTGTGATAACCAGCGAAAAGGACAGCGTTACCATACACTCTCCAGATATGGATCAATTGATAAAAGCTCATCATGGCATTAGTTGTGTGCCGAACCAGAGTGTTTCTGTCGCTATTCGCCCGGAAAAAATGCGCATTAGCCGCGAACGCCCTGATGCTGAGTTTAACAGTCTGCCGGGGATCATCACCGATTACGCCTACATGGGCAGTCAGTCGGTCTTCAAAGTGCGTTTGACCAGTGGTAAAGAAGTTCGTGTGACCTTGCCAAACAATGCGCGAGATATGGGGGATAGACTTACTTGGGACGAGTCGGTTTATTTGTCTTGGGACATGCCTAGCAGCGTGGTATTAACGTCATGAATCTCGCTTCTTCCAATGTTGAGACGCAGTCCTTTTTGCGTCGTCAATTAAGTCGATTGCTGGCGTTTAATATAGGTCGTTTGGCCGTTATATTGACGCCAACCCTGTGGTTAGCCGTGTTTTTCTTTATCCCATTTTTGGTGGTATTTAAAATATCCCTAGCGGAATCCATGATTGCTGTACCGCCGTATTCTCCACTAGTGGAATGGAACAGTGATGAAGCTTACGCCACCCTAAAAATCACCTTGGGTAATTATTTATTTTTATTTGAGAGCCGTTTTTATCTTGATGCTTACTTGAGTTCGATTCGCATTGCGGGCATCTCAACCTTTTTCACCTTGCTGCTGGGCTTTCCGATCGCTTACTTGATCGCAAGAAGCAGTCCAATGCAACGTACTATTTTATTATCGTTAGTTATTTTGCCTTTCTGGACGTCTTTTTTGTTGCGTGTTTACGCTTGGATGGGACTGCTTAAGAAGAATGGTGTGGTGAATGAATTCCTCATGGGGTTGGGCATTATTGATCAGCCCTTGATCATGTTACAAACCGATTTTGCGGTGTACATAGGCATCGTATATACCTATTTGCCTTTCATGATCTTGCCACTTTACACCGCGCTAGAAAAAATGGATTTAACCCTACTGGAAGCCGCTAAAGATTTAGGCGCTAAGCCTTACCAAGCGTTCTTCCTAGTGACCATTCCTCAGGCCATGCCAGGTATTATTGCGGGCTGTTTGTTAGTGTTTATTCCTGCGGTAGGGGAGTTTATTATTCCAGCGCTACTAGGGGGTTCAGATACCCTTATGATAGGACGTGTTTTGTGGGATGAGTTCTTCTTGAACCGAGATTGGCCAATGGCTTCTGCCGTGGCAACCATAATGCTGATCGTGTTGGTGGGGCCAATTATGTTTATTCGTAGCCGTAGCAAGCAGGAGGAAGTGTAATGAAAAGTGGATCTCTGTTTTTAAATGGCTCAGCTTTATTTGGTTTTGTGTTTTTATACGCGCCGATCATCTCATTGATCATTTACAGCTTTAACGAGTCCAAACTAGTGACGGTGTGGAGTGGTTGGTCAATTAAGTGGTATATCGCGCTATTTGAAAACGAACAGATTATTAATGCCGCATTATTAAGTTTTAAAATCGCCGCTATCAGTGCCACCCTTGCGGCGGTGTTGGGAACCATGGCAGGGTTTGTGCTGAGTCGAATGGGGCGCTTTCGTGGTAAGACAATTTTATCCGGCTGGGTAACGGCTCCCTTGGTGATGCCAGACGTGATTACCGGTTTGTCGCTTTTGCTGTTGTTCGTTGCCATGGAATCTATGTTTGGTTGGCCAGCTGGTCGTGGTACAGGAACAATTGTTATCGCGCATACGACTTTTTGTCTTGCCTACGTAGCGGTCGTCGTGCAGTCGCGCTTATCTTCGATGGACGAAACCTTGGAAGAAGCGGCGATGGATCTGGGTGCTAAACCTTCTTCCTTGTTTTTCTTGGTGACCTTGCCCTTGATTGCTCCAGCGATTATCTCTGGGTGGTTGTTGTCCTTTACTCTATCTTTGGATGACTTGGTTATCGCCAGCTTCGTATCTGGGCCGGGTAATAGCACTCTGCCTATGGTTATTTTTTCTAAGGTACGTTTAGGGGTGTCTCCTGAAGTCAACGCGTTGGCCAGTTTAATGATATTAGTGGTCGCCATTGCGGTCATCGCTGCGATAGTGATTATGCGTCGACAAGACAAATACAAGATGCCCTAGCAACTCAAATTAAATGATTATTTAGGCAACATGGCCACTTCCCGTTAGTAGTGGTGGCCGATTTGAATAAGGTGAAATGAATGAAAGTTGGAATCTTAGCGGCGGGTATTACACCGGATAGCTTATTGCCAGAATTTGGTTCTTATGCAGGAATGTTTGTGACCTTGTTAGGGCAACAAGCGGCAGATTTTGAATTTGAAATCTTTGATGTACGTGAAGGTGTTTTCCCAACCAGTGCGGATGTTTGTGATGCGTGGTTGATTACCGGTTCTCGGTCAAATGTGTATGAAGCATTACCTTGGATGCTAACACTCAATGACCTGATCCGTGAAATTGACGCCAACAAACAACCCTTGGTGGGCATTTGTTTTGGTCATCAAATTATTGCCGATGCGCTTGGCGGTAAAGTCGCTAAGTTCGACGGGGGCTGGGGCGTCGGCATTCATCAATATCAGACAATGCCGGGCATTGCTTCGGTAGCTGGGTTAACGGAAAAGCTTACTGAATTTTCCATCTGTGCCATGCATCAAGACCAAGTGGTAGATAAGCCAAGCAGAGCGACAAGATTTGCTCAATCGAGATTTTGTGAAAACGCTGGGCTGGTTTACGATCAGCACATTGTGACCTTGCAAGGCCACCCAGAGTTTAGCAAAGCCTACGAATCGGTTTTGATCGATACCCTTAAGGGACAAAGTTTCTCAGCTCATATTGCTGAGCAAGGAGCTGAAAGTGTGGCAAGCTGTGAGCTAGATTCTCCTGTGGTAATTGCCATGTTAGCTGACTTTATTAAAGCCGCACATCAGGCTCGTATCGCCTAGCTCTCAATACCCTAGTGAATGCTGGACATAAAAATGCCCGCTAACGTTGACGTTGCGGGCATTTTTGATGGCGCATGAAAAAGTTTAAGGCGTGATAATACGATAGCCAAGTTTGCCAGTTACTTGGCCTTGCTGATCTACTGTGTTTACCGTAAAACTGGCATCGCTCTTTTCTCGATTCGGGTCGATGGAAACAATGAGTTGGCCATTAAGTAAGACTTGGTAGCTTTCACTAAAGGTCACACTGAGTGTTTCAGACAAAGGAGGATCGATAAGAAAGTTGTTATTCAAGCGAATACTTCGTTGCTCGCCCCGCACCCATTGACCGACTAAAGGTTGGGCATTGAAACCATTGTCAGGGTGCTGAATACTAATCTCTGAAAAGAAAATCTGTACATGATCGCCTTTTACCTCACTGCTTTTACGTTGTTTGGCTCGTTCAGTGAGTGCGCCTAAGGTTGCTTTGGCTTGGCTGTTGAAGGTTTGCAATTCTAGTATTTTTTGCTGTACCAAACTGTCCGTTAGTTGCTCAGTGGTTAGGTTTCTTGGTAATTCCGGTGCTTTTTCAGGGCCCATGGCGTGGAGCAATGTTTGGTGGTTTTCTACCGCAAGCTGATGCTCAGTGTTCATTTCACTGATGAGCTTTTTATCCACTAAAAGGGCTGGAGTGGTGATTAAATTGTCAGGATTTATTTGTGACGGTGTGGTGTGTATGTGATCAGCTTCAGTTGTTGGTAGTACAACCTTAGTGTCATCTACATCAGTTTGTGTGTTCTCTGTAAAAGAGCCAGAAGTAGAGTGGTCTGCTTGATTTGTGGACTGCTGCGAAGACGGGGTGGAACAGGCAGCCAGCAAAAGAGTTAACAGCAAAAGGCCAAAACGATATGACAGCATGAAATAATCCTGAGATTAATAATAAATAATACAAACGCTAAGTATGAGGTATGCGCCTTGGCATGTCGAGGTACGACACAGGGAGATAGCCCTTATTTGTTGTAAAGCTTAGAACAAATAAAGATTCATAATTGGGCTTACTAGGTTTGTTCGAAAAGAATCTATTCGTCTAGCTTTGAAACTAGGACAGGCACCCTTACCAGCCAGATATCATGCAAGGTAAGGGGTATTGGAAAAGATGCTTAGCGAAGCTGGGTTTGGTTGAATAGAATACATTCGTCTAGAGTGACGCCGGCACCACCAAAAATATCCAATGCACTGCCAATGGTAAGATCCACTCTCCCTTGGGATAGAGTATGGACTTTATTTAGATCAGCAAGGGATCGTGCACCTCCTGCGTAAGTTACTGGGACTGGGCAGTCTTGACCAAGCAAACTGACAAGCTCTTCATCGATTCCTGCTTGTAGGCCTTCTACGTCTGCAGCATGAATTAAAAATTCATCACAGTGGTTGGCCAGCTCAACTAGATTTTCTTGGTTTACCTGTGTCGAGGTAATGGTTTGCCAGCGGTCTGTAGCGATGTACCAACCATCTTGGGTACGTCGACAGCTTAGATCTAAAACGAGACGGTCAACACCAGTTTCTCGTTTAATCTTGTCGAGCCTATCCCAAGAAAACTCACCATCTTTAAATAAGTAGGAAGTAACAATGACGTGCGAAGCGCCTGCTTGTAAGTAACTCGCGGCATTATTGGCTTTTACACCACCGCCAAATTGTAGGCCGTTAGGGTAAGTACGCAATGCGCTAATGGCTTCGTCTTGGTTACCTTTGCCTAGGGCGATAACATGACCACCGGTCAAATTATGCTCGCGATACAAAGCGGCGTAATAAGCCGCATCATAATCGCTGATAAAATTTTCTTTGGCACCTTTATCATTAAGGCTGCCACCTACAATTTGTTTTACCTTGCCTTGGTGAAGATCGATACAAGGGCGAAACTGAGTCACTAAACGCTCCAAAAAAAGATGAATACAAGAGAGTCAGTGTAACCGATCCTGATGGCTTTAACGATATCTGCAAGGTGAGAAAAAGCTGTCTAAGTCGAGAATTCAAACAATGCAAGCTCCGAATGCCCGTACTAAGGAGCTCTTTGATGGTTTACTTTGTCTTGGTGATATTCAGGTGGATTATGTATTGGATGAAAGTGTTCTTAATGATCAAGTATTTATCTATAAAGCGACAGAACGGGTAAGAATGATTGGTGGACGGGTGGAAACCATATTTATGGCATTGCTTGCACCGCCAGAGCTCTAAAGAAACAAAGCCCCGAGCCTTGGCATAATTTGTTATCATAAGGGTTGATTATTATTGGCAGCCCTTATGTTACAAATCTCCAACAACGTTTCCATCCCCGAGCATGAAATCGAACTGACGGCTATTCGTGCCCAGGGCGCTGGTGGTCAGAACGTTAATAAAGTCTCTTCGGCGATACATCTAAGATTTAATGTTCATGCCTCCAGCTTGCCTGTTTTCTATAAAGAACGACTGTTGTCGTTAAAAGATACACGCCTCACTAAAGAAGGTGACATTGTTTTAAAAGCGCAACAGCACCGGACGCAAGAGCTTAATCGAGAAGATGCTTTGAATCGTTTAAAAGACTTAATTCAAGAAGCTACTAAAATGCAAAAAGCCCGTCGTGCAACTAGGCCGACTAAATCTTCTCAGCGAAAGCGCATCGAAAAGAAAAAACAAAAAGGTCAAACCAAAAACCTACGCCAAAAAGTCAGTTACTAACTCCCTCTTATTTAACAGACAGGCACCATTCCAGCCCAGGTATGATCAACGCTCTAAACTTTACCATGATTATTTCCAAATCTTTTCTATAATTAATTGCTATTCCAAGGAAGGAGAGAGTTATGGCCGTTTCAAGGAGCAAGAAAGTCTGTTTGAAAGATACCCCTTATTATCATTGTGTCTCACGTTGTGTACGACGAGCCTTTTTATGCGGAGAGGATTCGACCACCGGAGTAAGTTACGAACATCGACGTGCTTGGGTCGAAAAGCGTTTATTGTTCCTAGCAGGTATCTTTTCTATCGATGTTTGTGCCTATGCAGTGATGAGCAACCATTTACATGTTGTTCTCCATGTAGACGAAGACGCTGTTACTAACTGGTCCACATTAGAAGTACTTAACCGTTGGCATAGGTTGCATAGAGGGACTTTCTTTACACAACAATATGTTAAGGGCGAGGTATTACCAGAGCATACACTTAAACTTGTTGAAAACCTGGCAGATACTTATCGAGCTCGTCTAATGAGTATTAGTTGGTTCATGAAAGAATTGAATGAACCCATTGCTCGCAAAGCAAATAGTGAAGACAACTGCACAGGTCATTTTTGGGAAGGTCGATTCAAATCGCAAGCTTTGTTAGACGAAGCTGCCTTAATAGCTTGCATGGCTTATGTGGATTTAAACCCAGTCCGATCTAATCTCTGTCAAACTCCTGAAGACTCAGATTATACCAGTGTAAAACAACGTGCAGGCTGTGCACAAAAGTGCTATCAGCCTAAAGTCCTTTATCCTTTTGTGGGTAATTCCAGGCAAGACATGCCCAGTGGTTTGCCTTTTAGTTTACTGGATTATCTAGAGCTTCTAGATATGACAGGGAGGATATTGAAAGATGGGAAGGCTGGATCTATCAATATTGAACTCATGCCAATTTTGACGCGACTCAACATATCATCAGAAAACTGGCTGTCGATCGCCACAAAGTTTGAAGAACGAACAGGGAGTGTGGTCGGTCAAGAAAGATCAGTTAATCATTATTGCCAATGTCACCATAAACGACGAAAGGCTAGTCCAAAGAGTTGTCAATTGTTCGCTTAGCAAAATAGAAAGCAACCTAGAATCTTAGAGCTACTTATTATTGGTAATCGATGCCAAGTCGAGCTTTTATTGCGCTTTCATTTCAGTAAATTCCTTATTAATTCTTCTTTTTCATACAAATAACTCCACTTGAGTCTTTCGTTCCATTAAGCAACTGCCTTCTTTCTGTGAGAAGAGTGTGCGTCTGAAATTTTATGTGGAAATAAAGGTGCCTGTCCTTGTTAGATGTTAGTAAGGATAGGTGGGTATAAAGGTGTGTGTCCTAGTTAATTGGATGTCGTGGAGGGCGCTATTTTGTTTGTAAGCGCTTTGTTTGATCTAGGTCAATAAACGTAAATGAGACGATGACTTTATATAAGTTGTTGATTTTTAGGGTTTTATTTATTCTTCTTGTTTGTTTGTTTTGGGGCTCAATTTTTCTTGATCTACAAAATTGACACAGGGCAATGTTCTGTTCGATGCCTTCACAGATAATCCACGCTCATAGTAGGCCTTGATGTTAAGGCTACGGTGAGGCGCTGTACAAAAAGAGCATTGTATGAAAAAGATGTCTGATGTCGCCTTTGTCTCAATCAAATGTATGGGTTGAAGTCATTATGATAAATGAAGCGGTCGTGGACCTCTCGCGGTTACAGTTTGCGTTAACGGTGATGTATCACTTTTTGTTTGTTCCTCTCACGCTAGGTATGGCGTTTTTGCTGGCGATTATGGAGTCCGTCTATGTAATCACTGGCAAGCAGGTTTACAAGGACATGGTGAAGTTCTGGGGCAAGTTGTTTGGTATTAACTTTGCGCTTGGGGTGACCACAGGCCTTACCATGGAGTTTCAGTTTGGTATGAACTGGTCGTATTTCTCGCACTATGTGGGGGATATTTTCGGCGCACCTTTGGCGATTGAAGGACTAATGGCTTTCTTCCTTGAATCAACTCTAGTGGGTTTGTTCTTCTTTGGTTGGGACAGGCTCAGCAAGGTGAAGCATCTGATGGTGACTTGGGGGGTAGCGTTAGGCTCCAATTTATCCGCCTTGTGGATTTTGATCGCCAATGGCTGGATGCAAAATCCTGTTGGCTCAGAGTTTAATTATGAAACCATGCGTATGGAGCTGGTGGATTTTGGCGCTCTGATATTGAACCCAGTGGCGCAAGTTAAGTTTGTCCATACGGTTTCAGCCGGTTACACCACAGGGGCGATGTTTGTATTGGTGGTGTCCAGCTATTATCTTCTTAAAGGTCGTGATTTGGCCTTCGCGCGTCGCTCTTTCGCCATTGCTTCGGCGTTTGGTCTGGCGTCTGTGTTAAGTGTAATTATCTTGGGCGATGAGTCTGGCTACGAGTTGGGCGAGGTGCAAAAGGTTAAGTTAGCCGCGGTTGAAGCTGAGTGGGAAACCCATGAAGCCCCTGCGCCATTCACCATCATTGGTTTCCCTAACCAAGAGTTAGAAGAAACAGAATACGCGTTACGGGTCCCAGGGCTTATGGGTCTGATCGCTACCCGTTCGTTAACAGAAGAGGTGACAGGGCTTAAAGAACTAAAAGAACATAATCGTCAACGTATCATCAACGGTATTTATGCCAATCAACTGTTGGAAAAAATACGTTCAGGTGCGGCGGATGACTTAGTGATTGCCAACTTTGAAAAAGTGAAGGGTGATCTAGGTTATGGGCTATTGGTGACGGCCTACAATACAGATTTTAATCAAATCACAGCAGAGCAAATCGATCAGGCGGTAGATTATTCTATCCCGCAAGTCGCGCCTTTGTTCTTCTCGTTCCGTGTCATGGTTGCTTGTGGCTTCATTATGCTGGTGGTGTTTGCCGCCGCCTTTTATCAAAACGCTCGCCGCCGTATCGGTCAAAATCCTTTGTTTCTTAAGGTTATTATGTTGTGTTTACCACTGCCTTGGATTGCTTGTGAAACAGGTTGGTTCGTTGCGGAATACGGTCGTCAACCTTGGGCCATTGGTGAGATCCTTCCTGTTCATGCGGCGGTTTCAAATCTCACTGCAGGTCAAATCTGGACCACCATGAGTATCATGACAGCACTTTATACCGTGTTCCTTATTGCCGAATTGTACCTAATGATACGTTTCTCTAAGCAAGGCCCATCAAGTTTGCATACGGGCCGTTACGCATTAGAAAAAGAAACTGCTCAGCTAAATGCGAAGACAGAGGTGTAACATGGATTACGAATTTTTAAAGTTAATTTGGTGGGTGCTAGTCGGGGTATTACTGATTGGCTTTGCAGTGACCGATGGCTTCGACATGGGGGTTGGTAGCCTGTTGAAAGTGATAGGTCACAGTGACCACGAGCGCCGTATAATGATCAACTCGATCGCTCCTCACTGGGATGGTAATCAGGTTTGGTTTATTACCGCAGGTGGTGCTTTGTTTGCCGCTTGGCCTATGGTGTATGCCGCATCTTTCTCTGGCTTTTATATGGCCATGATGCTGGTGTTGGCGGCACTGTTTTTCCGTCCAATTGGATTTGACTACCGTTCAAAATTAGAAGGAAGCACTTGGCGTAACGCTTGGGATTGGGGCATTGTTTTTGGCTCCGCTGTGCCACCTATCGTGTTTGGTGTCGCCTTTGGTAATTTGCTTCAAGGGGTGCCATTTGAATTCGACAATTACCTACGCATGACCTACACAGGTTCTTTCTTTGCGCTGTTGAACCCGTTCGCAATTTTATGTGGTTTGGTGAGTTTGCTAATGCTGGTGACTCAAGGGGGCGCGTGGTTGCAAATGAAAACTGAAGGGGACTTACAGCGTAAAGCTTCTAAGGCCACTTCCATCAGTGGAGGCTTAACTCTGCTGTTGTTTATTGCGGCGGGTATTTGGTTAGCAAAAGGGATCGATGGCTATGTTATTACCAGTCAAATTGATGGTAATCAGGTACTTAACCCCTTGATGAAGACGGCTGAAACGCAAGCAGGCGCTTGGTTAACCAATTATGATAAATATCCTCTGTTGATGTTAGCGCCGATCCTTGGGGTTTTAGGCATGCTTATGTCCGTGTTTGTGAAGCAAGGTGTGTTGCCATTCTTAAGCTCTTCCATTGGTATTGCTGGCATTATCGTCACTGCAGGGGGCTCAATGTTCCCATTTTTGATGCCTTCATCTACTCACCCAAGCATGAGCTTAACCATGTGGGATGCCACCTCCAGCGAAAACACTCTATCCATTATGTTTGTGGTGGCCTGTGTGTTTGTGCCGATTGTGCTGAGTTACACCCTTTGGAGCTATTTCGTGATGTATGGTCGCTTAAATAAAGCGGATATCGAAAATAACCAGCACTCACTTTATTAATCAATATGTATAGGACGCATGGTGGCTCATGGCCGCCCTGCAGGAGGAACACTATGTGGTATTTTGCTTGGATTTTAGGCATTTTGTTGGCTTGCTCATTCGGTATTATCAATGCCGTGTGGTTGGAATTTAGCGGTTATGAAGGGGAAGAAGAACAGTCCTAACTCATTCCAAAAAAAAGGTTGTCACCATGCTAAGAAAGCAACGCAGCAAAGCAACTAAGGCACGCCGAGAAAAGTCTTTAGAAGGGCAGTTTTTGTCCTCATTAGCGCTTTCTCAGCAGCGTCGTTACCTTTGGGTGAAAGTCTTTGGGGTTCTGTTTACTTTAGCTCTTATTGTACAGGCTTGGATGCTGGCTCAGGTATTTGCCGAACTTGCTCTGCAACAACGTTTTAGCATGGTGTTTTTAGGTGTGGCTTTATTGGCGATGCTGGTGCGTGGCTTGAGCGGTTTTGTCCGTGATGGGCTTAGCGCTGCCGCCAGTCGAGAGATACGCTATACGCTGCGAGCGAGACTGATAACAACACTTACGGCCCTTGGTCCTGCACGCTTAAACATTGATGAAGATGGCGGCTTATCTACTCGTATCTATGAGCAGGTCGACGCCTTAGACGATTATTTCAGCCGTTATCTGCCGCAAGTGTTTATGGTGAGCTTTATTCCATGCGCCATTTTAGTAACTGTGTTGCCCGTATCATGGGTCGCGTTTGTTATTTTTATGGTGACGGCACCACTGGTCATCGTTTTTATGATTTTTGTCGGTCATAAAGCGGCGCAAGCTAATCGTAAGCAATTTTCGGTGTTGTCCATGTTGTCCAATCAATTTATGGATTTGAATCAGGGGCTGGCCGAGCTCAAACGCCTACAACAATGTGAACAAGCTAAGCAACGCTTGTCGGTCAGTGCCAGCGCCTATCAGCACACCACAATGAAGGTGCTACGGTTAGCTTTTCTATCTACCGCCACGCTAGAGCTGTTTGCTTCTTTAGCGATTGCCATGGTGGCCTTGTATTTAGGGCTGGGTTTATTAGAAGCTTTGCCTTGGCAGTTAGGGTCATCGCCAGTCACTTTGACGCAAGCCATGTTCTTGCTGCTACTCGCCCCAGAATTTTATTTACCTTTGCGCCAATTAGGTAATGACTATCATGCCAAGCAAAAAGCCGAGGCCGCCGCTACAGACTTGATGGAAATTAGCCAATTCACTGAAAAAACAACTCTAGAACAAGCCGCCCCTTGGGCAGAAAAGTCTATGGGATATAAGCAAGCAAACCAGCAAGGGGGCGACAGCCTGATAAGTTTTGAGGGCTTTGCTTGGCAAGAGTCTAATCGAACCCGCCTCGGAGAAATAAACGCAGAGTTAGGCATAGGTGAACGAGTTTGGCTAAGTGGTGAATCTGGGGTAGGAAAGTCGAGCTTATTACATGTGCTGCTAGGATTTGAAAAAGGTTACAGCGGCCATCTAGCTGTCGCAGGAGAGGACTTTCGTCAGTTAGATCTGAAGGCTTGGCGACAGCGTTTGGCTTGGTTGCCTCAACAGCCTGAATGGGTAAACGGCAGTATTCGTCGTAACCTTCTTCTGGGCATAGAGGAGGCTTGCCAAGAGGATGTCGAACAAGCCCTAAAAGACAGTCAATGTGCTGAGTTTATTCAGACCCTACCTGATGGCTTGGACACTAAGTTAAATGAAATGGGGGGCGGCTTATCGGGTGGCCAAATGCAGCGTTTAGCCATAGCACGTGCTTTGTTGTCCAAAGCGGATGTTTGGCTACTGGACGAGCCTTGTTCTGGTTTGGATGCGGACACCGCCAAGGCTGTTTTAGCCACCTTAGAGAAAGCATCAAAAGGCAAAACCATGTTGCTGATCAGTCATGATACTCACCCAATACCTTGGGCTGATCGCCATTGGCAGCTAAACAAAGGAGGCCTGTATGAAGCAGAGCAGCAAGCTATCGCTTAAAAGCGTCATTTTGGCTCAGCCTATGAGTTTTATTGTGCCTGTCCTGCTTGGGGCCATTGCTAGTTTAGCGGCGGTGGTATTACTGGGCTTGTCTGGCTGGTTTATCAGTGCGGCAGGGCTGGCTACTGCGTTGGGGCTGGCTCTGGTGTTTAATTATCTAACCCCAGGGGCGATTGTGCGCCTTATGGCAATATTACGCACCGCTGGGCGCTATGGTGAGCAAGTTACAGCCCATAATCATCTTTTAGGCCTATTGCGAACGCTTAGATTATGGGTTTGGGAACAAAGGGTAAACCAAGCTTCGGCGGATCAAAGCCAACAAGCAAAAGGAGATCTACTTCAGCGCTTAGTAAGTGACCTTGACCTGATTATTCGTTGGCCACTGGCGGTTTTCCTACCTTGGTTATACGCCAGCTTGGCCTACCTTGGAGTAATGGTATTTGCCAGTTTGATTGATCCAATCCTTATCTGGCCTTTGTTATGCGGGGCTTTTTGTCACTTGATTGCATTGCCTTATATCGCAGGGAGGCAGGCACGTCGCGCTGTTCACATAGGGCAAATTTTGGGCACCCATAGACGCAGTCGTTTCATTAGTTTTTTCTCTGCTCTGGTGACGTTGACGATTCGTGGTCACTGGCAAGATTATGGCGCTAGGTTAAAAGAGCTCGATGTTAGACAGCAAAATATGGAGGCGAGAATCCAAAAGGCCACTACTACTGGCCGATTAGCGGCTTATATAGTAACCATCGGACTTTTATTTAGCTGTTTATATCTGCTGTCCGTTTGGCAAAATGGACGTTTCTATTTAAATGAAGGGGTTCAAGGGCCTTGGCTGGTTGGCTTTGTTTTATCCATCCTTGCTGTCAACGAATTAGTCTTGCCGCTGATTCAGTGCTTTGTTTCGCAAGGGCAGTCTCAGGTGGGCATAAAACGTTTGAATCAATTGTGCCAAGATCATGAGCTAAAAGATCAGCCCTTATCAGCAAAGGTTGAGACAATCGAACTTCAGCAGTGGCGAGGCTTCCATGACGCTACAGGCTTGGGTAATGAGCCCTTAACGATGCAAGTAAAAAGAGGCGATTGCTGGTGGCTAAAAGGAAAGAGTGGTGCAGGTAAGTCGACGTTTTTAGCAGCTTTGGCAGGTGACTGTCTGTCTAAAGGTGAAGCTTTATTAAATGGGCAGACTATCGACTTTTATCAGCACCAAGGCGCTCGCCAAGTGATCAGCTACTTACCCCAATCCCCCTACGTTTTCCAGCAAAGCATTGGAGCGAATTTATTACTGGGCAACTCTAAAGCGACAGAAGAGGAATTGTGGGCAGTATTAGACGCTGTGGCATTGGCTGATTGGGTAAAAACGTTACCCAATGGATTGAATACCCTATTAGCGCCTCAAGGTAGGGATTTATCGGGTGGTCAAGGCAGACGTTTAGTACTGGCGCGTTTATTACTGAGAAAAGCACCCGTGTTATTACTCGATGAGCCTTTTGATGGCTTGGATAAACAAACGATTGCCCATATAAGTCATCACCTCATGGGGGACTTTAAGCCAGATATCTTGTTACTCGTTAGTCATGTTTCGAGCCCTTTGGGGGAGCAAGCTAAGGTAGTAACCTTATCCAGTGACTCCTAGAGAGCACCGCCTAAGGCAGAGAGATCTAGACTGCAAAGTTTTGAAATACCTTTTGTCATTTATTTTCTCTACAATACAGCCTGTTTGATTTTTTAGGACATGGCATGGCTCACAAAGAAATTGTTTATGTGAAGGTAGCAAATCCTGGCAGTACTGCAGGCGGAATAGCGAGTTTATTTGCTGTCTTAGGCATTTTTACCCTTGGGGTGGTGTTTGTTCCATTGGCCGCCGTGATTGCTTTAGTGGGCAGCGTGATGGCGATAATGCATCTAAATATTACTGGTATGGCGATGAACGCTCTAGCATGGTTTTTAGTCATTATCGGTATTCTTACCTCTCCAATGCTGCTGGCTTTTTTCTTCGCCATACTCAGTGCTCTGCATATCCAATACACCTAACAGAACAGGAGCTACTATGAAGTTTCTATTATTTTTGGGCAGTGTGCGTGACAGTACGCCTCCGCGTCCAGCTCGATTAGGCTTAAGAGTTGCTCTGGCCTGTATGGCGGCTTTTAAACACTATTACCCCGATCATGAAATTGAACTTATTGATGTGCTGGACTTTCCTGTGGAACCTGTCTTTAAACCTCATTTTGCTTACCCGAAAGATCGAGCCCCAGTCAAACTGAGTGACCTAGCGCAGAAAATTGCCGACAGTGATGGTTATTTGATGGTGAGCCCAGAATACAATCACACTATGAGCCCTGCATTGGCGAATTTGCTGAACCATTTTGGCAGCTCCCTGTTTTCTTATAAACCAAGCGCGATCGTTAGTTACTCTGCGGGCCAGTGGGGAGGGATGCGTGCGGCCGTCACGATGCGAACCTTCTTAGCAGAGTTAGGCTGCTTGCCTGTTTCCGCCATGATCCATGTGCCTAAAGCTCAGCAAGTCTTTAATGAACAAGGTGAGATGATGCCAGGAGAAGAACAAGCAGATTGGTACGAGTATTTTGCCCGTACTATTCATCAGTTAGAATGGTGGGCTCAAGCAACACATAGCCATAGAGGCAACGTTGACCCGCTTTCAAAAACGGCCATTTTTAAGCAAAATCCAGTACAACGCAACGCCCCTTAAAGGTGGGCGGAGGGCAAAATTGTGATTTTTGTCACTCAACGATTGCCATAATATAAACAGATGTATATTCTGTACGCCTTGCTAATAATATAATAATACAATTACACCTTTTAGGAGTTAAATATGTCTAAGCCAGTTATTGGTTTTATCGGCCTTGGTCTTATGGGCGGCAACATGGTTGAAAATCTGCAAACACGCGGTTTTCAAGTAAATGTTATGGACCTTAACAAAGACGCTGTTGCAGCTGTTATTGCTCGTGGTAACGCAACAGAAGCGTCATCTGCGAAAGAACTTGCTGAAAACAGCGACATCGTGATGTTGGCTCTTACGACATCTGCGGTTGTTGAAAAAGTTGTTTACGCAGAAGACGGCATCCTAGCTGGTATTAAAGAAGGTTCTGTTCTAATCGATTTCGGTACTTCTATCCCGGCTTCTACTCGTAAAATTGGTGCAGACCTTGCTGCGAAAGGTGCTGGTATGATTGATGCACCTCTAGGTCGTACCCCTGCTCATGCTAAAGATGGTTTGCTAAACATCATGGCTGCTGGCGACCTTGAAACGTTCAACAAAGTTAAGCCTGTGTTAGATGAGCAAGGCGAAAACGTTTTCCATCTAGGTGCTCTAGGTGCAGGCCACACAACTAAATTGATCAACAACTTCATGGGTATGACAACCGTTACGGCTATGTCGCAAGCCTTTGCAGTTGCAGACAAAGCAGGCGTAGATCGTCAGCAATTGTTTGACATCATGT
This sequence comes from Marinomonas sp., assembly GCF_039940335.1. GTDB lineage: Bacteria > Pseudomonadota > Gammaproteobacteria > Pseudomonadales > Marinomonadaceae > Marinomonas. The sequence continues at coordinate 309,871 of NZ_JBDVGW010000012.1, read as the reverse complement.
CTACGGGTCCTTCTAACTCTCCATTCATGGGCTTTTGTAAAAACTACGCTGTAGATGGCGTAAGTGACCTTGGTTTCTCTATTGCAAACGCTAATAAAGACCTTGGCTACTTCCTAGAAATGGTTAACGATCTAGGTACAGAGTCTAAAATTGCAGAAGGTACTTCTGCAAACCTACAAGCTGCGGTTGCAGCGGATATGGGTAACGGAAACGTTCCAGAGATCTTTGATTACTTTCTTAAACTAGCTAAGTAATCTCACGCTCTGTAAATAAGGCCGGATGACGCAAATCTCGCATCATCCGGCCTTATTACTTCACAATTCTTCCATTCTGTTCATCCTAAAAAAACCTCTATATTCATGCTTTTTCAGCATTCTCTTTTACATATCCGCTTTTTTTGAATTTTTTCGCCTAAAAGGCTTTTAAACCCTGCTATTTAGTCACTTTTTACAGTTTTTTTAAGTTGTTTTCATTATCTGAATTTTACCAATTTGCTTGCACCTTTGACCCTAGAAGGATGTGGTCTTGGGCACTATCATAGCCTGCATACGATAGATAAGGCCTCCACTGGAGAGTAACGCATCGGGGCGTTAGAGAATTCAGCAAAGGAGTTGCCTGAGTCATCGATATGGCAAACCGATCAAGGTTTTTGTCAATATCAACTGCAGAGTATGCATGAGAGCATACCGGGATATAGGTTTTAAAATGATTAGAATGATTTTTATGTGCGATGCAGACCGAGTAATTGGTGCATCGGATGCCGCGACCAACGCAAAACGCTGTGATTTACTGCCCACTTCAATGATGGGGGAGATGTGTAAACTCTACCATACGCGCCATGCGGTACTAACGGATGAGCAACATATGATGGGACTGCATGCCAAAGGTTTTGCGGGAGCGACAAAGTATGTGGTGACTTATAAAGATAAGTTTAACCAACCAAAAGACTTAACGCATGTAGTACCTGTGGCGGACCTTGCTAGTCTTGCGAAGCAATACCAAGAAAGTGGCGAGGAACTATTAGTGATCGGCGGACTGGCAGTTTTTAAACAACTTTTGCCTTACACCTCACAATTAGAAGTTCTGGAAACCGAAGATCTTGTGCCTGGAGATCTGGTCTTCAGTGAATGGGATAACGGTAATTTTGCGGTTAATGGCGAAGAGCGTTGGGAAGGCGGGCGAACCCTGCACCTAGTTCGTCATTAACACATGGTTTCTGCTGAGTATAAAAAAAGCGGGTCACTTCAGAAGTGCCCCGCTTTTTTGTGTCTGCTGAATAGGACTTAGAAGTCGTAGGCAGCGCTTAGGTAAACACGGCGAGGTTCGCCCACATAAGAACCGATGGTTTCAGTGAAGCCGCTGACAGCGTATTCCTTGTCAAATAGATTCTTCACGTTAACTTGGAATTTCCAGTCTTCCCAGTTGGTCTGCCAAGACAAGTCGTAAACTGTGAAAGGCTTAACAATTTGATCATCACGGTTTTTCTGTTGACTAACATAGTCCGCACCCAGGGCAATGGATGAGGAAAGGCTAGGGAAGTCGTAGCGAGTCCAAACACCTAGCTGGTGATATGGAGAGTTGGCTAGGTTGCGACCGTCGTTGCTGGTTTCATTAACCTTTAAGTCGTTGTAAGCGTAGTTAACATTGGCAACCCAGCGAGGCGTGATGTCGACTAACGCATCCAGCTCAAAACCTTTACTGCGAATTTCCCCAATGGAAATTAGGTAATCTTCTTCATCTTCGTCCGGGTCATCGGTCAGCATGTTGTTACGGATGATGCGATACAAGGCGAAGTTAAGGTTTAGACGGTTGTTGAACAAGTAACTGCGTACACCTACTTCCACTTGCTGACTTTTTTCTGGATCAAATAAACTGCCATCGGCAGAGTATTGTTGATCGTCTGCACTTTGTGGCGTGAAGCCTGTGGAGTAAGAAGCGTAAGGCTTCAGTTGCTTGCTCAATTCATAAGTCGCACCTAAACGGGTAGAGTAGCCGATATCATCGTAAGACAAGTTGTTTGTGCTATCGGTATTATCTGTGTAATCCTCGCTCATGTAGTCCACTCGACCACCGGCTACCAGACTAAGTTTATCTGATGCACGCCATTGATCTTGTAAATAAGCACCGCCTCGATTCAGCACCGTACGCTCATCATTACGTAGGTCGAGATCGTACTCGCTAACATCCGTTTGTCCATAAACTGGGTCAGTGAAACTTAGGTTCGAAACGCCATCACTTTCCCCAGTGGCACGATAATAAAGCATGTCGTTGACTTCATGGTATAGGTCAACTCCCGCTAGGATCGTGTGGTCATCCAGTTCCGCCACTAGGCTGGAAGCCAGAGTTAAACCTTTGGTTTCTTCTTGGCGGTCACGGTATTGGCGAACCGTTTCGTCATAGTTACCATCGCCATCAGTATCGACTAATGAGTTGAGCTCATGGTAGTTTTGTACTTCTTTATTTTCGAAATAACGCGCACTGAAACGGCTGTCTAACCAGCTGTTAATGTTGTGATCCAGAGTCGCTTGGAAAACCTGAGCGTCCAGTTCTTGGAAGTCAGACTTTTCATTATTATTCCAGGAAATGTCGGTTAAGAAGTTACCATCATCGTCGGTTGGAATACCACGAATTCGCGCCCCAGTAATATATTGCTTAATATCCGTGTATTGCAGGTTTAGCGTGTTTTTAGCGTCTAAATCCCAAGCATAGCCTAGGTCGATAATACGGTTTTCTTCTTCCACATTATTTCGGTAAGAGTCTTCACCACTTGAATAAATACCCACTCTGTAGCGCTGAGAAGCGTCTTCGTTAACAGGGCCTGAAGACTCAACACTACCACTTAGAAAATCTTCATTACCTGCAGTGACTTCAAGGCGATTTTGCTGCTCATAGCTAGGTTTCTTGGTGACATAGTTAATCACACCACCTGCGTCCCCTGCGCCATAAATGGCACCAGCAGGCCCTTTTAGGACTTGAATTTCACTGATGTTGAATAGTTGCGGAATGCTAAAGCCGCTAAAAGGGTCGCCTTTTAGACCATCATAAAGAATGACGTCTTGCTCAAAGCCTCGCATAGTGACCACAGAGAAGTTGTTATAGGAAACGCCAGATATCGAGCGGTAAAGGTCGCTTATTTGTCTGGCAGCTTGATCTTCAATCAAGGTTTCAGTAAGTACCTGAACAGACTGTGGTGTTTCATCAATTGGGGTCGCCGTTCCTGTGGCAACAGAAGTTTCATCTTCCTTGTAATACGACAACGCGCGACCTTCAATTTGGATGGCTTCAAGCTGAACATTGCTGTCATCTTGAGTAACACTGACAGAAGTATTGTCGTTAGCGAGTGTAGTGCTAGCAAACAATATTGCACTGCAGGTAGGCGCTAATATAAGGGAAAACTTTACATTCATGATTACAATTTACACCGGGGATGAGAATTAAGTGCGCATTGTAATGGTGTTGATAATCACTATCAATAAAGTCGTTTGAAAACTTACAAACTGTTTACAGAGCGTGGTGTGATGTGCCGCTTACCAATGGCTTAGTTAAAAGTTCAATTCCACCCTCGGGGTTCCATCACGACTTAAATCAAGTTCTGGTGAGCATAATAGAACCCTAGAAGACTTGATTCCTGCGTTTACCAAGTGCTCTTTTAAGGCATCTGCTCTTAATTCTGCAAGCTGTTTAAGTTGGTTGGTTTGCTCGTTGGTGATAGCTGATTCTGATTGTGTTTCTAGCATCAGGTCTTGGTAAGTGGCTACTCCACAAGCTTTTAACTGGCTGTCTTCTTTACTCACCATCAAATTGTACAGCTCTTCGAGAAAAGCGTTCTGCTCCTCTGCTAACGTTTCTTGGCCTGGGGCGAAGTTAAGAGGCTTCACACGAATCTTTAGAATCTGTTCACTGGCTAACTGCGCAATACTGATGACGTTGGCATAGGGCACAAAGGTTTGCATCAGGTAGCTACTCGAGGCGGAAAATAATGCTTTACGCAATGGCAACATAAGCAGGCTACGTAAACCAAACTCAGGGTTATCCACATTACCGGTGAGAGGGAAATCCAGCTCAATGTTGTCCTGGCTGTCTTTTAATGCACCAACTGCAATATTAAGAGGGACGGCGCCAGCCTTCACCACAGAGCTACTTTCATGGCGCCCACCTAGGTTAAATTGGCGCAGTGTAATATGGGATTCCCCATCTAGCTCGCCATTTAAAGAGTCCAAATCCAGGTCTAGATCAAGCTGTCCAGAATCGATTTGATAACCAAGGGTGTCAGCTATGTAAGCGGAATAGGGCGGCAGTTCCGCTTCGCGTACCTTGAGCTTACTTTGCATGGTGAGCTCATCTGCTAACGGCCAAAGGTTAACATCCGCCTCTAGGGTCGCATATTTACCGTGTCTGGCTCGAAGTACAAGCTGGGTAGCTTGTTCTTTATCCTGAGTATTAAGATTGCGCACTGACAGATTGTTGATGTTCAAATCACGATCCAAAGGAGGGGACTGGCTAAAGTCTTGTAAGCGTACCTTTGAATCGCCCTGCACATCAAAACTGTCTACAACAAGATAATAAGGCGGTTTAAATTCTACCTCTTCAACGGGCTGAGTTTCATCGGCTGTTGTTTCAGCTGTCTCTGCAGTCTTAGGCACTGTGGGAGAAGTTTCTTCAATAAAGACGAGGTTCTGCAACTGCTTATCTTTATTCAATACTAAGTTTGCGATGAGGGAATTGACCTCAATTTGCTTGATGTTTGCCCCGTCTTGATCCGCCTTAACGTCTGCAATTTTCAATGATGCAATGCTAGCTAAAGCAGGCAGTTCTGTTTTAGGGGCTAGGTCTTTTGATGCGCTAATATCAAGAATTTCAAGACTCTCTAGCGAGGCGCTAAAGTCTTCTCCTTGGTACTGCACGTTAAGGTTTTCAAAACCTCCTTGTTGCCAAGCAAGGGCGCGTTTGTTGGCTGATAACCTAGTGTCTAAGCCTTGGCTGGCAAGGCTCAATGCTTCGCCTTTAAGAGCGAGAGGTTGCTGTTCGTTTTGTGCTACCTCAAGTTGTGCCGCATTAAAAATAAGCTGCTGAAGGTCTAGCTGTTCACGCTCTCCTTGTGCGGCGGCAAGGCCATTAAGTTGGACGGATAAAGCTGTGTTCGTCAGCGTTAGTCCTTGCGAATGTTGTTGCAAAGATAAGGTGTCTTGAATGGTTAGGTCTTGGTAATTTGCTTGCAAGTCTTCTTGTTGAGCAACAAGGTTACGGCTATTAATTTGACTGCCGAGGCTAATACCCAAAGTGTCTGGACTTTGGGTTGCCATAATGTCCGTTAGCGTTATCTCGGTCGCGTCATTGGTTAAGCTGAGTGCATTGCTAAGAAGGTTCAAACCTTCAGTTTGAAGTGTTAGTTCAGTACTAGCGAATGACAAACGCTCTGTGGCTTGCTCGAAGGACAACGGGGTATTTAAAGACAGTTTAGCCATGTCTACTTGCTGGTTTGATGAGTCAGATTGAGAGTCATCCATCGGAGCTTGAATAAGAACAAGCTGCTCTGCAGTGAGTTTGGTCAAAGGGCTGTCAATGTTAAGTAACGCTGCATTTTGCTGAACTTGTACAGGTAGGGAAAGTTCTAGATTACCAACGTTTAAGCTTTGTTGAAGTGGCGAGGTTAACTCCTCTTGCGAAGGGTTGGCTTCTGTTACTGAGCGGTCCGATTCTGGTTGAACCAACGAAAGTGCCAGCCCTTGAAGGGACAATTTTGTCGCTGGGGCAGATAGCTGAGTGGCTTGTTCACTAAATGCTAACGTAAAAGGCCAGTTGAGTTGTAAGCCTTCTAGCTGTATTTGTTGCTGGGCTTGAGTTTGCCCTTCAAGACTTGTCAGCTCGAAAGTGTTAGCTTTAGTGTTAACGTTAAGTTGCCCTTGGCTTTTCTGAGCATCAACTTGCGTTATCCATTGCAGTCTATCCAAATCAAGCTGTTGTTGCGTATCTTGGTAGTGGCTAGCTTCCAAAATAACGTCTACCTGACCTTGAAAGTTAGCGTCTTCGTTGCTTATAAAGTTAAGCATCGCATCCTTGATAGCAAGCGTACTAAGGTCGTTGCTCATTTTTGTATGTGCATCCAAGGCTAATTCTAGCCCATTGATACGAGTATCTAGGTTTAACTTGCTAAGCTGATAGCTGTCTTGCTCCCCGTGCATTTCAAGCCTTGCCTGAGTTTCGCCGTTAATCTGTATAGTACCTTGTGCTTGGTTGTAAGGGGCGGGTAGGAAGTTGCTTAAAGACGACAAAGGTAGATCAAACTGAGTAATCGTAAGATCAGCAGTACTTTGCAGCAAGGAGTAATCAAACTGACTATTAATATCTAGCTTAGCGGCATTCAGCCCAGCGTTAATCGACACCTTTCCTTGCCAGTCTGTTCCTTGCCCTATTAATGACGCCACAACAAGTTCGTTAATGGCGATAGTGTCCAGTTGAGGTGTACTGTCGGCAGTGGCTTGGCGGCTAAGATTTATCTGGCTGTTGGTGAAACTAAATAAAGGTAATTTAATTCCCCAAGGTGAGGCTTGCTCTTGTTCGTCTGGGGTTACTTCTGGTTGAGCGGATGTTTGACTCTCGGTGCTAGGCTGAGTGTATTGGTCAAGGTTAATACCCGCTATGGTTAAGCGGTCATCTTGCTGAGAAATAGACAATTCCAGGCCATCGATTTGTGCCTTTGATATCCGTAACGTTTTTTGGAGAACAGGGAGCCATTCAATTTCAAAATCGGCTTTGTTGAGCGTTAGAGTCTCTCGTTGATCTTGACTGACCACTAGCTGGTTGACCACCACTCGGGGGGGGAAGAAATCGATGCGAAGGGATTCTAGCTGAACTGTCTCGCCCTGTTGCTGAAAGTAGTCGTTTAAATAATGCTTGGCCAGCAAGGGGGTGGTCAGCCAGAGAATAACGATAAGCCCTGCGATAACAATGGCAGGAAAAAATACCCAGTTACGAAAATGTCGACGTGTCATAATAAAACGCATCAAATCCTATTGAGCTGATGTTGCAGTGAATTAGTGGTTGTCCTCATTACTTTCGCTACGTAACGGCATACGTAATAAATAGATACTGACACAAATGCCAATGCATACTAGCCCAACCGTTGCCCAAAAACGACCGACCATTAAAATGGAAATAGCCATGCCCAACCACATGAAAATAATGGCGCGGTTGCGAGATCTTCTAGGGATACCGTCGTTAGATTGCCAGTCACTGACAATGGGACCAAAAAATTTATGGTTAAGGAGCCAAGTGTGAAAACGTTCGGAAGATTTTGAAAAGCACCAAGCCGCCAGCAAGACCAAAGGTGTTGTGGGCAATAGGGGCAGGAAGATACCAATGATGCCTGTGATCAGAGAAAACCAGCCTAATAGTAAATAGAAAATTCGTTTTCCTTGCATAGGGCCGCTCTTATTCATGGTCTATGTCGCTATTCTAAGTCAGTGTGACTTTGCAAGCTAGCATCGAAAGTTTGAAGATTAAGAACTTGGCTTGCACTTTCGGGCTCAGCCAAGTTCTATTCGACCTTAATGGGAAGCGTTAAACAAAGCTTCCATGGAATCTTCTTGATCATTATCTTCTTGAATAAGCGGCCAGCCGCCAAGTTGTTTCCAACGGTTCACCATTTCACAAAATAGCTCTGCGGTTTTTTCCGTATCGTATTTTGCGGAGTGAGCTTCAGAATTACTGAATGGAATGGCCGCTGCTTCGCAGGCTTTCGCTAATACCGTTTGGCCAAATACCAAACCCGCAAGGCTTGCCGTATCAAAGCTAGAAAACGGGTGGAAAGGGTTGCGCTTGATTTCAGCCCGTTCAATCGCCGCGTTCAAGAAACCATGGTCGAAGGCTGAATTATGGCCAACAAGAATGGCACGCTTACAACCTGTCGACTTGAGCTCTTTACGAACTTTTGCGAACATCTGAGTCAGGGCTTCTTGCTCAGGAATATCTTGGCGTTCTGGGTCAAATGGGTCGATTCCAGTGAAGTCTAACGCGGCTTTTTCAAGGTTCGCACCTTCAAAAGGCTTGATTAAAAACTCCATAGTTTCATGGATATAGAAGTCACCATTCTCATCCATTCTAAGGATGCTGGCAGCCATTTCTAACAATGCATCGGTTTTTTGATTAAAGCCTGCGGTTTCTACGTCGATAACAATCGGTAGGAATCCTCGGAAACGATCTTTGATTTCATGGTTAGACAAAAGAAGGTCCTTAACTCTGCTTATTGCTAGAGGGTGAAGAAATTAATTGGGCCAAATGATAACATAATTGATAATACTAGAACGAGATGTCTCAATGGGAATTACCCGACAGAAAATAATTCGCTGTGTTTTTGTTTTAATGGCCCTATCTGTCCATCAGGCCAGTGCACTTATTTATTACCAATCCAGCATTGCCAATTCTGAATGGCTTTTATCTGGGGATATTTTTTCCTGTAGCTTAACACATCCTGTACCGAATTACGGCGAAGGACACTTTATTAAAGAAGCCGGTGAGCCAATGAAATTCGTATTGCAGCCGCAAAATGAAAAACTTGGACCAGGGCAGGTGTACATTATTTCCCAGGCACCCGAGTGGTCGCCTGGTTTGAAACCCGAAACGCTAGAAATTTTGCCATATCCAGGTTATGGCCTGACTGTCGAAGTGGGTGGGCAAGTCGCTGAACGTATGTTGACTAGCTTAGATCGTGGTCGACATCCAATTGTTGCCGGTCGCGCTTGGGAAAATCAGCGTGAAACGGTAGAGGTAGGGTTGTCGAACATTAACTTTGCCCCAGCTTATAATGAATTTCGTCGTTGTTTAGCAACTTTACTGCCAGTGAATTACGACCAAATTGCCAAAACAGCCGCCTTATTCCCAACTAATGGGGTTGAGCTAACACCAAGTGTGAAAGCGCGCTTGGATCTTGTTGCCTTGTATGTGTCTTCTGACCCAAGTGTGGAATACATCTATATTGATGGCCACACGGACAACATTGGTCCGCGTCGTGATAATCGACAACTATCGAAAACTCGTGCTGAAATTGTGACCGCCTATTTATTGGATAAAGGCGTACCGGCGACCAAGATAGTATCTCGTTATCATGGTGAGCGTTATCCTGTCACCAAAAACAATTCCTATACCGGCCGAGAGCGTAACCGACGGGTAACCATACGTCTGGAAAAACAATAGCAGGCAGAATGGATAGGTAACAAAATACAATTAATTACCGACGCTAAATGACTGTTATGAAGCCTCTGTTTTGGTGCAATTATCTACCAAAGCAGGGGCTTTTTACTTGCTAAGATTGGGGTGAAAACTTACACTTAGCGCTTCCCTTTTTTAATCATTTGCGCGGCCATATTGAAAATGGCATGGGAGCGTAATCTCGTTGAGGAGAATAGAAAGAATGTCTGACGTGAAGAAGGTAGTGCTAGCCTATTCAGGTGGCCTTGATACTTCCGTAATCGTGAAGTGGCTTCAAGAAGAGTATAACTGTGAAGTGGTGACTTTTACCGCTGACTTGGGTCAGGGTGAAGAAGTTGAACCCGCTCGCGCAAAAGCTCAAGCGTTGGGTATTAAGGAAATCTTCATCGAAGATTTGCGTGAAGAGTTTGTACGTGATTTCGTCTTCCCTATGTTCCGTGCTAACACAATTTATGAAGGCGAATACCTACTAGGTACGTCTATTGCGCGTCCTTTGATCGCTAAGCGTTTGATTGAAATTGCAAACCAAACAGGTGCGGATGCTATATCTCACGGCGCGACAGGTAAGGGTAACGACCAAGTACGTTTCGAATTGGGCGCTTATGCCCTTAAGCCAGGCGTTAAAGTAATTGCTCCATGGCGTGAGTGGGATCTAACGTCCCGCGAAACGTTGATGGCTTACTGTGAAGAACACAAAATTCCAGTGGACTTCTCGACTAAGAAGAAGAAATCTCCTTACTCTATGGATGCGAACCTTCTGCACATCTCTTATGAAGGTGATCAATTAGAAGATCCTTGGACAGAAGCTGAAGCAGACATGTGGCGTTGGTCTGTCTCTCCTGAAGAGGCACCGAATGAAGCCACTTATATCGAAATTGGTTACGAAAAAGGTGATCCAGTTTCCTTAAACGGTGAAGTGCTGTCACCTGCGACCATGTTGGAAACCTTGAACAAAATTGGTGGCGCCAACGGTATCGGCCGTGTAGACATCGTTGAAAACCGTTTTGTTGGTATGAAAGCTCGTGGTTGTTATGAAACACCTGGTGGCACCATCATGATGAAAGCGCACCGTGCTATTGAGTCTATTACCTTAGACCGTGAAGCGGCTCACTTGAAAGATGAAATGATGCCTCGTTATGCCAAAATCATTTACAACGGTTTCTGGTGGTCAGAAGAGCGTCGTATGATGCAAGCTTTGATTGATACGTCACAAAAATATGTTAACGGTACGGTTCGCCTTAAATTGTACAAAGGCAACGTAGAAGTTGTTGGTCGCCAATCGCCAAACAGCTTATTTGATAGCTCTATTGCAACATTTGAAGACGATGCGGGTGCATACGATCAAAAAGATGCAGCAGGCTTTATTAAATTGAATGCTTTGCGTATGCGCATCGCCGCTCAAAAAGGCCGTGGTTTCCTAGACAGCGACAAGTAATTTTCCACTGGTTTGAAAAACGCCCCATTCTTAAAGAATCGGGGCGTTTTTTATTTTTGTACACTTGGTCAAGATTTTATATAGTATGTACAGATTATAGACTAGGTTCAGTATTGGTTTGCTAGCTGTCTTGCACAGTTAGGTGAACACTTAAGATATTTGGGGACAGTCTAAGTGACAATGTTTATCCTGAAGGAAGGGTGCAAATGACAATTTACAACTTCGGCTCGATTAATCTCGACCACCTTTATCAGCTTGACCATTTTGTTCGACCAGGTGAAACCATGGCTTCGGATAGCTACCAATGTCTGCTTGGCGGTAAAGGTGCAAATCAGTCAGTGGCTTTAGCGCAAGCGGGTGGCGGAGTGAAACACGTCGGGGCGATCCACAGTGTCGATACTATGATCTTGACCCAGCTTGAAGAGTTAAAGGTTGACGTGTCCTTGATCGAAACCCTAGATACCCCCACAGGCCATGCCATTATTCAGCTTACCAAGGCGGCCGAAAATTCGATAATCCTGTACCCCGGTGCCAATCATTGCCTTAGTAAAGTAAGAGTCGATGAAATCCTATCTGCGGCTCAGCAGGGCGATTGGGTATTGCTGCAAAATGAAACCAATTTAGTGGACTACATTATTGAAAGTGCCCACAGTAAAGGTTTAAAAGTGGCTTTCAACCCTGCGCCAATGGATGCTGAATTGACGAAAGCGGTATTGCCTTTCGTGCATTTATTAATCGTTAATGAAGTCGAAGCGATGGACTTGGTTGGCGTCGACACAATTGATGCGGCGGCGCAATTGTTGCCTGAGCGCTACCCAGAATTGGCGGTGCTCATGACACTTGGTCAAGACGGCGTGCGTTACTTTGATGGTGAAGAGAACCTGCATGTGCCTGCTTTTCGTGTCGACGCTGTGGATACCACGGCCGCTGGGGATACCTTTATTGGCTATACTTTATCGGCGATCCTATCCGGTACTCCTATAGCAGAGGCTATGCGTCGTGGTTGCGCCGCTTCCGCCATATGTGTGACGCGTCTCGGGGCAATGGCTGCGATACCTTCCCAACACGAAGTCGAACAATTTCTTTTAGAGAATTAAAAAATATTAAGGATGTCTTTCATGGCTCGTAAAATAATTATTGATACAGATCCGGGTATAGATGATGCAATGGCCATTTTCTTTGCCTTTCAAGCACCAGAAATTGAAGTGCTAGGGCTGACCACCACCTTTGGTAACGTTCCAGTAGCATTAGCTACCCAGAACGCAATCACCCTAACCGAAATTGCCAAGGTTGACGTACCTGTTGCGCAAGGGGTGGCTGTACCTTTTGAAATCGCACCACGTCCTCATCCTGATTTTGTTCACGGCGCAGATGGCTTTGGTAACATCAACTGGCCTGCTCCAAAAGGCAAGGCGATTGACAAAGATGCCGCACAATTTATTGTCGACACAGTACGTAAATACCCAGGCGAAGTAACCATTGTTGCCCTTGGACCATTAGGTAACTTGGCGAAAGCCCTAGAGCTGGACCCAGAAGTGGCAAGCCTAGTGGACGAAGTGGTATTGATGGGTGGCACAGCCATTGAATATGGTAATGTTTCCCCAGTGGCAGAAGCCAACATTATGAATGACCCTCATGCCGCCGATGCCGTGTTCACAGCGCCATGGCAAGTGACTATGATAGGTCTAGATGTGACTCATCAGGTGTTACTAGACAATAGTGTTTTGGATCGTATTCGTCAGAAGAACCCTGAGGAAGGTGGCTTTTTGTATGACTGCGCCCAGCATTACATTAATTTTTACAGCAGCCGCTTTGATATGGACGGTTGTTACTTCCACGATGCTTCCACCATAGCGTATGTCATGGACCCAAGTATCTTTGGCGTCGAGCTAGGAGCGGTTCGTGTTGCCTGTGAAGGGATTGGTATTGGCCAAACTATTTTTGCGCCACAAGGCATGGAGTTTCCAACACCCTATTGGAACGATGTACCCATGACTCAGGTATGTATGGAAGTGGACAGTGAAAAATTGCTTAACCTATTTGAGACGACCTTGTCTTAATTATTACCCTAAGTAATAGGTTAAAACCACAAGGCATGAGAACATGTAGTTCTTGTGCCTTTTTTTATGGCGCAGGCTCTAGATATGAGCCTGCGCCTTTATTCAATGTCTTCTTAGAAGACATTGCCAAAGAGAAAAATGAAATGAAACTATTAGTAAGAAACCTTGCCCGCAACACCACCCAAGAAGAACTCAGTGCCGCCTTTGCTAAGTTTGGCAGCATCCAATCTTGCACCCTAGTGATGGATAAAGAAACGGGCGAATCAAAAGGTTTTGGCTTTGTTGAAATGCCAAAAGTGGGCGATGCTAAATTAGCGATTAAATCGTTAAACGGCGCAGAAATTGATGGCGCAAAAATACGAGTGAAAAAAGCAGAAGAGGCGGGTGCTGCACCACAGGAATAGCGACTAGTAAGGAGGGAAGCAATGATAGATGCGGTGAGTATCGAGCAATTGGTGATTCTTATAGTGATAGCCGTGGTGTATTTGCTACCACTCTTCTTACTCTTGTTTTCCCGCCGAGTCACTGGGCTGACTAAATTTGCTTGGTTGGTGGTGATATTTTTTACCAACTGGCTTGGTTATTGCGTCTTTCACTGGCGAACCAAGCCTAGGCTTACCTAAGTAAAGCTTAACTGTGACCGAGAATAAAGTGCTCAATAAATAACTTATCTTGATCCGAAATAGTATGAAAGCTTAATCGAATATAGTGCTTATCGTGCTCATTGATAATGTCTTCAAGTGGGTCGCAAAGTATTTTTAATTGCGCATTAGCGCCTTGATGGCTGGCGTTCAGTTCCAGAAACACCAATTTGGAACGATGGATGTCACTAGGGGCTTCTATCTCTGTCATGGTTTTAGATATGTGGGTACAACGGACAGGCAAGATGGTGCCGTCGATCAAATGTAATGCCCCTGGCCAAAAACAGCGAATATAAGGGTTAGAGGAAATCGTCACTTAGGCATCCTAACTCAGCTCTATGATGGAAACCTGAGTATATCTTGCTTTAGCCTAAGCCTGTAGTGCCGTCGGAAATTATCAAAGCAGGCTATGAATGACTAGCCTGCTTTGTGTGCTTTATAGCCTTAAGAAACTTCGTTGATGGTTTCACCTAGGGCGTTTATTAAACTATCAATTTCCGATGCTTCAGTGGTGAAAGGTGGGGCCAATTGAATGGTGTCAGCACCATATCTTACATAGTAGCCCTTATCCCACATGGCCATGGCAATTTGGTAAGGACGTTTGGCGGGTTCTCCATTGATTGGAGCAATCGTCAAACCTGCTGCTAGGCCATAATTACGAATATCACTAATGTTGGTGCAGACATCTTTAAGTTGATGAACCTTATCTTCAAAAATAGGACTCAAACTCTGCACTTGGGCGATCATGCCTTGTTGTTCTATCTCTGCAAGAGAGGCTAATGCCGCAGCACAGGCAATGGGATGGGCTGAGTAAGTATAGCCATGGGGGAGTTCCAGCATGTATTCAGCACCGCCATGTTCCATAAAGGTGTCATAAATTTCTTGTTTGAACGCCACGGCCCCCATAGGGATAACGCCATTGGTGACCTGTTTTGCCATAGTAATGGCATCAGGTGTGACGCCAAAGGCTTCAGAACCAGTGCGAGCGCCCATGCGACCAAAAGCGGTAATCACTTCGTCAAATATCAGCAGAATGTTGTGCTGATCACATATCTCTCTTAAACGCTTTAAGTAACCTTTTGGTGGCACAATAACCCCACCAGAACCTGACATAGGCTCTACAATTACGGCGGCAATATTTGAGGCGTCATGCAGATTGATCAGATTTAATAAATCCTCTGCGCGCTCTTGGCCTTGTTCTGCCATCCCCTTGCTAAATTCTGTACCAGGAACTTGGGTGTGAGGTAGGTGATAGGACTCTAAGCCTTGTCCATAAAGTGTGCGGTTAGCCGGAATGCCGCCCACACTGAAACCAGAAATGCCCGCTCCGTGGTAGCCCTTAGCGCGGCCAATAAACTTAGTTTTTGTGCCCAAGCCTTTTTTGCGCCAATAAGCACGGGCAATTTTAAGCGCCGTATCCACTGACTCAGAGCCTGAACCTGTGAAGAAGATGCGGTTTAGGCCTTGAGGCATAAACTCGCCAATTTTTTCCGCCAGAATGAAAGATTGTTCATGGCCAAATTGAAAGGCAGGTGAGTAGTCTAGGGTTTTCACCTGATTGGCCACCGCTTCATTGATGCTAGGTACACTATGTCCTAAACCACAGGTCCATAGACCTGAAAGGCCATCAAAGATTTTTCGACCATCAATGTCTGTGTAGTAATTGCCCTGTGCTGAGGCGATTAAGCGAGGGTCTTTTTTAAACTCACGGTTGCCTGAATAAGACATCCAATGGGCATCAAGCTGAGCTTGGGTAAGGCGAGATTTAGAAATATGACTCATGGCATCCTCTGCAATATAGTGAGTATTGAATAGGTCAAGAATGCCGAGCTTGAAAGGTTTAATAAATGTTATGTTATTTAAATTTAGTTTACTGTTTGGTTAACTAATGGTGCACAAGATTAGAAATCTAATGGCGTTGAATGGAGATGGACAATTTGGCGCTTGAAGAGGACTCGATTAGTCGCAAGTTTTCTCTTTAAATTCGCATAAATCTTCGATGACACAGGCACCGCACTTTGGCTTGCGAGCCACACAGATGTAGCGACCGTGAAGTATCATCCAATGGTGAGCATCCAATAAAAACTCCTTAGGTACAAACTTAAGCAGCTTCATTTCCACTTCCAGTACGTTTTTACCCGGTGCGACTTTGGTTCGGTTGCTAAAGCGAAAGATATGGGTATCTACGGCCATGGCCACCTGACGAAAGGCGGTATTCAGCACCACATTAGCCGTTTTGCGGCCGACGCCGGGCAGGGCTTCCAGTTCTTCTCGGGTTTGCGGGACAACACTGTTGTGCTGTTCCACCAAGATTTTGCAGGTCTTAATGGCGTTTTCCGCTTTGGCGTTAAAAAGCCCTATGGTTTTTATGTAGCTCTTGAGGCCATCAACCCCCAAATCCAACATGCTTTGAGGAGTGTTGGCCACAGGGAACAATTTGCGGGTGGCTTTATTGACGCTCACGTCGGTGGCTTGTGCCGAAAAAAGAACGGCAATGAGCAGCTCGAAAGGAGAGCTGTACTCCAACTCCGTTACCGGATTGGGGTTTTCAGCTCGTAAACGAGAGAAGATCTGATGACGCTTGTCTTTATTCACGTTACTTTTCCTATGCCGATTGTGCTCGTCTTGGATTAGCCTGCTTGACCGGTTACGCGGACACGCTTGGATGCGCTCGGGCCAGCTTTGGCTTTTTCTGCAGCTAGACGTTTTTTCTCACGCTCATCCAAATAGTTTTTACCCGCGATGAGTAAGCCAAGTCCAATGAACGCACCTGGCGGCAATACAGCAAACAAAACGCTTTGGTAATCACTAAAGACCACCCATTTCCAGTGTACGGCAGACTCGCCAAACAACAGCTGCATATCGCTAAATAGAGTGCCTTGACCAATCAGTTCACGCATGGCACCTAGTAGCACTAGGATAAACATAAAGCCTAACCCCATCATGAAACCATCGAGGGCAGAAGGCAGCACAGGGTTGCGGCTAGCAAAAGCATCTGCACGGCCAAGGATCGCACAGTTGGTTACGATCAAGGGAATGAAAATCCCTAGAATTTGATACAGCTCGTAGGTATAAGCCTGCATGATCAATTCAATACAGGTAGTAAATGAAGCGATGATCATTACGAAAGCAGGCAAGCGCACCGCATCGGCTACATAGTTACGGATCAGTGAAACCGCGATGTTAGAGCCCACTAGTACCACTAAAGTGGCTAATCCCAAGCCAATGGCGTTCACCACTGTGCTGGTTACCGCCAACATAGGACACAAGCCTAGCAGCTGTACCAGCGCTGGGTTGTTTTTCCAAATGCCGTTGTAAATAATTTCGGCATAGTTAGCGCTAGGTTTGTCAGCAGGAGCTGTGTCTTCGACTAATGTATCGTCTGTACTCATCTTAGTATCCTATTGTGCTAGCAAGCTGGCTTTGTTTTGTTCAAAGTAGATAAGCGTGTTCTTAACCGCTCGCACCACGGCTCTTGGGGTAATGGTCGCCCCAGTAAATTGGTCAAATTGACCACCGTCTTTCTTCACGCCCCAGTCTTTCTCTAAAGGGTTGCTTAGGGACGTGTTAGCAAAGCTTAAAATCCAGTTAGACTTTTTCAAATCTACTTTATCACCTAAGCCGGGGGTTTCTTTGTGGCTGATGACACGACTGCCTGTAACCGTGCCGTTTCTATCAATGGCCACTAATAAATACAGATTGCCGTTATAACCACTTGGCGCAATGGTCTCGAAAATAATGCCTGAGACGTCACCTTGCTTACGAGCAATATGGATTTTTACTGGTTCTTTAGAGCCTAATAAATCATCTGGCGCCAATAGGGCAGAATCTTGAGTTAGATCGTTGTCGTACAGTTGCGCCGGTAAAATTTCATTAAAGGCCGCCACTTGTGCGGCAATAATATTGTTTTCAATTGTCTTTTTTGTGTAGAGCTGAGTAAGGGCGATTAAGCCCGCAGTGAAGACCGCGAAAATACCCAAGCCAATACTGTTACGACGGATAGATGAGAGCAATTCCATTAGTTATCCTCCCCAACTTTTAGGCCTTTTTTCGCCTTCTTATGGCCGTAGGTACGTGGTTGCGTGTAGTAATCGATAAGCGGTGCCGCGAAGTTCATGAGCAATACACCAAAGGCGATACCATCTGGGTAGCCGCCCCAAGCGCGGATGATATAGACCAGAATACCAATGCCCGCACCGTACACCAATTTGCCACGATTACTGGTACAAGAAGACACCGGGTCGGTAGCAATGAAGAAAGCGCCAAACATGGCGGCACCTGTTGTTAGGTGGAACAGAGGGCTTGCGGCATCTTCAGGGTTCAACAAATAGAAGAAGCCCGCCATCACGAATAGAGCACCCAACAAAGCTGCTGGTGTGTGCCAAGTGATCACGCGAATATAGAGCAACCATAAACCACCCACTAGGTAGGCAAGGTTTACCCACATCCAACTGTTAAGGCTGGCTGCTTGTAGGGCAGGTACGCTGGCAAAAGCCGCTTGGCTATCTAGGACATCTTTATTTTTAAAGCCATCTAAAGGCGTGGCCATGGTGTAAGCATCAATGGCAGGCAGATGGCTAAAAATCGCTTGGGCACTTTGACTAAATGACAGGCTGTCGGCGGCGGCTACCAGATCCGCAGCGCCAAGCCATTGGCTCATAGGCACAGGGAAAGACACCAAAACAATGGCGTAACCCACCATAGCAGGGTTGAAGGGGTTGTTACCCAAGCCACCATAAAGCTGTTTCGCAAAAATGATCGCAAAGCCTACCGCCGTAACAGTCACCCACCAAGGTACAGTCGGCGGTAGGGCAATACCCAGCAACACTGCCGTTAGTAACGCACTGTAGTCCTTTAGGAAAAAACTCACATTTCGACGACGCACGGATAAAATTGCCGCTTCGCAAACCAGAGCGGTAAGTCCTGCTACCGCAATATTCATTAAGGTGCCCCAGCCAAACAGCCAGGTTTGCAGTAATATCCCTGGCAGGGTCGCTAAAATGACCATCTGCATTACCCAAGAGGTGCGTTGTCCTGCACGTTGTGTATGGGGAGAAGTGATTCTTAATAATGCCATTTAACGACTCTCTTGAGCGTGTGTAAGTTGTTCGAGTTTAGCTTGTGCTTCTTGTAGCTTTTGTGGCCATTCAGACGCTGCAATTTCGCTGTCGTCCTTGCCTTGTTCTTTTAATAGTGCAATGTTCTTTTCAGCCTTTTTAATGCCAGCTTTGGCAATGGCGAGATCAACCTTACGCTTTTTCTGAGCATCGGCATCCGCACTGGTTGCCGCACTAGGGGCAGGGGCAGTACTGGCGCTTGCTGCTGGGTTGTTCAACGCCTGCTCAAGCTCATCGGCTCTTTGCTGAGCATCTTTCAATTGCTGGCGTAGGGTTTCAAGTCCTGGCGATTGAATTTCTTCGGCTTTCTTTAATGCCTTCTCGACTTTTTTAACCGCCGCCTTGGCAATGGCAGTGTCGATTTTTAGTTTCTTCGCTTCATCGGATAAACCGGTCTTGCTCGGCGCCGCCTCAGCTGGCGCTGGGCTTGCTTCACTGGCAGAGAGTTTTGTCACCAAGGCTTGAGCGGCTTCAAGGTCGCTATTGAATCCCTTGATCTTATCTTGCAGTTCAGTGTTATCCGGTTCGCTGTCGAGTTGTTTTTGAAGTTTCTTCAACTTAACGCCAATCAGTGCCACATCCACTTTTGCCTTTTTCAGCTCGTCGCTGACAGGGGCTTTGGTCGCAGGCGCAGGTTTGGTGGCCACCACAGGTGCAGGCGCAAGTTTAGCCAGTTCAGCTTCTTGTTTTGCCAGTGTTCCTTCAAGATCCGTGACCTGCAATTGCAGGGCAGTAATCTCTTCAAGGTGCTCGCTTTCTTGGGCGGCAAGTAATTGTTTCTGCAATTTCTTCAGCTTGGTTTTACCAATCGCCACATCAATTTTTAGCTTCTTAGCATCGTCACTGATAGGGGCAGCTGGGCTGGCTGCTGCCTTACTTGGTGCTGCCGCTGTCGGGGCAGGTTTATCCGTTGTTTTCTTCGTGCTGGCTTGTTGACGAGCCAAACGTTTGGCTTCTTTCTCTGCAATCTCGGCTTCTTGGCGCGCTTTACGAGCTTCAAAGCGTTGCTTAGCAATATCCGACTTAATCGCCGCTTCGCGATTTTCACGAATAGTGCTCTTACTGTGACGGTAATATTGCACCAAAGGAATGCTGCTTGGGCACACATAAGAACAAGCACCACATTCAATACAGTCGAATAGGTTGTAATGTTCGGCTTTTTCTAATTCTTGGCTTTTACTAAACCACAATAATTGTTGCGGTAATAAGCTGGCTGGGCAGGCTTGCTCACACATACCACAACGTATGCAGGCTTGCTCTGGCTCAGGCGTTGGTAATTCTTGAGCGGTAGCGGCTAAAATACAGTTACTGGTTTTAACGATAGGCACTTCTGTGGCATTTAGGGTGAACCCCATCATTGGGCCGCCCATCACTAGGCGCTGAATACGCTTTTGGTCCGCTTGCGCGTAATCCAAAAGGTGCTCAATCGGTGTGCCAAGCAACACCTCTACGTTTTGTGGTGCGCCTAGGGCATCTCCCGTTAAGGTGGTGAAGCGTGAAATCAGCGGTTGACCAAGATAAATAGCATCATGAACGGCGACACAAGTCCCGACGTTTTGGCACAAAACGCCAATATCAGCTGGGTATTGACCACTTGGTACTTCTTTACCCGTCAGCAATTGAATCAGCTGCTTTTCGCCACCCGATGGGTACTTAGTCGGCACAACCGCTACTTGAATCGCGCTATTTCGAGCTTGAATCGCCTGTTTTAGCGCAGCAATCGCCGTAGGCTTATTATCCTCGATACCGATTAACACTTGTTCTGCTTGTACCAAGTGCTGAAGCACTTCAATACCTTGAATAAGGGCGTCGGTCTTTTCGCGGATTAGCATGTCGTCGGCTGTGATATAAGGCTCACATTCGGCTGCATTAATAATGAAATGCTTAATGGCATGCTTGTGGGCACCTTGCAATTTTACTTGCGTAGGAAAGCCCGCGCCGCCCATACCCACAATGCCCATTTCGCCTAAAAAGGTTAGGGTGTCTAGGTGAGGGATGCTTTGCCAATCCAGCAAAGGGGTTCTGTCTTGCCAGGTGTCTTGTCCGTCTGGTGTCAGCACAATACACAAATCGCTTAAGCCAGAAGGGTGAGCAATTAAGCGTGGCTCAATTGCCTCTATGGTGCCAGAAGTCGGAGCGTGTAAAAAACTGCTCAGAAAACCATTGTTTATAGCAATGGGTTGGCCTTTTAAAACCTTAGTGCCTACTTCCACGATAGGGCGAGAAGACTGACCTATATGCTGGCCCAGAGGCAAAATTAACTCAGCAGGCAGACTTGGTCGACCAAGCGGTAATTGCAAAGATTGAGTTTTGTTTTCCGGTGGGTGTATACCGCCGTGAAAAGAAAAAATATTAACCGCTGTTTGCATTAGTGAACTACCTCAGCCTGACGATCTGTAGCAATAATATTGCCAGCAACCGCTGTGATACCTTGGGGTTTATCCCATGACCAATTTTTCGAGGTAACACCCACTTCTACCATATCAATACAATCTACCGGACAAGGTTCAACACATAAATCACAACCAGTACACTCGTCGGCAATGACGGTGTGCATTTGTTTGGCCGCACCCAAAATCGCATCAACAGGGCAGGCCTGTATGCATTTAGTACAACCAATACATTCGTCTTCACGGATCACTGCTACACGTTTGGCGGTTTCTGTGCCGTGGTCACCGTCTAGAGGAATCGCTTCCACATCAAGAAGGTCTGCAAGGGCTTGGATGGTGGCTTGGCCACCTGGTGGGCAATGGTTGATGGCCTCACCGTTAGCAATGGCTTCGGCATAAGGACGACAGCCCGGGTGACCACATTGGCCACACTGAGTTTGCGGGAGTAACGCGTCGATCTGCTCAACAATCGGGTCGCCTTCCACATGGAAACGTACATTGGCGTAACCAAGAATGGCACCGAAAATAAGCGAAAGAATGAGTAGGATCCCAATGGCAATCAATACAGTTAACATGGGAACTCCTATATTTGCACTAGGGCGGTGAAGCCCATGAAGGCCAGTGCCATCAGGCCTGCGGTAATCATACCGATAGCAGAACCTTTAAATGCAACAGGAACGTCGGCTACGTTAATTCGTTCACGCATGGCGGCAAACAGCACCAATACGAACGAGAAACCGACTGCCGCGCCAAAGCCGTAAAGGATGGATTCGACAAAACCGTTTTGTTTGCTGATATTTTGTAAGGCCACACCCAATACCGCACAGTTGGTGGTGATCAAAGGCAGGAAGATACCCAATACGCGGTAAAGTAGCGGACTGGTTTTACGTACCACCATTTCAGTGAATTGCACCACAACGGCAATCACTAAGATGAAGGAAATGGTTTGTAGATATTCCAAGCCGAAAGGCTGCAATATATAGGTAAACGTCAGATAGCTGCATAGGCTAGACAAGGTCAAAACAAAGGTGGTAGCCATGGCCATACCTATGGATGTTTCGAGCTTACCCGATACGCCCATGAAAGGGCATAGTCCTAAAAATTGTACCAATACAAAGTTATTAACCAATATGGTGCTAACCAGTATAAGGAGATAATCAGTCATCTCACGTCCATAAAAATAGTCGAAAAAAATATGCTAATAAAATGCAATACGATAGGTTTTTGTGCAGCGTAACTATAGCAAGTTGCTTATAACTAACAAGATCAAAACATGACCTTATTTAGTTTAATTTAGAATATATATAATAGGTTGAGATTATATAACCTCACATTATGTATTGATAAAGTACAACTGGCCTAGCTTATAAAGACCAGTTGTACCGACTCTCTAATGCTGTGCTTACATAACCCGTTGGCCTGGCTTAGCGCCTGCATGGGGCTCAAGTAGGTAAATCTCGTCACCCCCCGGGCCTGCTGCCAATACCATGCCTTCCGACAAGCCAAACTTCATTTTGCGTGGTGCAAGGTTGGCCACCATCACGGTAAGCTTGCCTTCTAGGTCTTCTGGCTTATAAGCGGACTTAATACCAGAGAAAACCGTGCGAGTTTCACCGTCGATATCGAGGGTGAGTTTTAGTAGCTTGTTGGCTTTTTCGACATGCTCGGCTTTGGCGATCAAGGCGATGCGAAGATCCACCTTCGCAAAGTCATCGAAATTGATTTCAGCTTCTAGAGGCTCTTTGCTCAACTCTGTAGCTTCTTGCTTAGGCTCAGATTCAGCTTTGGCGGCGGCATCTGCTTCAGCTTCCAAACGGCCTTCTTCGATCATGGCATCGATCTGCTTCTGCTCAATACGACCCATTAGCGCTTTAAATTTGTTTACCTGCTTACCAAACAGTAATTCGCTACGATTGTCCCAAGTCAGCTCTTTGTTCAAGAAGGCTTCGGCATCCGCAACCAAGTTTGGCATCACAGGTTTTAGGTAGGTAGCCAAGATGCTAAACAGATTCAATGCGACAGAACAAACCTCTTGTACTTTAGGTAAGGTGGCTTCATCTTTCGCCAATACCCAAGGGGCTTGGTCAGCAATGTAGGTGTTGGCTACATCCGCAAGACGCATGATCTCACGCACGGCTTTACCGTATTCACGTTTTTCAAAAGATTCTGCGATGCTATCACCCGCGTCGATGAAGCTTTGAATCATTTCCTGCTCGCTGACAGTGCTAGCCAGTTGGCCATCAAACTTTTTATTAATGAAGCTTGCAGTACGGCTGGCGATGTTGACCACTTTACCGACTACATCCGAGTTTACGCGCTGGATAAAGTCTTCCAAGTTCAAATCGATGTCATCAACACTGGCATTTAACTTGGCAGCAAAGTAATAGCGCAAGTACTGAGGGTCTAGATGATTTAAGTAAGTGCGGGCTTTAATAAAGGTGCCACGAGACTTCGACATCTTAGTGCCGTTTACCGTTACATAGCCGTGAGCATTTACGCCTGTTGGCGTACGGTAACCTGCGCAATCCAACATCGCTGGCCAGAACAAGGCGTGGAAGTTGATGATGTCTTTACCGATAAAGTGGTAAAGCTCAGCGTCGGAATCCTTACCCCAGTAATCGTCGAAGTTTAGCTCTGGTGTGCGATCACATAGGTTTTTGAAGCTGGCCATGTAACCGATGGGGGCATCTAGCCACACGTAAAAATATTTGCCCGGCGCGTCTGGGATTTCAAAACCAAAGTAGGGAGCATCACGACTGATATCCCATTCTTGTAAACCAGAATCCAACCACTCGGCTAACTTGTTAGCTACTTGATCTTGTAGGGTGCCACTGCGGGTCCATTTTGCTAAGAAATCTTGGAAGTCCGGCAGTTTGAAGAAGTAGTGCTCGGACTCTTTTTCAATAGGGGTTGCGCCGGAGTAAACCGAACGTGGATCGATCATTTCCATTGGTGTGTAAGTCGCAGAGCATACTTCACAGTTGTCGCCGTATTGGTCTTCGGCTTTACACTTAGGGCAGGTGCCTTTAATGAAACGGTCCGCTAGGAACATCTCTTTTTCAGGATCGTAGGCTTGCACAATCGAGCGCACAGCAATTTTGCCATTATCACGAAGGGCCGTGTAAATGCTGTTGGAAATTTCGCGGTTTTCTTCTGAGTGGGTAGAGTGGTAGTTGTCATAACCAATCAAGAAGTCGTTGAAATCAGTCATGTGTTCTTGGCGCACGCCATCGATCAACTGCTCTGAGGTGATACCGTTTTGTGCCGCTTTGATCATAATGGCTGTACCGTGAGCATCATCAGCACACACGGCGGTACAAAGGTGACCACGCATTTTTTGGAAGCGAACCCAAATGTCGGTTTGGATATGCTCCAGCATGTGCCCTAAATGGATTGAGCCATTGGCATAAGGGAGGGCGCTGGTAACTAAAATTTTGCGTTGCGTTTGTGCCATTAGATATAAGCCTACTGGATGTTAAATAGTCGAATGTTGGTTTGAACACTAGGCGAATTGAATTCTGGTTTTCACCAAGCCTAAAATGAACGAAACATTTTGAAG
The DNA here is from genome assembly GCF_039940335.1 of Marinomonas sp. Taxonomy (GTDB): domain Bacteria; phylum Pseudomonadota; class Gammaproteobacteria; order Pseudomonadales; family Marinomonadaceae; genus Marinomonas. The sequence continues at coordinate 285,462 of NZ_JBDVGW010000012.1, read as the reverse complement.
GCGTAATTATAAGTCCCAGTAACTTGTGTGCAAGAGCTAGACTTGCTTTTCCGCAATTTGCCCTCACACTAGGCACATAAACTGAATTTATTTTGATAGATTTTGCGCAGCAAGGGTAAAGACCCTGAATCATCGCCGCAAATCTTCAATGCTGATGGAGAACCCACCATGTTAAGTGATGCCCAAATACAAGCACAACTAGAGCAGCTTATTGATCTCAATACTGCTCAAGCCTATGGGCCAGTATGGCAAGTGATCAGCGATGATCAGCGTATCCATGTCACCTTAAGCTTGGGTTATCCTGCGGAGCAAGAACAAGCCAGTTTGCGAGAGCGTATTAGCGAGCAGCTTAAAGATCAACGCCAGTTAGTGTTAGACATTGAAGCAAGCATTCAGCGTCACAGTACACAGGGCAATATTGCAGGCTTAGAAGGGGTGAAAAACGTCATCGCGATAGCTTCTGGAAAGGGCGGCGTGGGTAAATCCACCACGACGGTCAACCTTGCGCTAGCCATGGCGAGGGAAGGTGCTCGCGTAGGGATTTTAGATGCGGACATTTATGGCCCAAGCCAAGGCATGATGATGGGCTTTGCTGAAGACACTCGCCCACAAGTGCGCGACGAGAAGTTCTTTATTCCTCCAACCTCTCATGGTGTTCAAGTGATGAGTATGGCTTTCTTAACCACCAAGGATACGCCAGTAGCTTGGCGTGGCCCTATGGTGACAGGCGCCCTGATGCAGATTCTGACGCAAACCGATTGGGATGATTTGGATTACTTGTTTATTGATATGCCACCGGGTACAGGCGACATTCAATTAACTTTATCGCAGAAAGTACCAGTGGCCGGTTCTGTCATAGTGACCACCCCTCAAGACATTGCGCTATTAGATGCGCGTCGTGGTATTGAAATGTTTAACAAGGTACAAATTCCGGTGTTGGGTGTGGTAGAAAATATGTCCACCCACATCTGTTCCAACTGTGGTCACCATGAAGCGATTTTCGGCGACCAAGGTGGTGCCAGTTTAGCGGCGGAATATCAGGTCGATGTCTTGGGTAAATTGCCTTTGAGTTTAGCGATTCGTGAGCGCAGTGATGCGGGGCGTCCTTTGGTGGTGAGTGAGCCAGAAAGTGAGGTGGCGAATATTTATCAGTCGATTGCTCGTAAACTTGGTGCTACCCTTGCTCACCGACAAGATCAGCAATTTTCCATGCCGACCATTGGCATGAGTGATGACTAAGGAAAAACCATGCGTTTGTGTGACCGAGATATAATTAAAGCCCTAGATGATGGCGCGATCGTAATAGAGCCGCGCCCAGATAACAGCGTCATTAGTGGCGTATCGGTGGATTTACGTTTGGGGAATTCGTTTCGTGTTTTTCAAGGGCATCCTGCACCCTACCTAGATTTAAGTAGCTCTAAAGCCGACTTAAGTAAAGTAATCGAATCGGTCATGAGCGATGAAATACTGGTGAAAGACGGTGAACCTTTCTTCATTCACCCAGGTGAGTTGGTGTTAGGTGTGACCAAAGAATCCGTGACCGTCCCAGATTATTTGGTGGGCTGGTTAGATGGTCGTTCATCGTTGGCACGTTTAGGGCTAATGGTGCATGTTACGGCGCACCGTATTGACCCAGGCTGGAGTGGCGGTATCGTATTGGAGTTTCTAAACGGGGGCAAATTACCCATCGCTTTAAGTCCTGGTATGACGATAGGGGCGATCAATTTTGAAACCCTATCTGGCCCTGCTGAGCGTCCTTACAATAAGCGTGACAACGCCAAGTATAAAGACCAAAAGTCTGCTGTAGGCAGCCGCATCAGTGGTGATAAGCAGGATTAATGTGTGTTGCTCTGCTGAGCCATTAAGTGATCAATAACATCAGGGGCAAGAAAAATCTTGTCACCTGATGGCCTATCTAAAACAATGTAATAACCCTTTAATACCTTTCTGATTGAACAAGCTGATACAACTAGCCTGCGAACTTTTTATTGTTAAGGAGCAGGTCATGTCTAATAAAAAAATACTAATGATTACTGGCGATTTCACTGAAGATTACGAAACCATGGTGCCGTTTCAGGCTTTGATGAGTGTTGGTCATACCGTCCATGCGGTGTGCCCAGACAAGCAGGCGGGAGACTCTGTTGCGACGGCCATCCATGATTTTGAAGGGGATCAGACGTACACGGAAAAAGTAGGGCATCGCTTTGCTCTTAATGCCAGTTTCGATGACATCGACCCTGCTGACTATGATGCTTTAGTGATTCCCGGTGGTCGCGCTCCAGAATATCTGCGACTCAATCCGCAAGTCATTGCCATGGTGAAGCACTTTTTTGCTGAAAATAAACCGGTGGCGGCGGTATGTCATGGGGCTCAATTACTGGCCGCCGCGGGTGTCTTGGCGAATCGTAAATGCTCGGCTTACCCAGCTTGTCAGCCTGAAGTGGAGCTTGCTAAAGGTGTCTATGCGGACATACCTGTGGATCAAGCCATTACTGATGGTAATCTAGTGACAGCGCCAGCATGGCCGGCTCATCCGCAATGGTTAGCGCAGTTTTATGTCTTGTTAAACGCCTAACTTACCTTGTTAGCAGACTGAATATGGCAAAACGAAATAAGGAATTTGCCTTGTTTAGTCTGCTTTACCTCTAGTACTTGTCCGTTGATTTCGCTATTTTCTATGCTTGAATATCATTGCTGTCCTAGTAAACAAAAATAATAAGTGCGACAAGGAATCCATGCTATGTGTAAGCTATTTGTGAACTCAGACCCTAGCCTATGGCAAAACGTTACCCGTTCATTGCGTATTGATGGCATGGTAACGAGCATTCGTTTGGAAAGTTTTTTCTGGTTTACCCTCGAAGAAATTGCCCAGCGAGATAAATTAAGTTTGGCGCAGATGATCGCCAAGCTTAACCATGAAGCGCTCGATGCGGGCCATGATCTGGATAACTTCACTTCTTTCCTACGTGTCTGCGCCATGCGCTATTTACATCTACAAACCCTTGGTATGCTGCCTCACTCTAGTGACATCAGTATTGCGTCACTAAACAGTGACCGCATACTCAAACAAGAAAAGTACTATTTAGACACCCACCAATAAGTTCGTCAGTCGGAAAAGCAAAGTTTTCGGTCAGCCTTATAAAAGACTGACCGCTTTGCTGTATAATCTTTTTTAAATGATCGAGCGTTGGCTGAGGGCTTATGACCTACGATGAATTTAACCAATTTTGTGCGGCACTACCGGCTACGACTCATGTGGTTCAGTGGGGCAATTCGCAAGTTTGGAAAGTGGGTGGCAAAGTTTTTGCCATTGGCGGTTGGGGAAAAGACAAACACCCCGCTTTTACCTTTAAAACCTCAGAATTAAACTATTTGTTTTTAAGTGAATGCCCGGGTTATCAACCGGCACCATACCTTGCTAGCCGAGGCCTTAAATGGATTCAACAGTACGATAACGACAATGTGAATTTGGATGAATTACATTATTATCTCAGTGAATCCCACCGCATCGTTTCTTTAGGCTTAAGTAAGAAAAAACAAAAAGAACTGGGTTTAAACCAAACGACAGAGACCGAATGAACTGTCGCCAAACCGCTCGTTAAGATCTTCAAACAACCTTTTTTCTAATTGGAAATTTATGTTTACAGCGTCCTCCACCCGATTAAATAAATACATCAGTGAAAGTGGTATCTGCTCGCGTCGTGATGCCGACCGATTTATTGAACAGGGTAATGTTTTTATTAATGGCAAGCGGGCGAAGGTCGGGGACCAAGTGAACCCTGGTGATACCGTGCGAGTAAATGGCCAGCTAATTGAGCCTCAAGACGCAGACGATTTTGTGTTTATCGTTCTCAATAAACCTGTAGGTATTGTCAGTACCACAGAAAGTTCAGAGCGTAATAATATTGTCGACTTTGTGAGTCATGGGGTGCGAATTTTCCCCATAGGGCGCTTGGATAAAGATTCCCAAGGGTTGATCTTCCTGACCAATAATGGTGATTTAGTTAATAAAATATTGCGTGCAGGCAATGACCATGAAAAAGAATATTTGGTAACGGTTAACAAGCCCATTACTGAGGCTTTCATTGAAGGTATGGCTGGAGGGGTGCCTATTTTGGGCACTATGACCAAAAAGTGTCCAGTGAAAAAAATCTCTCCCACTGTATTTAATATCACCCTAGTGCAGGGTTTGAATCGACAGATTCGCCGTATGTGTGAACACTTTGGTTACGAGGTAATGAAGCTGGAACGAACTCGTATTATGAATGTGAGTTTAAAAGGGGTTCCGGTTGGGGAGTGGCGCGACCTCACTCAAAAAGAACTGAGTGTACTGTTAAAATCGGTGGAGGATTCTTCCTCGGAAGCGGCTCCTAACCATAAAAGCCAAGGTCGAAAAAACAAACCTTCCCAAGCGGCTAAAGGTCGTGCGCAAGCATCAAAAACGGATGGCAAACCGAAACGCACGAATGGCTCAAAGAACACCCCTAAAAATGTGCCTAAGGGCAATACTAAGCACCCTCAAGGGGAAGGGCGCGGTGGCAGATCCAAAGACAAGCGACCCTTTGGTGAGGGTAAGAATATCACGGGCAAAGGTCGCAAGCCTGCCGGAAAACCCGCACCGAAAGGTCAATCAAAACGCCCTAATAATGGCCCGAAAAGATCACCGAAACGTTAAACTTTTGATGTTTTGGTTACCACAACACCGTTTAGATATAAAAAAAGGCGGTGATAGCGATGACTATCACAGCCTTTTTAATGTCATGAAAGCTCTGTCTAATTAAGCTTTACTCTTAGCGTCTTCATTGACCACAATGACTTTGCGATGAGGGAATGGAATTTCGATACCATTTTCATCCAATGCTTTTTTGATTAATTCAGGCACAGTGTAAAGTACGTTAAAATAATGCTCGCCTTTACAGAATGGACGCACAATAAAGTCCACAGAACTGTCGTTTAAGGTTTCTACTTCTACAAACGGGGCAGGTGTTTTTAAAATGTGCGGATGGTCTGCTAATACCTTATCGATCACCGCACGTGCTTTATCTGTATTTTCGTCGTAAGCAATACCAAATCGCATATCCACGCCACGCTCACTGTAATGGGAATGGTTGATGATTTGTTGTCCCCAAATTTGGCTGTTTGGAATAATAATTTGCTGATTATCAAAAGTTTGTAGAATGGTGGTAAACATGTCGATTTCCGTCACATTACCGAATCTTCCTGCCGCATCGATAAAATCACCCACTTTGTAAGGGCGGAAGAATAACAACATTACCCCTGCGGCTAGATTCGACATAGCCCCTTGCAGTGCAAGACCTACCGCTAAACCTGCTGCACCTAATAGCGCCACGATGGAAGCGGTTTGCACGCCGAAACGGTTTAATACCGCAATGATGACAAACGCCAAGATAATATAGCGGGCGACACTGCCAAGGAAACGAAATAAAGTGTCATCCAACTGATTGTGTTTTTTACTTAAACCAATGACGAGTTTATTGGCGCTGCTGGCAACCCAAAGGCCCAACAATAAAATCACACTTGCCAACAAGATATTTGTGGCCCAAGACAAGGCCATTGGGAAGTATTGATTCACATCCAACTGCTCTATGAATTCCGACATGCATATTATCCTTTAATTGAAACGCGCGGGGTTATTTAAATACTATGATGATAATCATTAGTTTTTTATAGCGGAGAGAATATTATGTTTTCTCCCATTGAAAGGAAAGTTTAATACTGTGACAATTTGTTTACATTTAAAATGCTATTGAATATTGCGTTATTGAATCTGTTTGTTAGGTTAGTATGTTGACTATTTGAAGGTTTTAATAAAACCGTATTATTCCATGGGTAAGCTAACTATTTAGCTAGAGACGCCTTGATTAGAGTAGGTAATCTTTCAAAAAAAGAGTGAACTATAAGGGCTTTTCATACCTCTAATAGCCAAGATGATATGCATTTGACGCACACAAAGCTGATGATAAAAGGTATAGTTAGGCGTGAAGTTTTAGATGGCGAGTGGCTGGGTGTTACAAGAAGAAAGCATTGTATGCGATGAATGCGATTGGGTGAATCTGGTACCTCCTTTGCTAAAAGGAGAACGGCTAAAGTGCGAGCGTTGTTCTCATGTTTTATTGAGTCTGCATCAACACGTCAATGGTCGTATCTTAGGTTTTAGCTTCTCTGCTTTATTAATGCTGGCGATATCTTTCGTTTTTCCTTTCTTGAGTTTTTCGAGTAAGGGCGCTCAGCACACCATGGATCTGTTTGATACCATACGCATTTTACTCGGACAAAACTATTTACTGATGGGAAGCCTGGTGTGTCTCATTCTAATCGTCTTGCCGGTTCTTTATCTGGTGTCCATTTTTCACCTTTCTTGGTCGCTGAAATGGCGCCGCAGGGTTCCTTATGTACAGCGTTATTTAGCTCGCTGGTTCATTGTCATTGAGCCTTGGTTAATGGCCGATGTTTTCTTAGTGGGCATCTTGGTGGCCTTGGTTAAAATGAGCAGCTTGGCAGATATTGAATTGGGGCTGTCCTTTTGGGCATTTTGTGCCTATGTGGTGCTCATGGTTAAGACGGTTTCTTTGGTGGATAAACGCTGGTATTGGTTGCAAGTGGCAGGCCCTGCGAAAAGGCTTCCTTCTATCCAAGCTATGCCTGCTCAGCAGCAAGGACTATTAGGCTGTCATTTTTGTGGTGCGACCTTATTAAAGGATACAACCCATTGTTATCGCTGTCGTCATACTGTCCATAGTCGCCGCCCTGGGAGTTTGAAAAAAACACTGTCCTATTTAATCGCTGCGATTGTGATGTATATTCCAGCCAATATTTTCCCCATCATGGAAACGACGTTTTTAGGTGCGACAGAGTCTTCCACTATCATGGGAGGCGTGTTGTTACTTTGGTCAATTGGGTCTTACCCCGTTGCCTTGATTATTTTCTTTGCCAGTGTGGTGATTCCGTTAGCCAAAATACTGTCTTTAAGTTGGCTCACTTGGCAATGCTACTTTCCGACGGAAAGAGCGACCATGCAAAAGATGAAGCTTTATCGGCTTACTGAGTTGGTGGGGCGATGGTCGATGATTGATATATTTGTGGTCGCGATTTTGACCAGTTTAGTACAACTAGGAAATTTGATTTCCATTTTACCCGGCCCTGCGGCCATGTCATTTGCCTCGGTAGTATTACTAACCATGCTGGCAGCTATGGTATTTGACCCCAGACTACTGTGGGATAAAGATAAGGGCAGCCTAGGTTTACAGGAGAAACAACGTTGAATTTGCCGAAGAACAATGTCGAGAGTTTACGACGCGTTCATTTTAATACCATTTGGTTGGTACCACTGATCGCCATTCTCGTGGCGAGCTGGATGCTCTACCAAAACTGGGCGAGCCAAGGCCCTATTATTACTCTAGTGGCCAGTAATGCAGAAGGCCTAGAGGCAGGTAAAACCACACTTAAAGCTCGAAATGTGGATGTTGGTAAAGTGATTGATATTCGTTTAAGTGAGGATTACGACAGCGCGATTATTCGAGTGCGTATGAATCATGGTACGGAAAACATGCTCCGTGAAGATGCTCAGTTTTGGGTGGTGAAACCGCGCATCGGTAAAGAAGGTGTGAGTGGTCTTGGCACCCTATTATCCGGTGCTTACATCAATATGTCGCCGGGTGAAGAAGGGGATATTAAGAGCGAATTTACCGTATTAAGTCAACCGCCTTTGTCGACTGAAAACGAAGGTATTAGAGTCGTTCTACATAGCAAAGACGCTTCCAAACTTGAAGTCGGTGCCTTGGTGCATTTTCGAGGTTATGAAGTGGGCTATGTGGAAGAAGTAGGTTTCGATGCTGAGCAAGGCGCTATTACCTATCGAGTAGTGATTCGTTCTCCCTACGATGCTCTGGTCAATACAGCCGTACAATTTTGGATTACTCCAGCTTTGGCGTTTAAGAGTACTGCCAAAGGCTTTGAAGTAAGCCTAGATTCCTTGGAAACTTTCCTCTCTGGCGGTATTTCCTTTGGATTAGCGGCAGAGCGCCCAGTAGGGAACGCTGTGACAGACTTACAAGAGTTTCGATTGTTTGCTTCGAAAACGGATGCGGATAACAATCGTTTTGATGACTACATTGAGTACGTTTTCTTATTTGATGCCAACTTAACTAGTTTACTACCGGGGGCGCCGGTCGAGTTTCGTGGGATTCGAATTGGCACCGTGATGGAAGTGCCTTTCACAGGTATATCGATGAGTAAACTGGCACAGTTTGAAGAACCTCTGATCCCTGTGATGGCGCGGATAGAACCCCAGCGTTTAGGCACACAGAGTGCGGATGATATGTCCTTACAAGAGTGGAATGCGCTTTTTGATGAGCGTATCGAAAAAGGCTTAAGGGCATCGATAATAATTGGTAACTATCTTAATGCCGCCAAATTAATCAGTTTGGACTTTATGGACGATGCGCCGCCGCCGCGCTTTAAAGAGTTTGAAGGCCATCGTATTTTCCCTACGGGCCCCGACTTCTTTGGCAATATAGAGGGCAAGATTTCTGGCATGCTAGAAAACTTCGCTGAAGCCCCCATTCAAGAAACTTTTGCATCCTTGAATCAGACCGTTGGGGAGGCCAGTAAAGCCTTAGCTCAGCTGCAAGCTCTGAGTAACAGCGTACAATCACTGGTGGAACAAACGAAGGACGAAGACTTGCCTGCAGAAGTGGCAAAAACGTTGCAAGAGGTGAATAACACCTTGGCCAGCTATCAGGCTAATGGCCAAATCGGTGGCCCTTTACGCTCTAATATGCAGACCCTAGAACGGGCATTAAACGAGCTGCAACCTTTGTTGAGACAATTGCGTGAGCAACCGAATACATTAATTTTTGATGCCAAACCGCACACCGACCTAGAACCTAAAGCGGCCCGTTAATAATGAGGAAAAGAAGTTCATGAGAAACTGGCGATTATTTTGTGTAGTGATTATTAGCGGTTTATTAGTCGCCTGTAGTACGCCTCCTGTAGCCCCAAGCAAGGAATACCTATTGTTGGATAAAGGCCAAGTTGAAGCCGAGCCAATCGCCACGAAAAGTGTTGCCATGCATCTATTACCTGTCAGCGTTGCGCCCTATCTATTAGGAACGGAACTTGTGTTGGTGTCTTCCCAGGGGGAAGTATTCCGTTCACAAAATAACTTATGGGCAGAACCTTTATCGACCCAATTAACTCGTGTGAGTCAGCAAAGCTTAGAGCACAGTCTGCCAAACGTTACTTGGTTCGGTCATCAGTCTGTTCCTGTGGATGGGGTTTATCAGTTAAACCTTGAGGTCGATGCTTTTTATGCAGACTTGGAAGGGAATGTGCACATAACAGGGCGTTGGCAGTTGGTCTCTCCAGCAAGGAAATTATTACAAGTGGATACCTTCACTATTGTGGAGCCGTTACAGGAGGATGGTTACCCAGCCATGGTGAATACCTTGTCTCGTCTCTGGCAGGAAAAGGTTGTTCAGGTAGTGTCTACGAAAATCTCTAAAGATTTATTATAAAATAGTTTTATATATTAAATGATTTAGAACAATAATTTGACTGCATAATATCTGTACTGCATGATGGATTAAATCACTTAATTTAGGTTCAGTGCGATGAAAAAATATTTATTCATTTTTCTATTTAATACGCCTCTTGCTTTTGCCTCTTCTTATGAAGAGTGTATCGATCTAACCGCACATGAAAAGTTTTCATTGTCCGACGGTTATGTGGAATATGAAGCGGTTAATTGGGAAAAAGCACTGCCGGCCTGTGAACAAGCAGTGACTGATCACCCTGAAGATTTTAAAGTTTTATACGGTCTTAGCCGAGTATATTCTCGTCAACTTGATGAAACGGGTGATAAAGCACTAACTGAAAAAATGAACTACTATGCGGTAAAAAGTTATTGGGCCGGTTTTAGTCATGCGGCCTGGGTGTTGGCTATTGAATACCTTGAAAATAAAGAGTGGGATCAAGCAATGTACTGGCTTGATCAAAATATTAAAGATGGAAGTGATAGGGCAATTAATCAAAAAGCGCTGTTACTATTTGATGACGACGAAGAGTACCCATACAAAAACTATCAGGAAGCAATAGATCTGTTAAAAAGCGCTTCCGAAAGTGACAATAAATATATTCATTTCAACTTAGCAAGTTTACATTATCTTGATCAATATGAACTGCTGGATTATGAGCTTGCCTTAAAGCACTTCACAAAAGCCGCAGATTTAGGGCATGTGTCCAGCTTATATAGATTAGGTGAGATTTATCATAATGGCTATGGTACTGAAACGGATGATAAAAAGGCTGTAGAGTACTTTCTCGCTGCAAAAAAAGCTGGCAGCAAATGGAGTAACCTAGATCAAAATTTGAGCCAAAGTGCCATGAACGCTTGGCGACAAAGTGATGAAGGTGAAGGATATGAGTATTATGATTTGTCCATCAATACCCTCAGGTCGATGGCTTTAAACGATGATCAAGAAGCCAAAACCTTTTTGCGACAGCAGCAAATTGCCATTTCTCCTGAAAATACACCATTAGATTTGTTCTCAGTTAAATCCCAAGGTGAAGCCCTTTTGAGAAGAGTTAATGGTTATTTTGAATCTTATATAGAAAATAATGACGATGAGAGCAAAGCAAAGGTCGACTTGGCATTTGATAAATATGTTCAAGTCATGGATAAAAATGGGTTTTACAGTGAGCCCATTGGGTATTTTGAAAAGCTTGTCAGCAAAGGGTATACCCCTTTTTTTGAGCGCAGCCAAATCTATCTTGCAAAGATGCATATACAGTTATTTTTAGACTACCAACACCGATCTAATGCTGTCCGGGCTTTATCCTCAGCGTTGCTTTCAGAAAGTCATTCTGTGTTTGAAACAATCTCTTCTGTTGTCTACACCGAGGTCGATGAAGATACCTATGACTCTTATGTAGCTTCTGCTGTGCAGATTTATAAAAACTATAATACTAATTTTGTGATTAACCGATTTGAACAAGCTCTCAAAGCAGGTATACCTGATCTAGCATTAATATATATGCGAGACAGTAATCTCAATATAGATGATCAGCGCAGCCATGATGGTGCGAGCATGCTACATTTAGCCATTTGGTATGATTACACCGACATCGCTAAGCAACTGATTCGTGACGGCGCTGATATTAACCTAGCGGATAATGATGGCGATAAACCGTTAGGTTATGCTATCCATATGAAAAATATGGAATTGATAAATTATCTGAATAGCCTAGGGGCAAAAAATTAGTTGGGCTATTTAAAAAATTAGGGGCAGAGTTTAATTAAGCTCTTTCTTAGGATTGATAATATTTATTTTACTCTGAACCTGATGATTAACAAAAAAGCCTCAAAGCGATTGGCTTTGAGGCTTTTTGACACTCTCTAAAATCTACATTGTATGTTGGAGATTCGTTGTCCTTCGCTCGTTTTCTAAAAGAAATAGTTATGGGGTTGCGTGTTTGTACTGGTTGTCGCATAAATAATCTTTTAGTATCGACCAACAAGCATTGCAGTGTCGAAAAAATGCGCTGTAGATACAAGGAAGAATTTTTACGCTCGCTTTACCAGTTTTAAATTTTATGAATAGTTTTATAAAACACTGTAAATTCAGTTGGTTATAAAAAATTAGGCAGTTTTGAAAGTGTGCTAATGCGCATTGATAAAGTGTTATGAGTAAAGAGATAGGAGTAGGAATGAGAAAAATATTATGGATTTCAGCTATGTTATTCTTCGCGCCAAACTTTTCGATGGCCAACGACGAGCCATCTTTACTCATGGAAGGTGGCCTAGAAAGCCTAATTGCGTTTAGAGATAGTTTTACTATTGAATACTCGGATCAAGTTTCTGATGGTTGCCTTCCTCAACCATCAAGAATGAAGGACAAGATGGAGTTAGCTATTAGGCAAAATGGGTTTTCTATTTCAACAGAATCGTTTTTTTCTAATAAAATAAAAATAACGGCGCTTGGTTTTGCGACAAATTCATCTTCATGCGCAATTTCGCTACAAGCGGAATTGGAGTTCTGGGCCAGCGTTTTAGTTCCTTTTGCTCAGACAGTACCTAAAGGCAACAATACGATCGCACCAATAATATATGATTTTGGCAGTGTAATTCTCACAGGGAATAAAAATGGAATGCAAAAAAGGGTTGAGAATCAAATAAAAGAGTTTGGAGATGATTTGTACCTAAATATATCTAGGGCCAAGGACTACATTTCCAAAAAATTCCCTGAAATGCCAAAATATCATGAGCAACAAAAATCTGAAAAATAGCAAACTCATAACAAGTCAATCAACTTCACACCTACTGTACCGGACGCAGAAAAGCTTCGCTGCTTATTGAGGTGTTAGTGCTATTAATTTTCTGCATCTAGAAATTTAAAATAGAGTAAAAATGAAACGTTTAATTATTGTGATATTTTTCATCAGCTTAAGTAATATTGTTGTCGCAAAAGATATGGAAAGTAGGAATAAACTTAGGTGGTTGCCAAATATAAAAATGGCAATTAATGCTGGATATTATAAAGAACTTACAGTGCAATGTGAGTTCCATGGTTATGGAAACTGGGAGAAGATACCAGATCTAAAAGGTGTTTTATCTACTGCAAAAAAAATCAAAGAAGCTGAAAATATTGTCACTGAAATAGTGAATGATTCAGATTTTGAAAGTGACCTTAATGATCGTATACGTGCTTATTACACAGGAATGCAGTTAGCTAAAGTATCATTTGACAACCTTTACCCATATATTAAAGCTGATAGATCAAAAGTAATGTGGTATTGCCGTTCTGATATGGCTCTTGAAGCAAAACGAGCTTTATCATTTGAGCCCTGGATGTAAAAAAATTACTAAGAAGTGCTTCAATAAGGGCGTTAGCTTTACTAAGGAGAATTAAGTGCCAGCCGAACTAGATGAAGCATATTTTCAACATGTAACAGAACACTTTGAAAAGTGTGGAGATTGGTCAAAAGAACGAAATCATTTTTTTGAATGGATGTGCGCATCTGAGTTTCATTGGTTCTTCGTACAAGGCTTAGATGCAATTAAATCTGGTTTTTATCTTCCTGGAATATCTTCGTTATTAAATGGCTTTGAAGCCAGCTTAAGAGTAACTATTTCACAAGTAAGCACTGAGGGAACTGCATCGCCAGAGCTATCGCCATATAAAGTATTAAGTAATAACTTAATTAAACAAGCACATGAAATTGGTATTCCGGTTAGTTTTTTGGCTTTAGAAAATGAACCTGACTTTATGGAAAAACTCGATAGTGTAAAACCCAATAGAGTTGATGTTGAATTAGTACGTTTACGTAATAATATTTGCCACGGCAATATTTTAGAGTTTATTAATAAGGATCGTGGTCCTGAGAATTCTTTTTTCACACCAGAGTGCATGAGAGACTTGGCTGAAAATTTATTAGTAGTTGCTTACGCTTGGGCGCAAGAACTTGGTAAATTTAGGCGAAGTGATGGTTTATTACATCATGATAATCTAAAAACTCCGACGCAAATGGGTGGCTAACAAGTTGTTTAAAAGGACAAAAAACAGTTGGTTTTACTCCTTAGTCGCTAATTATAGTCGACAATTTTTTTTGCCTCTGAACAAGGTGTTAGCGCCCACATGAAAATCTTAAGCTACTGTCGTAGAGGGTAGAATGTTAAAAAATAGCGGAAGAGAGAAACTGTCCGACAAAAAAATTGACTCTCCTTTAAGTAATGAGAAATTTATTAATAAATTGTTTGAACGATTAGTTGCATTGAAGGTGGAATTCAAGGATGTGGATTTTCGCTATTGTATTTTTGATGCAGCCTACTTAAGAGGTTGTAGTTTCGAGGATTGCGACTTTACCGGCTGCAGGTTCATTAATAGTAATCTTGCAGGTTGTAGTTTTAATGGATGTAAGTTTGACTATGCATCTTTTGATAAAACTCATGTAGATAACGATATTCTTGATGTTGGTTGCCCAGGCCCAGAGAATCTTAAGCTTAAATTTGCGCGCTCATTACGTATGAATTACCAACAAATTGGCGATGCTAAATCTGCAAATAAGGCCATTAGAATTGAGCTGCAAGCAAGAGAAGATCATCTTCATAAGGCATGGAAGTCAAAAGAGTCTTACTATCGGAAAAAATACAAAGGTCTTGATCGAGTAAAGACCTTTGGAGAATGGCTTGAGTTTAAATTATTGGATTTAATATGGGGAAATGGCGAGTCGACTTGGAAGCTATTTCGCGCCGTTCTAGTTGTTTTACTATTCATAACAGGCATTCATGTCATCGGCTTTGATGACCCAAGCCTAGTTAAATCATACATCGATACGTTTTTTATTTCGCCGCAAGTATTTCTTGGGGTATTAAAACCACCAGAATATCCAACGTATTATATAACTTTAATCTTTTTGATTAGGTTAATTATGTTCGGATTCTTTATGTCTATTATTATCAAGCGTTTTAATAGGCGGTAAAAATGCATATATACGCATTTGGATCTGTTTGTCGTGGTGAAGTTGATGCGTCATCAGATATTGATATGCTTGCCATTGTTAATGGTCATGATTCAAGATTTAATCCAAGTGATTATTCAATTTACTCCTATGGGCGAATACATGATCTTTGGAATCAAGGAAATCCTTTTGCTTGGCATCTTTTTTTGGAGTCTAAGTTGGTTTACTCACAAGATGATATTGACTTCCTTAAGAGCATAGGAGAACCGAGCAGTTATAATTCAGGAATTGAAGACTGTGAAAAATTTCGTGAAATATTTCTGTCTGCAAAAGAGTCCATAGTTAATTCGGATCTTACTGAGATATTTGATCTATCATCTGTATTTTTAGCGGTAAGGAATTTTGCAACATGTTATTCATTGTACAGCGAGTTAACTCCAGATTTTTCTCGTAATTCAGCTCGCAACTTAGGTACCCACAGCATTCCTATTGATGCGTCTACATATAGTTTGTTAGAAAGATCCAGAGTGCTTTGCACAAGAGGTATAGGCGAAATTCTAGACAGTGAAGAAATAGATCAAGCAAAAAAATATTTAGGTAAAATAGATTCATGGATGACTGGAATATTAAAAATTATGAAGAATGATATTTATGAGCGAGTTTAATAACAGAATCAACGCACAAAGAGATGCACTAAAAATTGTTAATGGATCTGGGCTATTCGTCGAGTCTTTATTGAGTTTGACAGAGAAAGCTATTGATCGCTGGTCTAAAAATAACAAGCTTGACGCTCACGACCCTATCATTACATTGCTCAAGTCGATGTCTGGCACTTTGTTTTTTCTTGCCAATAAGAGTCAAGAGCAAGTCACAGAAGACTACAAAGTATTATCCGAAAAGGTAAGTACTCAGCTATATGATTTAGAGTTGGAAATGGCTAACAAAGTATTGCAGCGGACAAGCCTCTGAATGCGGCGAGTAAGGAGCATCATGACAATTAAAGCAATCCTCTTTGACCACGATGGAACAACCGTAGACTCAGAACAAGCTCATTTTGAAATGTGGAGAGATGTGCTGCGAGAGTATGGTGTTGTGTTATCGCATGAGGAGTATACGAATCAATACGCAGGTATTCCCACGACTTCAAATGCTGTCACTATCGTGGAAAATCAAATGATAAATGCAACACCAGCTCAACTTGTACAGGCTAAGGCTGAAGCGACCAATCAATACTTATCGGAACAAGCATTTCCTCTCATGGATGGTGCATTTGATTCAGCTCGATATTTCTATGAGCGAGGTTATCAAATTGGAATTGTTACCGGTGCTGGCAGGGAAGGTGTCGATGTTACGCTAAAAGAACATGGCTTTGACAAATATGTATCTGTCGTAGTTTCTGGTGACGATGTAACGAATAGTAAGCCTGCACCTGACTGTTATTTGTTGGCAGCTGAAAGATTGGGCGTAGAACCATCTGAGTGTCTAGCGCTAGAGGACACTTATAACGGAAGCCTTGCTGCAATTGGTGCAGGTATAAAGTGTGTCGGTGTCTCTGCATCAAGTCGTGTAAGAGGTTTGTTCACCGGAACAATTTACGAGTGTGCCAATCTTAATGAGGCGACAGAGTGGATATCCGAAAGCGTATTGGCGTGAGAAAACAGCTAATAACAATTGGGTCAGAGTTAAATTAAGCCTCTTTCTTAGGGGGAGCATCATTTCCGCTTCACGCTAAAGCGTGACCTACGCTTATAAAGAGCGTCAAACAATTGGGGGCAGAGTTAAATTAAGCCTCTTTCTTGGGGGGAGCATCATTTCCGCTTCACGCTAAAGCGTGACCTACGCTCATAAAGAGCGCCGAACGATTGGGTGAGAGTTAAATTAAGTCTCTTTCTTGGGGGTAGCATCATTTCCGCTTCACGCTAAAGCGTGACCTACGCTTATAAAGAGCGCTGAACAATTGGGCTAGAGTTAAATTAAGCCTCTTTCTTGGGGGGAGCATCATTTCCGCTTCACGCTAAAGCGTGACCTACGCTTATAAGAGAGCGTCTAAGTCAGTTTGATTTAGACGCTCTTTTTAGGTGTGTTGCTTTGAAGGTTAACGAACCACGGCTTTGGGTTGGTTCAATTCTTGGCGTTTGCGCAGTGACTCATAAAATGGTGCGTAGGTTGGGCGGTCAATGTATTGGCCATCTCCTGATTTCGCCATTAGCTTGCCATCATGC
The DNA here is from genome assembly GCF_039940335.1 of Marinomonas sp. Taxonomy (GTDB): domain Bacteria; phylum Pseudomonadota; class Gammaproteobacteria; order Pseudomonadales; family Marinomonadaceae; genus Marinomonas. The sequence continues at coordinate 268,762 of NZ_JBDVGW010000012.1, read as the reverse complement.
CATGCCAGTTTACCGTTACAAATAGTGGTTTTTGGAATGCCATTTATGGTCATGCCCTCAAAAATACTGTGTTCAATATTGGATTGATGGGTTTTCGCCGACAAGGTTTTGCTGTCGTTCGGGTCCCACAGCACTAAGTCTGCATCGGCGCCGACACGGATACAGCCTTTATTCGGGTAAATGTTAAAGATCTTCGCTGTATTGGTGCTGGTCAACGCCACAAATTCGTTGGCGGAAATTTTGCCTTGGTTGACGCCTTTTTCCCATAACACCATCATGCGCTCTTCAACCCCTGCAGTACCATTAGGAATCATTGCGAAATTGTCTTTACCCATGGCTTTTTGCTCAGCACAGAAAGCACAGTGGTCGGTTGCTGTGGTTTGAATCGTGCCTGCTTGTACACCTTTCCAGAGGGCATCTTGGTGCTGTTTAGGGCGGAATGGAGGGCTCATGACGTGAGCCGCAGCCGTTGCCCAATCAGGGTTTTGGTAGACACTTTCATCTACTGTTAGGTGTCCTGCAAGGACTTCCCCAAACACGGTCTGCCCATGATCTTTGGCATAACGGATGGCATCCACGGCTTCTTCTGTGGACACATGTACTAGGTAAATTGGTGCCCCTAGTGTGTTGGCAATACTAATGGCTCGGTTAGCGGCTTCGCCTTCTACAGAAGATGGGCGTGAAAGAGGGTGCGCCTCTGGGCCTGTCATACCTTGCTCAAGCAATTTGTTTTGTAGGTGATAAACAAGTTCACCATTTTCCGCATGAACGGTAGGAATGGCACCTAGCTCAAGACACTTGGTAAAACTGGACACTAGAATGTCATCCGTGGCCATAATGGCGTTTTTATATGCCATGAAATGCTTGAAGCTGTTAACCCCTTTGTTCTCCACAAGGTATTCCATTTCTTGTGCGACGCTGTCATCCCACCAAGTGATGGCGACGTGAAAGGAATAGTTAGAGTGAGCTTTTTGTGCCCATTCTCGCCATTGATGATACGCCTCAACCAAAGACTGCTGAGGGTTGGGGATCACAAAATCAATGATGCTGGTGGTACCACCCGCTAGGGCAGCTGCGGTGCCAGAGGCAAAATCATCTTTTGCGACGGTGCCCATAAATGGCAATTGCATATGAGTGTGTGGGTCTATGCCGCCGGGCATGACCAACTTGCCTGTGGCATCAAGCACTTCGGCGTCTGCAGGGGCGCTTAACTCTTTGCCGATGGCGGTAATTTTACTGCCTTCACATAAAATGTCGGCTTGGTAAGTTTCTTCATGTGTGACAATCGTGCCACCTTTTATTAGTAGACTCATAACAAGTGTCCTTTTTTACAACCACGCAAAGGCGCTACAGCGTTGTGTCAGCACTCAAAGACGTGTGATATCGAGATATAATTTTACGGTATTACGAAAGGGCGGCTAACGCCGCCCACAGGTGGTGATTAAGACTGTACAGCGCTGGCTTGATTTGCTGCAGACTGTTGCATGTTGGCTAGGATGAAATAGACCACGGCACCAGTGAAAGCTCCTGTGAACCAACCATAGCTGTAGAACCAACTGATCGCAGGAACGTTCAAGGCAATGATGGTTAGAAGAACCGAGAAACCAAAAGCTGACAACCCTGGTACATTGAAGGCAGGGTATAAGCTACCTGGAGTGTAAAGAGCCACTAGATCTAAATGCTGACGCTTGATCAAGAAGTAATCCACAATCATGATGCCAGCAATAGGGCCAAGCAGGCTGGAGTAACCAAGCAACCAGTTGGAATACATGCTTTCAACACTGACATCGGATTCCAACCAACCCATTTTTTTCAGCAATTCCCAACCCATTAATAGAATGCCCACCAAACCTGTTAGCAGCGCACCACGGGTATGGTTAATAAGTTTTGGCGCAATATTTTGAAAGTCATTGGTTGGGGACACCACATTGGCCGCGGTATTTGTCGATAGAGTCGCAATAATGATTAACACCATAGCAATGGCTACCCAAAGCGGGCTGTCGATTTTACCGATTAATGAGACAGGATCAGAAATGGTTTCGCCAACAAGCGTGCTGGAGGCAGCGGTTAGTACGACACCTAATGCGGCAAAGAAGAACATAGTCACAGGAAGGCCGATGATTTGGCCAATAATCTGGTCTTTTTGAGATTTGGCATAACGGCTAAAGTCTGGAATGTTTAGAGATAGTGTTGCCCAAAAGCCCACCATGGCCGCTAGACCACCAAAAAAGTATCCCCAAAAACCAGCCTCTTCAGGACGATTTGCAGGAGTTGCTAGTATTTCAGTGAAAGAGACTTTTTCGCCTGCCCACATCATAAGACCAATACTGACGATCAGCAGTAATGGCGCAGATAGGGTTTCCAACCATTTAATGGATTCGGCACCACGAATCACCACATACATGTTTAATGCCCAGAAGACGAAGAAACCAATCACTTCACCGACACCACCAAGACTTGCCCAACCATCGGATACGGCAGAGAGGAAAAGGTGAATCGCCAAGCCGCCAAACATGGTTTGAATACCAAACCAGCCACAGGCCACTAAGGCTCGTATGAGACAGGGAATATTTGAGCCCACCATACCAAACGAGGAGCGTAGTAAAACTGGAAAAGGAATACCAAATTTAGTGCCTGGGTAAGCGTTTAACGTTAAAGGAAACAATAGAATGGCGTTGGCAACCAAGATGGTAATTAGAGCTTCCATCACAGACAAACCAAAATAAGCTGTCAATACACCACCTAGCGTATACGTTGGCACACAAATCGACATACCAACCCATAGCGCTGTGATGTTCCATTTATTCCAAGTACGGTCTTTAATTTTTGTAGGCGCTAAATCATCGTTATAAGCACTACTTTCTTTAAGATCTTTATCGACCTCCAATTCATAAAACTCACCTTGCTGTACGGATTTACTGCTCATATTACTGCACCTCTTAGCTGCTGATTTTATAGATTCATTCAAGTTTTTAGTGGGTGTTCATGTCATGATTTTTTAAATATGCTCATTTGCAATACGCTCACTGGCTTCCAGCATGGTATGCAATAAAACGTTGGCGCCCGCGGCACATTCTTCCGGCGAACTGTATTCTGCTTCGTTGTGGCTAATGCCTTTTAAACAGGGGGTGAAGATCATGCCTGTAGGAATGAGGTCTGCCATGTAACAAGCGTCATGACCGGCTCCAGCATAAATGTCCATGTGACTGTAACCGAGTTTTTCTGCGGCACGTTTCACATCATCGGAGGCATTAAATTCAACAGGAGCAAAGTACCAGAAGGGGTCAAGTTTCACTTCTAGGCCATGCTCAACGGCGATTTTTTCACAGAATATTGCCAGTTCTTCGTGCATTTTTTGGAGCACTTCAGGCACTGGGTTGCGTAAGTCGGCACTGAATTTCACATTGCCAGGGATGGTGTTTCGAGAGTTCGGCCACACTTGCATAAAGCCTACTGTGCCCAAGCCGTTTTCATAACGATTAGCGATTTGTTGCATTTCGGCAACGATAAGAGAAGCGGCCAGCATGGCGTCTTTACGTAAGTGCATTGGGGTTGTGCCTGAGTGGGAAGGGCGACCAATAACTTCAACATTGTACCAACGTATGCCTTGACCTAAGCGGACAACGCCAATGGCTTTTTTCTCGTCTTCTAGGATTGGGCCTTGTTCAATGTGGGCCTCAAAGAAAGCCCCCATGTTACGGCTACCCAGCTCCATATCACCCAAATAGCCAATGCGCTCAAGCTCATCTCCCAAGCGAATGCCGTTTACATCGGTTTTGTTTAGCTCGGTTTCTAAATCAAAACGACCAACATAGGTACCAGAGCCTTGCATGGCGGGTTGGAAGCGTGAGCCTTCTTCGTTGGTCCAAACGGAAAATTCCATGGGGGTTGGTGTTTCGATGTTGTTTTCATGCAGTACTCTCAATACTTCAACCCCTGAAAGTACTCCAAATACACCGTCAAACTTTCCGCCGGTAGGTTGGGTATCAAGATGGCTCCCCGTCCCTACAGCGGGTAGGTCATTATTTTTACCTGGACGGCGCGCAAAAATGTTGCCAATTTTATCCACCGAGATGCTGCATCCTGCCGCTTCACACCAGCTAACAAACAAATCTCTGGATTGTTTGTCTAAATCTGTGCCCGCAAGGCGATTACAACCACCTTTTTCTGTCCCACCTATTTCTCCCATTTCCATCAAGGTGTCCCAAAGGCGTTGCTGATTAATACGAAGGTCTTGCATGCTCTCTCCTTTTTCGCGCAAATATAAAAGCAGTTATATTTTTCAAACTATTATTTACCAAAAGGTAAAAATATAAGTTAAGGGAATAGATTTCTTATTTAAGACATAAAACTATATATTTGAGTAATGGATGTTTTTAAATAGAAAATCGAACTGTCTTTTTGGTCAGCAATAACTAGGCCAACTTAAATTAATTGTTGGGAAAATAGCTCGTTTGATTAGGTGAAATATGTTATTTTACTGTCATTATTGAATGAGAAAATTGAGTAAAAACAGAGAGTTAACCTTTTGGTTGGGAAGATAAAAGTAGGACAAGAAATTGACAGATAAAAAGCTAAGGAAAACAAAACAGTCGGTAAATCGAGCGTTACTAGAGTCTCGAATTTTACGTTCAGCAGAAATCGTTTTTGCCTCTAAAGGCTTTAGTGGTGCTTCGATGGAGCGTATCGCAGAGCTGGCAAAAATATCTAAGCAAAATCTAATTTATTACTTTCCAAACAAAGACTTACTGTACAAAAGAGTGCTTAAGGAAATCCTCGATATCTGGATTGAAAAGCTGTCTTTTCTGGAACACCAAGAGGACAGCCCAGAAGAGGTTATCGCTAACTATGTGCGGGAAAAAATGCAAATTTCTCGTCTTTACCCTAACGGCTCTAAAGTTTTTGCTCATGAAATCATCAGCGGGGCTCCTGTCCTAAAAGAGTATTTGATTAGCCACCTAAAACCCCAATTTGATCGTGATGTAGAATTAGTTAAGTTGTGGATTAATAAGGGTTTAATTGAAGAAATTGACCCTCAGTACTTATTTTTTACGATTTGGGCGGCTACGCAAACCTATGCCGATTTTTCGGTGCAAATGGAAGTCTTATTAGGCAAGAGTCAGTTGTCGGATGAAGATTTTAAACGAGCGGAATTAGCGGTGACGGACCTAGTTGTGCGCGCTATTGGTGCCAAAAAAATAATTTGATAATTTTTTGAAAGTAATTCTCCGTTTCTGTCATTTCATTTACCCCTGCTTGTTGAGCAGGGTGTCCTCTTAAAAACCCTTATTTTTCATAATCCTAACCATTTAGTTAACTGTTTATTAAACTAAACTTTAGCTTGGTTGAGCTCTAATGGTGCGCCTTCTGCACCGAAAAAAAACTATTTACTCTCCTTTAAATGATTGATATTAATTTTTATACCAAATGGTAAAAAACTTAATTTAACTGTGTGTTGGGGGAGAATATGATCTCTGTTTCTGAAGCCATATCTTATGAATTTGCAACTGGGCCTGATGTGTATGCATTATGCCAGCAGGCGGCAAATATCCGAGATGAGTACTGGGGTAAGCAGCTGACTTACTCTAAGAAAGTCTTTATACCCCTCACTAATATGTGCCGTGATACTTGTGGATATTGCACGTTTGTACAAGGTCCTGACTCCCCCCACGCTAACTACATGACACCTGAGCAAGTGTTGACCACTGCCCGAGAAGGTGCGGCGCTAGACTGTAAAGAAGCCTTGTTTAGTTTAGGAGAGCGCCCTGAAGAAAGACACCAAAAAGCTCGTGACCTACTGGCCAGCGTCGGCCACACCAACACACTAGACTACTTATATGAGCAGTGTGAAAGTGTACTGACTCACACCACCTTGTTGCCACATGTGAATGCTGGGGCGTTAACCTATCAAGAGCTTAAACAGCTTAAGCCTGTTGCTGCCAGCATGGGCATGATGTTGGAAAACATTTCCACCGAGCTGTTCCGAAAAGGCCAGGCTCACCATGCCTGTCCAGACAAAACCCCAAAACGTCGACTCGACACCATTGAACAAGCAGGGCGCTTAGACATTGCCTTTACTACAGGCATCTTGATCGGCATTGGCGAGTCTTGGGAAGAGCGTATTCTTAGCCTCATTGCGATCCGTGATCGTCATCAAGCCTATGGCCACATTCAAGAAGTTATTATCCAGAATTTTCGTGCTAAGCCCGGCACCGCTATGGCGGGTTGTAACGAGCCAGATTTAGAAGATATGAAGCGCACCATTGCCGTGGCCCGTTTGATCTTGCCTGCTGAAATCAGCATCCAAGCACCACCCAATTTGGAAATGGAATACGGCAGCTACATCAGTGCTGGCATTAATGATTGGGGAGGTATTTCACCTCTCACCAAAGACTTTATTAACCCTGAGCGTGCTTGGCCACAAATTAGCAGTGTTGCTCAAGCCTGTCAGGGGTTGGGTTATTCCCTAGCTGAAAGATTGACCATTTATGATCGTTTCGGCCAACAAAATGACAAGTATTTGACGGCCAATATGACGCCGAAAGTTTCCACACTTTCGAGGGATTTACTGGCCCAAAGCCATGCTCTTCAAGGAGGTATTCGCCCATGAGTTTACGCATTCAGGATCTTGAGACCAATACACCATCGGCGATTTTTGATCCAGCCGTTAGCCCTGCCATTAATGCCATTTTGCAGCGGGCTTTATCGGGTGAAGAAATCGACAGTGAGGAGGCTTGTGCCTTGTTTGCGACCCAAGGGGCGGAAGCTCAGGCGGTTTTAGACTGTGCCGATGCGGTGCGCAAAAAACGTGTTGGCGATGTGGGAACCTTCGTGGTCACGCGCAATATCAATTTTACTAATGTCTGTTATATGGGTTGTCGATTCTGCAATTTCGCCAAGGAAAAAGGTGATAAAGAGGCCGAATTTTTAACCGTAGAGCAGGTGGCAGATCGAGCTGAAGAAGCTTGGCAGCGAGGTGCAACAGAGGTTTGTATTCAAGGGGGCTTGCACCCAGATATTGATGCCGACTATTACCGAGAGTTAATTGTCGCGGTAAAAAAACGTGTGCCAGATATTCATATTCATGCCTTTTCTCCTTTCGAAATATGGTACGGCTGTAAGAAAGCGCGCTTAGAACCTGAAGTGTTTTTAGCCGAATTGAAACAGCTAGGGTTAGGTTCTATGCCGGGCACCGCCGCCGAAATCCTTGATACGGAAATCCGCAAAAAGCTGACTAAGAACAAACTCACCACAGAAGAATGGGTACGTATTATTAAAGCCGCTCACTCAGTCGGTGTGCCGACCACTTCTACCATTATGTATGGTCATGTAGATCAGCCGATTCATTGGGCCAATCACTTAAAGCTATTGCGTGATATTCAGCGTGAAACTGGAGGCTTTACGGAATTTGTTCCCCTTGGCTTCATTCATTATGAGACGCCTTTGTACCTTGATAACCCAGATCAAGTTCGCCCCGGTCCCACTCAAGACGAGCATTTCAAAATGCATGCGATTGCTCGACTAATGCTGCAAGGCTACATCGATAATATCCAAGCCTCTTGGGTGAAAATGGGCCCAGAAGTTGCGACCAAAATGCTACGTTCTGGTGCGAACGATTTAGGCGGCACGTTAATGAATGAGAGTATTTCTCGCGCTGCAGGTGCGACCCACGGCCAAGAAGTATTACCTGAAGACATGGTGGCCAATATACAGGCGGCTGATCTTAATGCCGTACAACGTAATACCCGCTATGAAGAGGTGGCGTCTTTTAGCCAACCTCAAACGCCACGCTTTATTGCCATTCAAGGAGTCGCCTAATGGCTGAGCTAAATATTACCTTACTCGCGGGCGGCGTAGGCGGCGCAAAAGCGGCCGAAGGCCTAGCGGCCAGCCAATATGCGAGTGCTACTCGAGTGATCGGTAATATCGCTGATGATGAAGAATTTCATGGTCTTTGGGTTTCCCCGGATATTGATACGCTGATTTATTCATTGGCCGATAAAATTGACCGCCAGCAAGGTTGGGGACGTAAAGGCGAGAGCCATCAGGTATTGCAAGAGCTTGCCTTACTCGGGCAAGAAACTTGGATGACCTTAGGAGATTTGGACCTCGCGACTCATATTTATCGTACTGCTCAGAAAAAACAAGGTATGAGTGCCAGTGAGATAACCCTTCGACTGGCTCAATACCATGGTGCCAGCCTACCGATTTTATTACCGACTGATGATGTGGTGCAGACCAAACTTCACACAGATAAGGGATATCTATCTTTCCAAGAGTATTTTGTTCGTGAGCACTGTGATGCTCAAGTAAAACAGGTGGAATACGTGGGTGCCGAGGAGGCGACCCCTTGCGAGGCCACCCTAGAGCAGATTCATAACTGTGATGTCGTGGTGATAGCACCGAGCAATCCTATTGTCAGCATTGGCGCCATTTTAAGTGTGCCAGGCATAGCGGAAGCCTTGGAAAACACCTCGGCCTATGTGATTGCAATTTCCCCTTTGATTGGCGGTAAAACCGTCAAAGGACCGGCGGATCAAATGCTCGCGGCCATGGGTAAACCAGCGAACTCTATGGGCGTTTATCAATGTTATCAGCGTTTCATCAATGCTTTGGTGATTGATGAAAGTGACCGCCAAGAGGCTAGCGCTTTGCATGATCTAGGTGTGGATGTCTTGGTGACCCCAAGCCTCATGAGCAACACAGATGAGAAGCGCGATTTACTCAGTAAGGTCGTGGATTTTGCCCTACAACGACAAACTATTCAGGTGGCCTAATGAAGAATCTATGTATTGTGATCCCTATGAAGTCTCCGATCCGAGCCAAACAGAGGCTAAGGGAATGCCTGAGTAATGAGACACGAGAACAGCTCGCTGTGCATCTTTATGAGAAGACGTTAAGTTTTTTTCAGCAACATTTTGATTGCCCTTGCTTGGTGGTAAGTGACTCTCAGCAAGTGCTGGAGATGGCGCAAAGCTACGGCACTCATATCTTATTTGATAATGGCAAAAAAGGCTTGAACGGTGCTTTGCAACAGGCTTGCCAGTGGGTCAAAGCACAAGGTTTTCACCAGCAGCTCATTGTGCCCGGCGATATTGCTCAGTTGGAAGAAGACGAAATAAGCCAATTGTTGCAGGCTTCGGAGCAAGCTCAAGTGGTGATTGGCGTGGCCAAAGATGGCGGAACGAATGCCTTGCTGACCAGCCCACCCGATGTGATTGAGTTTGCTTATGGTCGTCAATCGGCCTTGGCGCATCAAGCACAAACCATTGCGTTAGGGGTGACTTGTGAATGCTTACATCTTGCCAACCTAGCGCTGGATATTGATCAAGGGATGGATTTGCAACAAGCCATACAGACCCCTTTGTTCGACCCTTTCCTTGCTCATGCTAATCGTGTGGCGAATAACGTCACTCAGCAAGATACTCAGGTGGCCTATGTCTGATTCAATTTTTAGCAGCAGTGAGCTGTCCATGTTTCGTTTAGCTGGCTTGCCTGATTTTCAATCAGGGGATGATCTTGCACAGAGCATTATTGCCACCCTTGAGGCCAACAAGCAAACCCTTCAACAAGGTGACATCTTAGTCATTGCCCATAAAGTGGTGTCTAAAACCGAGGGCGCTTGTGTGGAGTTGGCGGACATTACCCCTAGCGAAGAGGCTATAGAGCTGGCCAAACAGGTCAATAAAGACCCGCGTAAAGTGCAGGTTATTTTGTCTCAGTCAAAGCGTATTGTGCGTGCGATGAAACGCCCAGATCAAGAAGAAGGGGTGCTCATTGCCGAACATAAGAAAGGCTATATCTGCGCCAATGCCGCTGTGGATGAATCGAATGCTGACCATCCTGGCCAATTAATTTTACTCCCAGACGACCCAGACAGCAGCGCTCAAACGCTATGCGCACGCCTAGAAGCACACTTTGGTTGTGATTTAGGTGTGGTGATCAGCGATACCTTTGGTCGCCCTTGGCGTTTAGGGCAAACCAATGTAGCCATTGGCTTGGCTAATGTGCCAGGGGTGATGCACATGGCAGGAGAAGTTGACGCATTCGGTCGCCCGCTAAGTGTTACCGCACCAGCCTTTGGTGATGAGTTAGCCGCGGCGTCGGGATTGTTGATGGAAAAAAGCGCCAAAGCCCCAGTCATTATTTTTCGTGGCTTGAGTTGGCCAAAAACAGACAGCTCAAGCCGTGATCTTATTCGAGCCCATAATGAGGATCTTTTTAGATGAATGAAGTAAGTAACCCAAACAATGTTGCCATTATTGGCGGTACAGGCCCCCAAGGTAAAGGCCTAGCCCTGCGCTTAGCCAAAGCGGGTGTTAGTGTCATCCTTGGCTCACGCAGTGCCGAAAAGGCCCAGCAGTGTGCAGAAACTCTCATGGCGCAATTACAAAGTGAGTATGGGGTTAAGGCTGAGATTTCAGGCATGACTATGGTGGATGCCACCCAAGCCGCGGATGATTTGGTGATTTTATCTGTGCCTTATAGTGGTCATGACGAAACCTTGTCGGCATTAGCGCCTCAGTTAGTAGGCAAAACCTTAGTGGATATTGTGGTGCCGTTAACACCGGGTAACCCAAAGTCTGTGACCATGCCCCCAGAAGGCTCGGTGACAGAAGCGGCTCAAGCTCTACTTGGTGAAGAAATCCCAGTAGTGGGGGCGTTACATAACGTGTCTGCTATTACCTTGAATGATCTAGGGCGTGACATTAACTGTGACATTTTAGTTTGCGGTAATGACTTGGCCGCTAAAAAGCGCACCATGGCCATGATCGAAGTGATGGGCACCAAAGCTTATAACGCGGGTTTAGCCGACAGTGCTCGCTGTATTGAAGCGATTACGCCGATTTTAATCCGTTTGAATATCTCCAAAGATGTGCCGTTTTCCCATGCGGGGATACGCATTTGTCCACCTACTGGAGAGCACTAAGCGCTTTTCAACTCGCACAATCATTAACATTTAAAAATTAATAGTCAGAGGAAAATAACATGGAATTTGGTATTACGTTTAAAGGCTTTGTAAGCCCAGATAGAGCTCGTAATTTGGTGCGTCAAGCGGAAGCTGCAGGCTTCGATTATTGCTGGTTTTATGACTCTCATATTCTATGGCGCGAGTCTTTCGTTGCCATGGCCATGTGTATGGAACATACCAAAACCATGCGTTTTGGACCTTGTGTGACCAACCCAAATATTCGTGACTGGTCATTATCTGCCAGCTTATACGCAAGCCTTGCACATCAGAGTAATGGCCGTTTTGATATTGGTCTAGGTCGCGGTGACTCTTCTATGCGTGTGATGGGTAAAAAGCCCGCCACCTTGTCTCGCTTAGCAGAGTTTACCACTAAGGTAAAAGCCATGGTTCGTGGTGAGGAAGTAGAGTACGGTGAGTGCCCAGAGCCTGTAAAACTGCCTTGGGCGACAGGTTATGATCTGCCAGTATGGATTGGTGCTTATGGACCGAAAGCCTTGGCGACAGCGGGTCAGGTAGGGGATGGTTTGATTCTACAAATCGGTGATCCTGATCTGGTGAAATGGTTTAAAGACCAAGCGATCAGTGCTGGTGAAGAGTCGGGTCGTGATATGTCCAACTTTAAAGTCCAAGCGGCGGCTCCGGCTTACTTTGGGGATATGGATTACTGTATTGAACACACTAAATGGTTCCCCGCTATGGTAGGTAATCATGTGGCGGACATTGTTGAAAAATACGGCAGCGATTCTGGCCTAGTACCTAAGAGTTTGACGGACTACATTGAAAACCGTAAAGGTTATGACTACTCAAAACATGGTCAAAGCGATAACCCATTCCTAGACTTTATCACCGAAGACATCATTAAGAGCTTCTGTGTATTGGGTACGGTGGAAGATCACATTACTAAGATTAAAGCGTTGGAAGAGGCGGGCACCACCCAGTTTAATATCTATCTGGATAATGGTGACGAGGAAGAAATTATTGCCAAATATGGCCGTGAGATTATCCCTCAATTCAAGAAAGCTTAACGCTGAGTTAGTGAACCATCAAGGTCTGCGCAAGCAGGCCTTTTTTATTGCTAAAAGCATTTTGAGCCTAAGGTTTTACCGCTATACTGAAGACATAAAAGCTTGTTGCTTAAGCACAAATCCTTTTGCTTAAGCTAGGAGGTAGTATGAATATTTCATCCATTATGTCTTCCCCTGTGGTCACCGTTGAGCTGGATGACGATTTATCTGTGGTGAATGAAATCTTTTCTAATACAAAATTTCATCATCTATTAGTGGTGGAGGAAGATCGTTTAATCGGGGTGGTATCGGATAGGGATTTATTGAAAGCCATTAGTCCTCGAGTTGGCACTGCAGCGGAAGAACCCAGTGACACGGCTACTTTAAATAAGAAAGTGCATCAAGTGATGACCCGCAAGCCTATTTGTATCCGTCAGGAAGACAACCTGTATCGAGCAGTGGATTTATTCATCGAGCATAATATTTCGTGTTTGCCGGTATTGGATAAAGACCAGTTACCAGTCGGGATTATAAGCTGGCGGGACTTATTAAAAGCCATTAAAAAGCCCCGTCCTGTAGAGTGATATTCACCAACAAAAAAGGGCAAGCTCCACTAGGAACTTGCCCTTCTTGTTGGAATGAAAGCCTTATTCTGGCTTATCTTGAGCCGCTTGAATGCTTTTTTGGATCAAAGGTGAAATGGTTAACCCTTGTACTATGATAGAGAAAATCACCACTACATAAGTGATCACCACCATTAAGTCATGCAAGTCATAATTTGCGACAAAAAACTCATCGCTCGGAATAGCCGCCGCCATGGCTAGGGCTAATCCTCCACGTAAGCCACCCCAGGTCAAAATCTTCACCGAATGCTTATCGTATTTTCGGTAGCGTTTGAACACCAAGAAGGGGCTGCCAACACTGATAAAACGTGCCAGTAAAACCACCGGGATCATTAATACCCCTAGACCGATAATTTCCCAAGATAACGGGATAGTGACGATCAACATACCGATAATCAAGAAGAGTAAGGCGTTAAGGAAACTGTCGGTGGCGTGCCAGAAGTCTTTCACATAGCGGGTGCCATCAGGGCCACGGCGTTTAGAGGCTTTGGCACGGGTAATGTTGCCCAGCAAAATACCGCAAGTCACCATGGCTAGAGCGCCGGAAATGCCCCAGATGTTCGCTAAGGCAAAGCCTGCGGAAGGAATGGTCAATGTGACCAGCAAGCGGATGTTCATATCACGACAATTAATGATCACGAAGTGACCCACTACGGCGATGGCTAAGCCAAATAAAATACCGCCAATAGCATCCACTAAGAAGAGCTCAGCTACTCCTTCAAAATTGGCTTCTGTACCATAAAATGCCACCGCAAAAATGGTAGTGAAAATCACTAAGCCCACACCATCATTGAACAGAGATTCTCCTTCGACTTGAACCGAGATACCTTGTGGTGCCTGCATTTGCTTAATAATGGCCAATACGGCGATAGGGTCGGTAGGACTGATCAGCGCGCCAAACAATAAACAATAAATGAAGGGCACAGAAAAGCCACATAAGGCAAAAATATAATAGCTCAGATAACCCACGATAAAGGTGGAAACCAGCGTGGAGAAAAGCACCAATATGGTGATTTCCCAGCGTTGCTTTCGCAGCGCGGTCAGGTCGATTTCTAATGCCCCAGCAAAGAGTAGGAACCCAAGCATGCCTTTTAATAACAGCTGGTTAAAATCAATGCCGGCAACCACCTGGGTAATAAAGAGTGCGGTTTGGTCACCCAGCATTTTTACGGCCACGATGAGCAGTAACGATAAGGCCACAGAGCCTGTGGTGATGGCGATAGTGGTCTGCATTTTCAGTATGTATTGGTTAGTAAAAGCAATAAATACGGCCAAAGCAGAAAGAAAACAAATTAAATACCAAGCGTTCATCAACGAGCCTTCGAGTATCTGTCAATCAAGGATAATAGGGAGGGTAGAATTGGCAGGCATTTTATAGCCAGTTGTTGGCGCTGTCACTGTTCTAAGAGGCTGGCAAGAGACTTGTTCGTCACTCAATAGGGCAGTCTTTCACAGAGACTTTTCCCCTAGATTAGTTTTTCTATCCAATGAGACAGGAATCTTATTAATTACGACTTTAAATGCAAAAATCCGTTATCTAATGAGCATAAAAAGTTAGTTTCAAACGTCTTATTTATCTTTGTAAAGATATTGAAAATTAAGTTTTGAAGAGAAGGTTTAAACACTTTGTTCGTTTATAACGAAAATAACGGACACTTCTCGTAAAGCGGGTGAAGCCCTTACCTAAGCCTTGTATAATGGCTTAACTAAAAAATTCACGAATTTAATTATTTCTTTGAGGCACATTTATGGCAACTCCTTCTCAGCATGATTTACGCAATGATTTTCGCAATTTGCTGGCTTCCAATCAGTGTTATTACACCGCCTCGACTTTCGATCCTATGTCGGCGCGAATTGCTGCGGATTTAGGGTTTGAAGTGGGTATCCTAGGGGGATCTGTCGCATCGTTACAAGTATTAGCGGCGCCAGACTTTGCTTTAATCACACTAAGTGAATTTACAGAACAGGCTACCCGTATTGGTCGTGTGGCCCGTTTGCCTATCATTGCCGACGCTGACCATGGTTATGGTAATGCCTTGAATGTGATGCGCACCATCAGCGAGTTAGAGCGTGCCGGTGTTGCTGCCCTAACCATTGAAGATACCTTGCTACCAGCTAAGTATGGTCGTAAATCTACGGACCTTATCCCTGTGGAAGAAGCTGTTGGTAAACTAAAAGCCGCATTGGATGCACGTATTGATCCAAGCATGAGTATCATTGCTCGTACCAATGCGGGGCAATTAAGCACAGAACAAACGATCTTGCGTGTGAAGGCTTACCAAGATGTGGGCGTGGACGGCATCTGTATGGTGGGCATTAAAGACTTTGCTCACCTAGAAGAAATTAGCCAACATATTCGTATTCCAATTATGCTGGTGGCTTACGATAACCCAGCGTTACGTGATCCAGAGCGTTTGGCTGAAAATGGTGTACGTATCGTGGTCAATGGTCATGGCGCTTACTTTGCTGCTATTAAAGCCACTTATGATTGTTTGCGTGAGCAGCGCGGTATTGCCGAAGGTAAGCTAAATGCTTCGGAACTTTCTACTCGTTACTCAACGCTAGAAGAGAACCGTGAGTGGGCGAATAAATACATGGACGTTCAAGAGTAATCTGAGCGATAGAATGAAAAATGCCCACCTATATGGTGGGCATTTTTGTTGAGGCTTTATTCACCGAGTTGCGCAAGTTGTTGGTAGGCATTACGTAACCATACCTTCATACGTTGGCGCTCAGCAATGTTCATAATGCTACGATTATTGGCCACCGCCCAGAAACTACTGTTGTTAAAGTCGATTTTCTGGGTGAGTTTGGTTTGTAATTTTGGCAGTTCAATGATCAAGGCATCTCTTGCTTGAGCTTTGCTGTAGGTGTCGGACTTTTCAAAACGTGCGAAGTCGTTACCACGGCCAAGGTTTTTCACCACAATGAAGTCTAGGCTTGGCTCGCTGTAGCGATCTAATAGCTTATCAAGCAAAGCGACTGAGTCGGCGCCATCGTCCATTACATGCCATAAACATACTTGGTAACCAAGTTCTTCTAATAGGCCGAAAACATCGGTTTCTTCAATCCATTTACCCAACGGCTGTGCGGCTTGAGCGGCTAGATCAATAATTAGATCGTGATCTGGTTTTTCTTCTAACGCGGCTAACATGCCATCTAGGCTGTCGTCTTCACCAACGATAATAGGTGAGGCAAACTCACTATAAAAACGTGAGAAAGTGCCATGAGACGAATCGCAATCAAAGCCTAAAAAAGGTTTTTCATGATCGATATAAAACTGTGCGAGCAAACGTGCCGTCATGGATTTTCCGACACCGCCTTTCTCACCGCCAATGAAATGTACCTTAGCCATTTTTCTCTCCCTGTAACAAAAGTTATGAATCGTCTAAAAGCGTGATTTTTACAGCGTTTTTGTCGAATATGGTAAGGCTACTTTACCAAGAATTGCCCAGTAAAGTAGCCTTAATACACAACATTTTGTGACTTTTTTTGTCTTGCCATGGCCGTGTTTCTTTCAGCCCAATTAGACTCACCGAATAATGGCTTGGTGAGCCTATGAGGCTGTGAAAAATGGACTTAGATTAATTCAAGCTCTTGCATCACTTGGCGTATGGTCGCTTTCGTTGACTCTTGTAGCGGTACAATCGGCAAGCGGCACTCTTCACTGCACAGGCCTAGCAGTGATAAGGCGTATTTAGGACCGGCAGGGTTGGGTTCGATAAAGAGGGCGTTGTGTAAGGCAAACAATTTATCTTGTAGGGCTGAGGCCTCGACAAAGCGACCCTCTCGGCATAAATCATGTAACTCAACGATTAGTTTAGGAGCAACATTAGAGGATACAGAGATACAACCTTGTCCACCTCCAACGTTATAAGCGATGCAGGTAATGTCATCTCCACTTAAATAATCAAAGTCCTTGTTGATGCTGACACGTTCACGAATTGGGCGTGTTAGGTCTCCCGTAGCATCTTTAACACCAATAATACGTGGTAATTCTGCCAAACGTGCCAGTGTAGAAACTTCTACTCCAACAACCGCACGGGGTGGGATATTGTAAACAACGATGGGCAGTTTACTGTGGTCGTGGACGTACTTGAAATGTTGGTACAAGCCTTCTTGATTGGGGCGATTATAATAGCCTGCTACATGCAGTGTGGCATCGGCGCCAGCTTGGTAGGCAAATTCCGAATAGTTGACCGCTTCGATAGGGTTGTTGGAACCTGCCCCCGCTAAAATGGGCACTGCTTTATTTGCTTCTTCAACGGTAATTTCAATGACACGTTTATGTTCGTCTTCACTTAGGGTTGGGGATTCACCTGTGGTACCAACAGGTACTAACCCATTGATGCCTTGATCAATCTGCCAGCGCACAATTTTACGCAAGGCTTGCTCGTCAAGTTGGCCATTTTGGAAGGGAGTAATTAACGCTGTGATTGCACCGTAAAACATAGTTTCGCCTTAATTTAGGCCGGTGGCATTCTGCTGAAAAGAAAGTGCTAACCCGTCAGCAAGAATGCTGCCGGGAAGTTAGATATCTTAAATTCGCACGTCAGCATCGCAAAGCTTGTAAGCCTTACGTTTATCGCCGTTGCGTTTATTTAAGATTACTGAGGTCATAAAAAAAATCATGTAATAATTTGTATAAATCATCCTGACCTTTTTTCGAAAAAAGGTCAATGAATTTTATCAAAAAAATGATTAGAAGCCTCAGCAAGAAGACTTCTAATCGTGGTGAGATTAACCGTCTTGGTTGATCGAGTGAATAAGGTCTTCTAATACGCTATCTGCTTGAACGTTTTCTACCTGACACGTCCCTGCATTCAAGTGACCGCCGCCGTTGTATTTCAGACACAGTTCACCGACATTGGTGTTTGAAGAACGATTAGTAATGGATTTACCTATGGCAAAAACTGTATTTTGTTTTTTCAGTCCCCACATCTTGTGAATGGAGATATTGCAGTCTGGGTAGAGTGCATAAATCACAAAACGGTTAGTGGTATAGATGGTGTCTTCAGCAGTAAGGTCGAGTACCACTAAATTTTTGTGTACCGTAGCACAGCGTTGGATCTGCTGTTTGGCTAGGGCATCGTGCTCTTGATAAAGAGCAACACGTTCTTTCACATCCTCAAGGGCAAGAATTTGCTCAATGGAATGGTCGCGGCAGTAATCGATGAGTTGCATCATCAACTGGTAGTTGGAGACACGGAAGTCATGAAAACGACCTAGGCCTGTACGGGCATCCATGATGAAGTTTAATAACACCCAATCAGTAGGGTTAAGGATTTCATCTTTGGAAAACTGTGCTGAGTCACCCTTGTCTACCGCTGCCATCATGTCCACAGAGATATTCGCAAACTTTTCTAAACCACCGTAATAATCATATACCACACGTGCGGCAGAAGGCGCATTTGGGTCAATGATATGATTGTCTAGATTACTATCGTTACGTACTGTTTCGCTTAGGTGGTGGTCGAAGGCCAAATGACAACCCGCCACATAAGGTAGGTTAGTGGTGATATCGTTGGCCGTGATTTCAACCTTGCCGTCTTGCATATCTTTTGGGTGTACAAAGAGAATATCGTCAATGATATCGAGATCTTTTAATAAAACAGCACAAACGAGACCATCGAAATCACTGCGGGTAACCAGTCGAAATTTATCGGTAGACATGTAAAAACCTATTCTTTATTTGTTGTCATTTATTATTTATAAAATCAGTTTATAAGCCAGTTATTGCTTAAAAATGAAATCTTTTGATGCCATAAGGTGTTTTGTCCAAATAGCGTAACCTTTTTTATTCAGGTGCAGTCCATCGCCTTCAAATAGTTCTTCATCCACTTCATTGTCACTGTTTAGCAAATGCTGATACAGATCCAAGAGCTGGGTGTTAGGTCGAGTATTAGCAAGCTTTTTCAGTTGCTTGTTGGCCATTTCAATTTCTGTTTGCACATTGCGTCGAGCAGGACTTGCTTTGATACTGATCAGGGTAACTGGGATGCCCGCCAAATGCTGATCTATCTTTTGTAAAAGCTCGATGTAGAGTTCCACGACCTTATTACAATTGTGAGCATTGCCAAGATCATTATCCCCGGCATAGATCACTAATGAGCGAGGGTTGTGGGGCAAAATCAAGCGTTCAAAGTAGTAAACACAGGCCTCTAGGGTCGCACCACCAAAGCCAAGGTTCAGAGCATCTTGATCATTAAAAGTGGTATTGATGTCTTTCCATAAGCGAATGGTGGATGAGCCGTAAAAGGCGACAGGTCGGTTGGTGTATTCTTTACGAGTGAGTAAAAACTCCAGCTCACGTACATCCGACTCAAACTCAATATCCAGTTGATTTAGATTGAGTACGTTTGAGCGGTAACCCACTTTGCGGCTAAAGGTTGGGTACTGGCGAATTTCTCTCGACAGAGCCACAGCCTCGTCCACATAGGTTTTGTATTCTTGTTGGTATTCCGCTAAGAATTTCCCCATGGCTTTACTGTCACTAATGTCTACTCGCTCTGACAGTTTGAAGGCAGGCTTGATAATCACGGTATAGATATTGTGGTCAGCGCGTTTATCGAAGTTGGCCACCACAATGGGCACAATCCAAGGTTCATCTGTTCCCATGGATGCCGCTATTTCAAAGGCATGAGGAAGAAATGCGCCAGGGGATTGATGAGTGCCAAAGCTTTGCCCTTCTGGTGAGATCATCAGCGGGAAGTTATTGCCCAAGGTTTCTTGTGACTGACGGATAAAATCTTCATATTCTGGGGTGTTCTTGGTGAGCGTTTCCCAAGAGTTCACAAAGATATTACCGAAACGCTCATAGTAATCGTCTCGCCAAAACTCACTTTCTTTGCTGCGACGTACGATACGTTGTCCGGAAATACCGTACTCTTTATCGATGATCATGGAGCTAATGAATTGAGCGTCCATGGAAAAACGGAAACCATTTGGCAAACGGTTGGTTGGAGAACCTAGCAAGTGGTTGTAGATGAATAAGCTACCGGCTTTTTTAGGCAGGTTTTCTAATCCCTTGATCACGTAAGGCACTTGTTGGAAAGCCAATTTAAACTGTTCTGTTCCTAGGCGTCTCGCATCTAAAGCTGGCGTGTCTTTGGGTAACGCATTGATGCTGTCATAAGCATTTTGCAAATGACGGTAAAACGCATTTTCACGTTGTAAGTCTTTAAGAATATCCAGACACATACCAGAAATAGTACGTTCTAGGACACAGCCAAAGTGTAGGCACTTGTAGAGGATGCCAAAAGCTTCGTCCGTAGTGATGGCGCTTTTCAACAGCTGGCTTACTTTGTAAAGCGGCGAGCTGACGGGAAGCAAAGCGGCGTTTTGTTCAATGACGTTATTAACCGCGAGAATTTCATCTTTAGCAATTTGCGATAGGTAACGCATGCGCGAGGCTTGTAAATGTGTGCCGATCAACCAGATTAGGCGATGTAAGTATTTCACCGAGAATTTTGCGTTATCAGCAAATAAGCTAAGTAAATCTTCTCTGGCAATAAATAAGATGCTGCTGTCACGGGAAGAAATAATCGAAGTGCGGTTTTTAAGGCCTTCTGCCTGAGTGCACCAAGCTAGAATCGTTCCTGATCGGGCAATCGAGCGGGTGGTGATCTGCTCTCCTGATTCGGTTTGGTAATTGATGACTACCTTACCTTTAACCAATAAATACAAACCGTCAGCAGGTTGATCTTGTTGGCTAATAATGTCCCCTTGGTGAGCCAGTAGTATGGTGGACTGTTTGGCCATGCTGTGAATTTCAGCTTGGGTAAAAGACTCACAGAAAGGCGCGTAGTTTAGTAGCTCAATTGCATCTTTTAAGGACTGCTTTTGTGTTTTCGGATTGTTTAATGGGCGAGTTTCTTCAAAAGACAAAGACTCATTAGAGAAGAAAGGCCGTGTCTGGTTTTGAATATTTGTTAAGACTGGCAGAGATTCTTGATACACGTATTGTAAAAACTGATTGGCAAATTCCAGATTGTCATCCAACAGCTTTTGTAATTCAAGAATTGGGAACACCAGAAGGGTGGTTGATTTCGTGGCAGTGAAGGTGGTGGCGTAACGGGATGGATGTCTAAAAGCAGACCAGCCGATAGGCGCCAGCAAGGTGTTAATCATACCAACATTGTAGGATTTAGCTTCTTCGCGCAGTGGGACAGAGATGGCCACTTCCCCTTCAATTAGAAAGTATAAGGAGTGACCGATTTGAAACTGCTCAGCCAACACTTCACTGGCTTTTAATTTTTTAACGCTGGCAAGCTCAACTAGGGCGGAAGTCAGCGCTTTGTCTGCTTCTGCCATGAAGGGAAAGGCTTGAATGTGTTTATTTACTGCCATGGTTATTTCCTTAAATCCGGAGCTTAATTGGGTCGTTTAATGGTGATGTTTTCGCCAAGTTCAGCGTAATCATTACCACCAAGGCGAGCTAAAGGGTTCAGCTTCTGGTTATCAATAAAAGTGCGTTGTGCTTGCTGTGTGATGAGATCGTCATCCACATGGAGCGAAAGTATTTCTAAATATAGTGCCTGAGTCGGCGAGTCACCTAAATTGTGTACATCGTATAATCGACAATGCAGGGCGACCTTTGCTTCTTGTAAACGCTCAAAATGCTCAGTGAAAGGGCAAAGGGATAAGCCAAGTTTTTCGATTTCGGACTCCCCATAGGCTAAGTTAGCCGCACTGTCATTGACCGCATGGGCCCATTCCACACTGGGAATATGCAAAACACATTCCTTATCGCGTAGTAAATTGAGCTTGGTATCTTTGGCGGTGTCTTGGTCTTTGTTGCCGATGGAAACAACTAACAGGGCGGGGTCAGAAGATAGTGCCGCGAAATAAGAGAATGGGGCTAGGTTGTAACTTCCTGCGAGGTTTTTCGTCATGATCCATGCAATGGGACGAGGTGTGATGGTTTGAGTGATCAGGTGGTAACGCTGATTACCATTGAGTTGATCAAACGAAAAAAGCATTTGTGCACCTACTTATTTGCAAACATTCCCCCTTAAATTACTACAAATACCAAGGGGTTGTGAACATCTAGTGGTGACTTATCGAGATATTGATGAAAAAAACTGCCCCTACACGCGATATGTCTGCGGTGGAGGGGATAGATACGCGTAAAGCTGTGGTTTTGGTTCCCTAAAGGGCGAAGGTGAGTGGCTAATAAGCCTCCAAAATACAGTTAAAGGCAATAACAACACGGTCACTGTTTCCAAAGTAAGGCAGTGCGGAGTGCTTTAAGTAGGAAGGGAAAATGACCACTTGGCCTTCGGTGGGCTGGAAATCCCACACACCTTGACCGCCCAAATACGCGGTACCAAGGTCTGCGTAATGTTCAGCGTTGACTCTAGGGTCATAAAAACGGTTGAGTCCACCCTTGTTTAAATCCGCCGCGTCGCCGGGCTGGAGGTAGTAAATACCACACCATGAGCAGTTCGGGTGGGAGTGAGCGTCATGGTAGCCACCTTGCTGAGTCACATGATACCAAGACTCAATAATATGAGCGTCAACTTCTATATCCTCTGGCCAAAACCCTTGATTAAGGTCGCTGGCGACACCCAGTACTAGCTCCTCTAAAATGCGCTTGGTTTCCATCACATTAGCCTCTTCCATATCCAGAAAATCCAGAGTGCTCTCGTGTAGGGCGTGTTTGGCTTTTGGGGCTACTTGGCTGGCTATGGCGGTAGATTGTTGCGCTTTCTGCTGATATATCTGCGTAACTAAGGCATCTTTTAGAAACTCATGATCAGGCATCTCTGCCACATATAAGGGTGTTGCCCAAACATTGATTTCTTCGATACTGGTATGACTCATGGTTGGCCTGTGTTGATGGTTTCGCTAGGTTAAAAATGAGGAGCTAAGTCTAATTCTGTGCAAACGGGTTTGTAGCCACAAAACATCATGACGAGATTTCGAAAGCCGGTGGCGTTATCTGGGCCTTCCAAGCCTTTAATGCTCTGGTCCATTAGGGCCAAATAATTCTGTATGTAGGGCAGAGTCGTTGGGTTATGGCGAGACATGGCGCTTTCATAGAAAGGAATGCGCTTATCCCAGATACGTTGAGCTTGGCAAGCTTGGCGTAATGAAGTGGTTTGCATGGCAGCCAGCAAACTCACCAAAGTCTGGATTTCTCGATTAAACAGCCAAAGAATAATATTCGCTTCCACACCTTCCGCCAGTAATTGATTCAGGCAGTGCATGGCCTCTTTGGTTTTGCCCATTAATAGGCGATCACTGAGATCGTAAATGGAATAACGGCTACTGTCCGCGACAGACTCAGCTACCTGAGCACCTTCTATGTTGGCACCAGGACCATGAATTAACACCAGCTTTTCAAGCTCTTGGGAAAGAGCCAAAAGGTTACCTTCACCGCGCTCACAGATGAGGCTGGCCGCATCACGAGAAAGGCTAAGTTGTAGGCTTTTAGCTCTTTGTTGTACCCAATTCGGCAGACGGTTGGCATCAATCGGCCAAACCTGTACGAACACCCCTTGGGACTCTAGTTGAGTAAACCATTTGCTTTTTTGCGTGCGGGCGTCAATTTTGGGTAGGCTGAGTAAGATAATGTTGTCTTCACCTAAAGACTGCCCTAATTGGGCAAGGGCCTTGGTGTGCTTTTCTGCCAACTTGTCTATTTGAATGTCGAATAAACGTCGGTCGGAAAACAAAGACAAACTTTGGTTTTCATTGATGATGTCTTGCCAGTCGAATTGAGCATCGACCACATAACGCAAGCGTTCAGCAATTTGCGCAGCATGGGCTGCTTGTCGAACACTGTCTGCCGCTTCTTGGCACAAAAGCACTTCGTCCCCAGATACTATGTATATGGGGGCTAGGCTTTTTTGCAACTGTTGAGGTAACTGGTCGGCTCTTACTTTCATATAAGTGTCGACTATAGAGGCGAGTAGCTAAGATCACTGAGCAGCTGACTCACAAGCTCTTCATACATACCTTCGGTCTGCTGCTGGTTGTAGGCAAGTTTAGTACTCTCTTCGGCATTTTGGTTGGCTAAAGACTTGGACGTACTTACAGTGCGAGGGCCGTACAAGGCTTTGCCTTGGTTATTTCGAATGAAGTAAACCGCAGTTAAACGACGTTCTATTTGCGTAATATCGTTGTCGCTATTGGTGGCGAGCGTTGTATCCGAAGTACTAATAGCGTTGACTTTTAATTCAGGAATGTCAGCACTGGCCTGAGCTTTATCGAGCACAGTTACGCCGGCTTTTTTCAGGGCAATTCTGAGGTCTCGGTCGAAGTCGTTTGAACCACTGGCTGAGTTTAGCGTGATGACTTTTAATGAGTCAGGAATGATGATTTGGCCTCGTAAATGAAAGCCACAAGCAACAAGACTTATGACCATAAAAAACAGCATGCATAGACGGCTGGATTGCTGAAATACACGAGTCATGGAAGTCTCCTTTATGAGCAAAGAACTAAGAGGTGGTTTGACCACCTCTTAGAGGAATAGTCTTAGTTAGCGACTATGTTTACCAAGCGGCCTGGCACCACAATTACTTTACGAACGGTCTTGCCTTCTAGGTATTTCGCTACACCTGGGTGGGCTAACGCTTCGGCTTCAATGGTCTTGTTGTCTGCACTTGCAGAAACCGTTAATTCGGCGCGTTTCTTACCCAGTACCTGAATAACGATGGTCAGCTCATCTTTCACCAGCGCCGCTTCGTCTAAGGCAGGCCAAGGAGTATCAACAACATTGTCAGTATGACCAAGGTCTGTCCAAAGTTGGTGAGCGATGTGTGGAACAATAGGAGACAACAATAAGGTTGCCGCTTCTAAGGCTTCACGCTCTACTGCAAGACCAAGTGCAGAGGTATCTTCGAACTTGCTGATCTCGTTGCAAAGCTCCATAACCGCTGCAATAGCAGTATTAAAGGTCTGGCGGCGTTCAATATCATCGGTTACTTTTTGAATGGTTTCGTGGGTTTTGCGACGCAAGGATTTTTGCGCACCATTCAAGGCTGAAACGTCTAATTCACCGACTTTGCCAGCATTGGTATGACGGTAAGAAAGCGCCCATAGACGACGTAGGAAACGTGAAGCGCCATCGACACCGGCGTCATTCCACTCTAGTGATTGCTCTGGTGGGGCGGTAAACATGATAAATAGACGAACCGTATCCGCACCGTATTTCTCAATCATTTGTTGAGGGTCAACTGTGTTACCTTTGGATTTCGACATTTTAGTGCCGTCTTTGTTTACCATGCCCTGAGTCAACAAGCGCTTGAATGGTTCGTCAGAGTTTACTAAGCCAGCATCACGAAGCAATTTGTGGAAAAAGCGTGAGTACAACAAGTGCAAGATGGCATGCTCAACACCACCAATGTATTGGTCAACAGGAAGCCAGTAATTAGCTTCTTCTGTTAGCATTGCATCGGTTGAATCTGGGCAGCAGTAACGCGCGAAGTACCAAGAAGACTCCATGAAGGTATCAAAGGTGTCAGTTTCGCGTTCGGCTTCTTCACCGTTGAATAAGATGTTGGAGAAGTCAGGGTTGTTTTTGATAGGTGAGTTAACCCCATCCATGATGACATCTGTTGGTAATTCAACAGGCAGTTGGTCCGCTGGAACTGGCACCACAGAACCGTCTTTTAGATTGATGGTCGGGATAGGTGTTCCCCAGTAACGCTGGCGGCTTACACCCCAATCACGTAGGCGGTAATTAACTTTGACTTCACCAAGCTTGTTCTCGGTCATCCAAGTTGAGATAGCATCGAAAGCTTCTTTGAAGGCCAAGCCGTCAAATTCACCTGAGTTACATAGAATGCCTTTTTCAGTGAACGCCGCGTTGTCTAAATCAATCGCTTCTTCGCCAGCAGGCTTGATAACTTGTTTGATTTCTAAACCGTATTTTTTAGCGAATTCAAAATCACGCTGATCGTGAGCAGGAACAGACATGACTGCGCCTGAACCATAGTCCATCAATACAAAGTTGGCGGCGTACACTGGCACCACATCACCTGTGATTGGGTGAACGGCTTTAAAGCCAGTATCCATGCCTTTTTTATCCACGGTTGCCATGTCGGCTTCTGTGGTTGATATAAGCTTGCACTCTTCAATGAAGGCAGCAAGTTCTGGGTTGGTTTGCGCCGCTTCAAGAGATAACGGGTGTTGTGTTGCGACAGCAACATAGGTCACGCCCATGATGGTGTCTGGACGCGTGGTGTAAACAGACAAACGCTCTTCTTTACTTTCAACGGCGAAACTGAATTCTAAGCCTTCAGAACGACCAATCCAGTTACGTTGCATGGCTTTAACGTGTTCTGGCCAGCCATCTAATTGATCAAGGTCGTTAAGCAATTCTTCAGCGTAATCGGTAATACGGATAAACCACTGAGAGATTTCTTTGCGTTCGACCAAAGCACCAGAGCGCCAGCCGCGACCATCAATAACTTGTTCGTTGGCCAATACTGTCTGATCGATTGGATCCCAGTTTACCGCTGCGGTTTTTTTGTAGGCTAAGCCTTTTTCCACCAACTGAGTAAAGAACCATTGTTCCCACTTGTAGTATTCAGGTGTGCAAGTGGCAATTTCACGGTCCCAATCGTAACCAAAACCAAGCTCTTTGAGTTGGCCTTTCATGTAGGCAACGTTTTCCATGGTCCATTTGGCTGGTGCGGTTTTGTTCTTGATGGCTGCGTTTTCTGCTGGTAGGCCGAATGCATCCCAACCCATAGGTTGTAAAACGTTTTTACCTTGCATACGCTGGTAACGAGAAATAACGTCACCAATTGTATAGTTACGAACATGGCCCATATGGAGACGGCCACTAGGATAAGGAAACATGGAAAGACAGTAGAATTTCTCTTTGTTGGAATCGGCAACAGCCTTAAATACTTTGTTTTCATCCCAAAAAGATTGAGCAGCTTGTTCGATTTGCTGCGGATTGTATTGCTCTTGCATGATGTTTAAGCATCCCATGTTCGATGTTAGGTTGGCAGTTCTGTACTCTAGGTTAGAGTCATACGGTGATGTGATACAAATGCTTTGTAATCAACAGAGTCTGTAAATATCCGCTATTTTATAGGGATGCTAGGCTAATGAGAAGGTGCATATAGGAGGAGTTATGAATTCTATGAAAAAAGATGGGGTAAATACGCCAACGGATTCACGTTTAGTGGAGGAAGCACGCAAAACTTTAATCGGTGCTAAAGATTGGCTACTGGAAGATGTAGCGCTAATGGGCGCTTATTGGCACGATAAAATGGGTTATACAGAAGCTTGGATTGACGCTAACTGGCATCTGGTTTTGGAGGAGGGACAAGATCTGATTCATGAACTGGATGAAAAAGAAGATGCAGCTCTTTTGTGGTTAATTAACCATGTGAATAATAACCCTGTACCACTACAAAATTGTCATGTGGTGGGGGATGAAGTACCGGCAGGAGAGTATACCTGTATGGCTTGTGGCCATAATAACCTAGTATTGAAAAGTCAGTCACTGAATGCCTGCGAAGTATGTCATTACGGCTTGTTATCAAGCCATGATTAATTGTGCCTAGTTTTTAGACGCGGGTTTGTGCGCTCGCTTGGAAGGCGCAAGTAGGCATAAAAAACCGATAAGGGCGAGTAGCGCTAGGGTCATCAGATTACCCCATTGCACATACGGGGTTGTGCCGTTATAAAGGCGAACTTGCGAGGTGAGGCTGGTTTTCTCAAACTGTGGTGCTTGGGCGTGAATTTCACCTCGCTCATTAATGACGGCGGTTACCCCTGTGTTGGTTGCTCGTAACACAAAACGGCCGCTTTCTTTGGCTCGGAACTGGGCAATTTGTAAATGTTGCCAAGGGCCAATGGAGGCACCAAACCAAGCGTCATTACTGATTGTGACAAGGAAATCACTGTCTCTTACCATGTTTCTCACCTGTTCTGAGTAGACAATCTCATAACAAATAAAGGGAGCAGCGGCCCATTCTCCCACTTGTAGTGCGGGCTGGTTGGCTTCTCCCGGCAAGAAACCTGCAATGGGCATATTAAAAATATCGAGAATAGGACCAATAAAAGAGGCTAGAGGGATGTATTCTCCAAATGGTACCAGGCGTTGTTTGTAGTAAAGTCCAAAGCCATTTCCAGTTGCCCAGATGGCATTATAGTACTGGCCTGTTTCGATGTTTTTATCTGGGATACCGGTGATTAAACTGGTGTTTGATTGGCTTAATTCTTCGATAAAGCTTTCTAGATGAGGGCGTATTTGTGGGTATAAATAGGTGATGGCGGTTTCTGGCCAAATCACCAGATCGCTGTCTAGGTGCTCTATGGTGGTTTGCTGGTATTCAGCCAAAGAGGTGCGGGCGGTTTGGGACAGCCACTTTTCGTCTTGACTGACATTGCCTTGAATTAAGGTGGCCTTGAGTTCCCCAACGGGAGAAACCCACTGCATAGGGCTAAAGTGTAGGGCGGCCGCTACCCCCCATAAGCTGAGTACACTTAGCCACACAGACCAGTGATTAGCCTGTCTCGCTAATAAAGCTGCAAGGCTGACACTGGTTAAAATAACCAAGGCGCTGGTTAGCCAAATACCACCAATGGGCAGCAGTTCAAACAACCAAGTGTCTTGAATGGCATAACCGGGTAGCAGCCAAGGGAAGCCGGTAAATAAATGACTTCTTAGATATTCACCGATTAGTAAGCCTAAGCCTATGGCAAAACCGCTGGGTAATTGTGGGATTTTTCGGCTAAGATGCCAGCCAAGCCAAGCAGAGAAACTCCAAAACAGGGTCAAAACAGCGATAAAGCCAAGAGTGATGACGACCGCTATGAGGTTCCCCACCTGCCCGTATTCGGAAATACTGACAAACA
This sequence comes from Marinomonas sp., assembly GCF_039940335.1. Taxonomy (GTDB): domain Bacteria; phylum Pseudomonadota; class Gammaproteobacteria; order Pseudomonadales; family Marinomonadaceae; genus Marinomonas. Next base: position 240,338 of record NZ_JBDVGW010000012.1, on the reverse strand, counting down.
CCCAAGAGACGCCTCCAGAGAAAAAACCTAGAGCGACAGAGCTGCCTCGATAACAGGCGACTTTTGCTGTCGGACTGGTCATGACGAGCAAGCCGTACACCACAATGGTGATGAAATACGCTGGCCAGAAATGGAAAGGGGAGAAGCTGCTCACTCCAATTAGTCCTGCCACAATGCCTATTAGATAAATAACTGGAGTGGGGAAAGAGGACAGATGGTTTAACAGGAGGGAAATTCGCCCCGTCTTAGTTGCTAAGAGAGCATCATGACGAGACGAATTCATATCTTATTCCGCGGTGTCCGCAAAAGGCTGAGAGACTTGGATCGTCTTTACACGACGACCATCAGATTTAATGACGTTAAAGTGAAGACCATTAAAGGCAATGGACTCATCTCTAAGTGGAACATGTCCAAATTGTTGTACTAAGATGCCGCCAATGGTGTCAAACTCTTCTTCGCTAAGGTCACATTTAAAAAATTCGTTAAACTCTTCAATGCTACATAGTGCGGAAACTCTGAATACACCAGATTGATCTGTTGCTTGAATGTCTTCACTGTCTAGTTTGTCGGTTTCATCTTCGATTTCGCCAACAATCTGCTCTAGCACATCTTCAATGGTGGCAAGGCCTGAGACACTGCCGTATTCATCAAGTACGATGGCCATGTGGTAGCGCTTGGTACGGAAGTCGTTTAGCAAAACATTTAGACGCTTACTTTCTGGAATAAAGTTAGCAGGACGTAAACGACTTAAAATATCATCAATAACAATTTCTTCGTCTTTGAAGAGGAGTGGAAGTAAATCCTTGGCTAACAAGACGCCAAGGATTTTGTCCGAGTCTTCGCCCACAACAGGGAAGCGTGAATGGGACGATTCAATCACTTTACGGATTGAGGTTTTTGGGTCATCTTCAGATTTGATCACCACCATTTGTGACGGCGGGATCATAATGTCACGAGCTTGTACCTCAGAAACTTCCAGCGCACCTTCTACAATGGTGAAAGCGTCTTGATCAATAATGTCAGATTTTACGGCTGTTTCTAAGAGTTCAACAATATCTTTGCGACTTCTTGGTTCATCATGAAAGGCTTGCGCTAAACGCTCAAACCAAGATTTTTGTTGATCGTTGGAGCTACTCGATCGGTCTTCACTCATTGGGGTGTGAACTCACTCTTTTATCAAATAAGGGTTGTTAATGGACAGTTGGGCTAATAGTTCGACTTCTAGCGCTTCCATTTCTTCTGCTTCATCCTCATTTATATGATCATAACCACGTAAATGCAAGATGCCATGGACAGTCAAATGTGCCCAATGGTGAAATAATGTTTTGTCTTGTTCTTGTGCTTCTCGCTCAACCACTTGTCGGCAGATGATCAGGTCACCCAGCAATGGTAACTCTATGCCTGGAGGGGCCTCAAAAGGAAAAGACAAGACATTGGTAGGCTTGTCTTTACCTCGATAGTCATGGTTAAGCTGTTGGCTTTCTGCTTCGTCGACTAAGCGAATGGTGACTTCAAACTCATCGTCACGCTCTGGTAGTGCCTTGCTTGCCCATAGAGCAAAGTCTTCTTCAGTAGGCATGCCTTGGCTGTCTTGTGTGGCAATTTGCAAATCTAACTCTAGGCTTGCCATTAGGACTCACCTGTTGAGTTTTGAGCATCTTGACGAGCTTGATTGCGCGCTTTTTTCTCTGTTTCAACTTCCACATCAAAACGGTCGTAGGCTTCCACAATACGCTGTACTAAAGGGTGGCGAACAACATCGGAAGAGCTGAAGTGAGTTATGCTAATACCATTCACGCCTTTCAATACATGCATTGCATGGGCTAAGCCAGAAGAGGTGCCGCGAGGTAAGTCAACTTGTGTGGTGTCGCCTGTGATCACTGCAGTAGAACCAAAACCAATACGCGTCAAAAACATCTTCATTTGCTCGCGAGTGGTGTTTTGGCTTTCATCAAGAATGATAAAAGAGTTATTTAAAGTACGACCACGCATAAAGGCAAGAGGGGCGATTTCAATAACATTCTTCTCGATTAGCTTGTCGACCAATTCAAAGCCAAGCATTTCATAAAGAGCGTCGTATAATGGGCGCAGGTAAGGATCGATTTTTTGTGATAAATCCCCTGGCAAGAAGCCCAGTTTCTCACCCGCTTCGACGGCGGGGCGTACCAACATAATACGCTCAACACGATCGGCCTCGAGTGCTTCAACCGCACAAGCCACGGCAAGGTAGGTTTTACCTGTACCAGCGGGGCCAATACCAAAGTTAATGTCGTGCTTACGAATCTGCTTTACATAGCCTTGCTGATTCTGGCCTTTAGGTTTAATAAAGGCTTTACGTGTCTTGATGACAAGCTGTTCTGCGTTGCCTTTCTTCACCTTGTTCAAAGACTCAATGGCAGACTCTTGTAGGTACAAATGAATGGTTTCAGGTGAAATTGCTGTATTGGAAAGTGCTTCACGGTAAAGGTTTTCTAAAAGCAATTTAGTGGCGGCCACATGGTCTGCGCTTTCGCCTGAAATGTCGAAAAGTTCGCCACGGTATTGGATGGTAACTTCAAGACGTTTTTCTACTTGTTTGAGATTTTCATCTAATTGTCCACACAGTAGGGACAATGCACCGGCATCTGCCGGCAGCAAGCGTATTTGTTGAGTTGTAAGAGTCGTTTCCAAGGGTTACCTTACTTAATGAAGTATAAAATCACTGTCAAGTTCAGAGCCGATGAACTCACCAAGTAGGGAGTTCGGGTAAGCGTCTGTAATGACAACGTCGGCAAATTTGCCAATAAGTTGTGGGTCGCTGGCACTGAAGTTCACAATACGGTTGTTTTCGGTACGACCCTGTAGCTGGCCTGGATCACGAGGTGAATAACCACTGATAAGAATGCGTTCTACATTGCCTACCATGGCCAAACTTATGTCATAAGACTGTTGGCTAATGCGGCGCTGCAAAATTGCCAGACGTTCTTTTTTCACCTCTTCAGGGGTGTCATCTTCTAGATTGGCAGCAGGTGTCCCCGGGCGCTGACTGTAAACAAAACTGAAAGAGTGGTCGAAACCAATCTCTTGAATCAAGTTCATGGTATCAATAAAGTCTTCGTCCGTTTCGCCAGGAAAACCAATGATAAAGTCAGATGACAAACTAATGCCTGGGCGAGCTTCTTTAATGCGGTTGATTTTATCAATGTAGTATTGACGGTCATGGCCACGCTTCATATTACTAAGCACACTGTCAGCACCACTTTGTACTGGTAAGTGTAAGTGACTCACCAATTTAGGTTCAGTGCGGAAAGCATCAATTAGGCTATCAGTGAACTCAACAGGATGAGAGGTAGTGAAACGAATGCGTTCCACGCCTTCGATTTTGGCCGTAGCATGAATAACATCCGCCAAGTCTGCTTCGTCGCCATCGCTGGTTTCCCCACGGTAGGCGTTTACGTTCTGGCCCAGTAGGTGAATTTCGCGAACACCCTGTTCAGCAAGCTGTGCAATTTCGACCAAAATACTGTCGAATGGACGGCTTACTTCTTCACCGCGGGTGTAAGGAACAACACAGAAAGTACAATACTTGCTACAACCTTCCATGACAGAAACAAAGGCCTCAGCACCTTCCACTTTAGGGGCTGGCAAATGGTCAAATTTCTCAATTTCAGGGAAAGTGACGTCCGTAATGGGAATGTGCTTAGCTGCAGCATTCACCATTTCTGGTAGCTTGTGTAAGGTTTGCGGGCCAAAAATCATATCCACGTGCTTGGCACGCTTACGAATGGTGTCACCTTCTTGGCTGGCCACACAACCACCCACCCCAATGACTAGATCTGGGTTCTTTTGCTTAAGCTTTTTCCAACGACCTAACTGATGAAATACTTTGTCTTGAGCTTTTTCACGAATTGAACAGGTGTTAAGCAACAATACGTCAGCTTCATCTGCATTTTCGGTGAGTTCCATTTCATGACTATCGCCAAGTAAATCAGCCATACGAGACGAATCATATTCGTTCATTTGACAGCCATGAGTTTGAATAAATAATTTTTTTGCCATGTAACCTTTAAACCTAAAAAAGAGTTTGTCTTATCGACTTTGGGTCTATTATATTGGGCTTTGCAGATGAATCACAGAGGTGTGCTTCTAAACGAGTACTTTATATGCAAAAAAGTCTTATTTGGTCGGTTGCTTAGGTGTTCCTTTGAGGGTTAAACGATAACGAGTATTAAGACAAGGATATCCTAACGTTTTGCAAAAATACTATCTTATATTGATGTGTGCTATGGGCCTAAGCTCCTCTCTTTGGGCAGAGCAAGACCCCGTGAATTTTGAGTTGGGTTTAGGCTATGGGCTATTAGATCAAAAGTCCTTATTGAATATCGATGCCAAGGTGAATATGCCGTTGGGAGAGTACTCTTCTACCCAAGTGTATTTAAACAGTAATTATCTGATAACCGGTTCAGATAAAGATACTTATGCTTTATCTGAATTAGCTTCGAATTGGTTTTTATTTAATGACTATGGTCGTATTGGTGCAGGTTTGGGGGTGACAGAGCTTGTGCCTAAAGATGCCAGTCAAGAAAGCGAAAGGGAAGTCACGGGGCGCCTTATGGTCGATGCATTTCTTGAGAATTTCTCCTTTATGGGGCAGTACGTCAGCGCGGACAGGTCGTTAAGTAACCTAACTAGTAGCCGAATTGGTATGAGTTATTACTTAGATGACACCCGCCGAGTCTCCTTATATAAAGAGCGGTTTGATGATAAAGACGTATGGCGACTTGAGCATTACTTCCAACCAGACTCTCTTGAGCAGTTAGCCAGTGTTGGTCTTATTGCCCGTAAAAATAATGACCTAAGCTATTTTGGTGTGGCCATAGAATACTATTTTGACCGGGTTTTTACCTTAAAGGATAAAGACCGGGCTTATCATTAGAGGGAGAGTTATAGAGGAGAGGTTAGCTGGGTTTCAGTGTGCTGAGTATGAGTTGCCAATCCGCTTCCTCCACTGGCATAACGGACAAGCGGCTGCCTTTTTGAGTAAGCAACATCTGTTGCAAGGCCGGGTGTTGTTTGAGGGTCTTTAAGGTTAATAAACTCGGCCACTTTTCTACAAATTCAATATCTACCATAAACCACCTTGGGGTTTCGGGAGTGGATTTCGGATCAAAATAAGGGGATTCAGGCTGCCAGCTCGTGTGGTCTGGATAGGCGCGTTGACAGACTCTTGCTATGCCTGCAATGCCCGCAGGCGTACAACTAGAATGGTAAAAGAACACTAGATCGCCCACGCTCATCGCTTGCATAAAATTGCGCGCTTGGTAATTACGTACCCCATCCCATGGAGACTGTTGCATCTGCTTTAAATCATCGATGGAAAATGCGTCAGGTTCAGATTTCATTAACCAATAGCTGGGCACAGTGGTTACCTTTGAGTGTGAATTTTATGTGGTTAGGATTTTATCTGTAATGACTTTGTGATACTACTAATGTTATTGCGGCGATGTTGGTGTAACGGAGTAAACCACGCTTGGAGGTGTATGAGCCATTTTGCTTGTAAAGAATTTTCCGCTCTGGAAAAAGAGCTCAAAACGGATCTAATTGAATGTTTTGATGAAGCTCAGCAAGAGATGGAAGCCGTTATTAATAGCATCGAGGATGAAGGTTTTTCTTTTGAGAAACTGGACAATCTCTTTCGTTCATTACACAGCATGAAGGGCAATTGCTCCGTCTGTTTTTTAGACCCTTTAGTAGATGTTTTACATCGATTAGAAGAGATAGTCGATGGCATGCGAGGGGGCTATATTGCTTATCATTATACCCTTGGGGAATTGATCAATGTCGTAGTGGAACAAGTAGGTCTACTGCTACAAGACTTGTACCAGCATCATGGGGCAGAGCATGCTACCTTGATGGTGTTGCAAAAAGGTCTGGATGAACTCTACGCCCATGAAGACACTCAGCAGCACCCGTTTTTAGCCAAAAAAATACTGGCCAGGTTCAGCGATGAAACAGATGTTGAGGATGAGCCACAACCAGCACAGCCACTCCTAACCGAGATTGAATATACTCTCGAGCAGCAAGCAGATATTGATGAATTTTTAAAATTCAGCCAGAAGCTGAATCCTCTGCTAGGGTATTCATCCGAACGAAGTGAGCGAATATTAAAACTGTGTTTGCTGATCAATGCAGAAACCACTGCGCAAACAAGTCCTGTCCAATTGAGTGCCGCTGCCTATATGCACAACATGGGGATGGCGATGATTCTAAAGTGTAAGGATGACCCCGTTGCTAAACAGCAGGCAAAGCAGAATCATCCAAAGGTGGGGGCTAAATTGCTGCGTAGCCATAAAGGCTGGGAGGAAGCGGCAGATATTGTTGAAGCTCACAAGGAACGTTTTGATGGCAGTGGTTACCCAGAAGGCATAGTGGGTGGCATGATACCTCAAGGGGCGTTTGTTCTGTCTATGGCTGTGACCTTTATTGATATTGTCTGGGGCAAGACGGCTAGTGAATACAATAAGAGTGCGTTACAGGCGGTTCAAAGTATAAACTTTGAGAGTGGTAAAGGCTTTCCTCCTCACTTGGTTGAATGTTTTAATGGGGCAATTCGTAAGGTCTTAGTGGCTAAAAGAAAATAATAGCCAATCGTTCACCGCTTCAATAAGACAGTTTAATGAAAGAGTCCCGTTTACTCCCTTTAGTTTATCACCCTCATTACTCCATTCCGTTTCCAGCAGGTCATCGCTTTCCCATGGCGAAATTTGGTCTGTTAGCCGAAACACTGCAGCAGCAGGGCATTCTCACTAAAGCAAACCATTATCAGCCTAACCCTATGTCGCTAAGGGTGTTGATGGCCGCCCATGATAAGCACTATGTTCAAAATTTTATTCGTGGCGAACTACCCCCAGATCAATTAAAGGCAATAGGGCTGCCTTGGTCTGAATGGTTAGTGGAAAGAACCTTACGAGCGGTCTCTGGCACCTTATTAACCAGTCAATTAGCGTTGGAGCATGGTCTCGCTTGTCACTTAGCTGGGGGAACCCATCATGCCAAACCTGCTGCCGGGGCGGGTTTTTGTATTTTTAATGATTTGGCGGTGGCGGCGATCAATTTAATCCATGAAGGCCAAGCCAAAAAGGTGTTGATACTAGACTGTGATGTACACCAAGGGGACGGCACCATTGCTTTTTTCCATGACCGTCAGGATATCATTCCCGTATCTTGGCATTGTGAGGAGAATTACCCGCCCCTTAAAGAAACTGGCGGCGTGAATATTAAGGTCCCAAAAGGTGCTGGAAATGCTGAGTATTTTGCCATTATACAAGATACCTTGCCTAAGTTACTGGAAGAACATCAGCCGGATTTTGTTTTCTACGATGCGGGAGTTGATGTGCATAGGGATGACCGGTTAGGTTATTTGAACCTTACCGATGATGGCATTTTTGCTCGGGATAAATATGTGATAAAAACCTGTTTGGAGGCAAAAATTCCAACCGCTTGTGTGATCGGAGGGGGCTACGATCGGCAGGAAGAGAAGGTGGCCTGGCGCCACAGTCTATTGCATCAAGCGGCTCATCAGGTTTGGAATATTCGATAAGATGGCAAGCACTGGCTGGACGTTGCTTGCCATCTTGAACGATATTAGGCCTTAAACTTATCCGTAATTTGTTTGATGAGTTGAGACTGCTCTTCCAGTTTGGCCATTTGTTGGGCTGTTTTGGCAGAGTCCTCGCCGATGTTTTCCGCAAGCGAGGCGATGCCCGACACATTTTGCGAAATACTGTTGGCGACTTGGGATTGCTCGTTGGCCGCATTGGCTACCTGAACATTCATCAGCGTCAAATTCTTAATGGATTCGGTGCTAGAGGCAATGATGTCATTAATTTTTGCCATAGCTTCTGTCACTTTTTCCCGCTGAGAAACCGAGCCCTTCATATCATTGATGGTCTTTTCCGCGCTGGCTTGTAACTTCTCTAAGATATCTTTGATCTCTACGGTACTTTCTTGGCTACGCTGCGCCAAGCCTCGCACTTCATCGGCAACAACAGCGAAACCTCTACCTTGTTCACCAGCACGGGCGGCCTCAATAGCGGCGTTAAGCGCCAGTAGGTTGGTTTGTTCAGAAATGCCTTGTATAACGCCAAGAGCAAGGTTGATTTCTTCTACGTTGACACCAACCACTTCTACAGAGCTTTCAACGTTGTTCAGCACACGACTCAGTTCCTCTAGCTGGTGGCCAGATAGCTGGACTTGTTTGACCACCTCTTGAATTTCAGATTCCGTACTCTCTGCCGTTAATTTCGTGGACTTAGCGTTGTCGGCAATCTCAATAGAGTTAGACGCCATTTCTTCAATGGCGGTGGCAACCATATTCGTTTCATCGATCTGCTTGTTGGAAACCTGTTCAAGTTTTAGTTTTTGCTGATTCGCGTTGGCAGAAATAGCGTGCAGAGCATCACTAGACTTCTTAAGTTCACGAATATCCAACGCCATGGATTCAAGAAATTGATTAAAGCTCATAGCGATATTGTTTAAAATATCAATGGAGCTGTTAGGCAGTTTTTGACTTAAGTCTCCTCGACCAGAGGCTAGATCATGAACAGATTTACTGAGCAGGCTTAACGCGTTCAGAATGGTTTGCGATGAGAAGATGACGAGTAGCGTGAGGCCTGCAAAAATCACCGCTAAAATGATGAAACTGCTGACTAAGCTTTCATTCTGGATGTCATCAATGGAGGAGTGGATACCACCAATGATGGCGTCTGTGCTATCGATGTAAAAGCCAGAACCCACCACAATGTCCCATTTTTTGATGTACACCGCATAACCGTATTTTTCAGCAGCCTCTGTGCTACCGGGTTTCGGGAAAAAGAAGACACTGTAACCGTCACCCTTCATCGCTGCGTTGACGATATCTTGGATGAATAGGTTGCCTGCTTTATCTTTTGCCTGCCAAAAGTCGCCGCCTATAGGTGCGCCAGCGCCATGCATGACGCGTTTGCCCTTGGTATCGTAGGCATACAAGTAACCTTGCCCATTATCAAACTTGATCTTATTTAGTTTCGCGAGCGCATCGGCTAAGCCTTGGATGCCGGGCTTATTGATGTCGTCTTGAATAGCACTAATAGAAGAATCAAGAACCGTTTTTAAACGATTCTTCTCGATTTCAATCGTGGAGTTTTCGACAAGAGTAGAGACGCCACTATTGACCTCTGAAAGCGTTTTTATCTGAATAAAAGCGCTGATAACCGCAATTAATAAAAATGGCAGAAAAGACAGTAAATAAATGCGCAGCTTTAAGGACTTGAACATAATGGGTAGGTTCTCATAATGGGTCTGTTTAAAATCTACCTAGTTTTAACTAGATGTTTTACAGTATATCGGTAAATTGGGTTGTGAGTTTAGAGACAGCATGGGTTTATTGTAAACTCGACTCTTTAGTATTGTATGCTTTTGTAAGTTTTTCCTTTTATTTTTTAAAAGGGACAGGGTGCTACGAATGCCAGCCAAGCCCCTGTAAAAGGGTGTCGAAACTCAATCCGGTAAGCATGCAGTAAAAGTCTTGGTTCGTTATCAAACAGTTCATCGTAGAATTCATCCCCTACAATGCCATGCCCCAAGCTTTGCATATGCACTCTAAGCTGATGGGAGCGACCTGTATAAGGAATTAAGCGCACTCGAGTGAGATCATTTTCGTAACTCAAATGCTCCCATAAGGTGATGGAATCTTTGCTCCACTGGTCAGTACAAACGATTTGACGTGGACGATTAGGCCAGTCGCATCTTAAGGGTTTGCGCACTTCACCGCGTTCTCCCATGAGCCTGCCGCGTACTAATGCACGGTAGTCTTTTTGTACTTCCCGTTCTCGAAAGTGAGCATACATACGCTTTTGGCATTCGTGGGTTTTTGCCACCAAGATAAGGCCAGAGGTGGCTTCATCCAATCGGTGAATCGCAAAAGCCTCGCCAAAAACGAGTTCAGCACGATGCAAAATAGAGTCTTGCTTATCTGGCCCTCTACCGGGCACAGATAAGCAATTAGCAGGCTTGTTGATGACCGCGAACCAGTCATCTTCATACAGAATGTCTAACATTGAGAGGTTAGTTTTACTCAAGGTTATTCCGGCTTAGTGGTCAATATGATGCGGATCGCATCCAAACGAATTTGGTGCTCATCGATACGTACTAAACCTTCTTGCATGTTTTTCTCAAGTTGCAGAATGTCTTCATTACTGATGGCGCTGTTATAAGTTTGTAACTCAGATAGACGCTCAATCTCATTTTGGCAACGATGCTGATAAGCCGCTTTGGCTGATTGCACAATAGGGCGAGCTTGATCTTGTGCATTCAGCTGGTGAGCTTGCAAGACTTCAATAAGGTCTTTTCTTAGGGCTGCAACCCATTGTTCTGCTACGCGGTTGGGGACACCTTTGAGCTTTTCTGCCCATTTATCCGCCGTAAACTGCTGATGGAGGAACTTACCGTTCGCATCCGACAATTGCCACATAGGGGTCATAGGCAGAGATTGCGCAAGTTTTAACCTTGGGTGGGCCGTGGCTTCAATGATAAACATGCTCTCCACCAGCACTGTACCCTCTGGCAGTGCAGCGATAGGTAAGATGGCCGAAGTTAGTTTGCCTGAATCAAAGCCCTGTACTTCATCCATTAGCATGGTGATTAACGGGTGCTCCCAGGTAGCAAAGGCAACATCTTCTCTTTGGCTTGCTTGACGGCGATCCAGCATCAGCATTTTGCCTTCCTCTTCGATGCCAGGTAAGGCTTCGAGCATCATGTCACTGGAAGGGCGTAAGAACCACGCACTCTTTTCAGGGTCATCGTTAATACAGTCTGCATAGATATTGAAAGCGTGAGTTACCTGTTCAATATAGTGATGCAGGCCTTTAGTGGCTTGGTCATTGATTTGATCGATCAAGGCTCGGGCTTGCTCAGGACGACACGAACTCATTTCGAGTAGACGATTGCGGCCTTCTTCCATTTGCTTAAGAAGGGCTTCATGGTAGAGATTAGCTTCTTGCAGTAAATCTGCATCGTCATCTTGGCCATGTAGGTAAGCATGCAAGCTATCACCGAAAGCTTCTTCTACTTTGTCACCGGAACCTGTAGTGCGACAGAAGGCATTTAGGGCATCGTGGTACCAGTGGAATAAACGTTGCTGGACACTTTCTTTAAGGTAAGGCACATGAATTTGTACGTCATTAAGCTGACCAAGACGATCCAAGCGACCAATACGTTGTTCTAAAAGGTCTGGGTGTTCAGGTAAATCGTACATTACCAGATGATGACTAAACTGGAAGTTTCGGCCTTCACTGCCTATTTCGGAACAGACTAGAATTTGCGCGCCTTCTTCATCGGCAAAATACGCCGCAGCTCTGTCTCTGTGTATTAATGGCATTTGTTCATGGAAGTCGGCACTTTGAAAGCCTGCAAAGGTCAGCTGATCGTTTAACCATTGGGCCATGTCGGCAGAGTGACAAATGACGAGCACTTTATCCGCTTGGCATTCCAAAAACTCTTTTAACCAAACCCAGCGTGGGTCTTGTTCCCATAAGCCATCTGCTACCTCAGATTCAGGCTGAACATGGTGATTCGCCGACACAAAGTGTTCGTTGTTATCCAGCGGGTAAGAATGCAAATGACGACTCGGGAAGCCACCCACTGCCGCACGGGTGTTACGGAACATTTCACGCCCCGTACCATGGCGGTCAATCAACCAGCTAATGGCTTCTGTAACCGCTTCACTATACTGACCAGTGCTGGCCGTTGTTAAACTGATAAACCAATCTTTGCTTTTTACTTCTTCTAAGTAGGCAGCAAAGACTTCAGGCCAATTTAAACCGGCTGCTGGACCATTTTGTTGAGTGTATGGCAGTAGCAATTCTGCAAGTTCAGCCGCTTGTTTAAACTCTTGTTGCTGGGCTTGGTAACGCTCAAAGCTATGGTAATGATCCGCGTCCAAAAGCTGCAGGCGAGAGAAATGCTCACGCTCACCCGTTTGCTCTGGAGTAGCACTTAGTAGTAATAATGACTCACTTGTGGCCGCTAGGCGTGCCACCACTTGGTAGCCAATGCTAGGCGTTTCAGGGTGCCAAGCTAGATGATGCGCTTCATCAACGATAACCATATCCCAACCGGCTTCTAGCATGTGCTGAGTAGCATGTGGGTGTTGGCTGGCCCAATCAATTGGTGCGATGACAAAAGGTTGCTGTTCAAAAGGATTGTCATCCCCTTCCATGTAGTCTTCGTAGACAGCTTCATTGATCAACGAAAACGGCTGATGGAAACGACGTAGCATTTCGACTAACCATTGGTGTTGTAAGTTAGTTGGCGTCAAGATTAAGGCACGCTTACATAAACCATTGAGCAGGCGATGGTGCAGTATTAAGCCTGCTTCTAGGGTTTTACCCATACCGACTTCGTCACACAACAGTGCTCGTGCTTGTGGGCGATTAGCAATGTCATGGGCTAGATAAATCTGATGAGGCAGCAACTCGGCTTTTAAGCCCATTAAGCCACGGACATCGGAAGCTGCATGGGCTGCTTGGTGCTCAAGAGTGTAACGACGTAAGTCAAACCACATACGACGTGCTGGGGATAAAGCCAGCAAGGAATCGAGTTCATTTTTGTCGTTGCGTGGGAATTGGATGATGGACTCTTCAAGCCAGTCGTCGTCATCACTAATGCGGTATTCGATTAAACCGTCAATTTCTTCTACTTCCAGAACGGTGTAAGTTTCGTCTTGGAAGTGCAGTTGATCACCAACGGTAAGGGTACGGCGTACTAAGCTGGTTTGCGTATTAGCATATTGACGATCGGCTTCAGCATCCGGGAAATGTAGGGTGAAAGACTTACCTTGTTTTTCGATAATCATGCCAACGCCGAGATCTGGCTCGTTGCGGCTACTCCATCTTTGTCCTGTTTGATACATGGTTATGCTTTATCCGGTTCAATTAAAGTTAAGCTACCCTGGCATAAGTCGATAAGTGCGACTTTTTGTTGGGGCCAGGTGCGTTCAATAACAGCAAGATCAATGACGATGCTGTCGCTGTAGGTTTTATTGTCAATTTCGATATCACTCTGTTCTAACCAATATTCCACTTTGCCCAATAAAGAGTAGGCGATTTTTAGTTGAACAGGTGATCTGGGGTAAATTTTTTCACTTAGGGTCTGACTCAACGCCTCTTGCACGGCTTGGCTATAGGCTCTCACTAAGCCACCTGCACCGAGTTTTATGCCACCAAAGTATCGCGTCACCACAAGCGTAGTTTCACCAAACTCTGAATGTTGTAAGACATTCAGCATGGGTTTTCCGGCGGTGCCTTTAGGCTCCCCATCATCACTTTGGTCCCACAAATGGGCGTTGTTAGGTACGCCTGCGGCAAAACACCAGCAGTTATGGTTGGCGTCTGGATATTCTTGTTTGATTTGATGAACAAAGGCTTTGGCCGCGTCACGACCCTTGGTGCGTGCAACATGGGTAATAAACTGACTATTTTTGATTTCAAGATCAAAGCGCTGAGTGTGTGTTGGGCTTAGATAGTAATCCATGTAAACTTATTAACTGAATCCCAGAATGATTGATTTCATTATAAAAAATAGTAGGTTGTTAAATATATGACAGATTGGCAATGGCAAGCCGCGTTAGTGTTGTCCGGCTTTTGCGTGAGTGCAATTTTGCTGTCGGGTGTTGCAGGTCTAATTGTACAGGCTATGCGTCGTCAGTGGCACCTCAGCGAAGCAAAAATGCTGCAACAAAATGAGGAATTACAGCGCCTTTTACAGCAATCTAAGGATCAGGTTCATTATTTAGAGAAAGAATCGCTAACCTTGGAGCAACAGTTTGCCGCGGCCCAAAGTGTCTGGCAAGAAAAGGAAGCCTTTTACCGAGAGCAAAAACGTCAAAATGAAACGGAGTTTAAGCAATTGGCCCAAGAGATTATGAGCCACCAAGGGCAACAATTAGCGAAAGAAAACGAGCGCCAGCTAGGCACCTTATTGACGCCTCTGGGCAGTCAGATTCAAAAGTTTCAAGAAAGTGTCGAGAAAAGTTACCAAGAAGAAGCCCGGGAGCGTTTCTCTTTAGTGAAGGAAATAAAAGGCTTACAACAGCTTAACCAAAAAATCAGTGACGATGCGCTTAATTTAACTCAGGCGTTAAAAGGGCAAAACAAACTGCAAGGAGGCTGGGGAGAGGTGATTCTGGAGCGCATTTTAGAGCGTTCTGGTCTGGAAAAAGGCCGCGAATATGAGGTGCAAGGCTCTTATAAAACCGAAGCCGGTAAACGCTTACAACCGGATGTGGTGATCTATTTGCCAGAAGGTAAACAGGTCATTGTTGACTCAAAAATGGTCTTGATCAGTTACCTTAGCTACATGGAAGCCCAAACCGATGAGCAAAGAGAAAAAGCCTTAAAGCAACATTTAGAAGCTGTTCGTCGGCATATGAAGGAGCTTAGTGGTAAGTCTTATCATGACTTACCTGGGATTACTTCGTTGGATTTTGTATTACTGTTTATCCCTATTGAAGCGGCGTTTGGTTTGGCATTACAAGGGGATAATGGTTTGTTTAGTGAAGCGTTTGAGCACAATATCATTATTGTTGGGCCTTCTAATTTATTGGCTACCTTACGCACCATTCAAAATATTTGGCGGAATGAAAAACAGAGTCAAAATGCGATCGAGATCGCGCGCCAAGCGGGCGCCATGTACGACAAGTTTTCTGCCTTTGTGCAAGACATGGATGAAATAGGCAGCAAGTTATCCGCGGTAAACCGTAGCCATGATGCGGCCTTGAAAAAACTCACCACTGGGCGTGGAAACCTGATGGCAAGAGCGGAGAAATTGCGCGTCATGGGAGCGAAAACCAGTAAAACCTTGCCTGACCATCACCGTCAAAATGCGTTAGGAGAATATGATCAAGAGGAGTGAGTTATGGGCTCGGATAACGCCAAAGTATTTCCACACCACTAAGGTAATGAGCCCCTTGTAGATCCATCATAATGCCCGCGTTTGCTTGCTGTTGGCTGGTCCGTTCAGCAAGCTTATTGCTGTTGGCAATCAGTTCAATGCTCAGCGTGTTGCCTAAATAATGCAACCGAGTTTGAGTTATGTCTAAATATTGGCTGTGTTGGCGTAATAAAAAACCTAGGTCCGCCATCACTTGGTGACGTGCTGGTAATTGTAAGTGCTTTGGTCTGACAGATGGATCCGTGGGACGAAAGCTATCCTTCTGAATACGATCATCTGTATCTATGTGTACCAAGACATCTTCCACTTGAGGGTGGGATTGTTTAATGGTGTAGGCCACTAGATCACCTAAATAGTGTCCTTCACTGACGCTTGCATGGCTAGGTACATGGATATGCATGTCTAAATAAATCTTACCTGCCATGGAGCGCGCTCGAACATCATGGGGCGCCACCACATTTTTTAAGCTGTCTGCCGTCGCTTTAATCTGCTCTATTAACTCTGGGCCGGGTGCCGTGTCTACCAATTCGGCAAGGTTATCCCAGATCATGGTGACGGCCATTTTTCCGATCAAAAAGGCCACAACAAGAGAGGCGACCATATCTGCCCACGGATAGCCTAGGTATACCCCGATGAGGCCAATTAATACGGCAATGGAAGACAAGGCGTCGCTACGACTGTGCCAAGCATTGGCTAGCAGTAGTTGGCTGCTAATTTTCTCACCAGCACGCTTGGTGTAGTGGAAAATGGCTTCTTTCACCGCGATGGTGGCAATCAGCGCAAGAATGCCATACCAAGTGAGCTGTGCTTGCTGGTGGCTATTAAAGGCTTCGTAACCTATGCCAATGGCCACTAACATGAGTACAAAGCCTAGAAACACCGTTGTGAGGGTTTCAAACCTTAGATGGCCGTAAGGGTGGTTTTGATCTGGGCCTTGGCGAGCATTGCTGGCCGCAAAGTAAACAAAGACATCCGTGACTAAATCCGATAGAGAGTGAATGCCATCGGCCATTAAGGCTTGCGACTGGGAAAAATACCCCGCAAGTATTTTCACAACACCCAGTACGGCGTCCCAAAATGCGCCAATGAGCGTGACTCGTTTAGCAATACTTTGTTCTTCTGCTAGCTTAGACATAGTGCTTTGGCCTAGGCCTCATGGGCGGCGTTAATTTCAAACCATAAGGAGTAAGAGGCAAAAAATTCTCTCAGGGTGAGGGACATCAATGAGAAGTTGGCATCCATATCTGCCAAACCACCCCCTTGGGAGTCATTGAAAGCCGCATCTTTTAGGGTGTCGTCAAACTTGATTTTGCGCAGGGTCAGATCATCATGGAGTACAAAGCTCAGCTTATCCGCCCAGCGTAAGGCAAGATTTTTTACCGCCATGCCGTCTGCTAGATGGCGAGTAACATCGTCAGATAAGGGCTCTAAGGCTTTAAAGCGAATCTTAGCTTTATCTTCGGAGCTGTCTTGGATTTCACATTCATCACCCGTTTCTAAGCTAGCAGGTACTTCATTTTTAACCAGCCAATCCGTCATTAAGGAAGCTGGAGAAACTTGTGCTTGCAGAGGCATCATTTGGAAGCTGCCTAAGGTTGTTTGCAGATGTTTGAAAAGCTCTTCCGTCATGCTTGCGTTGGTGCTGTTTAAAACAATGATCTTGGCTTCTAGATCAAGGTAAGCCCATATGTCGGTACGTTTTGCAAAGGCTCTAGGGCGTAGCGTAAAGACAAGTTCGTCTTTTAAATCGGTCTTTTCTTTACGACCTACTTTACGACCCTCAACCAATTCTATTTCGGCTACCTTGCTTTCTAATTCTTCACGGACCACAGCAGAGGGTAGGACTTTTTCTTCTTTGCCGGCGCGGAGCAAGATGCAACGATTGTTAACCAAGCTCCATTGTTCGCTGTTGCGGATAAGTGGCATCCAACCAAATGAAAACTCGTCTTGAGAGCCACATTCTTTTAGTGGGAAATCCGCTAAGCTGTCAATCAGCTTGTTGGTGTCCAGTGATTCAGTGTCTTTTAGATGGAATATTTGCGCGTTGTTGAACCACATAATTAGTTTCTCACAGCTTCTTTAAAATGTTTTCGACAAACAGAAAGGTAACGGTCATTACCACCTATTTGTACCTGATCGCCTTCTTTTACGGGCTTACCATCACTGTCTAGGCGGATAACCATGGTGGCTTTGCTACCACAATGACAGACGGTTTTTAATTCGATAAGTTTGTCCGATAGCGCCAACAAAGCTTGGCTGCCAGCAAACAGTTCACCCTGGAAATCCGTACGGATACCAAAAGCTAAGACGGGAATATTTAACACGTCGACAACGTCAGACAGGGCATAGACTTGTTCTTTTGTCAGAAATTGTGCCTCATCTATCAATATACAACTTAGTTCACTGTTTTGACTTTCCAACAGAACGGTTTGCATTATGTCGGTATCATTAGTGAACAAGCTGGCTTGGGCGCTAATGCCTATGCGAGAGGTGATCTGGCCTTGGGTAAACCTGTCATCTATGGCGGCAGTTAATAATAAAGGTCGCATACCGCGTTCTTTATAGTTGTGAGCCGATTGTAACAATACCGTGGACTTGCCTGCGTTCATTGCAGAGTAATAAAAATACAGTTTGGCCATAAATCCGTCTGTTCTGTCTATGCATTATGGGTTAGCAGGTGAGTATATCAAATTGGATTTGGCTAAGCGGTGACTTTTTTGTTTTTAATTTTTGAGTAACTTAACGCAATTTGCATGGTAAGCCACTCGGCACGTTTTATGTCGTTGCGTTCACATAGTTGATCCAGTTTTGTAATGGTTTCTTGATCCACCACTAATTCCAGACGTTTTAAGCCTTGAGCTTTTTCTTTTTGTCGCTGTACACGCTTATTAACCTTCAATTGATCTTTTCGAGTTAAAGGGTGCTTACGAGGACGACCTGGTGAAGTCGTAAATAAATCAATGGTGTTTCTATCGGATGACGCTTTAGCCATGGTGCTGTTGGTTCGCTGTTAAAATGAGTATAGGGGAAGTGATGCCCTAAAGGAGGTGAGTCCTTTAGGGCTTATGGTTCACATTTAATTTGCTTGCTCTTGCTGAGCTTTTTCTTGCTCGGCTAATTGGTTGGTGGCAATAAAGTCCAACAGAATTTCTGCCGCCTCTTTGCTGTAAACCAGCTTGTCGGTAGGTTCAATATCGTCAACAGACGCTATAGCTTCGAGACCTAAAGCTGCACGACGAGCATTCTCTCGGTCCAATTCACGCTTTTCTGTCTCTTCATTGAGTTGAATGCGGGTGTTTTCATTTAAAGAGAGCGTTTTGTATTTGTCCTCATTTTCTTTAAATTCTGCAATTTGATCATTCAACGCAATAAAGTCGGGGTCTTTTGCCATGCGTGTTTGGTGGCGAGGCTCAAGAATAGGCAAATAGGCAGGTATATCCCAATAAATAGGGTAACGAGTCTCGTGAATTTTATCCCATGGTAGAGGTCTGTCTAAGGAGCTTTCACCGACTTTTTCTGTGTCAAAAACACTAGGGAAAATAATGTCTGGTACAACGCCTTTGTGTTGCGTCGTTTCCCCTGATACACGGTAAAATTTTGCCTGAGTGATTTTTAATTGGCCTTTATCTACTTCTTGCAAAGCTTGAACTGTGCCTTTACCAAAGGTCTGTCCTCCTAAAATAAGAGCTCTACCATAATCTTGCAGTGCCCCTGCGACAATCTCAGATGCCGAAGCACTCATTCGGTTGGTCAGTACCGCCAATGGGCCACTGTAGGCAATTTTAGGATCACGATCGCCAAGGGGGGTAATGCGACCATTTTGATCTTGAATTTGTACCGTTGGGCCAGAAGGAATAAACAAACCTGTTAAGCTGTTGGCTTCTTGCAAAGAGCCGCCGCCATTGTTTCTAAGATCCAAAATTAGCGCCACGATACCTTCTTTACGTAGTTCCTCGATCAGTTTCTTAGTGTCTTTAGTCGAGCTTTTGTAGTTCTTATCTCCTGCCTGTTGGGCGGCAAAATCAGAATAGAAAGTCGGCAGTTCAATCACACCAACTTTATAGGTCTCATCGCCGCGAGTGACTTCGACAACTTCTTTTTTCGCGGATTGATCTTCTAACTTAACTTTTTCACGGACGATTTGAATGCGTTTACTGGTTTGCCCTGTTCCTTTACTTGGGATGATTTCAAGTGTGACGGTAGTACCACGCTCGCCACGAATCTTATCGACTACATCATCTAAGCGCATACCAACAACGTTAATCATCTCTTCGCCTTCTTGGGCGACACCGACAATCTTGTCATTTGGGGACAACTCGCCTTTCGCTGAGGCTGGGCCACCTGGGATCAGGCGGACGACCTTAGTGTAGTCATCTTCCATTTGTAATACAGCACCGATGCCTTCAAGGGATAAGCTCATATTGATGTTAAAAGTTTCTGAAGCTCGTGGGGCAAAATAGCTGCTATGAGGGTCTAAAGCCGCAGTAATGGAGTTCACAAATATTTGGTAAACATCCACAGCATCGGTTTGGTGAATACGTTTTAGCTGGTTCTTAAAACGGCTAGTGAGTACTTCACTGATGGCCTCGGCTGTTTCACCATTCAGTCTTAAAGTAAGAGCACGGTTTTTTAAGCGCTTGCGCCAAGTCTCATCCTGCTCTTGCTTGCTCTTTGCCCAAGTGTAGTGCTCTGAGTCTAAATCAAGGGATTCGTCTAGAGTGTAATCAAATCCTTCCAGCATAGCTGGTAGGTTATTTTCGAGATTGGTGAGCCTTTCCTCCACACGTTTTAAGTAGAGGTTGTAAATGGTGTAAGCGACCTGAGTGTCACCAGATTTTATGGCATCATCAAAACGCTGCTTATATACGGAAAGGGCGTTAATATCATTTTGTAAAAAGAAACTTTTCGTTGGATCGAGAGCATCGAGATAATCTTCGAAAGCTAATTCGGAGATTTGATCGTTAATACTTGGTTTGTTGTAGTGAGTGCCCTCAAGTATTTCTACGATTTCTTTGGAAACTTGTACATAATCATCTGAAGGTTGTAATTCTTGAAAAGCGAACGCCGGCGATGTTGCGACCGTGAAGCCAGTGAATAGGCAAAATAATAGACGTTTATAGTTCATCCGATAGGGGTTCTCTTGGTCTGTTGGTCAATCATAGGTAAAATCATATTAGACGTGGCGCATTAAGGCCAGCTTAACTGTTAAAAAGTCACTTTTTTTAAGGCATTGTCCTACTAGGAATTTATGGAAACTTCTAAGTTTAACGATCAACTCTTGTCTTTCTTACAGGCTTCACCAACGCCGTTTCATGCGACAAAAACCATGAGCGATGAACTGCGAAAAGCAGGTTTTGTAGAATTGTCCGAGAATGACAACTGGATCATTGAAGAGGGCGGCAAGTATTTCGTCACTCGTAACGCCTCTTCATTAATTGCTTTTACAACCCCAACCCTTGATGTCAGTCAAACTGGTTGGCGAATGATTGGTGCCCATACGGATAGCCCTTGTTTAAAGCTTAAGCCCAATGCCCACGTAGAGCGCTTTGGTTACCACCAACTTGGTGTCGAAGTGTATGGTGGGGTATTGCTGCACACTTGGTTGGACCGAGATTTATCCATCGCCGGTCGTGTCACCTTTAAAGATAACTCTGGTGCAGTCACTAGCCGATTGGTGGACTTTAAAAAGCCCATCGCTGTGGTACCTAACTTAGCAATTCATATGAACCGTGGCGTGAATGATGGTTTTTCAGTGAATCCACAAGAAGAGATTCTGCCGATTCTATGTGGGGTTGAAAACACCTTCGAATTGCATGCCTTATTGGTTGAGCGGCTTAAGAAAGAGCATGAAGGTTTAGACATTAGCCACGTTTTAGATTTCGAATTAAGTTTATACGACACTCAAGCGCCTGCTTTGGTGGGCTTGCATGAAGAATACATTTGCTCGGCTAGATTAGATAATTTATTGAGCTGTTTTGTGGGCTTACAGTCACTTATTGATTCAGACTTCCAGCGTCCTAGCTTACTTATCTGTACCGACCATGAAGAAATTGGCAGTTTGTCCGCATGCGGAGCCAACGGTCCTTTCCTTGATGACGTGCTGCGCAGGCTATCTCCTAATCCTGAGCAATTCGTACAAGCTATTCAACGCTCTATGTTGGTTTCCGCAGATAATGCGCATGCTTTGCACCCTAACTATGCGAATAAACATGACAAACTGCATGCACCGGGTATCAATAAGGGGGCTGTGATTAAGGTGAATGCGAACCAAAGGTATGCAACCAACAGTGAGACAGCCAGTGTGTACCGTGACATTGCCGCAGAGGAAAATTATGACGTACAGTGTTTTGTGGTGCGCAGTGACATGGCCTGCGGTAGCACTATAGGTCCTATTACTTCGGGTGAAATTGGGGTGCCAACCATAGATATAGGCTTGCCTACTTTTGGGATGCACTCTATTCGAGAGTTGGCCGGCAGTAAAGATGCATTTGGCTTGTACAAGGTGTTAGTTCGCTTTACCCAGCGGGATGCTTTAATCTCACGCCCCGCTTAAGTTCATGTCCATATATAACAAATAGGCCGCTTCTAAAGCGGCCTATTTTTTTGGACTAGATGGGAAGTACTGTTATTTCAGGACTAGCCATTTATCCAGAGCTTTGATTTCTTCTTCTGTCAGTTCGCCTGTTACCTCTAAAAGATTTAGGCGTTGCAGAATAAAGTTGTAACGGGCGGTTTCATAAGAGTTTTGTGCATCGTAAAGATTTGATTGAGCATCTAGTAACTCTACCAAGTTACGTGTTCCCACATCGTAACCCGCTTTGGTGGCTTCAAGGGCACTGGTCCTTGAACGAATTAACTGTTCTTGAGCGGCTATCTGGGCAACAGAAGTTTGTAACTCAAGCACTAAGGAGCGAATGTTTAATTCGATACTTTGTAACGCGCTGGCTCTCAATTCTTCTGCAGCGGTCGCGCTGGATTGAGCTTGTCTAACCGATGCATTGATTGCGCCACCGCTGTACAGTGGAATACTGACACCAAGGCCTACCGATGCATATTCGGTGTTACCATTCGTCGAAGTGCGGTTAGGAGAGTAGTCGTAGTTGGCGTGGGATAAGGAACCCGTTAATGACACAGTTGGAGTACGGCCACTGGCTTTTTGGATGCTGATATTGTTTTGTGCTGATTGAACATCAATATCTAGAGCCTGAATGTCTTTATTGTTACGACGTGCTTTATTAATGAGTGAATCAACCGTCATGTCAGCATTCAAACGAATTGGGAAATCATCCGCCAATTCTGGGATGCTACTAATAGTGCGCCCTGTTCTTTGGTAAAGGGCTTGCTGAGCATAAGCGACATCTGAGCGAGCGCTAAGTTCGGTTACACGTACAGAATCGTATTCCGCTTGGGTATCTTGCAGATCAGTGATAGACGCTAGACCAACTTCGTATTGTTTTTTTGCTCTGTCCAGTTGACTCTCTGTGGCTTTCACTTGTGCCTGAGTGGTTTTTAACGTGGCCTGAGCAATCAATAATTGAAAGTATTCCGTTAACGTTGTTAAGGCTAAGTCTTCTTCTGTGTTTTCAAGGGATAATTCAGCGCTTTGTGAACCAAGCTTTACACCGTCTACCGCATAAGTTAGTGCTGGAGAGTATATTGGGTAGTCCAAATCAAGGGACAGAGATTGAGCAAGACCAGTATCGTCGTAAGCTGGGCTGTTGGTTTTGTCGTAAGTTAAGCCGCCACTGAAGGTTAGGCTTGGATACAAATTACCTTCGCTGACTGTAACGCTTTCTTTTTGCGCTTGATAAGTGGCTTGAGCGGCTCTTAGACCTGGGTCACTTTGCTTGGCAAGTTTATAGACTTCGAAAAGAGTTTCTGCATGGCCAGTTGTAGTGTTCAATACGGCAGCAGTAATCAGTGAGGTTAGAATATGCTTTTTCATGGATATTAGTCGGCTCTTAGTATGAAATACAGTTATACTACCTTAGTTAACTAACCTGCGGCAGTGAGACATTGCTATATCTGTTATGAATATTGACAATATCATAACGTAACTTTTTGCATCTGCTTAGAATAGGAAATCATATTGTTCTAGTTTCCATATTTCTTAAACTTTTGATTGGTTTATTTTTGCTGTTGGAGAGTATATCGCCAAACACGCTTTTCATTAGCATTTAACGTACCAGTTATTTCAACACTGTTGGCAGTATTTTGTTGTAATCCCGTCTTTCCCTTCTCAATGCTTAACAAAGCATTACTACTTTGAATGATTTTATAGGCTTGGCGCTGACTTGAATGATTTTCTAGGGAAGCTTCCCAGATTTGTCTATTAGGTAAACTGGTAGAAGTGGAACTTATCAATTTCAGCTGACCACTAATATCTTGACTGGTGTTGGTGCTAATACTTGTTGTGGCACCATTACGCAGTTTATCTAGGGCAATAGGATTTGCTGGAATTAATAAGCCGTCATCGGTTTGCCAAAATACCTGATACACACCGGGCATAGAATCTTGGTTAACGGTGAAACTCAATTCACTGTTAAATTTCAGCTCTATGTCGCCACGACTATTGGCGTGAGTGAAAACTTGTGCCGAATGTTGCTTCTTATCGACCTGACTATGCCCCGTTTGCAAAGGGTATAAAGTATCTGAGTAAGCGGGTAGGGTAAGTGCCTGAGTTAAAGGGTAGGTCACTTCATTTTCATTGAATTGCACGGAGGCAGGTTGCGCGTCATTAAGCATTACTGCTTTGCCCATGGCTGCGCGTTCCGTTGGTCTTGCTGTATTGGAGTAATGCAGTAGGCTATTGTTTAGATCAATTGGTTTATCTGCATTGTTGTGGATCAGCGCTCGCTGGAAAAAGGTAAGCTCTTTTCCTTCAATAATTAGACTGAGCTGGGGTGTCCAAGAAAGTTGGTTGGTCTGATAGCTAATGCTTTGAGGGTATTTATCTTGTTGTGGTGTGAGGATGGATTTATCCAGAGGAACCAAATAGAAATCATTGATGGGTAATTCAACGATACGATTTTTTACCATCAATAAAAAATTCCCAGACTGGGGAGAGACTTTTTTCAGCACACCTGTGTAACTAAGCGTTTGTAAGCGACTATCTACACGAACTAATCGCTCAACCTCTTGTAACCAATAATTAAAAGGCGTTTCCTTGGAGAGAGGCATGCTTGAGAAATTGTCTTGTAAGGGCATTAGGGTATTGCGATTGGCCTCTAAGGTCAGTTTACCTGCTTTGGTGGTGTCGATAACTTGGCTGGAATTAAGGCCAATCACAGCTTGAATAGGGGCAGCGTAAATACTCTGTGCTGAGCAACAGATAGTCAATAAAGTGGCATAGGTAGTTAAAGGCCGAAACATCATTTAAATTCCTTTTCTCGGCTAAGTAAGACAGTTAGCCAGTTTCTAGTGGAAAACAGTTACAATAAACTAGTATCAAATAATTGTGACAAAAAGATAAGGTCTTGGGGTGGAAAAAAAGTTTTTAATTATCGACGGCATGAATTTAATTCGCCGACTGTATGCTGCTCTCGAGTCAGAAACGGATGCGGTCCGTAGAGTGGAGCGCTGTCAAAGCATTACCGTGGATGCGCTGGCCAAACTTAGTCAGCAATTTAACCCAAGTTATGCGGTGATAGTGTTTGATTCGAGTGGACAAACTTGGCGCCACAAACTATATCCAGAATACAAGTTGGGTCGTGTTCCCATGGACGACACTCTTCATGATGCCATTCCAAGTTTTGCGAAATTACTGCGCTTTAACGGCTTTCCTTGTTTACGGATGGAAGGCTGGGAAGCGGATGATTTAATCGCCACCTTAGCGGTAAAGGCTGCCGCGAACCAGATTAAGTCCTACATCATTTCCACCGACAAAGGCTTTACCCAGTTGTTAGAGAATGAACATATCTTGCAATATGACTATTTTGCCAAACTGGGGTATGACAAGGCTTGGGTGCCCGGCAAATATGGCGTAGAACCTCACCAATTATTGGATTATTGGGCTTTAGTGGGGGATACCACTAATCGTATTCCTGGAGTGAAAGGTATTGGGCCTAAAACAGCGGTGACCATTATTCAGCAACAGCCTACCTTAGAGGCGATTTATGCCCACCAAGATGCGTTTACGCCTCGCATTCAAGGCTTGTTAGCGGGTGGCTACGAGCAGGCGATACAATCCAGAAAGTTGGTTCAACTCAAAGTGGATGTCGACATAGGCGTGCGATTATCTCAATTACGTTATCACCACAAAACGGCAAACTAGCAGGCTCTATAAGCCTGCGCCTTGGCTTCTCGTTTTAATCTAATCGATTTACGCCCTCCATAGGGCGTTGCTGGGCAGTAAATCCCTAAAAGAGCGGTGTTTACCCCTTACCGAGAAGATCTCTGGAGACTATAATAGCGGCATTTGTAGAAACGGATAGATGAGATCAATATGTCTGAGGTTAGAACTCGTATAGCACCATCGCCTACTGGTGACCCACACGTAGGTACGGCATACATTGCCCTGTTTAATATGGCTTTTGCTCGTAAAATGGGCGGTAAATTCATTTTACGCATCGAAGATACAGATCAAACTCGTAGTACCCCAGAATCGGAAAAAATGATTCTTGATGCTTTACGTTGGTTAGGTCTGGATTGGGCAGAAGGTCCTGATGTGGGTGGTGAATACGGTCCCTACCGTCAGAGTGAACGTGGTGACATTTACGGTCAATACGCGCAACAGCTGGTGGAACAAGGCCATGCATTCTATGCCTTTGAAACCTCAGAAGAATTGGATCAGATGCGTATTGAGCAGAAGGAACAAGGTCTTCCTCAGAAATACGATGGCCGTGCTTTGACGCTTTCTGCCGAAGAAGTTCAAGCTAAGCTAGACGCTAATGTGCCTTATGTTATCCGTATGAAAATACCGGAAGAGGGCACTTGTGTTGTGCAGGATATGTTACGTGGCACCATCGAGATTGATTGGGCTCAAGTAGACATGCAGGTGCTTTTAAAAGCCGATGGCATGCCTACTTACCACCTTGCCAATGTGGTTGATGATCACCTAATGAAAATTACCCATGTGATCCGTGGTGAAGAATGGATCAACTCTGCGCCCAAGCATATCTTGCTTTATCAATACTTTGGCTGGGATATGCCGACACTTTGTCATATGCCTTTGTTGCGCAATCCAGATAAGTCTAAGTTGTCTAAGCGTAAAAACCCGACCAGTATTTTGTACTACCAACGTATGGGCTATATGTCTGAAGCCGTCATTAACTACCTAGGTCGTATGGGCTGGTCTATGCCGGATGAAAGAGAGAAATTCTCTTTGGATGAAATGATCGAGCATTTCGATATTCAGCGTGTATCTCTAGGCGGCCCGGTATTTGATGTGGAGAAACTGAGTTGGTTAAACGGCATGTGGATCCGCGAAAATCTTAGCCCTGAAGCCTTCGCTCAAAAATATGTTGAGTGGGCGCTAAACCCTCAATATCTTATGCAAATTCTACCTTTGGTTATGCCTCGGGTTGAAACCTTTTCCGATGTGGCGGACGTAGCAGGATTTTTCCTTAAGGGCATGCTGAACATTAGCAAAGAAGACTTTTCCAGTATTAAAATGGAAGAAGATACCTTGCGAAAAGCAATGCAATTCTCCTTGTGGCGTTTAGAAGCTCTCAATCAATGGAACAAGGATAATATCTTTGCTGAGCTTAAAGCCTTAGCGGTAGCGATGGAAATTAAGCCAAAGGACTTCTTTGCGCCTTTGTTTGTGGCTATTTCAGGTTCCACTGCTTCCGTTTCCGTGTTTGATTCTATGGCCATTCTTGGTTCAGATATTTCGCGAGCACGTCTACGTACGGCTGTGAATGTTTTAGGCGGGCCGTCTAAGAAAGAAGCTAAGCGTTGGGAAAAAGAGTATTCCGCGCTGTAATAACGTTAAGGAAGGTATGAACAAGTCCACTGGCTTCAGCGTGTGGATAAAACTTTATTATTCGAGGCAAGCTTCGCAGTCCAATATTGAACATATTGGCAAGAAGTTTAACAAAGAATAAAAAGTGTTTGGCCCATGCCCTTCGGGTCTTTCAGAGAAACGGCCTCTCTTTGTTAAGAGTGATTGAAAGGTATTAACATTCCTGCTCACTCTTGCCTTGATAGACCATTTCTCTGATAAGACTGAAGTTCAGAAGACTTAATCGTACCTTCCTTAAGTAGTTACAAAAAAAACCAATCTTGGCGAAAGCCAAGATTGGTTTTTTTATGACTATCAGAGCAAATTATGAAGTCGTAAAGACTCGAGTCTTATCATCTAGACTGTTGACCTGTTCATGGATATGACGAGTGTTTCCTTCAATACTATTGATGTTCGAGTTATCTCTTTGCAGTTGCTGAGCAATCTTGTCCATTTCTTCACTCATATGAATCGCTGTCTTCGCAACTTCTTGAATAGAGCGGGCCATATCAATAGAGGAAGTTGAGCTTGTTTGAGCGTTAAGTTCAATTTCGCGAATGGCTTGTTCGGCCTTTTCACTGTACTCCTCTATAGCATGTAAGCTGGTTTGGCCGTTTTCCATCGTTTCTATGGCGGTCTGTGTAGAGGTTTGAATAGTGCTAACGATACTGGTGATCTTAGCCGTCGCGTCTACTGTTTTTTCAGCAAGGGAACGTACTTCATCTGCCACCACAGAGAAACCGCGACCAGCTTCACCTGCCCGGGCCGCTTCAATGGCAGCGTTTAACGCTAAGAGGTTAGTTTGATTCGCTAAATCGTTGATCATGCCGATGACATTATCAATGTCTTTAGACAGCTTGCCCAGTTCGTTAAGTTGCACACTGGTTTGGTTAACGATGGTAATGGTGCCAGACAAGTTGGACAAAGCACCTTTGATGGTTTCTGCGCCGACTTTCGCTGAGTCGTAAGTATTTTGAGACTGCGAGCTGAGCTCTTCTGTTGTATTAGAAATACTGGTGATGGTAACGGAGATTTCTTCGGTTGCTGCGGCCACAGAGTTCGTCTGTTCACTCACTGAGCGGTTGCTGTTGGCGATATTGGTGACTGCAGAATTTAGCTCAGAGACCATGCTGTTAACATCTTGAGTGGTATGAACCACGTCACCAATAACAGAGCTAAGGCCTGTGGTCATTTCATTCACAGAAGAACACAAGGAATCAAACTCATCATTACGCTTGGTATTGACATTAAGTCGAGCGGTTAAATCTCCCCCTTTGACTTTTCCAAGGTCAGTGATGATTTGATTAAGCGTTTTATTAACACTGCGACCGATACCAAACATAAGCAAAGAAGCGATGGATGCAACTAGAATACTTACCAAAATCAAGCTGATGCTGGCCTTTTGTGAACTGTCCGCTGCTTGTTGCTGGGCTGCAGTGACCGCATTTTGCATGAATTCAGTGGCAGAAGCCGTGGTTTGTAGAAAATTAATTCGAGTACTTTCAAAGACTTGTTGAGCGTCTGTTAAGGCGAGATTTTCACTTGAAAAATTGTTAACAGAGGCAAGGTAAAGCTCAATGTTTGAACCAAAGCGCTCTTGTAATCCAAAGTTCACCACGCGCTCATTAAAACGTTCAAAGCGGGTCATGAATTGAGCTTTATTTTCGTTAGTAGGTTCGAAAATATAATTTTTTTCGGCTTCTCGTACAGGTAAGAATTCTTGCTTGATTAAGCTTAAAAATGAAATCTCTTCTGCTACCACCTCACCGGATGATGAAATCTTCCCTTTTAACCCAGATGAGCCACTGAAACCAACTTTGTGTTGCTGTGCGACCAGTTGCTGAAGAGATTCGCTGTATTGGTTCACGGCATTTTTTACATCAAGCATTTTTTGTCGACCTGCTTGGTCACTGAAGCTTTGGGTGTTGGCTTCCAGTGTTTGTAGTAATTCACTGTGATTGGTCTCGACTTTACCTATGAATTCATCATATAAGCTGTCATTAAGATTATTAATGGATTGATATTCTTCCATCAAAGTAATGATTAAAGAGGCGAGGTCTTTATCGACCTTTGTGAGGCTTTGGAATTTTTGTGAGGCAATGGTTTGATCTTTCAAACCACCTAGGGCAACTAGGGTAACCACAATAAAGCCCAAAATAGCAGAACTTAGAAGGGCAATAAGTTTAGTGCGAAAGCTTAGATTCTCTAGCATAGGTTTACCTATATTATTTTTTTTTAGAGTATTTAAAACCTAACAAATACGGACTTACAAAAAGTAACGATATTACTAATAATTTAACTATAACACTTTTTATTGATTTTACATCCCTGAAAACTATGTGGATTTTGGTGTTTAGAAGTGATGGGGGCTAACCCAAATGTCGGTTTGATAATTTCCGATATAGGTAATGGTTCCAGAATAGCGAGCCATACCAGTGGAGGTGAATTCAAATTGGTAGATACGCTTAATGCAAGGTTGGCCATATTGCCATGTTGGTCGCCATTGTTTTCCGGCGACGCTGCCGTCTAATAACTGTAAATTTAGATTTTTACAATGTTGCTTGGCTGTCTGCAAAGCTCTTTCACGAATGCTGGCGTTACGCCACCAAAAATAAACGACACAAGCTAAACAAAGAACGATAAACAGATCGGAAAGTTGTAGATTCATTTTTTGATCTCAAAACGCGGTCAGCCTCTATCATAACCAACTTGACGTTAAGTCACTACTAAGAATAAGTCCTGCAACTATAGAAAATACGTGGCTACTCCCAAGCAGGAGAGAAAGGAGGAGTAGCCACGGTCTTCACGCAAAAGGCAAATGTTATAATGATCGCATTGTGTTCGGTTAAATTTGGTCATTCGGGGCAGCGAATGAGTGGAAATCCAAATTGAGTCAATAACCTAAGCAATGGCCAGTCAGTGATCATTATGCCAATTCAACCGCCTTTTCTGCGTAAAGTTGGATGACCCACTGTTCAACACGTTGATCAGTTAGGTCGAATTGTTGGTCTTCATCTATCGCAAGACCGACGAAATGTTCTTTATCTTTTACACACGCTCTAGAGGCCTCAAAATCGTAACCTTCAGTTGGCCACTCACCGATAAAGCTGGCGCCTGTTGGCAAAAGTTTTTCATACAACCAACCCATGGCGTCGACGAAATAATCCCCGTAACCGAACTGATCTCCAAGGCCATATAATGCAATGGTTTTATCTTTCAGAGACAGCTCACTTAGGGCATCGCCTAAATCTTCCCAATCCGACTGAATACCACCAAAATCCCAAGTTGGAATACCTAAAATAAGCATGGAATACTGTTCTAATAGGCTAGGTTCAATGTCTTTTATGTTGAAGAGCTCAACTTCTTCGCCTAGTTCTTCCCATTGCTTCGCAATTTTTTGCCCAATTTCTTCCGTGTTATTGGTATCTGTGCCATAAATAAGGGCGATTGACGATTGCTCCATTGGTGCTATGTTCCTACTACTTAATGAATTTGTTTGTATTGCTGGCTGGTTACGCCAAATTGTTGCACGAATGCGGCTTCAAACTGGGCTTCTGAAAAGCCACTTTGAGCCAATACATGATCTTTTGCTGTCGGGTCTTCTCGTAATAAAGCTGCGGCGAGTTTAATGCGGCTGTTCAAGCAATATTGTTCAATAGGCTGACCGACTTGCTGATAAAAGCCGATCGCCAAGGCTTCTTTGTTGAGGCCTACGCGCTTCGCTAGTTGAGCTAGGTTAAAAGCGTCTTGATTTGGCACTTCCAAAAGGTTTTGCGCTTGAAATAGTTTACCTTGACAGTCTGGGCATTCTGCTAAATGGCTGGCCATTTGCAGTTGCTCGATTAAGCTGAAAATTAAGGTGTAAAGGTGTCCTGCTAGGCTAATGGAATGTCCAGAGTGGTCTAAAATGTCCTGACAAACCTTAGCTGTCTTGTGAGTGAAGGCGAGATTGATCACCCCTGATTCAGGCGCCAGTTTTTCACCCATGGTGACAAAGTGTTGAATGATTTGTTCTTCACTTTCCCCCAATACCCCAGCGAGATGCTCGCAGCTAATATGAACTTGTAATAAACTGCGCTGCTCATTTTCTGCCATCATAAAGTCGCCACTGATGTCCCGTGGCTGATAGCAAATTTGTACGGAGGTAACGTCATTCACACTGCGAATGGCCTGCTTGCCAACAAGCGTAAAATACAGACCTTTACGGGCACTCTCGTTGAAAGAAATAGCGGTTTTGCTGTGAATGTGCTGATCTATAAGCTCAAGGTTGGGCAGCAAAGTGACATGCTTTTTATGACCTGCTAAACAATGGCGTATGCTGCTGTTTACTTGGCCTTGCTTGTCATATACATCGTGCATATTAAAGTGCATCTCTTGCATCCCTTAACTTGATAATGGTTATCATTAAAAAGTATTTATGGGATTGATGCAAGTGATTCTCATTAATTTCTTTGAAAATATTTTGTCAACCTTCCGGGTTACTCTAAATAGTCTGCACGATTCAGTCCGTATTTCTGCATTTTTTGGTTAAGTGTGCGTCTAGGGAGTTGTAAGTGCTCTAAAACAGCCTGAATGTTGCCTTTTTGTAGGCGAATACTGCTTTCAATAAGGCTACGTTCAAACTCCTGAACTTTAACGCTCAGTGGAAGAGGGCTTAGGGTGTCTACATCATCTTGTGCTTGGTAGCCTGCAAGGATTTTCGCCACGCTGGTGTTGGGCTCCAAAGCATAGCGTAGTGCCACATTTCGTAATTCTCGAACATTGCCAGGCCAGCCGTAGAGAGTTAGAGTCTCGTGGTCAATGGGGCTGAGGGGTTTAAAATTACCGTTGCGTTCTTCAGCCGCAAGACGGCCAAAATGCTCAAATAATAGGGGGATATCAGCCCCGCGATGACGCAAATCCGGTAAATGGATTTGTGAGACGTTTAAACGAAAAAATAAATCTTGGCGAAAGTCTTCTAGTGTCTGCAAGTCAGTTTTAGCGGCGGCTACGACCCTAAGATCGATCTCAATGGTACTGTTGCTGCCAATACGTTCTAGTTGATTTTCTTGCAAAACACGAAGTAGTTTGATTTGCATGGGCAATGGCATGCTTTCTATTTCGTCTAAAAAAAGCGTGCCACCACTGGCATGTTCCAATTTACCGACTCGTTGCTTACTTGCTCCTGTAAAAGCGCCTGCTTCGTGCCCGAATAGCTCACTTTCAAACAGGTCACTGGGAATGGCGGCGCAGTTGATGGCAACAAAAGGTTGCTTAGATCTTGGGCTACAGTCATGTAGGGCTTTGGCAACCAGTTCTTTACCACAGCCGGTTTTTCCATACACGATGACATGAGTGTCCATGCCTGCAAAGGTTTGAATTTGATGGCGAACGCGAATTATTTGGTCGTCTTGACCTATGATAGTTTGTTCCAAGCCATGCAGTTCTCCTAAATATTGAGATTGGTTGGCTTGTTGATATTGCATTTTTCTTAGATGAATGGCTTTCTCTACCGTTTGAGTTAAGCGGTTAGGGTTGAAAGGCTTTTCAAGGAAGTCAAAAGCACCATCCCGTAAGGCATTTACGGCAGTGTCCACATCACCATGTCCAGTGATTAGCAGAATGGGGAGGTCTTTTTCTAACTTTAAGCATTCGTGCATCAAGGTTAAGCCATCGATAGGGCTCATACGGATATCACTGACAATAATACAGGGCAAACCTGCTGAAAATTGCTCTAACAACGTCTGGCCATCTTGAAACTCTCGCACATCGTAACCTGACAAACGTAACCACTGGGCTGTTGTTGAGCGGACAATGTCATCGTCATCTAAAAGCCAAATTTCTATAAGGGTATCCGCTGTTTTTGTGGTCATGTTATGCCTTTAGCAAAGTGAGTTGAAATGTCAGTTGTGCGTTGTCACTAAGGGTTGCGCTGAGGGTGCCGTTCATATCTTTCGCAAGGTTGGCGCTAATGGCCAAGCCAAGCCCCAAGCCTTTTCCAATGGGCTTGGTGGTATAAAAGGGTTCAAATAAATGTGGTAATTTGTCTTTCTCAATGCCACCGCCATTATCTGAATAGGAAAGCTGTATAGATCCCGCATGAGTAGTGGTTTGCATGCTAATGCTAGGGGCGATGTTGCGTTCAGCACAAGCTTGTAAAGTATTGCTAATAAGGTTTGCCAGAATGCGTTCCAACCTAGTAGGTTCAGCCATAACAAAGATGTCATTGTCTAGTTGGTGGTGCCATTTGATGTCTTCTGTGGTGTCACCAAGGCTCTTAATCGCTTTATTTAAACAATCTAACAGTGAAGTTGGGCTTAATTGTTCTGGCCTTCTATAGGCCAGTACTTTTAGCTCACTGGTGAGATCTTGCATCCTGTTGACGAGTGATTCGAGGTCATTAAGCGTTTTAATCGCCTGTTCAGTCTGCTCTCTTTTCAATAAGAGTTCTGCGGTGAAGGCTAGGGTACGAATGCCCGTAAGAGGCTGGTTCAATTCGTGGGCGATAGCGGTAGACATTTGCCCAATAGCCGCCAGCTTCTCGGTGCGTAATAACTCCTTCTGGGCTTTTTCTAATGCTAAGGTTCTTTCTAATACTCTCTCTTCTAAACGACTATTAACTTCTTTCAGTCTAAGTTCTGCTAGTTTACGTTTACTGATGTTGATAAGAGTGACTAGGTAGCCTTGGGAAGCACTCCATTCCAGTGACGATATAGAGAGTAAAGCTGGAAAGGTTTCACCATTGTCTTTCTGCAATATGACTTCTTGTTCCAAAAAGTGGTTCTCGTCAATTTGCTGATGAGATAACTGCTCTATAAAGCTTAATGCGGCGCTGTTTTCTGCGCGAGTGGGTAACAGGTCATGAAGGGATTGCCCTTCAAGGTGGATTTGATTACCAAAGTAGCGCATGCCCATAGGGTTTACAAAGGAGATTTTACCCTGACAGGTAAGTTGTAATAAGCCGACATGGGTTTTTTCTATCAGGGCTCGCTGTAATTGTGCGCTTTTAGCAATGAGGGCTTCATTTTCCAGTTTAGAGGCAATTTTTAACGATCGCTCTCGGCGGTAAAGCCAGAATACAAAAATAAGAATACAGATGCCAAGGCTCGAAAAAGCAATGTTTTGGGCGGTTTTTTCAATGCTTTTAAGGCCTGAGAAATAATGGATCTGCCATTTTAGGTCATCCAATATAACGTTTTGTAGCAGGTAGTTTTCATCGTTGTAACGATAGGTTTTAGCCCGGGTAAAATTTAGGAACTCAACATCTTTTGCCTCTTCAAACCAGTGCAAGTTAAAGGCATTGTTTAAACGATTGGCAAGAAAGACTAGGTTATTCTTATCTGTCATGATGACAAGATCCCCAGAAAGGCTCCAGCGCTCAATAATTTCACTGACGTTAATGCGAACGGCCACCGCCCCACTGAGTCCCTTTTGGGTATAAACAGGCGCAAGCACAAGGTGCACAGCTTCACTTAAGGTTTGATTGTATCCCGAAACAAGGATAGGTTCTCCCTGCTGTTCTTGAAGAATGTTTGCTAAGTATTGATCATCAAAGTAGTCGCTAAGTTTGAAGTTTGGGCTTTGCTCACTGGACAGTAATAGCTTGCCTTGCTTGGACAAGATTAGCCAGTCACGGGTTTTGGAAACATGCGTTAAATCTTCTAGATGACGCTGTAGTAATTGGCGGGTGTGGTTTTGCTCGTAGGGCGCTTCCATAAAGGCCAATAAAGTCGCGTTATCCGCTAAGGCATAAGGAAGAATTCGATAGTTTTTGAGTTCATTTCGTAGCTCAATCACATAGTCCAATAAACGGTTTTGGCCGGTGGCGTGGCGCTCGATAATGAGGCTTTGGTAGGCAAGGGTGTTAACGCACCAATATAAGAGAGTGAGTATAAGTAAGCCAATGGGTATGGAAAGAAAGCGTTGTCTTCGAAGGAGCTTATTCAAGAGTTTGATCCGTTGCAAAAAAGGTCAGTACCCAGCCTGATAACTCGGTACTACATTAAATTTAAGCCACGTAACAAGGTAACGCCAATACTGGTGGTTAGCAAGGAAGCAATGGTGGTTAAAACTATAATGTTAGCGGCCAACGCAGAGTTACCATTGATAGCGCGAACCATCACGTAGCCTGCTGATGCAGAAGGTGCTGAGGCCATCAAGAAGAGTACCCCAAGTTCCATCCCCCGGTAGCCTAGTAAATAGCCTCCTAGCGTGAGGACAACGGGAATAAAAACCAGTTTGCCTGTGGCGGCCAAAGCCGCTATGAAAATATCGTTTTTCAACTCGCTAAAGCGTAAGGAGGCTCCGGCACATAATAACGCTAAAGGCAGTGTCATTTGACCGAAGTAATTACCGGTTTTAAGTAGTGTGCTTGGTAAAGTTAAGCCGCTGGCTGAAAAAGCTAATGCTGCGATAATGGCTATTATTAGCGGGTTTTTGGCAAGACCTTGAATCGTTTTTAGTAAGCTGTTGTTTGTTCCCATCGCTCGATTCAGAGAGATAACAGACAGTACATTGAACAGCATGGTAACCCCACCTAGATAGATAGAAGCGATGGAAAAAACTTCATCTCCATAGGCGTTAACACAGTAAGCAAGCCCAATGATGCCCATGTTTGAACGAAAGGCACCTTGTACAAAGACCCCTCGATCGGTTTTTACTTTCACCCAATGATTGGCAAATAATTCAAGTAATAAGTAGGTAGCCACTACCGCCAGCATGGCATAGATGACTAATGAAAAATTAGCGTTTCTATCCAGACTTGTTTTAGAAATACTAATAAAAAGTAGGGCAGGTAAGGTAACGTTGAAGACGACCTTAGAAGCGCATTCAATGAAACTATCATTGATGATACGTAATCTATACAACACAACCCCCAGCGCAATAATGATTACGATGGGGGCAGTGATAGAGAAGGAAAACGCGAGCACGTCAAAAAAGTTACTCAAACTGTGAGCCTACTAAAATAGTGTTAGTCGTTGTTTTCGAAGCGGTAACCTGCGCCGTACACAGAGTGAATAACATTCAGCTCAGGTGCTACCGCAGAAATCTTCTTACGCAGCTTTTTGATGTGACTGTCAATCGTACGGTCACTTACCACGCGACTGTCAGCATAAATGCTCTTCATAATTAAATCACGACCGAACACACGACCAGGCTCTTTGATTAGAAGTTGAAGCAACTGGAACTCTACTGTCGTTAAGTCGATCAGTTCGCCTTTGTAGGTAGCACGTAAACGATCTACGTCTAGGTCGAAACCATCGGTGCGTGGTGATTCAGTTTGGTCAAGTTGTACACGTCGTAAGTTGGCTTTGACACGAGCAACAATCTCACGTGGGCTAAAAGGTTTGCACACGTAATCATCAGCGCCCATTTCTAAACCGATTAAACGGTCGATCTCTTCGGCTTTTGCAGTCACCATAATGA
This sequence comes from Marinomonas sp., assembly GCF_039940335.1. Classification (GTDB taxonomy): domain Bacteria; phylum Pseudomonadota; class Gammaproteobacteria; order Pseudomonadales; family Marinomonadaceae; genus Marinomonas. Next base: position 204,022 of record NZ_JBDVGW010000012.1, on the reverse strand, counting down.
TGGGTACACCACTAAATTGACGAACCTGCTTACACACTTCGATGCCGTCTAAACCCGGTAGCATAAGGTCTAGTAGAATAAGGTCAACTTGGTTGTTCTTAACATAGTTTACAGCGAGATCGCCACGGTCTAGGTGGTGATTATCGTATCCCGCTTGTGTCAGATAGGCTGACATTAATTCGGCTAATTTTGGTTCGTCTTCAATAATGAGTACATTGCTCATAATAATTATACTTCCATCTTAATTAATAGGGAGTTCGATTCTTATGCCTAGACCATTATCAGGTGAGTGATAGGCACTAATTTTACCTTGATGGCCGGCGACAATTTTAGAACATATTGCCAGACCAAGGCCGCGACCACCAGTAGCACGGTTACGAGAATTCTCAATTCGGAAGAAAGTATCGAATATTTTCTCTTTATTTTCTTCGCTCACACCCGGCGCTGAATCTTCAAAAAGAATCACGGCAGTTTTCTGAGCTTTGCTCAGAGTTACCGTTAATTTACCTGGTGCGTCTGTGTATTTTAATGAGTTATTCATTAGGTTGACAAATAGCTGATGCAATCTATCTGTGTCACCATTAATAATGATAGGGTTCCGGTTACTTGCTTTCATAGAAAGCTCAAGTCCCGCTTCATTGAAAGGCAAAACCATGGATTGCACTGCACTTTCAATAAGTTCATTTAAGTTCGCAGGCTCCATACTGTAGTCAATATTACCTACATCATGCATAGAGAGTTGGTTTAAATCGTCAATTAGGCGAGCGAGATGTAAGGTTTCTTGTTGAAGGGAGCCTAAACTGTCTGGCGTAACAGGAATGATACCATCCTGCATTGCCTCAATTTCACCTCGTAATATTGCCACAGGGGTGCGTAGTTCATGGGCAGTATCGGCAATCCAACGTTTTCGAGCTTCTCGAGTACTTTCCAGCGCACTGGCCAGATGGTTAAAGTCACAACTAAGGTGCGACAATTCATCTGAGCCTTTTACTTCAATTCGGGTTTCAAATTGCCCTGCTGCCAGTTTCTTGGTGGCATCCCGCATCACACATATTGGACGACTTAACCATTGGGCCAGTGGCCATGTAAGCAGAGCGGCAATGGTCAGCATAAAGGCTGAAATCAATAAGAAAGCTTCACCCTGTTGGCGAACAAAGCGTAAGGTTTGATCTTGAATTAACTCTTTTATTGAACGTAAGCCAACATAGCCAACGGTTTTTTTATTGACGATGACCGCTTCAGTTTCAGCATCTTGAAACTCTGTGGTGCCGATAATAGGAGCCTTGTCATGATCAAACAAAAGAAAGCGTTTACGGTAATATTGGGATGGATAAATCATATCCAAATTCGGCGTGCGCGGTGGTGGCGCTAGACTGTTGTAATTTTCAAGTTTGGCTTGAATCCAATCTTTTTCCATATCGTGCTCGCGAATAAGGAATGCCCAACTGTCGTAGTAGTGGTATAAATTCGCAGATCGATTTGACATCTGAGAGAGGAAATCTCGGTCACGTTCCGTCGCATAAGACACAAAGCCACGATCGAAGCTCCACTGAAATACCTGCCACATAGAACCGATCAGTAGAATGTTGCTTAATACAAACACCAGAAAGAGTTTATGGCGTATTTTAAACCCTTTGGCAATCGACATCATGTGAGTGTGTTTCCTATGGTCTTTGATCCGCGATTTGAACGGGAATAATTGAGTAAATGGCCAAGCTAATTAGATGTTTGACTTCTAGCTTATTTTATCAAGTCACTATAACGCTTTTTAGTGAAATATGGCTACGCCTTTCCGGTGTAAATAATGAGGATTTCCAATCCTTTAAGGCCTTTAGTACTATGATCAAAAATATAATCAGTAGGCTGAGTATGTCAGGTGTTTTTTTTCTTCGAGGGTTAGTGTCCGGCTTTATATTGGTATTCAACACCTTGTTTTGGTTTGTGCCCATAATGTTATTGGCGGTGATCAAAGTTGCGCTTCCTTTTAATTTTATTCGTGTCCCAATAAATAAAACCCTAGACGGCTTTGCGACTGTTTGGATAACCGTTAATGGTTTTTCTCAGCGTCTCCTTGGGTGTAGTCATCTCTTGGTCAGTGGTGGCGGTAAGTTAAACTTGAAAGGCTTTTATATGGTCACGGCGAATCACCAATCGTGGGTGGATATTTTAATCTTGCAGCGAGTATTTAACCGTCAAATTCCATTTATCAAGTTTTTCCTAAAGCAAGCGTTAATCTGGGTGCCTTTTATTGGTCTTGCTTGGTGGGCGTTAGATTTCCCTTTTATGAAACGCTATAGCCAAGCGCAGCTAAAGGCGCGGCCAGAATTAAAAGGTAAAGACATAGAGGTGACTCGCAAGGCGTGTGAAAAATACCAGTATGCTCCTGTCGCTATTATGAATTTTTTAGAGGGAACACGTTTCACTCGACTTAAACATGAGCAACAGGGTGATGGTTTTCAAGCCCTCTTGAAGCCCAAGGCTGGAGGCTTGTCCTTTGCTCTCACCGCCATGGGAGGCAAGCTAGAGCAGTTAGTGGATGTGACGATTGTTTACCCCGGTGGTATTCCAACTATGTGGGACTATCTTTGTGGTCGAGTGTCTCAGGTAAAGGTTCATATTCGATTGCTGCCAATTTCATCTGATTTGCTGGGCGACTACCAGCAAGATGCTGAATATCGAGCTAAATTTCAGGCCTGGGTAAATGATCTGTGGAAGGAAAAAGATCACAGGATCCAGTTATTGACAGAGGGTATGGGCAAAGTTGACCATAACTAGGCTTGCTTTGGGAACTTTTGGTTCAAAGGGGTTGTTTTGTTGCTGATGCTTAACGCTTTTATAGCCTTTATATGGGTCAAGCAGTTCCTTCTTTTGGGGTGACACGTTAGAATTGTTGCTTTCAAAAATGAATAGAATAGGAAAACGTAATGGGCAGAGCCTTTCAAAACCGCAAAGAGTCCATGGCAAAAACCTCTGATCAAAAAGCCAAGGTGTACAGTAAATACGGTCGTGAGATCTATGTGTGTGCTAAATCGGGTGGTATAGACCCTAATGGCAACCTTGCTTTGCGTGGCATGATTGAGCGCGCGAAAAAAGATCAAGTGCCAACTCATGTTATCGAAAAAGCCATAGATAAGGCGAAAGGTGGTGGCGGAGAAGATTTTGATACGGCTCGCTATGAAGGTTTTGGCCCAGGCAGCACCATGGTGATTGTGGACTGTTTGTCCGACAACCCAAACCGTACTTTTGGTGATGTGCGTACCTGTTTTAACAAGGTGAAATGTAAAATCGGTACCCAAGGCAGTGTGAGTCATATGTTTGATCACAGTGCTATTTTGGTATTCTCTGGGGACGATGAGGAGGCTGTGCTTGAAGCCTTGATGATGGCAGATGTCGATGTGGCCGACATTGAGCTTGATGACGGCAAAGTAACTGTTTTTGCGCCTAACACAGAATATAACAAGGCAAAAACCGCCTTGCTAGATGCCTTCGGTGAAATGGAGTTTGATGTGGATGAGATTCAGTTTGTGCCACAAAATACGCTAGAAATTAGTGGCGAAGATGCTGAGCAATTTGAGCGTTTCCTAGATTTATTGAACGATTTAGAAGATGTTCAGCGCGTTTACCACAACGCTGAATTCTAAGTGGTTTAGTATTGTCATCACGCCTCGATGGAAATTCTCTGTCGGGGCGTTTTGTTTTTAAGGCTGACGACGCGTGGTCGTTGGTGCTTGCTTTCCATCTAGGTATTTGTCATGAAGCAGACTATAAAGTCCCCCTGTGTGAACTTATGCTCATTAAATGATGAGGATATCTGTATTGGCTGTTTTCGTACCGGCCGGGAGATTACCCGCTGGGGCCGCCTAACCCAGCGAGAGAAGCGTGATGTGTTAATAAAAGTGCGCAAGCGAGAGTCTCAAAGCCCGTTTGTGAGCAAATAATGCCCCCGTTACTTGTTCTTCAACTCTATCCATTGAGACATATACTGGCTGCTTTTCAGGCTGTGGTGTCTTAGCATACTTCCCCAAAAATGGCGTTTGCGTAAGGCATCCTTCAATTTAAATTGATTTTCCAGTCGACGGATGAAGATAGGCTGCCAGTGACTGGCTAAATAGCGCTGGGAGAGAATTTGTGTGCCATTGTATTGCATCAGCTCCCAGCTGGTTCTGTCTTCGTAAAGGGAAACCGCTGCGTCACAAAACTCTTGTGCATCGTCTGTAGTTACGCCGTTCCAAGGTAGTGGTCCATGCATGGATTCCGCTCCCACCTTAGTTGTAATGCTGGGAGTGCCCATTTGCATAGCTTCCACAAGTTTACCTTTAATGCCGGCGCCAAAGCGTAAGGGTGCAAGACAAATTCTTGCTTCCTGCATGACGGTGAGGGCATTTTTAGCCCAGCCTTTAATCAGAAAGCCTTGATTTGGATTATGCAATTGAGTGGCTTTCGGAGGAGGGTAGGCGCCGTAAATGTGAAGCTCTGCTTGCGGGAGTTGTTGGCGAATCATTGGCCAAAGGGTGTTTTTCAGATATAGCACCGCATCCCAGTTAGGGGCGTGACGAAAGTTACCAATGCTAATAAAATGCTGGCGGTCTTCAAAGCTGGGTAATGCCTCCAAGTCTTGCGGAGTTGGTAGCATGAAGGGTAAATGCAGTAGGTGGCTTTCAGGGACGTGAAACTTATCGATTAGTAATTGCGTTTCAACCTCGGATATCATCAAGGTTAGGTCGCAGCGATGAATGGCGGCGACTTCTCGAATGGCCAATTCTGAGTGTAAGTCGTCCTCTTGAAATTCGCGATTCTGCTTCAGTGCGCTATGCCTTGCATTCCTTAATGAGTGTAAATCCTCGGTATTGAGTACTCGTAGGGCTTCTGAGCAGTGTTTTTCTACTCGCCAAGCAAATTGCTCCTCCATCATGAAGCGATCAAATATCACTATGTCGGGTTTGAGTTGCTGAATGAACTCATCAAAACTGGTGCAGTTTAACTGGATGGAAGTGCTGTGAATGCCCAATGAGGAAAGGTCGCTCATATGTTCGGTAGTTTGTGCTGGGCTGGCAAAGGTGACTTTCCAGTCTTGTTGTCTAAAGCATTGCAGTAGCTGCATCATGCGGCTGCCCGCTGCGGAAGAGTTAGGCTCTGGCCAGACGTAACCAATAACAAGTAAATTCACAGGATTCTCTTTAACTGAGGATTTTAATGGCGCAATGTTACGAGAATTGGGACATATTCATCAAGCTATTGTATCATGCCCGATAGATTTGTGTTGCCCGCCCGTCTGGATAGGCGTGAGGGTAGGACGTAAGCAAAACATGACGTTGAGAAAAAGATTATGATCATAAAACCTAAGATTCGCGGATTTATTTGTACAACCACTCACCCAGTTGGCTGTGAGCAAAACGTAAGGGATCAAATCGCCTTTACTAAAAGCCAAGGTGTTGTTCAAAACGGCCCTAAGAAAGTGCTTGTGATTGGTGCGTCGAGTGGTTATGGCTTATCTTCGCGTATTGCTGCGGCCTTTGGTTCGGGCGCGGCAACAATCGGCGTGTTTTTTGAAAAGCCAGGTACTGAGAGAAAAACCGGTACCGCAGGTTGGTACAACTCTGCAGCGTTTGATAAAGCGGCAAAAGAAGAAGGTTTGTACGCCAAAAGTATTAATGGCGATGCTTTCTCTAATGAAGCTCGTGATACAGTGATCAATCTGATCAAAGAAGATCTAGGTCAAATCGATATGGTGGTTTACTCTTTGGCATCACCTGTTCGTAAGTTGCCAGACACGGGCGAAGTGATTCGCTCTGTGTTGAAACCTATTGGTCAGCCTTATCGCTCGACCGCCATTGATACTAACAAAGATGTGATCATTGAGGCGGAGATTGAGCCTGCAACAGAAGAAGAAGTTGCGGCGACGACGACTGTAATGGGTGGTCAGGATTGGGAATTGTGGATGTCTGCTTTAAGTGAGGCGGGCGTGTTGGCAGAAGGTGTTCGTACTGTTGCCTATTCTTACATCGGTTCTGATATAACTTGGCCAATCTATTGGCATGGTGCGCTAGGTAAAGCCAAAGAAGATTTGGATCGTGCCGCCAGTGCCATTGATACTCAGTTGGCGCCACTTAATGGTGGAGCGAATGTGGCGGTTCTTAAGTCGGTTGTTACCCAAGCCTCTTCAGCTATCCCTGTTATGCCTTTGTACTTGGCGATGGTGTTCAAAATCATGCGTGAGAAGAATTTGCATGAAGGTTGTATGGATCAAATTTACCGCATGTTCTCTGAGCGTTTATACAATGATTGCAACATTGCAGAATTGACCGACGATAACAACCGTTTACGTCTTGATGATTGGGAATTACGCGAAGATGTTCAGCAAGCTTGCCGTGATTTGTGGCCAACAATCAATGACGAGAACTTGTTTGCCGAAACAGATTACCAACTTTACAAAGATGAATTCCTGAAGTTGTTCGGCTTTGGTGTGGATGGTGTAGATTACGAAGCAGAGGCTGACCCAGTCGCTGAGTTTGAAGTGATAGCTCTATAATTCAGGAAAATTTAGAATAAAAAGGGGCTGCATAATTTTTGTGTAGGCTCCTTTTTTATTGTCGTCATATCTCTTATAGTGGAGGTATGTTTTCTGAGGTGGCTATGAAAAAGTATCTTTTAGGCTTAGTTTTGTTTTCCACAGGTGTTATCGCTCAAACGGTCGAAATTCAAGCTGTGGATATCATTTATGGGGATCAGATTATTCGTGGTCGTCATCAGGTGGTGCTAAGTTCCCCAGAAGAAGTTACCGTGATTCCGGTTGAGCAAACTGCCGGCCCAATTGTTGCTCCTAATGTTGTTGTCTCTGCTTCCGGTCAGCAGCTTTCGTATTTGGAAGAGTCGCGATTGGCAGAAAATGAGCAGGCGATTTATGATGAGGTGAATCGTCGAACAGAAGAAAACCCCTTCACGGTACTGTTTACAGGCAGGATTCCAGACGAAATCCAAGAAAAACGTGTGCGCATGATGTCTGATGTGGGGGTATTTGCTGATCATCTAAACGAAGATAAAGCTAAGGTGGAAGAGTCTGTCCAGACAAGTGCTGTAGACCCGGGTGATTTTTCGGAAATAGCGCCTGCTACTGAGGTGCAGCAGCCAGAGACAGGGCAAGTTGATCAGCTATCAGAAGAAGAGCGTCTTGAGCGTTTAATTGGCGGTTAACTATCTTATGAGAAAGTGAGAGGGCACTGGATAGTAAAGCTATCCAGTGCCTTTTTTTATTGCTGTGCGTCGATGGATTGGCCGTTGGTGTTTTGGCTGTCTTGTCCCATTAGGAAAAGATACAGAGGCATAATGTCCTCGGCTGTGGCAAGTGTTAATGGATTTTCATCGGGGTAAGCATTGGCCCGCATGGCGGTACGAGTTGCCCCCGGGTTAATAGCATTGATGCGTGTTTGGCTGCTTTCAGGTGCTTCTGAGGCAAACAGTTGCATCATGGCTTCAGTGGCAAACTTGGAGACGGCATACGCTCCCCAATTGGGTTTGGCGGTGCGCCCAACCCCAGAAGAGGTGAAAATGATGCGCCCTTGCTCTGCTTTGTTAATCAGTGGCAATAAGGCTTGGGTGAGTAGAAATTGGCTGTGCACATTTACCCGCATGACCTGTTCAAATAGGTTAGGGTCATAATCCGCGATCGGGGTGCGTTGGCCAAGCAAGCTGGCGTTGTGTAGCAAGCCATCTAGGCGACCAAACTCGGCTTCAATGGTGTTGGTAATCTCCAGAAAGTCGTGCTCAGTGGCGCTTTCTAGATTGAGTGGGATGATGGCCGCTTGCGGGTAGCCTAGTTGATCAATTTGATCGTAGACGCTTTCAAGTTTTTGCGTGGTGCGGCCAAGCAGAATAATGGTGGCGCCGTGTTGGGCATAGCTAAGGGCGGCAGCCTTGCCTATGCCGTCCCCAGCGCCAGTGATGAGAATGACCTTGTCTTTTAGGAGTGTTTCAGGTGCTGTGTAGTCAAACATAATCTCTCCTGATGTGTCGGTTTATTCGGTCTCGGGGCGTTGTGTATGCATCATATAGTTAACAGAGACGTCTTTGTCGTTTAGTTTGTAGATTTTCGTTAAAGGGTTATAGGTAAGGCCTGTCATATGGGTGACTTCTAGCCCAGCATTGCGAGCGTAATTGTTAAGCTCGGCAGGTTGGATAAATTTTGCGTAATCGTGGGTGCCTTTAGGTAGCATATTTAGAATGTATTCTGCCCCAATAATGGCAAATAAATAGGCTTTTGGATTACGGTTAATGGTAGAGAAAAAAACGTGGCCGCCAGGTTTTACGAGCTTCATGCAGGCGTTGATGACAGAGGCTGGATCGGGGACATGTTCCAGCATTTCTAGGCAGGTCACCACATCGTATTGAGCGACTTCGCGGTCGGCGATTTGTTCCGCGGTAATGCGCTCATAGTCGACTTCTAAGTTGGACTCTTTTAGATGAAGACGTGCGACTTCTAACGGGGCTTCACCCATGTCGATGCCTTTTACCTGGGCGCCGAACTGCGCTAATGACTCCGATAGAATGCCACCACCGCAACCAATGTCGATTACCTTTTTTCCTTCTAATGAAGCACGCTCGTTAATGTAGTTGGCGCGTAAAGGGTTTATCTCATGCAAGGGTTTGAATTCACTGTTTTTGTCCCACCAGCGGCTTGCTAGCGCCTCAAATTTAGCAACTTCATCTAGATCTACATTCTTGTTCGCGGCGTCTGTCATGTTGATTTTTCCATTGGATTGTTAGTGGGCCTACTGTGTTCGATGTGCTGAATCGCGCCCGTGAATTGTTTGCTGCATTGGTGCAATGGTGAGTTATTGCACCTCATTATAGCGCTATCCAAGAGGGTGACCAACAGTAAACTTGTTTGTCTTAGGTGTTTACGAGATGAGCTACGGATTTGTATCACTTAGATGGGTGAGAATTGGCTACAAAAGCACTTAGTGTTAGAGGTTTATTTATTTCATTATGGTACAATGTAGCGCTTATAAAAAAGATATTAGGATGTCTCTCAGACTCCGACGCATAAGGATCGGTTGTATCTATGGGTGAATTAGCCAAAGAAATTATTCCCGTCAGTATCGAAAATGAACTAAAAGGCTCTTATCTAGATTACGCGATGAGTGTAATCGTAGGTCGAGCATTACCAGACGTTCGAGACGGTTTAAAACCTGTGCATCGTCGCGTTTTGTTTGCGATGAATGAACTTAAAAACGATTGGAATAAGCCATACAAAAAGTCGGCACGTATCGTTGGTGACGTAATCGGTAAATACCACCCTCATGGTGACTCTGCTGTTTACGATACAATTGTCCGTATGGCTCAGCCTTTTTCCATGCGCTACACCTTGGTGGATGGTCAAGGTAACTTCGGCTCGGTAGATGGCGATAGTGCCGCGGCGATGCGTTATACCGAAATCCGTATGGAAAAGATCTCCCACCATTTGTTGATGGATCTTGAGAAAGAAACCGTTGATTTTGTGCCTAACTATGACGGCACAGAGTTTATGCCGGAAGTTCTTCCTGCACGTGTTCCTGGCTTGCTAGTAAATGGCTCGGCAGGTATCGCAGTAGGTATGGCAACTAACATCCCGCCTCATAATTTAGGTGAGGTAATTGATGGTTGTCTTGCGGTTATCGATAACGCAGATATTTCCATTGAAGACTTGATCGAACACATACCAGGACCTGACTTCCCGACAGGGGCCTTCATTAATGGCCGTGCTGGTATCATCGAAGCCTACAAAACTGGTCGTGGTCGTATCTACATGCGTGCTCGACACCACTTTGAAGATATGGAAAAAGGCAATCGTCAAGCGATTGTGTTTACCGAGATTCCATATCAGCTAAACAAAGCCAAAGTGATCGAAAAAATCGCAGAATTGGTCAAAGATAAGAAGCTAGAAGGCATCAGTGAATTACGCGATGAGTCTGATAAAGACGGCATGCGTATCGTTATTGAACTGCGTCGCGGTGAAAACCCAGAAGTTGTCGTAAATAACATCTTCTCTCAAACCCAGCTTCAATCTGTGTTTGGTATGAATATGGTGGCTTTGGTGGATGGTCGTCCACAGCTGCTAAATTTAAAACAAATCCTAGAATGTTTTGTTAAGCACCGTCGTGAAGTGGTGACGCGCCGTACTATTTTTGAATTGCGTAAAGCCCGCGAACGTGGCCATATTCTAGAAGGTTTAGCGGTTTCTCTAGTCAACATAGATCGTGTTATCGAGCTGATTCGCACTTCGCCAACGTCTGCTGAAGCCAAAGAAAAATTGGTGACAGAATCTTGGCAGCCAGGTGATGTAATGGCCATGTTAGAGCGTGCAGGGGCGGATGCTTGTCGTCCTGATGATCTAGATGCTGCCTTTGGCTTTGTGGATGGGGCGTATCATTTATCTCCAGAACAAGCTCAAGCAATCTTGGATCTTCGATTGCATCGCTTAACCGGCTTGGAGCATGAAAAGCTGCTAGGTGAATACAAAGCCTTGATCGAGTTGATTGCTGAGCTGTTAGAAATCTTATCGAATCCTGAGCGTCTAATGGCTGTTATTCGTGATGAACTAGAAGAAGTACGTGATAGTTTTGGTGATGAGCGTCGCACAGAAATTCTGACGTCGCGTCAAGACCTGACCATCGCGGATCTAATCGATGAAGCGCCAATGGTAGTCACCATTTCCAATACAGGTTACGCCAAGTCTCAGCCACTAGAAGAGTACCAAGCTCAGCGACGTGGTGGGCGTGGTAAGTCTTCGGTAAGTATGAAAGATGAAGACCATATTGAGCACTTACTGGTAACAAGTAGCCATGACACCATCATGCTATTTAGTAATTTTGGTAAAGTTTACTGGTTGCGTGTTTTCGAAATTCCGGTAGCAAGTCGCAATGCTAAAGGTCGCCCAATTGTTAATTTATTGCCGTTGAGTGAGGGTGAGTCGATTTCTGCCTTGTTGCCTTTGGTGGCACCAGAAAAAGAAACAGATAGCGAAGATGCTGATGTTGAGCAAGAGGAATCTGGCGAAGAAGCATCAAGCTACATCTTTATGGCGACAGCAAATGGTACGGTGAAGAAAACCGCCATGTCACACTTTGCTCGCCCGCGTTCAACAGGTTTGATTGCGTTAAGCTTAGATGAAACAGATGAATTGGTTGGCGTGTCCATGACCAATGGCGATAACGACATTATGTTGGTCTCTTCATCGGGTAAAACAATTCGTTTCAAAGAATCTGACGTACGCGCCATGGGTCGTACTGCTGCGGGTGTTCGTGGTATTCGCCTTGCGGACGACGCAAAAGTGGTTTCTCTGATTGTGCCTCAAGAAGGTGCCGCGGTACTGATGGCATGTGAGAACGGCTACGGTAAGCGTACCCTAACGGATGACTTCCCAGTTTACGGACGTGGTGGTCAGGGGGTTATTGGTATTCAGGTTTCTGAGCGTAATGGCCCTGTGGTTGGTGCAACCCAAGTCGATGAAAGCGATGAGATTATCTTGATCACGGATCAGGGCACGCTAGTGCGTACACGTGTTACAGAGGTCTCTTGTCAAGGTCGTAACACACAAGGCGTGACCTTGATTCGTTTGACCAATGATGAACACCTAGTCGGAGTAGAGCGCGTTGTAGAAGACGACGAGACCGATGAGGTTGAAGGTGAAGAAGGCGCAGTAGAAACCAATGATTCTGCTGCACCAGATGCGCCAAGTGATGATGCCTAACAGTGTCAAATGAAAGCGGCGCACCCTAGGTGCGTCGTTTTTCGTTGTAGTATTTTGATATGGGTCTTAAATAGTAGAGGAATTAAGCGGCATGAGCCGAGTATATAATTTTTGTTCTGGTCCAGCGGCGCTTCCTGAAGCGGTATTGAAAAAAGCCCAAGCCGAGTTATTAGACTGGCATGGTACAGGCACTTCCGTGATGGAAATGAGCCATCGCAGTGCTGAATTCATGTCTATCCTAGCGTCCTGTAAGGCGCGTTTAAGTCGTTTGTTGGATATCCCTGAAAACTACGAAGTCTTGTTTGTACAGGGCGGTGCATCGACATTATTTGCCCAGATTCCTGCTAACCTTGCCAATGGCTTTGAATCTGCCAGCTACCTTGATACCGGTACATGGTCAGCGAAAGCCATTAAAGAAGCACGAAAATACCTAAAAGTAGACGTGGTCGGCTCTTCTAAAGAGGGTGGTTACCTAACAGTACCTGACATGCCAGCAGACACACTGAACACTGAAGCGGCTTACTTGCACATTACTCCTAATGAAACCATTGGTGGGGTGGAGTTTGACCACTTGCCTGATACAGATTTGCCAATAGTTGCCGATTTATCATCGACTATTTTGTCTCGCAAAATTGACGTCAGTAAGTATGGTTTGATTTACGCTGGCGCGCAGAAAAATGTCGGCCCTGCGGGTGTGGTTATTGTCATTGTTCGCAAAGACTTGTTAACGCGAAGCGCTGATGATTTGCCGAGCACTTGGAATTTTGCCAACTTGGCGAAGAATGATTCCATGATTAACACACCGCCTACCTTTGCTATTTATTTAGCAGACTTGGTATTTGAGTGGCTAGAAGCTCAGGGTGGCGTTGCGGCCATCGAAAAAGTGAATGAGCACAAAGCACAATTACTGTACGACTTTATCGATCAAAGTGCTTTCTACTCCAACCCAATTGATGTGGCCTATCGTTCACGTATGAATGTGCCCTTCATCTTGGCGGATGAGTCTTTAGAGACTGCATTCTTGGCTGAATCTGAGGCGGCTGGCCTGCGTACACTGGCTGGACATCGTTCAGTAGGTGGCATGCGCGCCAGTATTTACAATGCTATGCCATTAGAAGGTGTGCAGGCGTTGATCGCATTTATGAAAGCCTTTGAAGAAAAACACGGATAACGAGTATGTCAGATTCTACAAATAAAGTGCCGCAGACTTTGCCTTTATTGCGAGACCGTATTGACGCGATTGACTCGCAAATTCAGTCCTTGATTAATGAGCGCGCCCGCTGTGCTGAAAAAGTAGCGGAAGTGAAGATGGCGGATCAAGGGGATACTGCGGTGTTTTATCGTCCAGAGCGTGAGGCGCAAGTCTTGCGTCGTGTGATGGAACGAAACGAAGGGCCTTTGGGTAATGAAGAAATGGCGAAAATCTTTCGTCAAATTATGTCTTCTTGCCTAGCGCTTGAAAAGCCTATGCGCATTGCTTTCTTAGGGCCTGAAGGTACTTTTACTCAGCAGGCGGCCTTAAAACACTTTGGTAAGTCTATTGTCAGTGCACCGATGGCAGCGATTGATGAAGTCTTCCGCGAAGTGGAATCTGGTGCGGCTAACTATGGTGTGGTACCTGTAGAAAACTCTACCGAAGGAGTGGTAAACCACACTCTCGATAGCTTCCGTGACTCGAAACTAAAAATTTGTGGTGAGGTGGAAGTTCGCATTCACCACCACTTACTTGTGAGCCCAAATGTACGCTCAGAAGACGTCACCCATATCTACTCTCACCAGCAGTCGTTGGCCCAGTGCCGAGCTTGGTTAGACCGCTACTGGCCCCATGCAGAGCGCATTGCAGTGAGCTCTAATGCTGAAGCCGCTAGATTGGCGGCAGAGGCAGGTCTTGCTGGGCGAGCTGTTGCTGCGATAGCGGGTGAAGTGGCAAGCGAGTTGTATGGTTTAATCGCTGTTTCAGCCAATATAGAAGATCGTCCTGATAACACCACTCGTTTCTTGATTGTTGGTAATCAGGATGTGCCTGCTAGCGGTAAAGATAAGACCTCCTTGCTAATCAGTGCTAAAAACGAACCGGGTGCCCTTTACAATTTGTTGGAAGCATTCCAGCGTCAAGGAGTGGACATGACCCGTTTGGAAACTCGTCCATCTTTAATGAGTCGTTGGGGGTATATCTTCTATATCGATTTCCTAGGGCATCATCAAGATCCATTGAGCCGTGCTGTGATTGAAGATTTGCAGGGCAAAGCTTCAGAAGTCAAAGTGCTGGGTTCCTATCCTGTTGCTGTGTTGTAACAAGCTGACTGGCTTTCGGTGAGATGTATAAAAGGGTTGATGATTCGGTGAGTAAGTTTGGCAATGTCATGATTATAGGTCTTGGCATGATAGGTGGTTCCTTCGCAAAAGCACTAAAAGAAAAAGGTCTTGCTACCTTATATGGTGTTGATCGACGCAAAGGTGAGTTGGCGTTAGGTGTGTCCACTGGCGTGATTGATTATCCGGCAGAGTTGACCGCTGAATTCGTTTCTAAAATGGATGTGATTATGCTCGCCACACCTGTGCGTGCCATGTCCTCTGTTTTAGCGGAATTAAAACCTTTATTGTCTGCTAAGACCTTGCTGACAGATGCTGGCTCAACAAAAGGTAGTGTGGTGGCGTCGGCTCGTGAAGTTTTTGGTGAAGTGCCAAAGAACTTTATCCCCGGTCATCCCATTGCAGGGGCTGAAAAAAGTGGTGTGTTGGCAGCCAACCCAAAACTTTTTGAAAATCACATGGCCATAGTGACTCCACTGGTAGACAGCGACCCAGTGTTGTTAGATCGTTTGCATCAGTTATGGTCAGCAGTCGGTGCAGATGTTGTCAGTATGGAGGTGGATCATCATGATCATGTGCTGGCGTCATCCAGTCATTTACCCCATTTATTGGCTTACACCTTGGTAGATTCCTTGGCGAACAGTGAGCGCAGCCAAGATGTGTTTAAGTTTGCAGCAGGTGGCTTTAGAGATTTTACCCGTATCGCTTCCAGTGATCCGGTTATGTGGCGCGATGTTTTTATGGCCAATAAAGACGCTACTCTAGCGACCCTTGATCAGTTTACGGCGCGCCTTGCAGATATGCGCCAAGCGATTGAAGAGGGTGATGGTGCGACTATGTTTGGTGTATTTACCCGAGCAAAATCTGCCCGCGACCATTTTTTACGTCTATTAGAGCAGAGAACGGTAGGCTTAATCCAAGACACACGTCCAGTCTCTGTGACCGTTGCTGCGGCCTCTGCTATTAAAGGTAAAGTTTATTTGCAAGGTGACAGATCTTTGTCACATAAAGCCATTACAATGGCTGCCCTCGCTCAAGGGGTTAGTAATATCGACAACATAGAGCTGTCCGGTGAGGTGCGTATAACGTTGCAAGCTTTCCGTGACATGGGAGTGGTGATCGAGGAGCTGTCGAGCGATCGATTGCGTATTCATGGGGTAGGTTTACGCGGTTTAAAGGCGCCAATAGCACCGATTAATGTCCATACCTCGATGGAGAGCTTGGCCATTATGGTGCCTGTGCTGGCTGGGCAAGATTTTTCTGTGGTGATTAGTGCTGAGCAAGATTTATTAACTCAGCCGCAACCGGAGCTCATAGCCTTAGCGAGAAGTATGGGTAAGTTGGTTGAGTCGGCAGACGCGGATTGTCTGCCATTACGCTTTTCGCCGAATCCTTCAGTACAAAGCGATAATGTAAGTGTTGAGCTTGCGAGTCATGGTGCTTTTTCTGTGTTGCTGGCAGATTTGTATAACGCCGTTTCAGGCACGCCTTTGTCTATTCGAGGTGCTTTGACTCAAGCAGATACTTTGTTACTTGAAAGCTTTGCTGGCGCGACAGCAGAAGAATTGGATGAGTCATGTTTGCCGCAAGAATTAATAGGGCAGAATCTTGTCCTACCTGCGGATCTTGATCAAAGTGCATTTTTGGCCTTGTTAGCGACTTTACTCCCAGGTTCTGATTTGCTGCTTGAGAACGTGGCGAGTCATGAATTAGAAGCGGGCTTTCTGGGTTTTATGAATTCAATTGGCGCCAACATTGTCAAGAAAGAAAATAGTGTTGACGTCCTAGGTTGTCAGTCTGTGGTGGTGAGTTTTACCGCCTTAAAAGGTTTTGTTGTAACACCTGAACAAAGTATGGCCATGGCGAATAGCTTGCCTTTGCTATGTGCCGCAGCGGTATATGCTCAAGGTGACACCTGTATTCAGGGTATTAATTTACTGCCTTATTATTGTGAGGATCGTATTTTAGCTTTGGTAGATGCCTTGGGCTCTATGCAGGTGAACTGCTCATATGCGAATGGCGAGTTGAATATTTCCGGAGGCGTACCCCAAGGCGGTGAGCTGGACTGTGCAGGGGATGTTCCAATGGCTCTAGCTATGTTGGTTTTAGGTGTTCGCAGTCGTCAAACCACAAGAGTGAACGACTGTCAGAAATTATTAGAAGAATTTAATGGGTTAGAACGTGTCGTCATGCAGTTAGGTTTTCACTGCACAGTCACACAGTAGATTTTAAGAGGAAAAAATATGTTAAACCAAGCCCCGGTGATTGCGATTGATGGTCCAAGTGGAGCCGGTAAGGGGACAGTAAGTCAATTATTGGCTGAAAAACTCGGTTGGCACATTCTGGATAGCGGCGCATTGTACCGTCTTTTGGCATTGGCTGTATCCCATCACGGTATGGACAACGACGATGTGGATACTTTAAAAGTATTGGCAGAGCATTTAGATATTCAATTTCAGCCAACGGCGGATAATAAAGTTGAAATTATTTTAGAGGGTGAAGCGGTTACCCAAGCTATTCGTACCGAGGAAGTGGGCAACAGCGCATCAAAATTGGCCGCTATTCCTGAAGTACGCGAAGGCTTGCTATTGCGCCAGCGTGACTTTGCCCAGCAACCAGGCTTGGTAGCGGACGGTCGTGATATGGGAACCGTCGTGTTTCCTGATGCACCGATTAAAATCTTCCTAACAGCTTCTGCAGAAGAGCGTGCGCAACGTCGTATGCAGCAATTGCAGCAGAAAGGGGAAGCTGTTAATCTTGAAGAACTTGTTAAAATTATCAAAGAAAGAGATGAACGCGATGCTAACCGTAGCGTTGCTCCTCTAGTGCCAGCTGCTGGTGCCTTGGTAATAGACAGTACAGAGCTCACAATAGAGCAGGTTGTCGACATGGTTTTTGCTGAAACAGTAAAAGCCGGTTTCGCATAGCCTGTTCTTTTTTGCGTGAAATTTGTGCTAGAATAAGCAAAATTTTTTCAAAGTCGGTGAAGAGTCAGCAGGTCTTCACCGCAACATTTTTAAAATTGACCCGCATTTGCTGACAATGTGGTTATGGCTTAGATCTTTATTAAGCCAACTATATAGGAAATACAATGACTCAAAGCTTCGCAGAACTGTTTGAAGAAAGCCTGTTAACCGTCGAAATGGCGCCAGGTTCTATTGTTACTGGTATTGTTGTTGATATCGACAGCGAATGGGTAACTGTTCATGCAGGTCTTAAATCTGAAGGCGTAATTCCTCGTTCTCAGTTCCTAACGGAAAGTGGTGAGTTCAACGTTAACATCGGTGACGAAGTTAAAGTTGCACTTGATGCTGTTGAAGATGGCTTCGGTGAGACTAAATTGTCTCGCGAAAAAGCGAAACGTGCTGAAACTTGGGCTGTTCTTGAGAAAGCCTACGAAGAAAGCGCCATTGTTCACGGTGTTATCAACGGTAAAGTGAAAGGTGGTTTCACAGTTGATATCGCAAATATCCGTGCTTTCTTGCCTGGTTCTTTGGTAGATGTTCGCCCAATCCGCGATACTTCTCACCTAGAAGGTGTGGATCTAGAGTTCAAACTTATCAAGCTTGATCAAAAACGTAACAACGTTGTTGTATCTCGTCGCGCCGTTATGGAAGCGACTAACAGCGCTGAACGTGAAACACTACTTGCTTCTCTTGAAGAGGGTCAAGAAGTTAAAGGTATCGTTAAGAACCTTACTGATTACGGTGCGTTCGTTGATCTTGGTGGTGTTGATGGTCTTCTACACATCACTGACATGGCTTGGAAACGCATCAAGCACCCAAGCGAAATCATCGCTGTTGGCGATGAAATCGATGTTAAAGTACTTAAGTTTGACCGCGAGCGTAACCGTGTGTCTCTAGGTCTTAAGCAATTGGGTGAAGATCCATGGGTAGCTATTAAAGCTCGTTACCCTGAAGGTACTAAAGTAACGGCTAAAGTTACTAACTTGACTGATTACGGTTGCTTCGCAGAACTTGAAGAAGGCGTAGAAGGTCTAGTACACGTATCTGAAATGGATTGGACTAACAAAAACATCCACCCATCTAAAGTTGTTCAGATCGGTGATGAAGTTGAAGTTATGATCCTAGACATCGACGAAGAGCGTCGTCGTATTTCTTTGGGTATCAAGCAATGTACTATGAACCCATGGGAAGAGTTTGCTACTTCTTTCAACAAAGGCGACAAGATCTCTGGCGCAATCAAGTCTATCACTGACTTTGGTGTGTTCATCGGTCTTGACGGCGGTATCGACGGCCTTGTTCACCTATCTGACCTATCTTGGGACGAAGCAGGCGAAGAAGCAGTACGTCAATACAAGAAAGGCGATATGCTTGAAACAGTTGTATTGTCTATCGATGCTGAACGTGAGCGTATCTCTCTTGGCGTTAAACAGCTTGAGGAAGATCCATTCCTAGCTTACGTTGCTGAGAATGATAAAGGTGCTGTTGTTACTGGTACGGTTTCTTCTGTTGATGCAAAAGCAGCGGTTGTTGTTCTTGCTGAAGGCGTTGAAGCGACATTGAAAGTATCTGAAATCAGCCGCGAACGTACTGAAGATGCAAGTACTGTATTGAAAGAAGGTGACAGTGTTGAAGCTGCGATCATCAATGTTGATCGTAAAGCACGCACAATCGCTCTTTCTATCAAGCAGAAAGATGCAACTGAAGAAAAAGCTGCGATGAAGTCTCACTCTGAGAAACAGCAAACTGAAGCGAACGGTCCTACCACTATCGGTGATTTGATCAAAGCTCAGCTAGAAAACCAAAACTAAGTTTAGTTTTCTAAATGTGATTTAAAAAGCGGGCCTTGGCCCGCTTTTTTTTGTCTTTTTTTTATATCAAGTGATCTCAAACGATTGACAGAAAAACTATACATATAACATGTGGATAACCATGGGTATAGGCTTGGAGTATGTCTTATCTTAACGACTTTAATAGGGTTTGAATGTCATCTTCATCCCAGTCGGGTTTTTCTATTAACAGTTTAAGTTCTTCATTTTCATGAAGGTTTTCCTGATTTTTCTGAAATTTAGCAAAGTGCAAATCTTTAATGAGCCTTTCGTCTTCAGGTGAGCGATAAAGAGGCTTTGGGCTGGTGTTAGTCTCTTTCGTTTCTGGCTTGTTTTCAGTTCTGCTGGGGGCGTTTAAGTGGCTGACTTTTCGATAAGTGTCCAAAAATTGTTTTTTGTTCATAATAATACTGGCCAGTCAAAAATGGTTAAGAGCACTAATAGATTAGGTGCTTTACAGTGAGATTACCAGTGTCTACTTGTCATGATAGTGTCATCAAATTGTCTTAACTTGATCATCTAAATGCAATGAAAGCTTGGCTTAATAGCTCTACTTTAAAAAACATCATTGGTGCGCTTGTGGAAAAGTAAACCAATGTTTATTGATGATAATTTAAGACTTGAGGATATTACGATGCCAGTTAAGCAGGATCAGGTGTTTGGTTTTGACGAGCACGATGAGTTAGTAAGACCCGCGCCAGAGATGGTGGAATTTGAAGAAACTGCTAAGCGTATGGTTTCTCGTCGTGGCTTTTTATCAGGTGGTGCTGCTGTTGGTGCCTCCGCTTTTGTAATGGGCTCTACAACACTTGCTGCCAGTAAAGCTTTAGCGGGCGAAGAGATGAAAATGTCTCGCTTAGCGTTTGACATGGTCAAAGCAAATGCTGAAGACACAGTAACCGTTCCTGCAGGTTATAAGTGGGAGGTGTTGGCATCTTGGGGTGAACCATTATTCTCCAACGCTCCAGCATTTGATTCTACAAGTGGTGGAACCGGAGCTTCTCAAGAGGTGGCATTTGGTGACCACTGTGATGGGATGGCGCTATTTTCACACCACGGCCGTCAGATCTTATGTGTAAATAATGAATACACTAACCTTAAAACGCTACATGCTAACCGCGCTGACGGTGTGCCTACTTCTGCGGATGATATTCGTAAAAGTAAAGCAGCTCATGGTGTGAGCGTCGTAGAGGTTGCTCGTACAAATGGTAAGTGGGGGATCGTAAAAGACTCTGAATACAACCGTCGTATCACAGCAGATACTGAAATGGATATTACAGGCCCTGCTCGCGGTCATGATCTGCTTAAAACTAAAGCCGATCCTAAAGGTGTCATCGCGAAAGGTACTTGGAACAACTGTGGTAATGGTCAAACGCCTTGGGGTACTTACTTGACCTGTGAAGAGAACTTTAATGGTTACTTCTCTTCAACAAATGATAATGCGCCGTTAACACCGCAAATGAAGCGATACGGTATCAGTCATAAGGATTGGGGCTACAAATGGGCGATGGCAGATGCTCGTTTTGATATTTCTAAAGATCCACAAGAACCAAACCGTTTTGGTTACATTGTTGAGATTGATCCATTAAACCCTAATGCACGCCCGAAAAAGCGTACCGCACTAGGTCGCTTTAAGCATGAGAATGCAGAAGTAGAAGTGGCCGCAAATGGTCATGTAGTGGTTTACCTTGGTGACGATGAGCGTGGTGAGTTCTTGTACCGCTTTGTGTCTAAACACAAGTTTGTTGTGGGTGGGGATAACAGTGAATTGTTGGAAGAGGGTACGCTTTATGTGGCGAAGTTCTTCGATAACAACACAGGCATGTGGATTGCATTGACGCCAGAGTCTACTGGTATGACTGAGGCTGAAATTGCTATTTATACTCGTTTAGCAGCTTCTAAAGTAGGTGCTACGACTATGGATCGCCCAGAGTGGGTTGCCTCTAACCCTACTAAGGCTGAGGTATATTGCGCTCTAACAAACAATAAAAACCGTGGTGTTAAGCCTAATGCGGGTGGTGATGCAACGCCACCTCACGGTGCAAATCCACGGGTAAAGAACAACTTTGGTCAAATCGTTCGCTGGCGACCAGAGAATCAAGATCACACCTCTGTTAACTTCTCTTGGGACTTGTTTGTCTTGGCGGGTAACCCAGCGGTTTATGATGATGCCAATGCAGGTTCGAGCAATGTTAATAAAGACAATATGTTCAACTCTCCGGATGGTTTGAAATTCGATAAAACAGGTCTGCTATGGATTCAAACAGATGGTAATTACTCAAACGCGAAAGGTTTTGCGGGTCAGGGTAATAATCAAATGTTGGTTGGTGATCCTGAAACAGGTGAAATCAAGCGTTTCTTGGTTGGGCCTAAAGAGTGTGAAATCACCGGTGCTGCATGGAGTGCTGATCGCACTACTATGTTCATCAGTGTTCAGCACCCAGGTGAAAAAGGTAATTCTAACTGGCCTAATGGCGGCACACCACGCTCAAGTGTGATCGCGATCTCACGTGAAGATGGTGAAATTATCGGCTAATCGCTTACTTTAGCAATAAAAAAGGCACCCTAGGGTGCCTTTTTTATTGGGTTATGCAGGGTTTAAAGTAAGTATTTCAAGGTGTTCTTTTCTTGCGCACCACTTAATGTCTAAATCCCATAATAGGGTGCCATGCTCTCTATCGAGTTGGTCTTTAAGATAAGAGGGGCGGGGATCTTGTCCGATGACCTGTTCAATTAAGTCTTTAATGTTTCTATTGTGTTGCTGCTTGTAAGACTCGCATTGCTCTAGTGCTAACGCCGAAAAAAACACAGGTTTGGTTTCGGCTGCTTCTGGGGCAAAGCCGCCAGTTGCGTCCGGTAGGCTGTCTGCATAAGGCAGATAAGGCTTGATGTCTAAAATGGGGGTGCCGTCTAATAAATCGGCACCATGTAGATCTATGAAGACTCTTTTACCTTGTTGATGAATTTTGCCTAGCTTTATTACGGATAAGCCTATCGGGTTAGGTCGATGGGTTGCACGAGTTGCAAATACACCGACTTTTTTCTTTCCGCCCAATCTTGGTGGGCGCACTTTTGCCTTCCATTGTTCAGATAAACAAGCGTGAAAAATAAATTGCACCCAAATATGGGAGAAGCCTTCAAGGCCGTCCAGCGTGTCTAGCCTGTTATAGGGGGGGAGGAGTTCTATATAAGCGGTGGCTTGGTTTACTAAACCAGGTTGTCTTGGTATGCCAAATTTTTCTTTGTAACAAGAGTGAACCTTGCCAATAACGGACAAATTGAAAGTGTTTTGTAAACTTGAGGAGGCAACCATTTTACGCGAATCTACACTAAATCAATAAAAATAATATGTTAGTATACTGGCAAAGTAAGGCAGTCTGCGACTGTTTTGCATTCACACTGTGTTGTTTAACTTTGTTAGAGATCAAACTATGTCTTTAGAGTCCTATATGAATCAAATTGGTCAACAGGCTAGAGCAGCGTCTCGCCTACTGGCTAAAGCTTCAACTGCGCAAAAAAATGCTGCGCTAATGGCAATGGCAGAAGCCTTAGAAGCAGAACGACCTCGTTTGATAGCAGAAAACTCTAAAGACATGGAGAATGGCCGCGCCAAAGGCTTAGACGCAGCGCTATTGGATCGTTTGTTACTGAATGATGCTCGTATCGATGGCATGATTGAAGGACTTAAACAAGTCGCCACTTTACCTGATCCAATTGGTGAAATTTCCAATATGGTGTTTTTGCCTTCTGGCATTCAGCGCGGTCAAATGCGTGTGCCGTTAGGTGTGGTTGGTATTATTTATGAGTCGCGCCCAAATGTGACTATTGATGCGGCCAGTCTTTGTCTTAAGTCCGGTAATGCCACGATTTTACGTGGTGGTTCAGAGGCATTTCATTCCAACCATGCTATCGCTCAAGCGGTGTGTAAAGGTTTGGAAAAAGCAGGCTTACCGAGTGATGCAGTACAGGTGCTTAATACCACAGATAGAGAAGCGGTGAGCAAGTTGATTGGCATGCCTGAATATGTTGATGTGATCGTGCCACGCGGTGGTAAGGGGTTGATTGAACGTATTAGCCGTGACGCCAAAGTCCCTGTTATTAAACACCTTGATGGTAATTGTCATGTGTACATTGATGACGAAGCTGACATGGAAAAGGCCTTTAGAATTGCCTTAAATGCCAAAACTCGACGTTATGGTGTATGTAATGCCATGGAATCCTTACTGATACATCAAAATGTTAATAAGCAAGAAATATCAAAGCTGATTGCCGCCTTCGAAGAAAAAGGTGTGGCGTTGGTGGGTTGTACCCAAGTCCAGCAATTTGCCGATAGCATAGGCGCTGCCACCGAAGAAGACTGGTACACAGAATATCATGCCCCAAAGCTTTCTATTAAAGTTGTTGCGAGTATGGATGAAGCCATTGCCCATATTAATAAGTATGGCTCTCATCATACTGATGCTATTGTGTCGCAAAACTACACCAAAACCCGAGCCTTTATGACGGAAGTGGATTCTGCGTCCGTTATGGTGAATGCATCCACCTCATTTGCGGATGGTTTTGAATATGGTTTTGGGGCTGAGATCGGTATCTCAACCGACAAAATTCATGCCCGCGGTCCAGTTGGCCTGATTGGTTTGACGAGTCAAAAATACATAGTGTTTGGGGATGGTCATACCCGTGACAACTGAGTTGCATAAGCCGCTTGTGGATCACAAAAAAAACTCTGGCGTGGCGATTATGGGGGGCACCTTTGATCCTATCCATAATGGTCACTTACGTTCAGCGGTAGAAATACTCGATCGTTATGGTTTTGCCCAACTACGTTTAATTCCGTGTTATCAGCCAGTTCATAAGAGTCAGCCCAGTGTGTCTGCACAGCAGCGCTTGGACATGGTGGAAATGGCGGTGTCTAGTGATGAGCGATTAACGGTGGATCGTCGTGAAATAATACGCACAGGTCCTAGTTACTCACTAGATACTTTGCGTTCTATTAGGGAAGAGATAGGCGAAACCGAGCCCTTAGTGATGGTGTTAGGGATGGACAGCTTTTTGTCTTTACCGACTTGGCATGGTTGGCAAGAACTGATCAAGTATGCCCATATCTTTGTTGTCTCAAGGCCCGGTTGGGAGCCAGACCTAATTAGTGAGCTTAGCGAGTTCTGTGAAAACTATCGTGCCGCTTCGCCGCATGAGTTACAATGCGCGCCCTCAGGTCTGGTCTGCTTAGAAACACTAACACCTTTAGGGATTTCTTCTAGTTTGATCCGCTCTTTATGTCGCCAACAAGCGTCGATTGCGTATTTATTACCAGAGCCCGTACAAACATATATACAGAAACATCAATTATACCAATAGGAAAACGTAATAATATGAGTCAACCAAACCTCACAGCGGATCAAATTTTAGCCTTGGCTGTCGAATCACTAGAAGATGTGAAAGGTGACAAGATCACTGTGTTAAATGTGAGTAATCATACTGACATGATGGACTTTATGGTGATATGTACGGGTACTTCGAAACGCCACGTACAGGGCCTTGGACAAAATGTGGTTGAGCACCTTAAGCAAAATGGTCTGCAACCTCTAGGAGCAGAAGGGCGCGGTACCGCAAGTGACTGGATCTTGATCGACCTTCATGACGTGGTTGTTCATGTGATGACGGAAGAAGCGCGTGCTTTCTACGACTTAGAAAAGTTTTGGGACATTAAACCTGAAGTTTTATAAGGTTCTCTAGATGCGTGTTCGTTTAATTGCAGTCGGTAGTAAAATGCCTAAGTGGGTAACACAGGGCTATGATGATTATGCCAAACGCCTACCAAAAGATTTCAGTTTAGAGCTGATTGAAATTCCTATGGCGCCTCGTGGTAAGAATGCCGACATTGCCAAAGCGATTCGAAAAGAAGGGGATGCCATGTTAGAGGCTATCCCAGATGGCGATAAAGTCATTGCCATGGAAGTGTTAGGCAAAGAGTGGTCCACCGAACAGTTAGCCGACCAAGCTGAGCAGTGGCGCATGGAAGGCTTTAATGTCAGCTTATTGGTGGGTGGCCCCGATGGACTGGACCCAAGATGTACGGCACGAGCCGATCAAGCTTGGTCTTTATCTCGCTTAACCTTGCCACACCCTATGGTACGTATCATTTTGGCTGAGCAGATCTACCGTGCTTGGACGCTTATGAACAATCACCCGTATCACAGATAAGGAACACTTGTGAGCCTTAGGCATCGTAACTTTCGTAATTATCGTCAAGAGCGGTCACTGACTCAGTTTCGAGTCGTTGTGGCCGCTGTTGTGGTAGTGCTGTTAGTAGGTGTGCTCATTGCTCGTCTGTTTTATCTGCAAGTTCTTGAATACGACCTTTACCAGACCAAAGCTAACGAAAACCGGCTTATGTTGGTCACAGAGCAGCCCCCACGAGGCTTAATCTATGACCGGCATGGTCTAGTGCTCGCCGATAACCGACCTATCCACAGTTTGACCGTGATTCCTGAGCGAATAAAAGACTTCACTGAGCTAAAAGACGTTCTGTCAGGCATTATCGACATCAGTGATGCGGAATGGCGGCAGTTTGATAATAAGCGTAAAGAGTATCGTCGTCCTTACCAATCCATTACCTTAAAATCTCAGCTTAGTGATGAAGAGTGGGCGCGAGTCAGTGTGGATCTTTATAAATTGGATGGTGTACAAGTTGAGGCACAATTAACTCGTTATTACCCTTATGGGGAGGCCTTTGCTCATGCTATTGGTTATGTGGGGCGTATTACCGAAAGAGACCTAGAGCGGGTCGATAAAACCGCTTACCAAGGGGCGCTTTTTATTGGTAAAACCGGCATCGAAGGCTACTACGAAGATGTGTTGTTTGGCAAAACAGGGTTGAGCACAGTCGAAGTAAATGCCCGTGGCCGCATCATGTCGGAAGTGGACAGGCAAAATCCCACCCCAGGCAAGGACTTACACCTGTATCTTGATGCCCGTTTACAGCAGTATGCTTACGATCTCCTAGGAGAGTATCGAGGGTCCGTCATTGCGATTGACCCTGATACAGGGGGTATCTTGGCGCTGGTGTCAAAACCAGGTTTCGATCCAAACTTATTTGTGCGTGGCATTTCAGTAAAAGATTATTCTGTGTTACGGGATTCGAAGCAGTTACCACTTTTTAACCGTGCCCTACGTGGTGGCTACCCTCCCGCTTCTACTATTAAGCCCTTTATGGCCTTGGCTGGTCTTGAATACGGTTTCTCCTCATGGACAGAGCGTTATTACGCCCAAGGGTATTATCAAATTAATCCCGGTGGTCGTCGTTATCGCGATTGGCTAAGGGGAGGGCATGGTTGGATTAACCTAGAGCGCTCCATCATAGAGTCGGTGGATACCTATTATTACCAACTGGCTAATAAAATGGGTATTACACCGATTCATGACTTCTTGACACGTTTTGGCTTTGGTCAAGGTGTACTGTTGGACTTACATGGGGAAAGTAAGGGCTTGCTGCCCTCAAATGAATGGAAGAAAGCTAAGTATAAAGAGCCTTGGTATCCGGGAGACTCTGTCAATGTGGGGATAGGTCAAGGCTTTATGGTGTCCACACCTATGCAGGTCGCCACCGCAACGTCCATTCTTGCGAATCGTGGTCATTACTATCGACCTCGTATGACTCAGAGCATTAATGATGAGCCTATGCAGTTTAAAGACGGCACAGGGGATATGCATCAGGTGGTGCTCAAAGATCAACGTAACTGGGAAAAGATGGTTAATGCCATGCGTAAGGTAATTACCGATTCAAAAGGTACTGCCAGACGCTTGCGTGGCACGGATTACACCATTGCCGGAAAAACCGGTACAGGTCAGGTGTTTAGTCTGCAAGAAGATGAAGAATATGAGGCCGATAAACTGGCCCAGCGTCTTCATGATCACGCTTTGTTTATAGGTTTTGCTCCTTCGGATAAACCTAAAATTTCAGTGTTTGCCATCTTTGAAAATGGTGGCAGTAGCTCCAAACCTGCGGATTTATCTCGGCAGTTGTTTGACGCCTATTTAAGCGGTGAATACCCTGAAAAGTACGATTATTTAAAAGGTAAGTCTGATGAGTGATAGCTTATACCGACGCATAATCTCTTTCACCAATGCCCGACTCTGGCAATTGGTGCATATTGATGTGCTCTTGCTAAGCTCGTTATTAATACTCATAACAGGCGGCTTATTCGTACTTTATTCTGCTTCAGGCCAAGATATAGCGACGGTAGAGCGACAAGTTTTTCGACTGGCCATCGGCATGGGAGTATGTGTTGTTTTAGCGCAGCTTCCGCCTAAGTATATGCGTCGCGCCTCTCCCTTACTTTTTGTTGGCCTAGTTCTGTTACTGGTAGGGGTTTTACTGTTTGGGGTGGGAGCAAAAGGGGCTCAGCGATGGCTAGCGCTGCCAGGTGGTTTGCGCTTCCAGCCTTCGGAGATAATGAAGGTGGTGATGCCCATGATGGTGGCTTGGTATTTTGCGGATAGACAGCTGCCGCCAAGCTTAAAGCAAATTGCTATCGTACTGATCATTATTGTTGTACCTGTGTTGATGATTGCGAAGCAGCCCGATTTAGGGACGTCACTGCTGGTGGCTGTTTCAGGGATTTTTGCCTTATTCTTAGCAGGTTTGGGGTGGCGCTATATTATTGGTGCGGCGGCATTAGCGCCAATAGCGGGTTATAGTTTATGGCAAGTAATGCACGACTATCAGCGCCAACGTGTGTTGACCTTTCTTAACCCAGAAAGTGATCCACTGGGCTCTGGTTGGAATATTATTCAGTCTAAAACCGCCATAGGCTCTGGTGGAATGTATGGTAAAGGTTGGCTAGAGGGCACGCAGGCACAATTGGATTTTCTTCCTGAAAGCCACACGGACTTTATTATTGCTGTGCTGGCCGAAGAATTTGGTCTAGTAGGGTGTGGCGTACTCTTGCTGGCTTATCTACTGGTGATTGCTCGTGGTCTGTATATCTCTGCAATGGCGGAAGATAATTATGCCCGCCTTTTAGCGGGGAGTTTAACCTTGACCTTCTTCGTTTATTTATTTGTTAATATCGGCATGGTGTCCGGTATTTTGCCTGTGGTGGGGGTGCCTTTGCCACTGGTAAGCTATGGTGGCACATCCATTATTACGATTATGGCAACTTTCGGCATTTTGATGTCTATTCAGACTCATAAGAGAGCGAGATGATGAAACAGATATTGGGAATATTGCTAGCATTAGGATTAACGGCTTGTTCCGGTGTGAGTCAAAAAGGGCAAACACAGGCAGAGCAAGAAGGCATCGCAGGGGTAAGTGATAGTTTATTGGAGGATATGCCAGACAGTCTGGAAGACTCCTACGCAGCAAACCCTGAAGTACAAGTCTACATTAAGCGTATGGTGACAGAGCATGGCTTCGATAAAGCGATGTTAGAAACAGCGTTTTCACGAATTGAACAACGCCCTAAAGTCATTGAGAAATCTGATAATCAGCCTGAACAAATTACCCCATTTTATGAATACCGCAAGCGCTTTGTTTCCTCGGATCGTATTAAAGGTGGTTTGGCTTTCGCGAAAGAGCAGGCGGTTTGGTTAGAAAAAGCCCAGCAGGAATTTGGTATAGACCCCAGTGTTATCGTCGCGTTAATCGGTGTGGAAACCTACTATGGGCGCATTACAGGTTCCCGCGATGTATTCACCTCATTGACGACCTTGGCATTTGATTACCCAAGACGCAAAAGCTACTTCCAAAGTGAATTGACCAGTTATTTGTTGCTTGCTAGAGACAAAGGTTGGCCGATCGGTGCTACTAAGGGTTCTTATAGCGGGGCGATGGGAATGACCCAATTTATGCCAAGTAATTATCGAACTCTGGCGGTGGATTACGATGGCAATGGTGATATCGATTTGTGGGGGTCTCCTGCCGATGCCATTGGCAGTATTGCAAACTACCTGACACACCACGGTTGGCAGGTCAATAAACCGGCCTTTACTACCGCCCAAGTCATTGAACCTGAGCGTGTTGAAGGCTTAGTCAATAAAGGTCGAGCACCAACAGGCAGCTTTGCCTACTGGGCAGAGCTTAATGTTTTACCGAGTGCGCCTTTTATTGATGATAGAGTCGGTTTATTGGCATTACGCACCGCAGAAGAAGAGGTGAGTTATTGGCTTGCCTATGAAAACTTCTTTACCGTGATGGACTATAACCCAAGCCGCCGATACGCCATGTCTGTGTTTCAGCTTGCTGAGAGTATAAAGAATAATGATGAAGGCTAAATTAGCGCTATTACTGCTTGCTGGTAGCAGCTTGCTGTTAAGTGGGTGTATGAGTACCAAGCACGTCTTGGGGCAAGATGACATTGACTATGACAAAGCTTCTGGGGGCGGTCGTTATACCATCCTGCAGGATCATGCACCTACTGGTGATATTAAAGTAGACCATCTTCCTGATTTGGTCCCGAAATGGGAGCCGAAAAGTCGAGGTGGTAATAAAAGCCCTTATGAAGTTTGGGGTAAGAAATATTGGGTAATGGATTCAGCCAAAGGTTATACCGCAGAAGGCACGGCCTCTTGGTATGGTAAAAAATTTCACGGTCATAAAACCTCAAATGGGGAAATATATGACATGTACGCTTTTTCAGCGGCCCATAAATCCTTGCCATTACCCACCTATCTGAAAGTGACAAACCTTGATAATGGTCGGTCTGTCATAGTGCGAGCAAATGACCGGGGGCCATTTCATGGCGACCGCTTGATCGACTTGTCTTATGCGGCAGCAGCCCGTTTGGATTACCACAAAAAAGGCTTGGCACGGGTAAGAATTGAGGCAATTACCCCATCACAAAACGAAGTCTATCAACCTGCTAGTGTCGCCGCTCCAGTGGTTGTTACACCGGTTGTATCGGCGCCCGCACCAGTAGTTACAACCCCTGTAGCCGTACCTGTACCAACTCAAGAGGTGGTGGAAAATACAGCATTTAGTCATTTGCAGGTGGGGGCGTTTAGTGCTGAGGCTTCAGCGGAGCGTCTAAAGACGCGTTTGTTCGAAGCTTTTGATGCCGACATTAAGGTTATGGTAAATCATCAGAGTGATGGCCTTTATAAAGTCTTGGTCGGTCCCTATATAGAGGCTGCGGACTTAACGCTTTGGCAATCGAAACTTGAACAGGCAGGTTTTGGCCGCCCTGTCAGGGTTGCTCTAATCGCAAACTGACCATTATTCGGGCTAGAGATTAAGAGTATGCTCTAGTATCATCCCCTTACATTTTTTAATAGACGGCATTTATGAGTATGAAAAAACTCCTGGTTATTTTATCTGCAGTAATAAGCTTTGTTAGCACTCCATTATTAGCTGCCCCTTCTCTAATACCTGCGCCTCCGCAATTATCTGCAAGCAGCTATATCCTGATGGATGCTTACACAGGTGATATCCTCGTTGAGAAAAATGCAGACCAAGCTTATCCACCTGCTAGCTTAACGAAACTGATGACGGCCTACATAGTCGAATATGAATTAGCTCGTGGCAACTTGGCGATGACAGACCAAGTAACCGTGAGTGAAAAAGCTTGGCGTATGGGTGGCTCACGTATGTTTATTCGTGAAGGCACTAAAGTGGGTTTAGAAGATTTAATGCGAGGCATTATTATCCAATCGGGCAATGACGCCAGCGTTGCCGCCGCAGAGCATGTAGCGGGAAGCGAATCTGCTTTTGCTGACTTGATGAATCAACATGCCCAGTTACTTGGCATGAAAAACAGTCACTTCATGAATGCTACCGGTTTACCAGCAGAACAGCATTACTCAAGTGCTCACGATTTGGCGATATTGTCTCGAGCAACTATTTTACAATTTCCTGAGAACTACACCATGTACTCGGAAAAAAGCTTCACTTACAACGATATTCGTCAGCCGAACCGCAATAAGCTATTGTGGCGAGATAAAACCGTTGATGGTTTGAAAACAGGTCATACAGAAGAAGCTGGCTACTGTTTAGCCGCTTCAGCGGTCCGTAACGGTACGCGCCTTATTACTGTGGTAATGGGCACAAATTCTGATGAAGCTCGTGCTGCTGAATCACAAAAGCTGTTGAATTATGGCTTTAGATATTACGAAACACGCAAGCTTTACAGTGCTGGCCAAGTACTAAATAACGCTCGTGTTTGGGGTGGTAGCCAAGACACAGTTCAAGTAGGTTTTGTTGAAGATGTTTTGGTGACCATGCCACGTCAACAAGCAGACTCTGTTGCCGCTACATTAGACATGAACACTGAAATCGAAGCACCTATTGCCGTTGGTGATGTACTGGGTAAAGTAGTTGTTGCCGCGGACGGTAATGTGCTGTTGGAGCGTACGGTTGTTGCTCTTGAGCCAGTTGAAGAAGGCGGTTTCTTTAAGCGTTTGTTCGATACGATCAAACTGTTTTTCATGAATTTATTTTAGACCTTAGATAAGTGGTACAAGAATGGCTCTGATTACGAAAGATGGCGATCAAGCGGAAAAAACGGTAGATGCCCCTAAAATTGAATTTCCTTGCGACAATTATGTGATTAAAATTGTCGCCCTAGACGAGGCGGGTAGCTACGAGAGTATTTTGGAGGGCATGAAGAAACACGCCCCTGAAATGGATACATCGCAAGTGTCTACCAATCGCTCTAGTAAAGGACGTTTTATCAGCTACAGTTTTCGCATCCTTGCCACCAGTGAACAGCAGCTAGCAGATTTGCATAAAGATCTTATGTCAATCGGTGCTGTTAAGATGGTTATGTAATGGTCAATACTTTAATTTGCCGAGATCTAGGCGTCATTGACTACCTAGAAACTTGGGAACAAATGAAAGACTTTACCCAGCAGCGCGATAAGCAAGATGCGGATGAAATCTGGCTGTTGGAACATCCGTCTTTGTTTACCCAGGGTCAAGCTGGTAAGGAAGAGCATTTGCTCGCACCGGGAGATATTCCAGTGATTCAGGTCGACCGTGGCGGTCAGGTCACGTATCATGGCCCCGGCCAGCTTGTTGCCTATGTCATGGTCGATCTAAAGCGCTTAGGTATCGGCGTGCGAGATCTGGTCAGTGTGCTCGAAAATTCGGTGGTGAATGTCTTACAGGGTAATGACATTAGCGCTTACCCAAAAGCCGATGCACCAGGTGTTTATGTGGACGAGCAAAAAATTGCTTCCCTCGGACTACGTGTCCGTAGAGGTTGCTCATTTCACGGTTTGGCACTGAATGTCGATATGGATCTATCGCCTTTCGATCGCATTAACCCATGTGGTTATCAAGGGTTAAAAATGCTTGATATGAAAGCGCGCAACCATACGGTTAGTTTATCAAATGTTAAAATTCAGTTGGCCAATCAGCTGGCTGAACTACTCGGATACGAACATCCGACTATCCAACAAGGGTGGAAATAAAATGACGACAGAACGCAAACGCGTTGTCCAAGGTGAAAAACTTCGCGGTGCCGATAAAATGGCGCGTATTCCCATTAAAATCGTACCGACGGAAGAAATTCCACGTAAGCCTGATTGGCTACGTGTTCGTATGCCTGCTTCTCCAGAAATTGCTCGTATCAAGAGCACCTTACGTGAGCATAAACTCGCTTCTGTCTGTGAAGAAGCTAACTGCCCAAATTTAGGGGAGTGCTTTAGTAACGGTACTGCGACCTTTATGATTATGGGTGAAATTTGTACCCGTCGTTGCCCTTTCTGTGATGTGGCCCACGGTCGTCCTAATGCGTTAAGTCCGGATGAACCGAAAGAATTAGCCGCCGCTATCCGTGATATGAAACTTAAATACGTGGTTATCACCTCTGTTGACCGTGATGACTTACGTGATGGTGGTGCTCAGCATTTTGTGGATTGTATTACCCACACTCGTGAGCAAAGCCCAAATATCGAAATTGAGACCCTAGTACCTGATTTTCGAGGGCGTATGGAAGTGGCAATAGATACATTGCAAATTGCGCCACCAGATGTCTTTAACCATAACCTAGAATCAATTCCTCGCTTGTACCGTCAGGTGCGACCAGGCTCTGATTATCAATGGTCTTTAGACTTGCTGAAAAACTTCAAAGAGCGTTGCCCTGATGTACCAACAAAATCTGGTTTGATGGTTGGTATGGGTGAAACCTTTGAAGAAATCGTTGAAGTGTTAAAAGATTTACGTGCTCACGGAGTAGATATGCTGACCATTGGGCAGTATCTGCAGCCATCTAAGCATCACTTCCCTATGGCGCGTTTTGTACCGCCTGAGGAATTTGAGCGTTATGAGCAAGTAGCGAAGGATTTAGGCTTTAAACATGCAGCGTGTGGACCTTTAGTTCGCTCGTCTTACCATGCAGATAAGCAAGCTCATGGAGAGCGAGTGTCTTAATTGTTAATCTGTGCATATTAAAGCGGTGCTGAGATTAGCTTCTTGGCCCCGCTTTTTTTATTTTAAATAACCTATGTTTATTGTCGTTTGGAGATGCCATGAAGCCTTGGTCTGTAAAAGATTCGATAGAGCTTTATAATGTTAGCCACTGGAGCAGTGGCTTTTTCTCAATTAATGATAAAGGCCAAACCATCGCCTTGCCTGATAGAGAAAACCCTGTTGATCTAACTGAGTTATCGGCTGTCTTAAAAGCACAGGGTATTCCATACCCTTGCTTAGTCCGCTTCCCTGATATCCTGCATTCACGTATTGAGAAAATTACCAGCTCATTTCAGCAGGCGATCGAGCATTACGAGTATCAAGCTAACTACGCCATTGTGTACCCTATTAAGGTAAACCAACAGCGTCGCGTGGTGGAAGAAATTGCAGGTTGTAACCCTGGCAACCCAGCCTCGGTTGGTTTAGAAGCGGGTAGTAAGCCAGAGCTAATGGCCGTCTTGGCAATGCACCAAAGTCCAAATGGTATTATTGTTTGTAATGGTTACAAAGATCGTGAGTTTATTCATCTGGCACTAATGGCTGAAAAAATGGGGCATCAGGTGTTTATCGTGGTGGAGAAGCTTCACGAGCTGGACTGGATTCTAGAAGAAGCTGAAAAAATTGGAGTGAAACCACGTATTGGTATTCGCATACGTTTAGCGTCCACTTGTTCAACCCACTGGGGGAACAGTGGTGGAGAGAAATCCAAGTTTGGCTTAACAACGTCTCAATTGCTGCGTGCGGTAGACCGTTTACGTGAATTGGACCTATTAGATTGCTTGGAGTTGATTCATTTCCATCTTGGCTCTCAAATTACCCGTATTCGCGACATTCAAAACAGTTTAAAAGAGTGTGCTCGTTATTACTCTGAACTGCATAACATGGGCGTGAAAGTGAAGTGGGTAGATGTAGGGGGTGGTCTAGGGGTTGATTACGAGGGTACTCGTTGTCAAAACGCATACTCAGCGAACTACAGTATTGGCGAATACGCTAACAATGTGGTCTTTGCTTTCCATAATGTCTGTGAGCAGTACGATTTACCTCATCCTAATTTAATCTCTGAATCCGGTCGTGCGGTAACCGCTCATCACGCTATGATGATTGCGGATGTTTTCTCCCACGGTGCTGAATTGTTGCCAATTGAACAACCAGAAGAAGACAGTGTTTTGGAAATTCAACGTCTATGGGCGTCATACCAAAGCCTGAAGAGCAATGACGAAGACGATAGCCGCTCATTGGTAGAGATTTACCATGACTTGCTGGATGACTTTAACGACAGCTTAGCCTTGTACAATCATGGTCATTTGAATTTGGCGTTACGAGCTCAGGCGGAGAACCTCTTTCTGTCTGCGTGTCGTAACCTGTTACCGAAATTAGACAACCGTAACCGTGGCCATCGAGCGGTAATTGATGAGCTGAACGAGCGTTTAGCGGAAAAACTGTTTGTAAACTTGTCTATTTTCCAATCTATGCCGGATGCTTGGGGGATAGATCAGTTGTTCCCGGTATTGCCTTTGCAAGGCTTGGAACAAGCGCCGTCTTTCCGTGGCAAAATACAAGACGTTACTTGTGACTCAGATGGTTGTCTGTACCATTATGTTGATGGCCAAGGTATTGAATCTTCTTTGCCTTTACCGCCGCCGCCACCAAAGGGTGAGGACTATTTAATGGGCTTCTTTTTGGTCGGGGCTTATCAAGAAACGTTAGGGGATCTGCACAACTTATTTGGCGACACATCCTCTGTGGATGTGTATTTAACGGAAGACGGCTTCCGCATTGATCACGTGTTAAAGGGTGACAGTGTGCAGGATGTCCTTCGCTATGTGAGCTATAACGAAGGCGAACTTGTTAAGCGTTACCAAGATAAAGTAGCGGCCAGTTCGTTAGGCAAGGATGAGCAAGAGCGTTTACTTGCCACTTACGACAAGGTGCTGAAAGGTTCCACTTATTTGTCTTAGGTGTTGTGCAATGGCGGCTTAGGTCGCCATTTGTTTTGTGAAATTAAGGATGACTATGACGAGCTCTAATGGTCTGCTGGAAGAAACCTATTTTGGGGTCATGCTGTCAAGCAAGCTGCTTATAAACGATTTGTTGTATCGGATCATGACGGAGAAGTTATTGGCGCTTGCTGAGCAGCAACCAGGGTTTATTGACTCCGAGTGGGTGTCTGGGAAAACAGATGTTTGCATTATCTACTGGCAGAGCTATGAAAATGTGCAAGCCTGGCTGAATCATAGTGTGCAGATTAAAACCTTATCCCTAGGTCAACAATTTTGGTTTGAAAGTTATTCTCTTAAAATTTTTGAAGTCAGTTCAGATCAGAAGTTCACCCAAGCCAATCGTTCTTTACACGCCTCGCGCTTCCCTTCTATCAAGACACCTCATGGGGTGTTAAAAGTACTTGAAGAATCCCAAGCCTCTTTGTTATTTGATTATGTAAATGAGGAGCGTGCGTTTCTTAAGCCTTGGGAACCTGCCCGTAATGATGCTTACTATTCGATGTCGGTATGCGAGCTGAGGGTGCAGGAAATGCGCCGTGATTTCTTAGAAGAAAACGCTGTTGTCCTCTGTCTTTTGTCTGAGGATGAGTCACGTATGCTGGCGTATTCAAATTATTCGAACATTATTCGTGGGGTATTTTGTGCTTGCAGCCTAGGCTACAGTTTGCGAGAAGGTGAGCAGGGTAAAGGCCTCATTACCCAAGCCTTGAGTGCCGGCATAGACTACATGCATAAGCAACAGAACATAGATAGAATCCAAGCCAACTACATGCCACGAAATGAAAAAAGTGCGGCGGTGTTGGCAAGACTGAATTTTAAGAAGGAAGGCTTTGCCGAGCGCTATCTCAAAATAGATGGTGTTTGGGAAGATCATATACTTACGGCCTTAGTGTTACGTTAGCCGTTGTTTTAAGCCTGTTAATTGTTAAGGTTTGTGCGATAGTGCAGACTTATAAATTATTTTTTAATAGTATTCCTTATAAACGATAGTAGAAGGAAATCTCCTTGAGTGAGTTAGCAAACTTTGAGTCCAATGAGACGCTTTCATTAAAAGACTATACGGAAAAAGCGTACCTTAACTATTCCATGTACGTGATTTTAGATCGAGCCTTACCCCATATAGGGGATGGTTTGAAGCCAGTGCAAAGGCGCATCATCTATGCCATGAGCGAACTGGGTCTAAAGGCGACGGCAAAATATAAAAAATCGGCTCGAACCGTCGGGGATGTGTTAGGTAAATTCCACCCTCATGGTGACAGTGCCTGTTATGAAGCCATGGTGTTAATGGCTCAGCCTTTCTCTTATCGTTATCCTTTAGTTGATGGTCAAGGTAACTGGGGAGCACCAGACGACCCAAAATCCTTTGCCGCGATGCGTTATACGGAATCTCGCTTATCTAAATATGCAGATGTTCTACTAAAAGAAGTCAGTCAAGGCACAGTTGATTGGGTACCAAATTTTGATGGTACGTTACAAGAGCCCAGTGTCTTACCTTCACGTTTGCCGAATTTGTTGTTGAATGGCACCACGGGTATTGCCGTGGGCATGGCGACAGATATCCCGCCTCATAACCTTAGAGAAATTGGTCAAGCTTGCATTCATTTGTTGAATAATCCAAAAGCAGATTTAGACGAATTATTAGGCTATGTGCAAGGGCCTGATTTCCCCACTGGTGGTGAAATCATCACCAGCAAAGTTGACCTTCGTAAGATGTATGAAACCGGTAAAGGTCAGGTGAAAGCCCGAGCTCGCTTTACGATGGAAGAAGGTGAGATCGTGGTGAACGAATTGCCGCATCAGGTTTCAGGCAGTAAGATTCTAGAGCAAATTGCCGCCCAAATGCAGGCCAAGAAACTGCCAATGGTGGTGGATTTACGAGATGAATCCGACCATGAAAACCCTACTCGCTTGGTGATTGTTCCTAAGTCGAATCGCGTGGATATTGATGCTGTAATGACGCATTTGTTTGCGACCACAGATTTAGAAAAATCCTATCGCGTCAACATGAATGTGATTGGCTTGGATGGCTTACCGCAAGTTAAGCCTTTACAAAATTTCTTGTCAGAATGGTTACGCTTCCGTATTGATGTAGTACGTCGTCGCCTCCAATTCCGTTTAGATAAAGTGCTTCATCGTCTACACATTCTTGAAGGTCTGTTGATCGCTTACCTGAACATCGATGAAGTCATAGACATCATTCGCACTGAAGATAAACCCAAGTTGGAGCTGATGTCTCGATTTGGGCTGACAGACGTGCAAGCTGAGTCCATTCTAGAGCTGAAATTACGTCACTTAGCCAAGCTCGAAGAAATGCGTATCAAAGGCGAGCAGGACGAGCTTGAAGCGGAACGTAAAAAGCTTGAGGGCTTGTTGTCTTCTGATCGTAAGCTTAAAAAGCTAATCAGTGATGAAATTCAAGAAGCGGTAGACAGCTTCGGCGATGAGCGCAGAACCCCAATTGTTGAAAGAAAAGAAGCGCAAGCGTTCAGTGAAGAAGACTTGTTGTCTAATGACCCGATTACTGTAGTGATTTCTAAGCAAGGTTGGATAAGAGCGGCGAAAGGTCATGATATCGACGTTGAGGGATTGAATTACAAATCTGGTGATGAGTTCTTAGTCAGTGCGAAAGGGCGCTCTAATCAGACCCTCGTACTGGTCGCCTCTAATGGTCGTACTTACTCTATTAAAGCTCATACACTACCTTCTGCACGAGGCCAAGGTGAGCCCATTACCGGTCGTATCACCCTAGAAAAAGACGCCACGATTGTTTGCGCCGTTTTGGATGCTGAAGACAGTCATTATTTGTTAGCCAGTGATGCTGGTTATGGCTTTGTGTCACAGCTGAAAGATTTGTATGCTAAAAACAAAGCCGGTAAAGCTACTTTGACCTTGCCTAAGGGGGCACAAGTGTTAGCGCCTGTACTGGTTGATAACCCATCGTCTGGACGAGTTGTTGTAGTGTCTAATGAAGGCCGTATGCTGGCATTTGATGTTGCCTCCTTACCCAAGATGGCAAAAGGCAAAGGGAATAAAATGCTCAGTATTCCGAGTGCCCGTGCTGAGTTACGCGAAGAACTGATCGTTGCTATGGCCTGTATACAGCCAGAAGATCTACTGTTGGCCTATGCCGGTAAGCGCTTTGTTTCCTTCATGGAAAAAGACCTAGCGGCCTATTTTGGTGAGCGTGGTCGTCGTGGTCTAAAATTACCCCGAGGTTTTCAGCGCATTGACAGTCTTGAGGTTAAAGTAGGCGAAGGGAAAGCGGCGGGTAACGATGTAACTCGCAGTAGCCAAGATTTATTTTAGTGCTAAAAATGGCTTTTGTAAGTTGTTTTTAGAGTAAAGAGTCACCATAGCTTATGAGCTTAGTTGATTAAGCTCATAAATTTTCTGACCAAGAGGAAGAAATATGAAAGGTAGCAAAAAAGTAATAGACAGCCTAAACAGCTTGCTAGAAAACGAATTGGCAGCCATTGACCAATACTTTATCCATTCTCGTATGTATGACGATATGGGGCTGAACAAACTGTATGAGCGTCTTAATCACGAAATGGAAGAAGAGACTCAGCATTGTGATTGGTTGATCAAACGCATTCTTTTCTTGGAAGGAAAACCGTGCATGACTAAGCGTCGCGATCTTATGATTGGTGATGATGTACATTCTATGATGAAGAATGATCTGACCCTAGAGTTGGAAGTAGTAACCTGTGTTCGTGAAGTGATTGCGATTTGTGAAGAAGAGGGTGATTACCAAACCCGTGAGACACTAGAGAAGCTATTGTTCGATACCGAAGAAGATCACGTTTACTGGTTAGAGCAACAGCTAGGTCTAATGGAAAAAATCGGCATGCAAAATTACTATCAGTCACAAATGGGTAACTAGGGAGTTGATATGAAAGGTGATCGCGAAGTTGTTGCCAGTTTGAACAAGGTTTTGGCAAACGAATTAGTCGGTATTAACCAATACTTCTTACATGCTCGCATGTTCAAAGATTTCGGCTTTAGTGCACTCGACAAAGCAGACTATAAAACCTCCATTCAAAAAATGAAGAATGCTGATCGTTTGATTGAGCGTGTGTTGTTTTTAGAAGGTTTACCGAATCTGCAAGATCTTGGCCGTTTACGCATTGGCGAAACCAGCGAAGAAATGATTGAAGCTAACTTAGCGTTTGAATTAGATACAGTAGGAACGTTAAAAGCTGCGATTGATTTGTGCGAAAGTAAACTCGACTTTATGAGTCGTGATGCGCTAGAAAAAATTCTGAATGAACAAGAAGAACAGATTGATTGGTTGGAGACTCAGCAGCAATTGATCAAAAAATCTGGTTTGGAGAACTACTTACAATCGCAAATGTAAGAAGTTAGGCGACTTGTATTTGGACTTGAGCTTCTGCAATTTGTATAAGCTCATCGTTCAAGATGCTTTTCGCGCATTGACAGCATTTCCCGCACTGGCTACCAATGTTGTGCTCTTTGTAAAGGGCACGCATGGTGGTAGCACCTTCTTTTATCGATGCTTTTATCTCTTTATCGGTAACACCATTACAAAGACAAACGTACATAAATGAAAATCACTCTCACCAGTATTCTAATAATGCGATTCTATTTTTAATGTTAATGATTATCAACAATTAAAATATTATCTATTTCTCCTTTTTAATAGTTTTTTTGATGGTCTTGGTACCGCAAGCTTAATCAGCTGAAAAAGTGCGATACCAAGTCATCTTTCGTTAGGCTTTCTTGGCAAGATCAGTCAATACTTTGAGAAAGGACTCTGGGTCGTGGGCACCATGGATCATGTATTTATCATTGATCACGTAAGTCGGAGCGGACTCTATATCTAAGCTACGTAAATGACTAAGCTTCTTCTTAGTTAATGTGGCGGCTTTCTCACTCAGAGCATAGTCAATATCAGAGTCTTGTAAACCAATGCTTTTTGCTGTGTCTATCAGAACTTGCTTTAGTCCAATGTCCTGCCCTTGGGTAAAGTAGGCTTGATACAAAGCAAGTACGAAAGGTGTCGCGAGGCCAACCTTACCTGCCGCTAATACGAACTGGTGGGCCAGTATGGTATTGGGCATCCTGTCTTTCTCTGAAAAATTAAAGGTAATACCGGCTTCAACTCCAACCTGTTGCAGAGCGTGGGTTACTTCATTAAGTTTCTCAGCACTGCCAAACTTTTCTGTTAAATAAATATCTCTATCAGCGCCTGCTAGTGGCATGTCCGGATGTAACTCAAAAGGCTGCCAGCGAATGTCAATGCGATAGTCGTCCCCTAATTGCTCTATGGCCTGTTGGAGGCGGGTGTAGCCTAAATAGCTCCAAGGGCATACAAGGTCTGAAATAA
Organism: Marinomonas sp.; assembly: GCF_039940335.1. Classification (GTDB taxonomy): domain Bacteria; phylum Pseudomonadota; class Gammaproteobacteria; order Pseudomonadales; family Marinomonadaceae; genus Marinomonas. The sequence continues at coordinate 163,435 of NZ_JBDVGW010000012.1, read as the reverse complement.
TGTCGATACGAAGATCGGCCATAGGGTCTCCTATTGATTTAAATAATGGTGTTAGCTTGGTGTTAATTCACGCTCAGAGCGATGCATTGGCTAATAGCGCAGTAGGGCATGCCTGATTGCTCATGCCAGTGGTTAAAAGCTTGCTGGGCTGCGCTCAGGGCGCTTTGGGTGTCTCGGCCAGTGGTGATAATCTCGTTATGGCGAAGATAACCTTCGACGTCTTTGGTTAGTAGAAAGGTGTCCTTGCCCATCGCTCTTAATGTATAGGGGCCTGTGTTGCCACCTAAGCGCTTACCGTGCTGTTTTAAATAGCGCCATAGACCCGTAATGTCATGAACAGGCCATTGCGCTATGAAGTTAGCAAAGCTTGTCTGTTGTACCTGACAGTCACTAATCATTAAGGCATTCTCACGTATGGTCATGACTTTCCCATAGTTGCGAATAATACGGGGGTCTTTGGCTTTGGCCTCCCACATTTCATCGCTCATCAAAAGCATCTTTTCGATATCAAATGCGAAGAAGATATCTTCAAATCCTGGCCATTTGTTACGTACGACTTGCCAATTAATACCTGATTGGAAGATTTTTTGGGAAAAGGCTGCGAGCCATCTGTCATCCCCAAGTTGATATAGTTCTTTGTCTGTTAGCGGTTGGGCTAATTTGGCTTCAAGGTTTTCTTCGCCTCCATGGCGCAAGGCCGCTCTGGCGAAAATAGAGGAAAAATCTTCGTACTGCATGCTAGGCTCCTGAAAACAGTCTCCAGTTTACCATAAGCTATTTGATCATGGTTCTGCGATGGAGAATAACTTCTGTTCTTTGGGTTCTGGAATGGTGAGCTTTGACTTATAATGCGCAAAACTAATGATCGAGAGATGGTGAATGACACACTTAAGCGTGAATTTAAATAAAATTGGTTTACTTCGAAATTCTCGAGGAAGAGACTATCCGAACATGGTCACCATGGCGCAAAGAACCCTATCATTAGGGGCTTTTGGCATCACTATTCACCCTCGCCCAGATCAGCGTCATGCGACCTATCAAGACTGCCATGACTTAAAAGCTTTACTTAAGCAATACCCAACAGCTGAATTAAACATTGAAGGCTTTCCTGATGAAGGCTTTATGAATGTTGTATTAGAAGTTCAACCTCACCAGTGTACGTTAGTTCCTGATGATCCAAATCAGCTGACCTCCGATCACGGTTGGAATCTTTTTCGAGATCAGGATGCCTTACGTCCGGTGATCGATAAACTCAAAGCGCAAGGCATACGTGTGGTTTTGTTTATGGACCCAGATGCCGATAACATGGCCATGGCCAAAGAAATTGGTGCTGATCGAGTAGAGTTGTACACAGAAGCTTATGCGAACGCTCATGGTACCGATGCATTGCCTGAGTTACTGGCGCAATATCATGGTGCGGCTCAGGCGGCTTTAGATGTCGGCTTAGAAGTGAATGCAGGCCATGATTTAGATTTACAAAATGTTGAAGCTTTATGCGAAACAGGCTTGATCAAAGAGGTCTCTATCGGGCATGCGTTAACCATTGAAGCTTTAGATCTTGGTTGGGACAACGTCGTCAAAGCTTATCTAAAAAAGTTAGGATAGTCACTTAAATGTCTGCTCGGAAGACGTGTTGTGGTTGTGGCTATCTGGCCACCCAATGCGTGTGTCCTTGGCTGCCTTCACTGGCTACTTCTTTACAAGTTGTTGTGTTGCAAGACCCTAAAGAAGCCGAACATGCCAAGAATACGGTAAATCTATTAAAATTAGCTTTGCCTTCCGTGCGGTGTTTGAACGCTCATGATGGTGACGCCATTGCGACCTTCATCCGATCTATTGATGTTCAGCGCTGGCGATTAATCTTTCCTACTCAAGAGGCTCAGGCAGTAGAGATGCAATCGGCTTCCGTTATGTCAACAATTGACGGGGTCATTTTATTGGATGCCACCTGGCGAAAAGCGAAAAAGTGTTACTGGTCTCATGAGTCTTTACAATCTTTGCAGGCGTGGAACTTTGCCTGTCCCCCAGAGTCAGAATATGTCATTCGTAAGTCGCCAGATACAAATGCACTGTCGACATTAGAGGCCTGTGCTTATATTGTTGAGCAAGTTACTGGTGATGATATGCAAGCGTTGCGAAATTTTATGACCTCTGCTCAAACATGGCAGTGGCGACATCAGCCTTTGCATCACCGTCAAAAATAAGGAACCCAGTCCTATGAGTAAAGACATCGAAATTGAAGCGGCAGTACTGCGCCGTTTACTGAAACATTTGGATGACAATAAATCCGTTCAGAATATAGATTTGATGAACCTAGCAGGTTTTTGTCGCAACTGTTTAAGTAAATGGTATATGGCGGAAGCCAATGCATTAGGTCAGGATATGGATTACGATCAAGCCAGAGAAAAAGTGTATGGGGAACCATACCAAGAATGGAAAGAAAAGTATCAAACGCCTGCGAGCACTGAACAACAGACAGCTTTTAATGAAAGCACTGCTAATAAAAAAGGCTAGTCAGCTTTCCGTGTTAGCCAGTAAGGCAGTCTTCAAAGTCTTACTGGGCTTAATCATCATAGTCGGGTTAACTCCCCAGAAATGGTTGTGGGCGGATGTCTCACAAAAATACAAAGACATAGCCTATCAAGCTGGTTTGAAATATGAGCCCAATGCAGAGAAACGCATTTTAGCTTGGCGTCGCCTTATCGACGAATCCCAGTCCTTATCTGTTGTGGATAAGCTTACCGTGGTCAATAAATTTTTCAACCAGATGGGTTTTGAGGATGATATTGACCTTTGGGGGCAAGAGGATTACTGGGCTACTCCCATTGAGTTTCTTGGTTTGCAGTCTGGGGATTGTGAAGATTTCACCATTGCGAAATACTTCACTTTGCGTGAGCTTGGGGTGCCGGACTCCCAGCTACGATTGGTATACGTTAAAGCGCTAAGGTTAAATCAACACCATATGGTTCTGGCTTATTATCATAAGCCAACCTCAGTACCGGTTTTGTTAGATAATTTGGATAAAGAATTAAAGCCAGCAATCAAACGTCGTGATTTGCTGCCGATCTACTCATTTAATGCAGAAAACCTGTGGTTGTCGAAAGAAAAAGGACGTGGTGTTTTGGTAGGTGGTTCATCTCGATTGAGCCTGTGGACTGACTTAAATAGTCGCCTTGATACGTTTACTAAGTAGGAGAATTGGGATGACACTGTTTCGCCAATTAATGATGACAATTGTGATGATTTTCACATTGATGTTGGTTGTTGTTATGGGCATAAACTTCAATACAACTAAGGGGTATCTGATTGGGCAATTGCAATCAACGACGCAAGATACTGCGACGTCCCTTAGTATGTCGGTTTCAGATTTTATGGCCCTTGAAGATTATGCCGCCGTTGAAAGTAATATTAATGCGGTGTTTGATGGTGGCTACTTCTCCAAAGTAAGGGTACACGTTTACGATACAGAGCAAGACATCACCCGTTCTAATGTGATGCATATAGAGGGCGTGCCAAGCTGGTTTATTAGTGCCATCGATTTTGATGTGCCAGAAGCTAATGCCATTATTTCGAATGGTTGGAGTGAGTTAGGTCAAGTTTACGTAACTGGTAGTGCGGGTTATGGGTATCAGCAGCTCTGGTTGGCTACTCGAGACTTATTGGTTTGGTTCTTATGTATTGGCGTGATTACTTGCGTGCTTGGTGCGTTTGCACTTCGTTTACTGTTCAGACCCCTTGTTGAGCTTGAGAAACAAGCGGAGGCCATTCAGCAACGCCGCTTTGTTAAGATGGCTAGCATCCCAAAAACTCGTGAGCTGAAATCTGTGGTTCTGTCCATGAACCGCATGGCAGAAAAACTCGAAAAAGAATTTGCTTCAGAAGTAGAAACTGCTAAATGGTTACAGGCAAAAGCGTTTAAAGACTCTGTAAGTGGTTTAGGTAATCGTCATTTTTTTGATAGCCAGGTTAAGGCGCACTTTGGCGATCGTTTCCGTGGTGTCGATGGTCTGGTGTTGGTGAGTCTTGCTGACTTGGCTAAGTTAAACAATGAACGTGGTTATGAAGCGGCGGATATGTTCATCCAGGCTGCAGCAGAAATTTTATCGAAAAAAGTCAATGAACTGTCGTCCGCTGCCACATTGGCTCGTTTATCTGGTGCTGACTTTGTGATCTTAGTGCCGAACGTCGATTATGATCAATTGCATACTGCTGTGACTGAGTTAATGGAAGAGTTGTTAGAACTTAATTTGGCACGTATTAGTTATTCTCACTATGTTGCTAACATAGGTGCAGTGACCATAGACAACGAAGTACAGCGCTCCAATGCTATGGCGCAAGCGGATACAGCCTTACGCGCAGCAAAAGCCATAGGGCCAAACGAAGTCGAAGTTTACGATTTAAAAACCAGCCAAGAGGTATCGATTGGGCGCATGGCTTGGAAAGACGTTTTGGAGTATGCGATTGAGCATCGAACCTTCCGTCTGCGTAAACAAAAGGTGTTTAATCTGGATGACTCCATGGAAGCACTCCATGAAGAGGTTTACACAAGCGTACTGTTCCATGGTAAAAGCTATCATGCAGGTTACTTTATTAGTTTAGCTGAGCAGTTTGATCTTGGAGACAGGGTTGATCAGGTAATCATAGAGACAGTAATTAAATTTATTGAAGAGGGTAAGGCAAAAGCACCATTGGCAATTAACTTATCCGCTTGTGCCTTGGTGAAGCCATCTTTCTCTAAGTGGTTGGAAAATCGCTTGTTGAAGCTAGATAACAAGGTTAAATCTAAATTAGCCTTCGAGGCCTCTGAGCAAACTATCTTGGCAACTGAAGAGCAAGCATTAGGTTTAGTGCACATATTGAAGAAACAAGAAGTGAAATTTGGCATTGACAATGTGGGTAAGCAATTCTCCGCCTTTGATTATCTGCAAACCTTGATGCCTGACTATGTGAAAATTGATTCTTCCTACACCCGGATGGTGACCGGTAAAGAGTCGGAAGCCTTCTTTATGCACACGCTATGTAAGATGTTTAATAGCCTAAATATTAGTGTGATCGCAACAGGAATAGAGAACGAGAAACAGCTTAAAACCCTTGAGCGTTTTGATCTGGCTGGTGGGCAAGGCTATGTCTCTGGAAGGGCGGAAGAAATGTAAATAAGTGAAAATTATTTACTTATAAAAATTACTAAAGGCGAAGCTTAATTAAATTAAGCTGTCGCCTTTAGTGCCGAAACTGTCCTCAGCTAGTAAACTTTCTTCTTGGCCACTGTGAACCCCACGAACCCATTTACGACTAAGCAGTTTTTTCTGAGCGGGTAAAGGAAGCTCAGTAAATTGAATGATGCGTTTTTCCACCAGTAATTCCACTAAATCCTCTAGAACCCTCATCATTTCGCTGTCAGAGCTAGTCAGCATTTGCTGCGTGCTGGCACTGTGACTATTTAATTTATCTTCTAGAATCAAGGCTACAATAGGATCATCAGGGGATACTAGTATAGCGTATTCATCTGTCTGCACTGTAGCTACGTCCAGTATATCGCCTGTTTCGTTTACCTTTGCGTAAAGCATGATGGTTTCCTTTATGTGTTGATTTGTAGCTTGAAATTAATTGTATAGTCTTGTTGCCTTGTCTTCCCATCTTACTTAATAAACATTATCCTAGGCTAGAGTCATCGCAGTATAAGTTCATAAACTTATTTGGTTTTTTGTAAAAGGGAGAAATAAGAGTATGTCTGACTCTGGTATTTCAGATAAACATTCTTCAACACAGATCAAAGATGCTCAAGCATCAGATGAGTTTAATGATTATAACGTTGAAGCGGAAGACTCTATTGAAGCTCCTGTCGCAAAAACCGAAAAATCTCAATGGAAAGTCGCCGCAACCTCTTTAGAATATCCCAATCCATTATTAGATTGTTTGGTATTGCTCAGTAAATTTTTCCATAACCCTTACACTGCAGATGCCATTGCGGCCGGGTTGCCAATTACCGATAATGACATGACCCCTGAGCTGTTCCAGCGCGCGGCAAAACGAATCGGTATTAGCTCACGTTTAGTGAAGCGTCCTATAAAGAAAATCCCTGACATGATCCTTCCAACGGTCTTGTTGTTAGAAGACCAGCAAGCTTGCGTGCTTCTTGAAGTTGACCATAAACAGGGCATCGCCAAAATCTTCCGTCCAGAATCAGGCGAAGGGGAGGTTTATCTCCCGCTAGAAAAACTTCAACAAAATTACAAAGGTTACTGCTTCTTTGTTAAGCCTATTTATCAATTCGACAAACGTTCAGAACAAAAAGACGATGAACAAAAGAAAAAAGGCCACTGGTTTTGGGGAACTGTCACCCGTTCTTGGCGTATTTACCGTGATGTGTTTGTCGCCTCTTTATTGATTAACATTTTTGCGGTTGCAAGCCCTTTATTTGTGATGAACGTTTATGACCGTGTGGTGCCCAATAGTGCCTTTGATACTCTTTGGGTCTTGGCAATTGGTGCGGTGGTTGTTTACTTGTTTGACTTCCTGTTACGCAGTTTACGATCCTATTTTATTGATATCGCAGGGAAAAAATCTGACATCTTGGTATCTGCTGCAATCTTCTCTAAAGTCAGTAACATCACCATGGCTGCTCGCCCTAAATCTGTAGGGGCCTTTGCGAAAAACCTGCAAGAGTTCGAAAGTATTCGTGACTTTATCACTTCCGCTTCGATTACCACCTTGGTAGATATTCCTTTCATGTTTCTGATTGTCGGTGTGATTTGGTTGATTGGCGGGCCTGTAGGTTACATACCTATTGTTACTATCTTCCTGATTATTGCCTATAGCTTGATTATTCAGATCCCACTGCGTAAATCGATCGAGGAAAGTCAAAAAACGGCGTCGCAAAAAAATGCGGTTTTGATCGAAAGTTTGTATAACGCAGAGAGCGTAAAGCTTAATAATGCAGAAGGCGTACTTCAGAAACAGTGGGAAAATGCGGTCGGTAATATTGCGGATTGGGGAGTTAAAACTCGCCAGCTGTCTCAGTCTTGTTCATCTTTTGCCATGGTTGCCCAACAATTAACCACAGTGATTATTGTAATTGTCGGAGTTTATCAAATCGCTGAAGGTACTATGAGTATGGGGGCCTTGATTGCGGCAGTTATGTTGACAGGTCGTGCTTTGGGCCCTATGGGGCAGGTTGCTAGTTTAGCGACACGTTATAACCAAGCAAAATCGGCATTCAGCTCCCTAAACGAAATCATGTCTTCACCCGTTGAAAAACCAGATGATGTGAAGTTTGTTCACCGTCCTAAATTTAACGGTGATTTTCAATTTGAGAACGTTAATTTCTCTTACCCTGAGCAAGAACAAGAAGCTATTTCGGCCATTAATATCAATATAACGAAGGGTGAAAAGGTTGCCATTATTGGTCGTATCGGCTCAGGTAAATCGACTTTAGGTAAGTTGATGACAGGGCTTTATACGCCAACGAGTGGTGCCATGCGCATTGATAGTGTTGACTTGAGGCAAGTTAACCCAACAGATCTACGGCGTAATGTGGGTACCGTGTCGCAAGATGTGAGTCTTTTTTATGGCTCGATTAAAGACAATATTGTGATGGGTGTGCCTTACATGGAGGATGAGGCCATTCTTCGCGCTGCAGAGCTTTCTGGTGTGGCGGAATTTGCCAACCGTAAACCCAGTGGATTAGACAGTATTGTGGGCGAGCGAGGTATGCAGTTGTCTGGTGGTCAGCGTCAGAGTATTGCGATAGCGAGGGCGCTATTATTTGATCCACCAATACTTATTCTTGATGAGCCGACAGCCTCAATGGACAACACGACGGAATCTCGAATGAAGCGTCGACTGATGGATGCAGTTAAAGACAAAACCTTAATTCTTATTACCCATAAGGCTTCGATGCTGGATATGGTTGATCGAATTATTGTAATGGATAATGGACGTCTTATAGCTGATGGTCCTAAGGCTCATGTACATGAAGCACTCCGTCAAGGTAAGTTGAAGGTTAGTTAATATGAGTGACAAAACATCACAAAATGATCTGGACTTTTTAAACGATCGTAACGCCGCCTTAATGCTTAAATCTCCTCGCGGCGGACGTATCATTTTATGGGCAATTTTCCTATTTGTTGTCTCAGGCTTAGTATGGGCCAATTATGCGTCCTTAGATGAAGTAACTGTGGGCGATGGTACGGTGATTCCGTCTAGCCAAGTGCAAGAAATTCAAAACCTGGAAGGTGGCATCCTAAAAGAAATCAACACCCAAGTTGGTCAAACGGTTGAACGTGGCCAGCTCTTGATGACCATTGAAAACACAGAGGCCTTGTCTTCGTTGCGCGAACAGCAAGCTGAATCGATAAGTTTGCGAGTTCGGGCTTCTCGTTTACAGGCCGAATCAACTGGTGACGAGCCTGTATTTGATGCTGAGATTCGCGCTTTATATCCAGATGTGGTTGGCCGTGAAATGGATCTTTACAATAACCGCTTAGAGTCCTTGGAAACCAATCAACTGGTATTTCAACAACAACTAGAGCAAAAGAAACAAGAGATTGTTGAACAGGAAGCGAAGTTAGCGAACTTGAGACAAAGTTTTGAATTATCTCAAGAGGAGTTAAACTTAACGCGTCCCGCTTTTGAACAAGGGGCAGTTTCACGAGTTGAATTGTTGCAGCTGGAGCGTGAAGTGAACCAACTTAAGGGCGACCTAGAGGCGACACAACTCGCAATTCCTAGAGCAAGGTCGGCTTTAAAGGAAGCACAAAACAAACTCAAAGAAAGTGAAGCAAAATTCCGCGCAGAATCACAAGAAGATTTAACCAATGTGCGTGGCAAACTAGACCAAATTCGAGAATCTAGCGTATCGTTAGAAGATAAGGTCTCGCGTACCCAAGTTCGTTCACCAGTAAAAGGGATTGTTAAGCAAATTCAGATTAATACGGTGGGCGGGGTAATTCGTCCAGGTATGAATCTGCTTGAAATCGTACCTTTAGAGGACTCCTTACTGATCGAAGCAAAAGTTCGCCCAGAGAATATAGGCTTTATTAAACCGGGATTAAACGCGGTAGTAAAACTAACAGCTTATGATTTTGCTATTTTTGGTGGCTTGCAAGCAAGTGTTGAGAATATCAGTGCTGATACAATTCTTGATGAAGAAGGTAACAGCTTTTATCTTATTCGTGTTAGAACAGATAAGAACTATTTAGGAACACAGGACGCTCCTTTGCCAATCATTCCAGGGATGCAAGCAAGTGTTGATGTCATCACCGGCAAGAAAACGCTGCTGGATTACTTGCTGAAGCCAATTTTGAAAGCAAAGCAGAACGCATTACGTGAGCGATAAATTTACAAGAATAATGACATTGTGTTGATTTGTAACAAATTTTAACACCTACAGAATAGTACTCTAGGTACACTGTAATTATAAGCTTGATATAGGCGTATTGATTTTGAAAATTTTGTGTTGGAATACAAATGAAGCGGTATGGAATCATTGGAATCAAGTGACACGTTCTGACATGACGTTGGTGCGTGCAAAAAACCTATCTGAGACCAACCAGTTATTAAAAAATGCAGCGGCAGATTTTGCTTACTGTTTCATCTATTTGGAAGATGAGAGTTTTTCAGAGCAAGTTGAACAGGTGGTGATTTTACACAACCAGTACCCTCAAAATAAGGTGATTGTGTTTCCCAATAAAGCCAGTCAAGAAGCGGCACTAAGATTATTGTCTGTGGGCATTAATGGCCAATGTCAGCCGTTCATTGGTCGACAGCAGCTCGAGTTAGTGCTAAATGTCATTGACTCTGGGGAGATCTGGGGCGGTAAAGTTTTTATTGAAAAACTTATCCAACAGACTGCTGCTGTCTTAGAGACGCAAGAGCGTGATGTTGAGCTTGATGGATTGTCTGAGCGTGAGAATAAAGTGGCGCACTTAGTTGCCCAGGGTCTCTCTAATAAGCAAATAGCCAATGATTTGAATGTTACTGAACGTACAGTAAAGGCTCACTTGACGGCTATCTTTAAGAAAACCTCTGCAAAAGATAGATTGTCTTTGGCAATGTTGGTGCAAAAGTCTCATAAAGTGCACTAATTTGGTTTTTTTTGGGTTTTGTTGTTGCCCTTTCTCAGGGCGAATCCCTCCCTTAACTAATAGGTTATCTAGTGCCGATTGATAACCTATTGATATTATTGTCTTTATCTTTATTTCCTTGTTTTTTAAATTTGCTTGTTTGTGGCGCATTTGTTGCATTTCTCTTGATGATACTTTGCTTCAAGAGAATGTAGTATGTCTGTACAGGCAGAAAATGAATTGACCGTAATGCTGGTGGATAATGAACCCGCCAGAGCAGCGATTGTTGAGCAAGCGATGCGCGATAATGGTTACCGTGTTATTAAACGCTTGGCCTCTGCGCGAAACCTTACCCAAGCTGTTAATGAGTCTCAGCCAGATATGGTGATCATTGACATCGAGTCCCCTGATCGTGACATGTTGGAAAATATGTCGCGTCTTACCAAAGACAACCCTCGTCCAATTGTAATGTTTGCTGAAGAAGATGACTCTCACCATGTTGAGGCCGCTATTCGAGCAGGGGTTAGTGCTTATGTGGTTGATGGTGTACAAAGTGGCAGTGTGAAAGCTCTGTTGCAGGTTGCGATTGCTCGCTTTAGAGAGTTCCAAGCATTGCGATCCGAGCTTGAATCCGTCAAAAGTCAATTGGAGGATCGTAAACTCATTGAGAAGGCTAAGGGCTTGATTATGAAGCATCAAGGCTGTGACGAGCCTGCGGCCTACCAAGCTTTAAGAAAGCTGGCAATGGATCGCAGTCAACGAATGACGGATGTCGCTCGTAACATTATTTCGGTCATGGAGTTGATGGGAGGGGACAATAAAAATGTTTAATGATGAAAAAGATCAGAATACCGATTATCAAGTTCGCATAGGCTTTATTCCACTAATTGATTGTGCACCTTTCGTGATCGCCAAAGAAAAAGGCTTTTATGAGCGAGAAGGCGTCGATGTGGTGCTATCCAAAGAGGCTTCTTGGGCAAGCATTCGCGATAAGGTAGCGTTTAATTTGCTGGATGGTGCTCACATGTTAGCTTCACTACCCATTGCAGCAAGTCTCGGAGCGGGTACGGTAAAATCTCCTATCCAGACCAGCTTTATCGTAAGTCATAATGGTAATGGCATCACCATAGGTAACCATCTGTATGAGTCCTTGGCAGACATCGCCGATGACCCAAATGAAATTCGCAATGGTCAAGCCCTTAAGCAATACATCGCTGCACGGGGTACTGAGAAAGCACCCCTTAGATTTGCCATGGTCTACCCATACTCTTCCCATAACTATCAGCTGCGTGACTGGCTTCACAGTGCTGGTATTGATTCGGACCGTGACGTGCAAATCATTGTTTGTCCTCCTACGCAAATGATCGATTACCTGAAGCAAGGTGAGATTGATGGTTATTGTGTAGGTGAGCCATGGAACAGTTTGGCGGTAGAGCAAGGCGTTGGCCACATGTTAGTGACTGGTTATGAGATTTGGGGGAGTACACCAGAAAAAGTTTTTGGGGTAAATTCCAAATGGGTGGATGCTCAGCCACAACAACATTTAGCAATGATACGGGCGCTAAATGCTGCTTGCACTTGGGTAGATGATGGGGCGAATCAAACTGAACTTCTTAATATCTTAAGCCGTTCAGAATACCTTAATTGTACCGTAGAGCAGTTGGTTTACGGTTTTGATAGTATCAAGCCAAAAGGTCAGTTTGACTGGCCGATGGAGGCTTACCAACGTTTTTCAGGTAATGATATAAACCGCCCTTTACCTAACTATGCCTTGTGGATCATGGGGCAAATGTATCGCTGGCAGCAACTTGGCAACATGTCATCATTAAATGAATTTGTTAATCAAGTGTATCGTCAGGACTTATATTTTGAAGCGTTGGGACTGCCGGTTCCTGAGACAAAAAGTTCCCTACTAAGTAAGGAGCAAGAGAGTAAGTGGCTTGATTCAGTGGCAAAAGGCGAGGTGTCTTTGCATGAGCAGGGGATCCAAAAAGGATTTGTCTTTTAGGGTGCATTATCGTGCACGGGTCGCCATGTTATAGGGCGAATCTGTGCGCTATAAAATTTCTATAGCGCACATGTTTTATAAAAACCTTTATAAAACATGCACTTGGTTTTTTTGGCACACATAATGCTTTTATTGTTCTGTGAGAATAAACATTGAGTAAAGTAGGCAATGATCGTCTGCTTTACCAACTAAATTTCCATTCCATTGCTGGAATGACGATGTGGCAAAGGCGCCTGCGAATACACAAGATGTATGTCGCATGCGCCTTTTTTTGTTTTTATTGTTTGATGCGGAGCTTAACCATGAAATTGCAAGCTGTTATACCTTTATCAAAATGGTCACTTACTAGTCGTGTGTTAGGAGCCTCTCTCCTAGTGGGAAGTGCACTGATGACGGGTTTGGCTCATGCTGAACTAGACTACGCAGAAAAAGAAGAGTTGAAATTTGGCTTCATTAAGTTGACCGATATGGCGCCTCTCGCGATTGCTTACGAGAAAGGCTACTTTGAGGATGAAGGCTTGTATGTCACCTTGGAAGCTCAAGCAAACTGGAAGGTTTTGCTAGACCGGGTGATCGATGGACAGTTGGACGGTGCGCACATGTTGGCAGGACAGCCATTGGGTGCAACCATAGGCTACGGAACAAAAGCCCACATTATTACCGCATTCAGTATGGACTTGAATGGTAATGGTATTACCGTTTCAAACGACGTTTGGGACGAGATGAAGAAAAATATTCCAAACGGACCTGATGGCAAGCCAGTTCACCCAATCAGTGCCAGCGCGTTGAAACCTGTTGTAGAGGGTTATAAAGCAGAAGGTAAACCGTTCAACATGGGCATGGTGTTCCCGGTGTCGACTCACAACTATGAGCTACGTTACTGGTTAGCCGCTGGGGGGATTCACCCTGGCTACTACGCACCACATAAAGGTGACACCAGTGGTCAGCTGAATGCGGATGCTTTCCTGTCCGTTACCCCACCACCACAAATGCCTGCGACCATGGAAGCTGGAACGATTTCTGGTTACTGCGTAGGCGAACCTTGGAACCAGCAAGCTGTATTTAAAGGCATCGGTGTTCCAGTTATCACGGATTACGAAATCTGGAAAAACAACCCAGAGAAAGTCTTTGGTGTGAGCAGTGATTGGGCAGAAGAAAACCCAATTACCCATATTCGTGTGGTTAAAGCCATGATTCGTGCAGCCAAATGGTTGGATGAAAATGACAATGCTAACCGTCCAGAAGCTGTGGAGATTCTATCTCGCAGTGACTATGTGGGGGCTGACTACGATGTTATTGCCAACAGTATGACGGGTACTTTCGAATACGAAAAAGGTGATAAGCGAGATATTCCTGATTTCAACGTATTCTTCCGTCATAACGCTACCTACCCATACTACAGTGATGCGATCTGGTACTTAACGCAAATGCGTCGTTGGGGACAAATTTCTGAGCCAAAATCTGATGATTGGTACATGAAAACGGCGAAAGAAGTGTACCGTCCAGACATCTATGCGCAAGCAGCTGAATCTTTGGTAGAAGATGGCTTGATGATGGCGAGTGAATTCCCAGATTTTGCAACAGAAGATGGCTTTAAAGCGCCGCAAAGTGATTTCATCGATGGTGTGACTTACGATGGTAAACGTCCTAATGATTACCTAAAAAGCTTCAAAATCGGCTTGAAAGGCGATGAGCAAATCTAACGTGAATAAGAGACCATAGCGATATGGTCTCTATTTATTGGTTTTTGTGTAAAGCCGTACTGTAAAAAAGAAGAGAGTAAAAAATGAACCTACCTAGCGTGTCGGCGACCTCAGTGAAAGACTGGATCTCAGGGATATCAATAAAAAGTCTATTGTTTCCTCTGTTTGGAATTTTGGCCTTTATCCTATTATGGCAAGTGGGTGCAAGCCGAGTGCATACTTCTTTAGGAGAGTTTCCTGGGCCTGTTGTCGTGTATGAGCAATGGGGTAGCTTGGTCGCTGATCATCAAAGAGAGAGAGTCAAAGAAGACAGTTTCTACGAGCGCCAAGAAAAACGCATAGCGGATCGTCAAGCGAAGGACCCAAGCTATGTGGGTAAGCTAAGAGAGTATACTGGTAAACCCACCTTCTTTGATCAGATTTTTACCAGCCTCTATACAGTATTGGCAGGCTTTGGTTTAGCCACCTTAATCGCCATACCGGTGGGCATATTGATCGGACTTAATAGTTCTGTATACAGTGCGCTGAATCCAGTCATTCAAGTGTTTAAACCGGTTTCACCGCTGGCCTGGCTGCCGCTGGTTACCATGGTGGTGAGTGCGACTTATGTGAGTGATGACCCTATGTTTTCTAAGTCATTCTTAACCTCTATGTTCACCGTAACCTTATGTTGTATGTGGCCGACACTGATCAACACTGCGGTAGGTGTCGCTGCGATTGAGAAAGACTTATTGAATGTCTCGAAAGTATTACGCCTGAGCTGGTTCACACACGTTATGAAGATTGTTATTCCGTCAGCTATCCCATTGATGTTTACCGGTCTGCGTTTATCGCTCGGTATTGCGTGGATGGTATTGATCGCCGCTGAGATGTTGGCACAAAACCCAGGCTTAGGTAAGTTTGTTTGGGATGAGTTTCAAAACGGTAGCTCAAATTCCCTGGGTCGCATTATGGTGGCCGTGCTGATGATAGGTTTTATCGGATTCTTGTTAGACCGAGCCATGTTAGTCATTCAACGCTTTGTGTCTTGGGATAAAACTCAAGTGTTACGTTAATTAAGGAGAAGATAATGTCGACACATCTTGATATCAGTAAAGTTTCAATTGAGTTCCCTACGCCTAAGGGGCCTTTTAAAGCCTTAGATGGTGTGAATCTAAAAATAGCCAAAGGCGAATTTGTTTCATTAATTGGCCATTCGGGTTGTGGTAAATCCACAGTTTTGAACATAGTGGCAGGGATTTACGATGCAACTGAGGGCGGTATTTTATTAGACGGTAAAGAAGTTCGAGGCCCAGGTCCAGAACGTGCCGTAGTGTTTCAGAACCACTCCTTATTGCCTTGGTTGACGGCTTACCAAAATGTTGAATTGGCCGTTAAACAAGTATTTAAGAAGACCAAGTCGAAAAAAGAAATGCATGAATGGATCTTGCACAATCTTGAGCTTGTGCACATGTCCCATGCTGCGGATAAACGTCCTGATGAAATATCCGGTGGCATGAAACAGCGTGTTGGTATTGCCAGAGCATTGGCCATGGAGCCAAGTGTGTTGCTAATGGATGAACCGTTCGGTGCTCTTGATGCATTAACCAGAGCGCATTTACAAGATTCCTTGATGGAAATCCAAAAAGACCTTAACAACACAGTTATCATGATTACCCATGATGTCGACGAAGCTGTTTTATTGTCAGATCGTATTGTCATGATGACCAATGGTCCAGCGGCGACAGTAGGGGAAATTTTGCATGTCGACCTAGAGCGTCCACGTGATCGCCTAGCGCTTGCTAATGACCCTAAATATGTGGATTACCGTGCCCAAGTTCTGCGTTTCTTGTACGAAAAACAGCGTAAGGTCGAGCCGATTGCTAAGCCTGTTAAAGCCTCAAAACCTCAATCGGGTTCGTCCCTAGAAAGCGCTTAAGGTAAAGGCATGAAGAGTTTTACGGGGAAACAGCACCTAGTGATTGTTGGCGGAGGGATGGCTGGTAGTAAGCTAGCAAGCGATCTTCTGGCGCAGCATGGGACAAGCTTCACCGTAACGCTGATTGGTGAAGAGCCAAGAGTGGGCTACAACCGAATTATGTTGTCATCCTTGCTGGCCAAAGAGATTGATGACGAGCAAATGGCCTTGGTCGATACCCGCCAGATGCTCGCAAATGGTGCCCAAATTATGGCTGGTGATCCAGCAATAGGCATAGATGCAGAAGCAAAGTGCATCGTTTTAGAAAGTGGCAAGACGCTTAATTACGATAAATTAGTGTTGGCAACAGGCTCAAGAGCACGGTTACTTCCTATCGCTGGGGTGGATGCAAGTAATGTTATGGGCTTTCGTAGTTGGCAAGATGTCGACCGGATGTCGAATTTACAAGGCGCCAAAGCCATTAGTGTGATCGGTGGTGGGCTATTGGGCTTAGAGGCCGCAGTCGGCTTGGTGAAACGTGGTCATCAAGTAACCTTATTTCACCGTAGCGGCTGGTTATTAAATCGACAGCTAGATGAAGAATCGGCACAACTTTTGCAGGTTAAACTAGAGAAAATGGGCGTAGTGTTTCGCTTGGGGGAATCTCCGGTTGCACTGACACAAGATCCACAGGGTTTGGTGAGCCATTGCCAATTGGCAAGTGGTGAATCGTTAAAAACCGATCTTGTTATCATGGCAGCGGGAATTACACCGGAAGTAACACTGGCTAAAAAATCTGGCTTGCACTGTCAGCAAGCCATTTTAGTTGATGCCCAAATGAAAACCTCCCAAGAGGATGTCTACGCTCTGGGAGAGTGTTGCGAATTTGAGCAACAAACTTTTGGGTTAGTGGCGCCTATTTGGACACAAATTAACGTACTTATATCAGTATTAGTGGGTAATGAAGCGGCATTTTGCATAGAGCCGACGCCAACTAAACTGAAAGTTTCCGGTGTGGATTTATTCTCGGTCGGAAAGATACAAGCAACTCAAAATGATCACTGCTTATACTTCAAAGATTTAGCAGGGCATCATTACCGCAAACTAGTAGTCAACGAGGGCTTACTGGTAGGCGCAATTCTTTATGGCAACGTCGCCGATGGTAGCTGGTATTTCCAGCTTATTCAAAATAAGACCAATGTCTCTGACATGCTTGATTTACTGGTCTTTGGTGAAGCGTACTGCCGACCAAAAATAGCCTGAATCAAGCTGTTCTAGACGTTGCTAGCCTAATTGGCCTATTAAAAGCAGGGGAACAGACGATGACTACTACCACTCCTTTATCCAGTGTAAAACCACATATTGTTGTTGTGGGAAATGGCATGGTCGGACACCATTTTGTTGAGCAATTGATTGCTCAAGGTGGCCATGAAAGATACAGCATTAGTGTGTTCGGTGAAGAGCCACATTTAGCCTACGACCGAGTCCATTTGAGTGAATACTTTACGGGTAAGGGCGCGGCGGATCTTGCCATGACAGACGGCAGCCTCTACGATGATAACGGTGTACGGTACTTTACTAATAGCCAGGTGACCGCTATTGATCGTGATAATAAGACTTTGTTGCTGGAAAAGGGTGACAGTCTTTCTTATGACAAGCTAGTGCTAGCAACCGGTTCTTATCCTTTCGTCCCACCAATTCCTGGTCATCAACGGGGCAATACTTTTGTCTACCGTACCCTAGAAGATCTCGATGCCATTCGTGATTGTGCTAAGCAAGTAACCCGAGGCACAGTGGTTGGTGGTGGTCTGTTAGGTTTGGAAGCCGCTAACGCCCTTAAAAACCTAGGTCTTGAGACCAGCGTGGTTGAATTTGCTCCTCGCCTAATGCCAGTTCAGCTGGATGAAAAAGGTGGTAGCGTTCTAAAAGGTATGATCGAAGGCTTGGATGTAAAAGTCTACACAGACACAGCGACACAAGAGATCGTTGATGGTGAATCCGCTTTCCATCGCATGAATTTTGCTGATGGTAGCCATTTAGAAACCGATTTAATCCTGTTTTCTGCTGGTATTCGCCCTCAAGATGCTTTAGCAAAGCAATCTGGTCTAGAAATGGGTGAGCGTGGTGGTATTACCATCAATAACCAGTGTCAAACCAGTGATGCAGATATTTATGCCATTGGTGAGTGTGCCCTATGGAATAATCGTATTTATGGTCTTGTGGCACCGGGTTACACCATGGCAAAAGCTGCGGCAGGTCATTTATTAGAGGATTCTAGTGTTGCCTTTACTGGGGCGGACATGAGCACAAAATTGAAACTACTCGGTTGTGATGTCGGCTCAGTAGGAGATGCCCACGGTCAGACGCAAGGCTGTAAGGTGTTTGTTTATCAGGACGAGCTTAGCCAAAGTTACCGTAAGATGGTGGTGTCTGAAGATGGCAGTAAGTTGCTGGGTGCTGTCTTGGTGGGTGACAACAGCTATTACGATACCTTGTTGCAATATTATCTAAACGCTATCGATCTGCCTGATCAGCCTCAGTCGTTAATTCTGCCTGCAATGGACGGTGCTCCAGCAGCGCTTGGCGTGGAATCATTGCCTGCCACGGCGTCTATTTGTAGTTGTCATAATGTCACTAAGCAAGACATCAATGAGGCGGTGTGTAATGGCGCTATGTCAGTGGGTGATGTGAAAGGTGTGACCAAAGCTGCAACGGGCTGTGGCGGTTGTGCAGCTCTACTTAAAAAGGTTGTCGACAGTGAATTATTAGCGCTAGGGGTTGAGGTCAGTACAGATATCTGTGAACACTTCGCTTATACCCGCCAAGATTTATACAATCTGGTTAAAATCGAAGGTATTAAAACCTTTAAAGAGCTGCTTGCCAAACACGGTAAAGGTCATGGCTGTGAAATCTGTAAACCAGCAGTGGGTTCTATATTGGCGAGTGTTTGGAATGACTATGTGCTCAAAAAAGATCACATCAGCCTGCAAGATACCAATGACCGTTTCTTAGCGAATATGCAAAAAGACGGTACATACTCCATCGTTCCTCGTATTCCGGGCGGAGAAATTACCCCAGAACGACTGATCGTATTGGGTCAGGTCGCAAAAGATTACAACCTTTATACTAAGGTGACGGGTGGTCAGCGTATTGATTTATTTGGTGCGACTTTACCTCAATTGCCGGAAATATGGGCAAAACTCATTGAAGCAGGATTTGAAACTGGACAAGCCTACGGTAAGTCTCTGCGTACCGTGAAATCTTGTGTCGGCAGCACCTGGTGCCGTTATGGTGTCAATGACAGTATGGGGATGGCAATTGATTTAGAGAATCGCTATAAAGGTCTTCGTTCCCCTCATAAAATAAAATTTGCCGTATCGGGTTGTACACGTGAGTGTGCAGAAGCACAGAGTAAAGACATCGGTGTTATCGCAACAGAAGGTGGCTGGAACCTGTATGTGTGTGGTAACGGCGGTATGAAGCCTAGACACGGTGATCTATTTGCCACCGACTTAGACGATGAAACCCTTGTTAAGTACATAGATAGAGTCTTGATGTTCTACACCAAAACCGCGGACCGTTTACAGCGTACTTCCGTTTGGATGGACGGATTAGAAGGTGGTCTAGATTACCTTAAAGAAGTGGTCATCGATGACAAACTGGGTCTTTGTGACGAGCTTGAAGCTCAGATGGCGCTAGTGGTTGATACTTTCCAATGTGAATGGAAAACCACCTTAGAAGACGAAGAGGCGTTGAAAACTTTCCGCCAATTCGTCAACTACGAAGGGGAAGATAGCAATGTTGTCTTTGTACAAGAGCGTGATCAAATCCGTCCAGCTACGGATCTTGAGAAACAACAATTGATCGCGAAAGCGGGTTAAGGAGAAAGCAGATGCAATGGCATTTACTCTGTAAAAAAAGTGATCTGATTGTGGATGCGGGTGTTGCAGCCATGGTGAATGGTGAACAAGTCGCTGTATTTTATGTGCCGGAGGCGGAACAGAAAGTTTTCGCTATCGCAAATTGGGACCCTATCGGCAAAGCGAATATTTTATCTCGTGGGCTAGTGACTCATCTTCAAGGTCAATGGGCCGTTGCTAGCCCTTTGTATAAGCAACACTACTCATTGTTGTCGGGAAAGTGTTTAGAAGAAGAGGTAACGACACCCGCTTGGCCAGTGAAGATTGAAGGGGAAGATGTCTTCATTGCCCAATGAAATAACGTTGAATACTAGAGATTTCCTACTTTACAACGCCCTATCATAGGGCGTTTTTTTTGGTTTTTTTTCAAGGAGTAAACAGTATTTTTTAATTTCAGGCTAAGATATTGAATAATAAGCGTTTTAAAAATCTCAAATAAGTAGGGTGTTTGGTCTGTTTTTTGCTTATTTATAGATATATTGCACAGGATCAATGTGGGTCCGAGTGTTTAAACAGATTTTTAAATTGGCAACGTAGCCCAATGAGCTTTCCACGGAAAGTTCATTGGGCTTTTTGCGTTTTAAGGAAGGTAGCTATGACGATCACCACTGGTAAAACCACCTGTCCATATTGTGGCGTAGGCTGTGGGGTAAAGGTAACGTTACCAAGTTCACCGGATGCAGCCATTGCCCCTGTGTCTGGGGATAAAGAGCATCCTGCGAATTTTGGTCGTCTCTGCGTGAAAGGCAGTAGTTTGGCACAAACCTTAAACCCCCAAGGGCGCTTGCTGAGCCCGATGATGAACGGACAGGTTTGTTCTTGGGACGATGCGGTGGCAACCATAGGCGATAAAATACGCCAGGTTGTGAAAGATCATGGCCCTGATGCGTTCGGTTTTTACCTCTCTGGGCAAATTCTTACAGAAGATTATTATGTTGCCAATAAGCTTGCTAAGGGCTTCATCGGGACGGCAAATGTAGATACCAATTCGCGTTTGTGTATGGCCTCGGCCGTGGTAGGTTATAAACGTGCATTTGGCTCCGATACTGTGCCTTGTAATTACGAAGACTTAGAGCTGTGTGACTTGCTGATTATGGTGGGTTCTAATGCGGCTTGGACTCATCCAATCTTATATCAGCGTATTAGTGCCGCCAAAAAAGCCCGACCGCAAATGAAAGTTGTGGTCATTGACCCAAGAGAAACCGCGACCTGTGATATTGCGGACCTTCATCTGGCCATTAAGCCAGGTAGTGATGGGGCGATTTTCTCCTACCTTCTTAATCACTCGGAACAGGCTGGCATTCTGGATGAAGATTTTATTGACAACCATACGGACAACTTTGCCGCCACCTTGGCGCAGGTGCAAGTCTCCACACCAAGTGCCAAAAGTACCGCTGAATTCTGTGGTATCCGTGTTGAAGATCTAAATTGCTTATGTCATTGGTGGACCAATAACGCCAAAACAATCAGCTTTTATTCTCAAGGGGTCAATCAGTCATCCTCTGGGGTGGATAAATGTAATGCCATTATCAATTGCCATCTGGCGACAGGCCGAATTGGCAAAGAAGGGGCGGGGCCATTTTCAATTACTGGTCAGCCGAATGCTATGGGCGGGCGTGAAGTGGGTGGCTTAGCCAATCAATTGGCGGCTCATATGGATTTTGCTACCCCCGGCGCTCAGGACTTGGTGCAACGTTTTTGGCAAGCCTCTAACATGGCGACGGAAAATGGCCTGAAAGCCGTGGATTTATTCCAAGCGATGGAAGAGGGTAAGGTAAAAGTGCTGTGGGTGATGTCCACCAACCCTATGGTGAGTTTACCCGATACGGCGCAAGTGCGACGTGCATTAGAAAAATGTGAATTAGTGATTGTCAGTGATTGTAAGGAACATACGGATACTACGGCTTTTGCAGATATTTTGCTGCCAGCAACAGGCTGGAGTGAGAAAGATGGCACAGTGACTAACTCGGAACGTCGTATCTCTCGTCAACGAGGGCTATTAGCGCCTCCCGGTGAAGCAAAGCATGATTGGTGGGCGATTTGTGCCGTCGCCAAGCAGTTAGGTTATGGAGCCGCATTTGATTATCAGCACCCACGAGATATCTTTGTAGAACATGCGGCCTTGTCTGCTTTTGAAAACAACGGCAAGCGAGACTTTGATATTGGCCATTTTAGTGACATGACGCGACAGGAATATGATGATCTAAGCCCTGTGCAATGGCCTGTCCCCAAAGGGCAGCCCCAAGGAACTAAGCGCATGTTTACCGATGGCCGTTTCTTTACGCCAAATGGTAAGGCTAAATTTGTGCCAATAGTGCCTGAGTTACCTAAGTTAGCGACCAATGAAGAATGGCCTTTTATGTTAAACACAGGCCGAGTTCGTGATCAGTGGCATACTATGACACGAACAGGGGATGCGGGCTCTTTAGCCAAGCACACGGATCAGCCTTATGTTGAAATTCACCCTAAAGATGCTCGTGAGCTGGGTATTAGGGAGCAATCCCTTGTGCGAGTCACGGCACCTTCAGGAGAAGCTCTGCTAAGGGCAAAAGTGAGCAGAGGAACCGCTCCTGGTGCGGTGTTTGCGCCGATTCACTGGACCCAGCAATTTGCCAATGCTGCGGTCGTGTCTAATTTAGTGCCTCAAGTGGTTGATGCTTTGTCGGGGCAGCCCGAATCTAAGCATGCCAGGGTGAAATTAGAGGCTCTTCAACACGTTAGTTACGGTTTTGTGATGTCTACTAGGCCCATTTCTCAGCTAGATTGTTTATACTGGTGCCTAGTGCCTTCCGAAGTAGACTTTTATTATCAGGTAGCCTGGTCACAACAGCAGAATACGACAAGTTGTCGCTCTATGTTTGTTGCAGGTCAAGAGAGTGCCCATTGGGAATGGTTGGAATATACCAATCCGTTAACAGGTCAACTAAGATTGGCCGCATTAGAAAACGATAAGCTGGTTGCCGTGGTGTATTCGAACCAGCAGCCAGAAACAACCTCTCCGGATTGGCTGGTGAGTAAAATGGCCAGTGGTGACAAAGTCACAGAACTTGAGCGTATCGCGCTGCTGGTGGGCTTACCTGCCAGTGTTGAAGACAAAGGCGCTATTGTTTGTTCTTGTTATCAAGTGGGCAGCAAACAAATAACCAAAGCCGTAGAGTCTGGCGTCACCAGTGTGGAAGCATTGGGCCATGCGCTGAAATGCGGCACCAATTGTGGTTCTTGTATCCCAGAACTCAAACACTTTATCCCGACGATTACGGAGTTGTCAGCATGAGCAAAGCCTTTACCCAATATGTCAAAATCCTTGGGCGAGGAAAAAAGGGCGCGCGTACTTTAACAGTAGAAGAAGCCGAACATGCTATGTCGTTAATGCTGACGGGGCAGGTTGCTCCCGAGCAGTTAGGGGCGTTTTGGATGTTGATTCGCATTCGTGAAGAAACCGTTTATGAAACGGTGGGTTTTACTAAAGCCACCCGTGAATTCTTGAGACAAAAAGAAACTCTAGATATTACGATTGATCTCGATTGGCCAGCTTATGCGGGCAAGCGTAATGAGTTACCTTGGTTTTTATTGGCTGCGTTAGCACTGGCCAACAGTGGCATTAAAGTATTTATGCACGGTCACGCTTTTGAAGGCGAAGGCCGTATCTATGTGGACGAAGCGATTACTGCCCTTGGTTTGTCTGTCGACAATGACTTGCAGCAAGCAAAGCAGCATTTGCAGAAAGATAACTTTGCTTTTATGCCCCTGGCAGACATAGATAATACCCTCGGTCGTATGATGGACTTGAAATACACCTTGGGGTTACGCTCTCCAGTGAATACCGTGGTGCGTATGATGAATCCATTTAATGCAACACACAGTGTTCACGGAGTGTTCCACCGTGGTTACGACATGCTGCATTTATCCGCGTGCGAGCAGTTAAAGGACTCTTCAGTGTTGGTGTTCCGCGGTGGTAATGGCGAAGCCGAGGTGAACCCTGAGCGGGATGTCACATTAGGAAAATGGCAAAATGGTGTCGCCAGTTGGACAGGGTGGCCAAAAGCCGAAACAGAACACAAGCGACTAAAAGATCAAATGGACTTAAGTCGTTTAGTCGATCATTGGAGCGGTAAACAAGTTGACCCATTCGGTGAGCAAGCGGTTCGTCAGACCATTGCATCTGTCGCAGGCTTAATTCAAGGAATTGCTTCTCACGATGAATGTTTGGCGTTGGCGGATGAAATCTGGTTCAAGCGAGATAAGTCTTGGTTAGGGGCTAATCAGTAGTCGTGCTATGTCAGATTTTTCAATAACAGGTGCTATTTTAGCTGGCGGCAAAGGTCAGAGAATGGGCGGTGTTAATAAAGGCCTGCTCATTTGGGCGGATCAGCCTTTGGTGATGCATGTCCATCAAGCCATGGAACAAGTCGTGGAAGACATAAGCTTTAATACTAATGATCACTTAGAGGCCTACCAAGTTTTCAGGGTGAAAGTGATCAGTGATCAAGATCACCAGAATAAAGGCCCACTTTCGGGGATATTCTCTTGCTTGCAAGAGGCTCAGGGCTCTCATTTACTCATATCCCCCTGTGATACCCCTTGTATCAGTCCTCAAGCGTTTAAGGTTCTACTCGAGTCTGCCCAAAAGCAACCTGATTGTATTGTTTATCTGAGCAGTGAGAGTGGTGATCACCCCCTGCATGGGGTAATCCCTAAGGCATCCATTAATGATTTAGAGAGATATTTGCAGGGAAATCGTTTTAATGTAATGGGGTTTTATCAAGTCTATGGAGCGCAAGCTGTAGACTGGCCACATGAATCGGAATTGTTAAATATTAATACTCAACAGTGCTTAGCAAGCCTTACGGATAGCTAACTTTATCGACATCTAAGCGATAGGATTCGCTGTCAGTCTTATGCTCAAGTTTCACTAACAAGTAATCAAATTTGGGTGCGAACCAGAAATAGGTGCGCTTACCGCTTTCAAGATTATCAATGCGTGTCATTTTGATAGTTGAGACTCTACCTAAAGCGGTTGAAATGGTTTCACGCTTCTCACGTTTAAAACGCCAGTTCTTAATGTATCCACCGTCCGCAATGCTGTAATCAAACTCATTTTTGCCCTGTTTCAGATCTTGTCGTACTTGTAGTTGAATCGACAATTTATCCAGGGTATTCAGAGGGATACTTAGGTACCAAGGCTTGTCCTTAATGTCATTAAGCACTTGATTATTTTTCCAGTCGAACGTGAGGTCTGCTGTCTTCTTTTTACCGAATACCTTGCTTTGATAGTGGTAGTGTCGTGGAATGATTTGATGGTCTTTGACATGGAAGGTGGAGGTTTCATTAAGGGAAGCGATGAAGTTATCGGCAGTGAATTTGAACTCCCAAAGATCAGCCGACTTCTTGCTCAATGTTTGTTTGCCTTCCACTTTAAGGCTAATGCCTTTTTTCCATACAGTACTGTAGGTGGCAGAATAGGGCGCTAAAAAACTTGTTTTGTCTTGGTTAGTTTCGGCAGAAAAAGAAAACACAGAAAAACTCATTAATACCAATGGGGTAAAAAGCGTCCTAATTGCTTGAGAGACCATGTTTTCTCCTGTTCTAGATTAACTCTGGATGATACATCACACCACTTTCAGCCAATATCTTATTATCTAAAACTGCGATGCCGTTTTTATAGGCAAGCCTTTCTTCGCTGAACCATTTCACCGCAAGTGGGTAAATGATGTGTTCGTAAGAATGTATCTTGCTTGCTAAGGTATCGGCCGTTTCTGTTTTTTCTATAGGGCAACTTGCTTGTAAAATGACAGCGCCAGCATCGAGTTCAGCACTGACAAAGTGTACAGATACCCCATGTTCTTTTTCACCTGCATCAATCGCTCTTTGGTGAGTATTGAGACCTTTATACTTTGGCAGCAAAGATGGATGAATGTTCAACATTCTACCTTCGTAATGTTGCGCAAAGGTTTCAGTGAGAATACGCATGAAGCCAGCCAAGACCACCAGCTTTGGCTGGTACTGGTCAATGATCAGTTGTAACTGCTCATCAAAGGCTTCACGGCTATCGAAACTCTTGTGATCAAGAGTATGAGTAGGTATACCTGCTTTCTGGGCACGTTGGAGTCCAAATGCATCGGCTTTGTTGCTTATAACCGCGCAAATCTCAACGTTTAGATTGCCTTGCAAGCTTTGATCAATCAAAGCTTGCAAGTTGCTGCCGCTGCCAGAAATTAAGACAACGATAGGAAATGTCATGCCTGGGCCTCAAGGTCCGAGATCAAAACATCTTTTCCACCGTTACGTGGGCGGATATCACCAATGATCCAAGCTTCTTCACCTGCTTCCTTCAGGATAGAGAGCGCTTCTGCTGCCTTGTCGTTATCAAGGCAAAGTACCATACCAACACCACAGTTCAGTACGCGGTACATTTCTTCTTGTTCAACATTGCCTTGCTCTTGTAGCCAATCGAAAACAGCAGGACGAGTCCAGCTCTTAGCATCGATAAAGGCTGCGGCATCTTCAGGCAATACACGTGGAATGTTTTCTAACAAACCTCCACCTGTAATGTGGGCAAGCGCATTGACAGGCATAGTGTCCATTAGTTTAAGAATGGATTTCACATAAATGCGTGTAGGTTCCATCAAAGCGTCTTTCAGCGCTTTACCATCAATCTCTTGGTTTAGGTCAGCTTCGCTAACTTCCAAAATTTTACGGATCAAGGAGTAGCCGTTAGAGTGAGGGCCAGAAGAGCCTAGGGCAATTAGTGTATCGCCAGCTTTTACATTCGTACCGTCAATGATGCTTTCTTCTTCTACCACACCAACACAGAAACCTGCTAGGTCGTAGTCGCCATCGTGATACATGCCTGGCATTTCAGCGGTTTCACCGCCAACCAGTGCACAGCCAGATTGCAGACAACCTTCACCAATACCCGTTACTACGTTTGCCGCGACATCAATGTCTAGTTTGCCTGTAGCGTA
Source organism: Marinomonas sp. (assembly GCF_039940335.1). Lineage (GTDB taxonomy): Bacteria > Pseudomonadota > Gammaproteobacteria > Pseudomonadales > Marinomonadaceae > Marinomonas. The sequence continues at coordinate 136,878 of NZ_JBDVGW010000012.1, read as the reverse complement.
GTAGTCTAGGAAAAGTAGTGGTTCAGCACCGGCAACGATCAAATCGTTTACACACATAGCCACAAGATCGATACCTATGGTGTCGTGTTGGTTAAGATCCATAGCCAAACGCAGTTTGGTGCCCACACCGTCGGTGCCAGAAACCAAAATTGGGTTTTTGTATTTTGTTGGTAAGCGAGTTAAAGCGCCAAAGCCACCTAGTCCACCTAAAACTTCAGGGCGACGGGTTTTTTTGCTAACGCCTTTAATACGTTCAACAAGCTGGTTGCCAGCGTTAATATCAACGCCTGCGTCTTTATAACTAATCGATGCTTTATCCGACTTGGTCATTGCCTATGCCTTATCATGGTACGAGAAAAAAACGCATTTTAGCATAGTGACACATTAGGGCTATGGTTCTTTGTGATTAAGACAGTAGAATAGGCAAATAAACGAAGGAAGGGTGATGAAAATTCGTATTTTTTTATTTTTAGTCTGTGTTTTGAGTGGCTCGATTGCCAATGCGGTAACTGTGCAGGGGCTATATCGAGCAGATATAAAGGTGCCAGCGATAGAATCTGAATCGGCGATGTTGAATTCAGCTTTCTCTCAGGCCGTTAAGCAGGTCTTGATCAAGGTGTCTGGAAATGAACAAGCCATTCGTGGCAATTTGTTGGTCCAAGCGCAAAAATCTGCCGCCAGTTGGGTGGCGCAACACTCGGTAGTGGCCTTGCCGGACTTGTTGTCCACAGAAAGTGGTTTGGTGCCGGGTAGACAAGTGATGGTGACTTTTTATCGAGAGTCCATAGATGGTTTTCTGTCACAAAATAATTTACCTGTCTGGGCAGAGAACCGACCTTCCGTTTTAGTGTGGTTAGTAAATGACGACGGCGCTTCTCGACAAGTTTCTGGCGCGAACGCTCCTTCTGTCGAATTAAATGAATTTGCTCTGGCGATGACGCGAAAAGGTGTGCCTGTCTACGCACCACTGATGGACTCGGTTGATCAAAGTGAGATCAGTGCGGCTGATATTTGGGGTTTTTTTACCGACAGTATTCAGCAAGCCAGTCGTCGTTATCAAACAGATGTTGTCGCGGCGTTAAGGTTGAGTCGTTTCGGGGAAAGTGCTTCTGGTGATTTGTTATTGCTATTGCCGAGTGGTGATACTCAGCGATTCTCCATTGCCGGAGATGATTTAAACGCTCTGCTCGATACTGGGGCGGGTCACCTAGCGAAAGCCTTGTCAGATCGTTATGCTGCAGTGCGTAGTCGAGAGTCCAGTGCCCGTTTTGTTTTAGAAGTGCTTGGTGTTTCAGATTTCAAGCAAATGGACAAGGTACAGGCCTATTTGCAAAGTGTTGGGGTGGTGCGTGAAGTCCAATTGCAGCATGTAAAAGCCAACCAAGTAGCGTTTAGCGTGGATGTAGATGGTGGTAAGGATAAATTATTAAGCGCCATTGGCTTAAGTCGAGTACTCGTTCCGACGCAGCCACCAGTGTTAACAGAACCAACACAAGAAAGCCCAAACACTCAATACTTTCAATTTAATGGGGAGTAAACGTTACATGTCAGAAGAAAAAGTAGTTAGTCGAGATTTTTATGCTCGTTCATTAGAAGAGCAACAAGATTTTTTGACCCAAACTTGGTGTAACCAATGCCAAGAGATCGATCTGGGAATGAAAGATCCACAAGAATTTAGCTCTGAAAGCCGCTTATGGATTGAAGGTGACTGTCTTAAATGTGGTACAAAAACCATTACAGAGCTCGTGGAAGAAGAGGAAGATGAGTAGTGAGGGGTAGATCAAAGTAGCTTTTCTTGAGGGTTAGATTTTCCTCAATTCAGTACAGGGCGTGACCTCTTAAGTCATGCTCTCATTTCAGTTATGTTTCTTATATTCCTCAATACTTTTTTGAACTCCTCTCATTTCTTATTGGCAAAAAAATCCCCGCTAATGAGCGGGGATTTAGAGTCTTTCTATCACCTGAATTTTATCAGGAGGCGCCTAACTAGTCTTTAGTTGGGTAGTCGCGCTCTGGTTGACCTACGTAAAGTTGGCGAGGGCGGCCAATCTTGTATGGTCCACTGATCATTTCGTTCCAGTGAGAGATCCAACCAATGGTACGTGACATAGCAAAGATCACGGTAAACATACTAGTTGGAATACCAATCGCTTTCATGATGATGCCAGAGTAGAAGTCTACGTTCGGGTAAAGCTTACGCTGTACGAAGTAAGGGTCTTCTAGAGCGATTTGCTCAAGGCGCTTGGCGATTTTAAGTAGCGGGTCGTTAGACATACCCAATTCTGCCAATACTTGATCACAAGTTTCACGCATAACCTTGGCGCGAGGGTCAAAGTTTTTGTAAACACGGTGACCAAAGCCCATTAGACGGAACGGATCGTTCTTGTCTTTCGCTTTAGCGATGAATTCATCAATGTTCGACTCATCACCAATTTCTTCTAGCATGGTCAATACAGCTTCGTTAGCACCACCGTGAGCAGGGCCCCATAGTGTTGCGATGCCAGCCGCAATACAAGCGAATGGGTTGGCGCCAGAAGAGCCAGCTAGACGTACAGTTGATGTTGAAGCGTTTTGCTCGTGGTCAGCGTGCAAGATAAAGATGCGGTCCATGGCTTTCGCGAAAACTGGGTTCACAACGTAATCTTCACAAGGCGTTGCGAACATCATGTAGAGGAAGTTTTCTGCATAAGATAGGTCGTTACGTGGATACATAACGGGTTGATCTTTAGAATACTTGTAACAAGTTGCCGCCAGTGTTGGCATTTTTGATATAAGACGGAACGCAGCAATTTCACGGTGCCTAGAGTTGTTGATGTCCATGTGGTCTTGATAAAAAGCAGACAGTGCACCCACTAATCCACACATGATCGCCATAGGATGGGCATCATTACGGAAACCTTCGATGAACTTGTGCATCGATTGGTTAACCATGGTGTGTTTACCAACTGTTTTTACAAACTCTTCTTTTTCCGTTGCGCTAGGTAGTTCTCCGTAAAGCAACAAGTAACAAGTTTCTAAATAGTCAGAGTGCTCTGCAAGCTGAGCGATTGGATAGCCTCTATGTAATAGAACACCTGCTTCACCATCGATATAGGTGATGGCGGATTCGCAAGAACCCGTAGACATGAAACCTGGATCGTAGGTGAATATACCTTGAGAGCCTAATGTACGAACGTCGATTACGTCTGTACCAAGAGTCCCTGAAAGAACAGGAAGTTCGATGGTCTGATCCATCCCATCCACTGTAAGTTGCGCTTTTTTATCGGCCATTTATGGTCTCCTCCGAATACAAGTTTTAGATAAATTAAGTCGTAGATTGACGCTCTTCATCTAAAAGGTGCGGAAAAAATACTGTTTCTACCCTATAAAAGTCAATCTTGCTCGGTTTGTATGGATTGTGCTAGCAAATAGGGTTTTGTAATAAAGTAACGAAAAAACTAAAAGTAAAGACAGGTAAAGAAAATGCAAATAATATTAAACCATTGAAAACAAACGATTTTATTTTATCACCTATGTTGTTGGTTATGTAATTTAGCACCATTATTGTTTCGGCTTATGGTTACATTCATTTGGTGAATGCTGATCATTGAAAACCTGCTGCTCAGTCTATTTGTCATCGCAATTTTTGCTGGTTTATAATTGCCGCCCGATGATTTTATTGATTTGTCGACATGAACTTACTAAAAAGAGAGTCACTTTTTAGTCATGTGTTTGCAAATCGATGGGATTTTCAACGTAGGCCTAAAGTGCACTTTTTTACGTAAGCTGCGTATCAATAAGTGCAGGTTAGTATTGGGTCGTGGTTAACCATTCAATTGATAAAATGGTGTAAATAAATCGTGAACAAAAAAAGACCAGTCAATCTTGATATATCAACAATATCAATGCCCGTCACTGCAATTGTTTCCATCCTTCACCGTATTACCGGCATTATCCTTTTTGTAGGGTTAGTGTTTCTGTTTTATGCATTCGATCTTTCCTTAGAGTCTCAAGAAGGGTTCGATCAAGTGGCCGATGTGTTGCAAAATAACTTTCTTGCGAAATTTGTTATATGGGGCGTTGTTTCTGCATTGATGTACCACTTTGTAGCAGGTGTGAAGCACTTGTTTATGGATTTAGGGCATTTCGAAGAATTAGACAGTGGACGTAAAGCCGCCGTAGCAAACCTTGTGATTGCAGGCGTTCTTGTTGTGTTAGCAGGAGTGTGGATATGGTAACTCAAATTACGAGCTTTGGCCGTTCTGGTCTATATGATTGGATGATGCAGCGTGTTTCTGCATTAATCTTATCTTTGTACACCATTTTTATTATTGGGTATTTGGTTTCAAACCCTGATCTAACTTACGATCAGTGGAGTGCTTTGTTCGAAACTACTTGGATGCGTATATTTAGCTTGATGATGTTGTTGTCTATCGGCGTGCATTCATGGATCGGTTTGTGGTCTATCTCTACTGATTACATTAAACCAACTGGTATTCGTTTCTTTTTTCAATCTCTATGCGGCTTTGCAATGTTTGTTTATGTCGTTTGGGGAATTCAGGTTCTTTGGGGGCTATAAATAATGGCAAATATTCGTACTATCTCTTTTGATGCCATTGTTATCGGCGGCGGCGGCGCGGGCATGCGTGCGGCGTTGCAGTTAACGGAATCGGGTTTGAACACGGCTTGTGTAACGAAAGTGTTTCCAACACGTTCGCACACAGTTTCTGCACAAGGCGGTATTACTTGTGCGATTGCCAGTGATGATCCTAATGACGATTGGCGCTGGCACATGTACGACACCGTAAAAGGGTCGGACTACATTGGTGACCAAGACGCAATCGAATACATGTGTTCTGTTGGTCCGCAAGCGGTGTTTGAGCTTGAGCACATGGGATTACCATTCTCTCGTACAGAGCAAGGTCGTATTTATCAGCGCCCATTTGGTGGTCAGTCTAAAGATTTTGGTAAGGGTGGTCAGGCCGCTCGTACTTGTGCTGCGGCAGACCGTACTGGTCACGCGTTATTGCACACGCTTTATCAAGCCAACCTGAAAGGTGGTACGACTTTCTTCAATGAGTGGTACGCAACAGATCTTGTGAAAAATAGTGAAGATGCTGTGGTTGGTGTTATTGCAATTTGTATTGAAACAGGCGAAACCGTCTACCTGAAAGCCAAAGCAACGGTTGTTGCAACAGGTGGTGCGGGTCGTATTTACCAATCAACGACTAACGCTCACATTAATACTGGTGATGGTGTTGCCATGGCATTGCGTGCTGGCTACCCAATGCAAGATATGGAAATGTGGCAGTTCCACCCAACCGGTATTTACGGTGCAGGTACGCTTGTAACAGAAGGTTGTCGTGGTGAAGGTGGTTACCTGATCAATAAAGACGGCGAGCGTTTCATGGAGCGTTATGCGCCAAACGCTAAAGACCTTGCAGGTCGTGACGTGGTAGCACGTTCTATGATCCTTGAAATCCTTGAAGGTCGTGGTTGTGGTCCAGAAGGCGATCACGTATTACTAAAATTGGATCACCTAGGTGAAGAAACGCTGAATAAACGTCTGCCAGGTATTCTTGAGTTGTCTCGTACCTTTGCTCACGTTGACCCAGTAAAAGAACCTATTCCTGTCGTACCAACTTGTCACTATATGATGGGTGGTATTCCAACGAACGTTGGTGGTCAAGCGCTGAAGCAAAACGCAAATGGCGAAGATGAAGTAATTGATGGTTTATATGCTTGTGGTGAAGCGGCTTGTGTATCTGTTCACGGTGCTAACCGTCTAGGCGGTAACTCACTGCTAGATTTGGTTGTGTTCGGTCGTGCTGTGGGTCTACAGGTTAAGAAATCTCTAGATGAAGGTTTTGATTCCCTCAGTGCAGATGAGACAGATATCGATAAAGCGATGGCGCGTCTGAATCGTTTGAATGCTTCTACCTCTGGTGAGAATGTTGCTGAAGTACGTGCAGAGCTACAAAAAGTAATGCAACTTTACTTTGGTGTATTCCGCGACGGCGAATCCATGCAGAAAGGCCTGAAAGAGCTAGATGTTATCCGTAAGCGTGTTGAAAACTTGAATCTTGATGATAAGAGTCAAGCCTTCAATACTGCGCGTATTGAAGCACTAGAGCTTGAAAACTTGTTGGAAATTGCGGAAGCAACAGCGATTCCTGCGGAATACCGCAAAGAAAGCCGTGGTGCGCACGCCCGTAACGATTTCACTGAACGTGATGACGAAAACTGGTTGAAGCACTCATTATTCCATCCGGCGACTAAGTCCGTTACCAAGCGTGATGTGAACTTTGCTCCGAAAACAATGGAAGCTTTCCCACCTAAGATTCGTTCATACTAAGGAGTAATTCAGTATGTTAGTTAGTATTTATCGTTACAATCCAGAGGTGGACGACGCGCCATACATGCAGGATTATCAAATTGATCTTCCTGCTGGCAAAGACCTGATGGTGTTGGATGTTCTAAACTTGCTTAAAGCTCAGGACTCTACTATTTCTTACCGTCGTTCATGCCGTGAAGGTGTGTGTGGTTCCGATGGTATGAATATGTCTGGTAAAAACGGCTTGGCTTGTATTACGCCAGTGTCAGAAGCTTTGAAGAATGGCAAATTGATTTTGCGCCCACTGCCAGGCTTGCCTGTTGTTCGTGACCTAGTTGTCGATATGGGCCAATTCTACAAGCAGTACGAGAAAATTCGTCCGTACTTGATCAATGATACGCCAGCGCCTGCGATTGAGCGCTTGCAAAGTCCTGAAGAGCGTGAAAAGCTTGACGGATTGTATGAATGTATCTTGTGTGCTTGTTGTTCAACCGCTTGTCCTTCTTTCTGGTGGAACCCAGATAAATTCGTTGGACCATCTGGTTTGTTGCAAGCGTACCGTTTCTTGGCTGATAGCCGTGACAACGCAACGCAAGAACGTTTGAGCGAATTAGACGATCCTTTCAGTGTGTTCCGTTGCCACGGTATCATGAACTGTGTCAATGTTTGTCCTAAAGGGCTGAACCCGACGAAAGCGATTGGTAGTATTCGTACTATGTTGTTACAAAGAGCAACCTAATGCTCAGTGTGGCTAACGTTATTATTTATTAGTCACAAAAAAATGGCGGTTTGAGCTTTTTCAATACCGCCTTTTTTGCATTTTTCCTTTTTTGATAGTAGGAAATGCAATACAAAGAATTTAAAATTCGACCTTTGCGAGCATGGATGTACTTAGAGAAATTGCTGGTTCTGATTTAAGGAAATAGAGTGCTTTATGTTTTATGGAGTGCTTTCAGTAATTTGGTATTAAACGCAACAGGGCGAAGTGGTAGCAAGTAAATAAAAAAATCGAGGCTTTAACAGCCTTACGGGCCTGATCTTTCAATCGGTGAAAATTTTGGTTGATACCGGGGACTCCGGTAGCTGGCTCGAACATAAGGGTGATCGAGAATGCACGAAAGTTTAATGGAGTTGCTATGGAGCACTTCTCACTTTTCCGGTGGAAACTTGGAATATGTAGAGGGGATGTTTGAAAGCTACCTAGTCGATCCGAACTCTGTATCGGAAGAGTGGCGTAAATGTTTTGACCAATTGCCACGCGTAAGCGAAGCGCAATCAACAGATCTACCTCATTCCGTAATCCAAGAGCAGTTTTTGCAAATTGGTAAGAACAAGTTCCGTGCTATGCCTGCATCTTCAGGTCCAGCGGTAAGTTCTGATCATGAGCAGAAGCAAATTAGTGTTTTACAATTGATTGATGCTTACCGCGTTCGTGGTCATCAACATTCTTCACTAGACCCGCTAGGATTACAGAAGCGAGAAAAAGTCGCAGATCTAGACATCAGTTATCATCAGTTAACCGGTGCTGACATGGATACCAGCTTTAATACAGCTGCTTTGTTCTTCAACAAAGAAACCATGAAGCTAAGTGAGCTGATTGCAGAACTTGAAAAAACGTATTGCAGCAGCATAGGTTATGAGTTCATGCACATTGTTGATACTCAGGAAAAAGCCTGGCTTCAGCAACGAGTCGAATCCGTTCGCTCACATCCAGAATTCTCCAAAGAAACACGTCAAAACCTACTTGAGCGTTTAACCGCTGCTGAAGGCCTAGAGAAATACCTAGCGAGCCGTTACCCAGGTGCTAAGCGTTTTGGTCTTGAAGGTGCTGAAAGCTTAATCCCTATGGTGAATGAACTTATCCAACGATCTGGCGCATTAGGCGCGAAAGAAGTTGTGATTGGCATGGCTCACCGTGGTCGTTTGAACGTTTTGGTTAATACCTTAGGTAAAAACCCGAAAGACTTGTTCGACGAGTTTGAAGGCAAGAAGCTTGTTAACACCTCTGGTGATGTTAAATATCACCAAGGTTTCTCTTCAAATGTGATGACAGCCGGTGGCGAAGTTCACATTGCGTTGGCGTTTAATCCGTCTCACTTGGAAATTGTATCGCCAGTGGTCGAAGGCTCTGTACGAGCTCGTCAAGACCGCCGTGAAGACACAACAGGTAAGACTGTTGTCCCTATCTCTATTCACGGTGATGCCGCTTTTGCTGGTCAAGGTGTTGTGATGGAGACATTCCAGATGTCTCAAACTCGCGCCTACCGCACCGGTGGTACGGTTCATATCGTTATTAACAACCAGGTTGGTTTTACGACTAACCGTCAAGAAGATTCGCGTTCTACTGAATACGCAACTGATGTTGCTAAGATGATTCAAGCGCCGATTTTCCACGTTAATGGTGATGACCCAGAAGCTGTGTTGTTTGTGACTCAGTTAGCCCTCGACTACCGTTATGAGTTCGGTCGTGATGTGGTTATCGACATGGTGTGTTACCGCCGTCGTGGACACAACGAGACAGATGAGCCATCTGGTACTCAGCCATTGATGTACAGCATCATTAGTAAACTTAAGACTACTCGTACCTTATACTCAGATCGTTTGATTGCCCAAGGCATCGTTGATCAAGGTGTGTCAGATCAAATGGTTAATGAAAACCGTGAAGATCTTGATAACGGCCGTCACGTTGCTAAGAGTTTGGTGCTTGAGTCTCAAACGGGTTCGTTCGTCGACTGGAAACCTTATCTAGGTGTTGAGTGGACGGATGCCGGAGATACCAGCTATTCATTAGCTGATCTTCAGGAAGTTGCTAAGAAATTGACACATGTACCAGATGGTATTGTAGTACAGCGTCAGGTAGCTAAAATCTACCAAGACCGTGATAAAATGACCGCTGGAGCATTACCGCTCAACTGGGGTTATGCGGAAACGTTAGCTTTTGCGACTCTACTTGAGCAAGGCTACCCAATTCGTATTACAGGTCAGGATTCTGGTCGTGGTACTTTCTCACATCGTCATGCGGTTATTCATAACCAAAAAGACGGTAGTGCATACGTACCGTTGAAAAACTTGTCAGCTGATCAACCTACCCTTGATTTATATGACTCTTACCTTTCTGAAGAAGCGGTATTGGCGTTTGAATATGGTTATTCAACCACTTCACCAAAAGGTCTGGTGATCTGGGAAGCGCAATTTGGTGATTTCGCCAATGGTGCCCAAGTGGTAATTGACCAATTTATTACTAGTGGTGAGCATAAGTGGGGCCGTCTATGTGGTCTGACTATGTTGTTGCCACATGGTTACGAAGGTCAAGGCCCTGAGCATTCTTCAGCTCGTTTAGAGCGCTTTATGCAATTGTGTGCGGAATACAATATTCAAGTTTGTGTTCCAACAACACCGTCGCAAATCTTCCACATCATCCGTCGTCAAGCGATTCGTCCAATGCGTCGTCCGCTGATTATCATGTCACCTAAGAGTTTGTTGCGTCACAAGCAAGCAACATCCACATTAGAAGACTTGGCGGAAGGAAGCTTTAAGACGGTATTGCCTGAAGCGAATGAATCCGTTACGGCTGACAAAGTGAAACGAGTTGTACTTTGTAGCGGTAAGGTTTATTACGACTTGATCAACCGTCGTGAAGCGCTACAGAAAGATGATGTTGCAGTGATTCGTTTGGAGCAATTGTACCCGTTCCCATATGCTGATTTAGAAGCAGTGTTGGCGCCGTACAAAAATGTTGAAAACTTGGTTTGGTGTCAAGAAGAACCGAAAAACCAAGGTGCTTGGCATGCCAACCGTCACCGTATGAACCGAGTATTGGAAGAACTTTACCCAACGCTGAAAATTCGTTTTGCAGGTCGAATTTCGTCTGCAGCACCAGCGGCGGGTTATATGTCCATCCATGTTGAAGAACAAGAAGCACTGGTCAACGACGCACTAGTTGGTTAGTACCATAGCCTGTCAGAGAGATAAGGGTATAAAATGAGCATTGAAATTAAAGCACCTACTTTTCCAGAATCTGTAGCCGACGGAACCGTTGCTACTTGGTATAAGCAGCCAGGCGAAGCCTGTGCACGTGACGAGCATATTGTCGATATTGAGACAGACAAAGTTGTCTTAGAAGTTGTTGCCCCTGCAGACGGTGTATTAGAAACCGTTCTTAAAGCAGAAGGTGATATCGTCCTGAGCGATGAAGTTCTAGCAACATTCGTTTCTGGTGCAGCGGCTGCCGCAGCACCTGCAGCGGAAGCGGCTCCTGCTGCGGCTCCTGCAGCAGCGTCTGAATCTGTACAGATCAAAGCGCCAACTTTCCCTGAGTCTGTAGCAGACGGTACTGTTGCTGCATGGCACAAACAGCCAGGTGAAGCTTGTTCACGCGATGAGCACATCGTTGATATCGAAACCGATAAAGTCGTACTAGAAGTGGTTGCTCCGGCTGATGGCGTAATTGGCGACATCATCAAAGGCGAAGGCGAAACCGTATTGAGCGACGAAGTTCTAGCGAACTTCCTAGTAGGCGCATCTGGCGCAGCGGCGGCTCCAGCGGCAGCAGCATCTGCGGCGGCTCCAGCGGAAGCAGACGAAGATGGCGTTGCAGGTCCAGCGGCTCGTAAAGCATTGGCTGAAGCGGGTCTAAGCGCAGCACAAGTTAAAGGCACAGGTAAAGGCGGTCGTATCACTAAAGAAGACGTAGATGCAGCGGTGAAAGCTAAACCTGCAGCAGCGCCAGCACCAGCGAAAGCGGCAGCCCCTGCTGCTATGCCAGCATTGGGCGCAGATGGTCGTATCGAAAAACGTGTTCCTATGACTCGTCTACGTGCCACCATTGCTAAACGTTTGGTTGAAGCACAACAAACGGCAGCCATGTTAACGACTTACAACGAAGTTAATATGGGTCCTGTCATGGAGATCCGTAAGAAGTACAAAGATCAATTCATGAAAACCCACAACGGCACTAAGCTTGGTTTCATGTCTTTCTTTGTAAAAGCTGCGACAGAAGCGTTGAAACGCTTCCCAGCGGTTAACGCTTCAATCGATGGCAACGACATGGTTTACCATGGTTACCAAGATATCGGTGTAGCCGTTTCTACAGACCGTGGTTTGATGGTACCTGTATTGCGCAACACTGAAGCGATGGGTCTTGCTGACATTGAATCCACTATCATGGACTTCGCTCTACGTGGTCGTGACGGTAAGTTGGGCATGGATGACATGCAAGGTGGTACTTTCACCATTACTAATGGTGGTACTTTCGGCTCTCTAATGTCGACACCTATTATCAATCCACCACAAACCGCTATCTTGGGCATGCACAAAATCCAAGAGCGTCCAATGGCCGTTAATGGTCAAGTGGTTATTCAACCTATGATGTACCTAGCCTTGTCTTACGATCACCGTATGATCGATGGTAAAGAAGCGGTACAATTCTTGGTAACGATTAAAGAATTGTTGGAAGACCCACACCGTCTGTTGCTTGATATCTAAGCACTTGAAAATTGAGTATTCATACCCACTTTATAGTATGAATTGATTCTGTAGCGGCGCTCATAAAGCGCTGCTCGGTTTGACTGAAATAAATGGAACCTCTTATGTCTGATAAATTTGATGTTGTTGTAATCGGTGGCGGCCCTGGTGGCTATGTTGCTGCAATTCGTGCTGCTCAGCTGGGGCTGAAAACAGCATGTATCGAAAAATGGTTAGACAAAGATAACAAGGCTCGTTTAGGCGGTACTTGTTTGAATGTTGGTTGTATCCCATCAAAAGCTTTGTTGGATTCTTCACACAAATACCACGACGCTAAAGAAGCATACGGCGTACACGGTATTTCTGTGGGTGAAGTCGCTATGGATGTAAATGCCATGGTTGATCGCAAAGACAAGATCGTTGATCAACTAACCAGCGGTATTACGGGTTTGTTTAAAGCAAATGGCGTAACAAGCTTTGAAGGCTTTGGTAAAGTTCTGGCCAACAAAAAAGTTGAATTCACCGCTCATGACGGCACAGTAACGGTTATAGAAGCTGAAAACGTGATCTTGGCGACAGGTTCTATTCCTGTAAACATTCCGCCTGCACCACGTACTGGCGACATCATCGTTGATAACGAAGGTGCCCTAGATTTCCGTGAAGTGCCTAAACGTCTTGGTGTAATTGGTGCTGGTGTTATCGGTCTTGAATTAGGTTCTGTTTGGGCTCGTTTAGGCTCAGAAGTTGTTGTGCTTGAAGCACAAGATTCTTTCCTAAGTGTTTGTGACCAAGATCTAGCTAAAGAAGCGGCGAAAATCTTCAAGAAGCAGCATCTTGATGTGCGTTTAGGCGCTCGTGTAACGGGTAGCCAAATCAACGGTGAAGAAGTTGAAGTGACTTACCTTGATGCTAAAGGTGAAGAACAGAAGCAAACATTCGACAAACTTATTGTTGCAGTTGGCCGTAAGCCATTCACTCAAGGTTGTTTCTCTGACGATTCTGGCGTTAAGCTTGACGAGCGTGGTTTCGTTTTCGTTGATGAGCAATGCCGAACTTCTGTACCAGGTGTTTTCGCGATCGGTGATATCGTTCGTGGTCCAATGCTTGCGCACAAAGCGTCTGAAGAAGGCGTCATGGTAGCGGACATCATCGCTGGTCATAAAGCACAAATGAACTACGACTGCATTCCTTCTGTTATTTACACCCACCCAGAGCTTGCTTGGGTTGGTAAAAACGAGCAGGAACTTAAAGCGGAAGGCGTTAAATACAAAGTGGGTAAATTCCCATTTGCTGCGTCTGGCCGTGCTATGGCAGCTAACGATACAGATGGTTTTGTTAAGATCATTGCTTGTGAAGAGACTGACCGTATTCTAGGTTGTCACATCATTGGTGGTCATGCAGCCGATCTGATCGCACAAGCGGTTATTGCAATGGAATTTGGTTCTACAGCAGAAGACATTGCTTTGACTGTATTTGCTCACCCAACAGTAAGTGAAGCAGTACACGAAGCAGCGTTAGCAGTAGATAGCCATGCTATCCATATTGCAAACCGTAAAAAGCGTTAATAGAAATTTAGATTTGCCGGCTTAAAGCCGGCAATTTCTGTCTTAACAGGCAGAGCTTATGTCAATCATTAAGATGAGCGGAAGAATCAAATGAACCTACATGAATATCAGGCTAAACAGCTTTTTGCTGAATACGGCCTGCCAGTATCTACAGGGTACGCAGTAGACACGCCTGAAGCGGCGGTGGAAGCAGCGAAAAAAATTGGTGGTGACAAGTGGGTTGTTAAAGCTCAGGTTCACGCAGGTGGTCGCGGTAAAGCGGGCGGTGTGAAACTTGTTGATTCTTATGAAGAAGTTTCTGCATTTGCAGCAAACTGGTTAGGTAAGAACTTGGTTACTTACCAAACAGACGAAAATGGTCAGCCAGTTGCTAAGATCCTAGTTGAATCTTGCACAGACATCGACAACGAATTGTACCTAGGTGCCGTTGTTGACCGTTCTACTCGCAAAGTTGTTTTCATGGCGTCTACTGAAGGCGGTGTTGAAATCGAGAAAGTTGCAGAAGAAACGCCTGAACTAATCCACAAAGCGATCATCGATCCTCTAGTGGGTGCACAGCCTTACCAAGCTCGTGAAATGGCATTTAAAATGGGTCTTAACCCAGCTCAAATCAAGCAGTTCACTAAGATCTTCCTTGGTTTGTCTCAAATGTTCCACGACTACGATTTCGCCCTTCTAGAAATCAACCCATTGGTTATCACTGATGAAGGTAACCTTCACTGTCTAGACGGCAAGATCAACATCGACAGCAACGCTGTATACCGTCAGAAGAAAATGCAAGAGTTCCATGATCCATCTCAAGAAGATGAGCGTGAAGCACATGCTGCACAGTGGGAACTTAACTACGTAGCACTAGATGGTAACGTAGGTTGCATGGTAAACGGTGCCGGTCTAGCAATGGGTACAATGGACATCGTTAACATCCATGGTGGTAAGCCTGCTAACTTCCTAGACGTAGGTGGTGGTGCAACCAAAGAACGTGTTGCTGAAGCATTCAAAATCATCCTATCTGATGACAATGTTAAAGCCGTATTGGTTAACATCTTCGGTGGTATCGTTCGTTGTGACATGATCGCAGAAGGTATTATCGGTGCCGTTGAGCAAGTAGGTGTTAACGTACCTGTTGTTGTTCGTCTTGAAGGTACAAATGCTGAACTAGGTCGTGAAGTTCTTGCGAAATCTGACCTAGATATTATTGCTGCAGCAAGCTTGAAAGACGCCGCTGAGCAAGTTGTTAAAGCTGCGGAGGGCAAATAATAATGTCTGTCTTAATTAACAAAGATACTAAAGTAATCTGTCAGGGTTTCACTGGTGGCCAAGGTACGTTCCACTCTGAGCAAGCAATTGCCTACGGAACAAAAATGGTTGGTGGTGTAACACCTGGTAAAGGTGGTCAAACTCACCTAGGTCTTCCTGTATTCAATACAGTGAAAGAAGCTGTAGAGCAAACAGGCGCTGAAGCATCTGTAATCTACGTTCCTGCGCCTTTCGTTAAAGACTCTATCCTAGAAGCTGCGAATGCTGGTATCAAACTTATCGTTTGTATCACTGAAGGTGTTCCAACGCTAGACATGCTTGACTGTAAAGTTGCATGTGACGCACTTGACGTTCGTCTAATCGGTCCTAACTGCCCAGGTGTTATCACACCAGGTGAATGTAAGATCGGTATCATGCCAGGTCACATCCATATGCCAGGTAAAGTAGGTATCGTATCTCGTTCAGGTACTTTGACTTATGAAGCCGTTAAGCAGACGACTGACGCTGGTTTCGGCCAATCTACTTGTGTTGGTATTGGTGGTGACCCAATCCCAGGTACTAACTTCATCGACGTATTGGAAATGTTCCAAAACGATCCACAGACTGAAGCGATTGTTATGATCGGTGAAATCGGTGGTACGGCTGAAGAAGAAGCAGCTGCTTACATCAAAGCAAACGTTACTAAGCCTGTTGTCTCTTACATTGCGGGTGTTACGGCTCCTGCTGGTAAGCGTATGGGTCACGCTGGTGCGATCATTTCTGGTGGTAAAGGTACAGCTGATGAGAAATTTGCAGCACTAGAAGACGCAGGTGTTAAAACTGTACGTTCTTTGGCTGACATCGGTGTAGGCCTTAAAGAAATCACTGGCTGGTAAGTTGTTTGAAATAAACGCTTATTGATAGCTAATAAAATCCCTGCTTCGGCAGGGATTTTTTTTGCTTAATACTAATCGCGTAAGGAAAACATCAGTGCAATGTCCATTTTGTTCGCAAGATAATCAATGTTCGGTAGTAGGGCAGTGTTGGTGTTTCCAGCAAGAGATACCTGCCTCTTTGTTAGCCTTGTTACCACCAGAGTTGCAAGACCAGCGTTGCGTGTGTCAGTCTTGTGTGCAAGCGTATTTAACTGATGCGATGGGGTTTATAAAAAACTTTGCACGCTAACCCGAGCAGAGGCTAATTTCCTTAACGAATGTTTCATCATGATAATAAGGTCAGAGTGACGTTATATGCCAAAATCCTTTCATTATGATATTGCCATCATTGGCGCCGGCATCGTAGGTTTGTCTACCGCATGGCAATTAATCCAGCAATATCCAGACTATCGTATTTTACTTATCGAAAAAGAAAGCGATGTGGGTCTCCATCAAACGGGTCATAACTCCGGTGTGATTCATGCGGGTGTGTACTATGCCCCAGGCAGTTTGAAAGCGGATTTTTGCCAACGAGGTGCCGCCGCGACGAAAGCATTTTGTCAACAGCATAAGATCAAGTTTGACCAATGCGGTAAATTGTTAGTCGCCACGAACGACAAAGAGGTAGAGCGCATGCAGGCGCTTTATCTGCGTTGCCAGCAAAATAATCTAGAGGTTGAGCAGTTAGACCAACCAGCGTTAAAACAGCGTGAACCGAATGTGAAAGGGCTTGGTGCTTTATTTGTTCCCTCTACCGGCATCGTCAATTATCAGCACATTTGTAAAAAGTTGGCAGAGTTGTTTGTCGAGGCAGGCGGTGAACTTTGGTTAGACAGCAAGGTGATTGATCTTTCTGAAAGTCATGAGCAAGTCATCATCAAGTTGAACAATGATGTGGTGTGCGCCCGTTATTTAGTAAGTTGTAGTGGCTTAATGGCGGACCGTTTAACTAATATGTTAGAGATCGACACCGACTTCCAAATTATTCCATTTCGGGGGGAGTATTATAAATTACCCGCCAAACACAATACGCTAGTAAACCATCTTATCTATCCGATTCCAGACCCAGACTTACCTTTTTTAGGGGTGCACCTGACACGCATGATAGACGGCTCGGTGACAGTGGGGCCAAACGCAGTACAAGGATGGAAGCGGGAAGGCTATGGGCGTATTAATATTAGTCTAAGAGATATTCTCGATATGATTCGCTTTCCAGGCTTCTGGAAGTTGATTGCTCAGCATTGGCGTACAGGTGTAATCGAAACCAAAAACTCTTGGTATAAGCCCGGCTACCTTGCGCAGGTAAGAAAATATTGTGATCTGGTCGAGCTTGAGGATTTAGAAGATTACCCAGCGGGCATTCGTGCTCAAGCGGTTATGAAAGACGGTAGCCTAGTGCACGACTTTTTATTCGCTCAATCCCCTCGCACCTTACATGTGTGTAACGCACCATCCCCAGCGGCGACCAGTGCGTTTCCGATTGGTGAACATATCATTCAAAAACTGCAACAGCAGATGTCTGCTTAATGTCTTAACTAAAAAAAGGGAGCTGATTGCTCAGCTCCCTAATACTACTTGCTTCTACTTAATTGCTTGTAGAAAGGGGAATTAATTTAGAAAGTGTAAGTAGCATTCGCCATAAAGTTGCGAGATGGCCCGTAGAAGTTAAAGTTACCTGTTCCGCCAACACGCTCATAGTAATTTTCATCTAACAAGTTGTTAATGTTAAGCGACACTTTTAGGTTCTCATTTAATTGTTTACTAATTAAGGTGTCCACGACAGTGTATCCAGGTGCTTTAACGGACCCAGAACTTGTTTCAAAACTACCAACTGCCGTTAAACCAGCGCCAATTGTCAGTTCGTTAAGGATACTGTTTGAGGACTCACCAAAGTTGTATTTCGCCCAAGCATTGACAGAATGCTCTGGCATCAGAGCGAAAGTTTTGCTGCCACTCCCTTCAAGTACTTCAGTATCTAGGTAGGAGTAGCCAATTAAGGCGTCCCATTGGCCTAGTTGACCCGCAAGTTCAGCCTCGAAACCACGGACACGATATTCACCAGTGTTTTCGTAGAAGCTTTCACCATCAATTTGTTCTGAGCGATTTTTATCTGTTAACTGAAAGACTGTGACGCGACTGTTAAGTAAGCCATTAGCATAACTACCTTTTACACCAAGTTCATACTGTTCACCTTCACGGGGGTCAATAAAGTCGCCATTTTCATCTGTACTAGTTTGTGGTTTAAACACTTCAGAATAACTACCATAAAGTGCTTGAGACTCTGTTAAGTCATAAACAAAGCCACCATAAGGCGTGACGTGAGAACCACTACCTGAGTCTGTGCCACTTTCAATGCCGTAGTTACTGACACGAGCCCCCGTGATAAGCGCTAGGTCCGCAATTGGTCGGAAGGTCACCTTACCATAAACGGCTTGTTCATCTTCTGCAGATGTCGAGGTAGATGAACCTGTGTAATCGAAAAGACTCTTGGTTAGTAGAGAAGAATCAAAATTGTAAATACTGTAACTTTCAGTTCCTAAGTAGTTGTAAGAATCTGTCGTAGTACTAGAGTCTTCTCTCTTGAAGTCTGCACCAACGACGAATTCACTCACATTTCCCATGGTCTCGAAAGGCTGGCTATAGCTTGCATCAAATGCAAAGGCTGTCTCTTCAAATTGACCTACATAGCTTGAGAATGCATCTACTTCATTATTTGCATCAACTGAACCACTGGTATAAGCATAGTTGTAATCAGAGGATCTCTCTGAATAACGTGCCGCAATACGGCCACGACCACCGTTATCAAATTGACGTGTCAAATCAACGAATAAATCGGTACTTTCATTGTTAAACTCGTTCCAATCAGCACCAAAAAATGTTGATCGATCAATATCTAGCAAGGTTCCATCTGCATAGGTTGGCACACCGTTATTAGGTGTTATTGATTTAGATTGAGATAAGATCCCCAGTGATAGTTCTGTATCTTCATCTAAATCAATATCAAGTGTTCCATAGACACTTTCGTTGGTGTTGTCGTTACCATCTTTTTGGCTGGAAGCGTCATTATTAGAGTAAACCAATCTGCCACGAACGCTGCCATCTTCATTAAGTGGACCGGATGTATCCACTTCAGAATTGTATCTTCCCCAGCTACCTGTGCCTGCAGAAATAGAGGTTTGTGAATCTTCGGTGGCGCGTTTACGCTTAAGGTTTAGAATGCCTCCTAGCTCACTTGTACTACTAAATAGACCAGAAGGACCACGCATGATTTCTATGCTATCGAAGGCAGATAATGAAGGTAGTGTACCTGAACGGCTGCTGATCGGAGCAGAGAGGCCATCAATCAATACATCATCGTATTCATAACCCCGAGCAAAGATGGATGAACGTCCGCTGTCGTTAGATAGGGTGGTTAGACCTGGAGTCTTTTTCGAAATATCGTCTAGATAGACAAAGCCACGGTCTTCAATGTAGTCATTTGTTAAGACAGTGACAGATTGAGGGATGTCTTGTAGTGCTGAAGGGGTTTTGGTACCAACGGTTGCCGCTTCAACATTGTAGCCGGTTAATTCTTCACTAGATGAAGCGTCATATAAAGCGTTTCCTTCCACTGTTAGGGTTGGCAAGGCCGTGCTTGTCTCGATTTCCGCTGCAAGCAACGTCTTTGGGAAGGGAATCAATGCCAAAGCAAGGGTTGCGAAGGTTGCTGGTTTGGATATCTTGCGCATTGCAAGGCGTGTTGGTTTCACTTCTATACTACTTTTCATCTAGTTGACCTTTGTTATTACAGCTCGAATGTGAAAATTTCACAAAAACGTATATGCGGTTAATAATGCAAAAGATAATCAATTGCATTTGTGTTTTTCGGAGCTTATTATTCCATACATCGAAATGCTTTTGTTTATGCTATTCGATCAACTTTTTATGCAAATGATGCACGAAAGCATACTTCTAGGAAGAATTGGCTTTTTTAAGCATCCAAATGTACGGTTTAAACGATGAGCAATGTAAAGATTCATAACAGTCAAGATCGATTACAAGGAAGCGTGATTACGGAAACTTTACCCTCCGGCATGACCTTTCATATGGTGGATGCCAAAGCCGTCTCCGACTTTAGTTTTGAAGAAGAACTAAAACCTAACTTTAAGATTGCCATAATGTTTTCCAGCACCATGGATATGCGTTTTGGTGAGCAAAGAGCAAAGTTAGTGAGTCGTAATCATCATGCCAAGTTGATGAACTTCAAAGAGCCAGAATTGTGTAGCATGAAGGTAAGAAAAGGAGAGCAGCGTACTGCCTTGTACTTATCTGTGACACCTGATTGGTTTGAAAAAAATGACATCGCCAGCAGGCCAGTTCAGCAGGAAATCAACAAGCATTTTTCTCTTGAAGATTGGGCCTTGCCAGATATGTATTGGCAACAAGCAGAGAGTATATTGAAATATAATCGAGACGATTTTAACTGCTCTATGGCGCGTCAAGGATTTGCGATGTCACTTATGTCGACCTGGGTAGATATGGTCAGCCAGACCCGTCCAACGCGCATGAGAGTTAGTGATAAAAGAACCAGTCAATTCGAAGAACTCATGCGCAGTAATGACGTTCTTTATATGGACTTTGACACCATCAGTGACGAGTTAGGCATGAGTACGGCGACGTTACAGCGCTATTCAAAAGATGTGTTGAATATGAGCTTGTCCCAGTTCTTGCGAGTACGTCGTTTAGACGCGGCTAGAAAGGCCCTTCGATACGATGGTGCATCCATCATCGAAGCTGCGTTTATTGCTGGCTACAATCATCCCAGTAACTTTGCTACGGCTTTTAAACGCCACTTTGGTGTATCTCCAGCCGACCATCATTTAATCTTTGCTTAAGTTTTCTTATAAAGCGATTAAGCCTACTCCTTCTCGTGATGGCTCAACCATTTCGCTAGAATTTGAGCCAGTTGCGATTGCTCCTCCAAACTAAGGCTCTGCAGTAAATCCCGTTCATTGTTTACATGTTGCGTAACAATTGAGTCAATATTCTCTCGCCCGGTTTGAGTCAGCTCGATGGTGCAACTTCTTCTGTCTGACGGGCTAGGTTCCCTCTTGATCCAACCCTTATTCACTAGGTGCTCTAGGCGAGTGGACATGGCGCCTGAAGAGAGCATGGTGTCTTGATAAAGCTGTGTTGGCGTGAGTGGTCCATTGGATCGTCTTAGGGTCGCTAAGATATCAAACTCAATACGGGACAAATCAAAGCTGTGGATCAATGACTCAATGGCTGGCGCAAGGAACTTACTCATACGTTCAATACGGCCAATGACGCCCATGGGGGAACAATCTAGATCCGGACGGTGGTTTACCCATTGCTCTAAAATTCTTGAAACATGATCTGACACAAAACTTCCTTTTCAATATTTTGGTGAATTTATCTTTTCAAAAAGATACTTCGATTTGGCTTTGCGTTACAATATCTTTTCAAAAAGATTCTTTCAAGAAAGAATGATTCACGTATGGTCTCTGAAGGTAGCGTAATAAATGTTTTGGTTAGCAATGATAGTTCCGATTTTATGGGGTAGTACGTATGCTGCCATCGCCTTATACCTGCAAGATATGTCACCTTATTGGCTAGCGGTATGGCGAGCCTTGCCTGCTGGCTTATTGCTTTTATTATTGGTACGTCGCAAGCCCAACTTGGCTTTTCCTAAGCTGATGCAGTTAGCGGTGATGAATATCGCCATCTTCTTTGTTTTGTTGTTGGTGGCAGCGTATCGTTTGCCTGGAGCAGTAGTGGGAACATTAGGAGCGACTTTGCCCTTGCAGATCATTGTTATTCAGTGGCTTTTTTCTGGCAAAACGCCCAATAAAAAGGCCGCAATCAGTGCTTTGTTAGGATTGTTAGGCGTTGTCATTCTGCTCAATCCAAATGCGGATGTAGATTTCATAGGGGTTGGTGCCGCTTTGTTTGCCACGCTAATGGTCGCGATCTCAAGTTTAAACATGCAAAAGTGGGTGATTTCCAATGTGGCTGGCGTTGCCGCATGGCAATTGATTATAGGTGGTCTGCTACTGGTACCAGCCGTATGGATAATTGATGGGCCTCCAAGCCTGCCTACAGTGCAAATGTTACCAGGCTTAATATGGATCGTTGTATTAAACACAGCACTGGCTTATTGGCTTTTTATCAAGGCTATTCGTAGTCTTGGGGCGGCGACTTTTGGCTTGATCTCATTATTAAACCCAGTGACGGCTGTCATACTCGGTATATTTTTGGTAGGAGAAGGGATCGATTTTTACCAAACTATTGGCATTTTAATCATTCTGTTCTCTCTGTTTACACAGCAAGTCCGTTTTTCACAGATTCGTAAATGGTTCCCAGCAAGACGATAATAGAAAAGTGCCACTAGTTTAATTTTTCCTTCATACTTGCTACGTTATGTAATGATATGTCTTTCTGCTTGTGTTTTATGTAATGAGTGGGCATAAATAGAGTCTAGCACAGTAAAGGATGGGGAGGGCTAAGATGAAGGTGGCCATATTAACGTTTGACGGCTTCAATGAGTTGGACTCTTTTATTGCTGCGGGCATACTGAATCGTATGAAAAATACAGGCTGGGATGTTCAAATTACCAGTCCAACACCACGTGTTACCTCAATGAATGGCGTCGAAATTACCGCTCAACAACCTTTAGAGTTTGCGAATCATGCTGAGATAGTATTGGTAGGGAGTGGCATTTACACCAGAGACATTGCTGAAGATACCTCGATCTTAAACCAGCTGACCCTAGACCCAACTAAACAATTCATCGGTGCCCAATGTTCTGGCGCACTTATCTTATCTGCCCTAGGGCTCCTTAAAAACCTACCAGCCTGCACAGACCTCACCACCAAACCTTGGCTACAAGCCCACTCTGTAGAGGTTCTGGAACAAGCTTTTTATGCCAAAGGTAATATTGCCACCGCTGGTGGATGTTTAGCCTCTGTGTATTTAGCGACCTGGGTATTAAGTAAAGCCGTAGGGCAAGAGGCGACAAAGTCGGCACTGCATTATGTGGCTCCTGTAGGAGAGAAAGCGACTACCGTTGACCATTGTCTTGCTGTCGTATCGCCTTATTTGTAACCCTATTAGAAGGAACATCATTTGAAAATCGCCATCTTAGATGATTACCAAGATGAAGTCAGAAAATTAGACTGCTTTTCTCTATTGGCTGGTCATGAAGTCCAAGTATTTAATCAAACTTATTCAGAAGCTGAACTTATTTCTAAGTTGGCAGAGATTGAAGGTTTGGTATTGATCCGTGAGCGGACCGTTATCAGTGAAAACTTACTGGCGCAGTTACCTAATCTTAAAGTCATCAGTCAAACTGGAAAGGTCAGTAATCATATTGATGTCGCTCTATGCGACAAATATCAGGTCAAAGTGCTAGAAGGCAGAGGTTCCCCTATTGCGCCGGCAGAATTGTGCTGGGCGCTTATGATGTCAGCTTATCGGCATATCCCAACCTACGTGGAAAATTTGCGTCAGGGCCAGTGGCAACAAAGTGGTTCATTAGGTTTAGGTCGAACACTGAATGGAAAAACCCTAGGTATCTGGGGCTATGGCAAAATTGGCCAGCGCATGGCCCAGTTTGCTAAAACCTTTGGGATGCAGGTACTTGTATGGGGGCGAGAGCCATCCAGAGAGCTTGCTTTATCTCATGGCTTTATGTGTGCTGAAACGAAGCAAGCCTTTTTCGAAAACGCTGATATCGTGTCTTTGCATTTGCGTTTAAATGAGGCCACTAAACATTGTGTTAGCGCTGAAGATTTAGCCATCATGAAGCCAGACGCTATGTTGGTGAATATCAGTAGGGCGGAATTAATCGAAGAGGGGGCATTGTTCGCTGATATGCAGGCGAATAGCAGCAAACAAGCCGTGGTGGATGTGTATGAACAGGAGCCAATTATAGCGGATAGTGAAGCACTTCTGTCATTAGACAATGTGCTCTGTTCTCCCCATCTTGGTTATGTGGAGCAGGGCAGTTATCAATTGTATTTCAAAATAGCGTTCGAGAATTTGATAACTTTTAATGAAGGAAACTCGTAAAACGTAACGTAAAAATAGTAAATGATCGATACATTCACCGCATGATGCACAGTGTAATTTTCAAAGATGACAAAGGAGGGTACTGCTTGTTGAGGAACTCAACCAGTAGAGAATGATGTTTAGAAGTCTTGTTGTTAAATTTGGTCGAGTGAAGGTAACAAGTATTGTTACTGTGGTAACCATCTTTGCGTCGTTGGCGGTTACTTATGTAGCCAAAGGGCTGCTTGGGCTGCCAGTAAATTTGGATAACATTATTTTATCTATATTAAGCCCCGTTTTTATAACCCCGCCCATCAGTTGGATTTTTCTTGGGTTGACGCTAAAAATTCATAAGCTAGAAGAAGAGCAGCGTTATCTCGCCACCTATGACTCCTTAACCGGTCTTAGATCTCGGGGGGCTTTTTTCTCCAGTTATAGTGCCCTAGCAAAGCTTGTAGAACGCCAACAACAAAAGCTTTGTGTGGTGATAATAGATTTGGATAACTTCAAGAAAATTAATGATAAATATGGCCATGCCGCAGGAGATGAAACCTTAAAGGCTTTTTCCAGTATTTTAATACAGAATCTTCGAGCCAGTGATCTGGCCGGAAGAATTGGCGGAGAAGAGTTCGCTTTAGTGCTAGTGGATACAAATATCGATAATTGCATGCGCGTATTGGAAAATATTCGTCAACATTGTGAGTCGTGTGTGATTCGTCATTTAGATCATATTATTCATTTCACTATTAGTGTGGGGGTGACGATACCTGATGTTTCGGTGCCATTAGAAACCAGCGAGTTGTTACGTCAATCTGATGAGGCGTTGTATACGGCAAAAAGCACCGGCAAAAATCGCATTGTGAATTATCAAAAACAGCAAATGATTATGTCGTAGATAAGTTTGGGTGTTTATAAAGACTTGTCATTCAATCAACACGACATCGCGCATAGGTTGCATGATACGCAAAACATCTAAGGAATGCTTACATGGAAAATGTCACAGGCTATAACAAACGAACCATAGTCATAATTACTATGTTCGTTAGCGCAATTTGTAGCATAGGTTTGATCTTATTCGCTTATTTGACTGAACACCATAGTGTAGAAAACCTGCTTTTTGAAATTACCATTGTTTGGGTCACCTGTGGTGTATTGGCTGCTATTCTGCAGCGGTTGTTTGATCGAAATTTACTCATCATTGAGAATATCCTCAACTCAAACAACGACGCAATTATTGTCAAAGACTACGACAGTAAATTTGTTTTTTGTAATGTCTCTGCTGCCGAGCTTTATGAAACTGATCCAAAAAACATGGTGGGTAAAGATGACTATTACTTTACAAAGAATAAAGAGCAATCAGATTTCTTTTTAAAAAATACCCAAGAGATCATCGACAACTTTGAGGAAGCGACCGTTTATGAGTCTTTTGCAGATAAAATAAGTGGTCAAGTGAGCCATTACTCGTCTCTAAAAGTCCCTTTTAAAGACGTGAATGGCGAATTGAAAATAATCGTTTTTGCCAGGGACATTACAGATATTACTCAGTTGAAAGAGAGCTCTGAAAAAAATAAACAGCGCTTAGCGCAAATACTGGAGGTATCTGAGGAAGGCCTTTGGGAATGGAATACACAAACCAACCAAGTGGCTCATAACCCACAATGGGAAGCCATTATGGGGATAGAGTCTAGCCAGAACACCTTTGCAGAGTTTCTAGAATGTGTCCTTCCAGAAGACCGTCATAAAGTCGATGAAGCGCTTCATCAGTTGGCAGGCAATAACACCCCTTACAACATTGAATTCCGTATAAAAAAACCCAATGGCAACATCATCTGGGTATGGGACAGAGGCAGCGTTGCGGAATACGATGAGCATGGTGCTCCCGTGTGGCTGGTCGGTATCGTGTTGGACATTACCGAGCAAAAAGCCAACCAAATACAAGTTGAGCGACTGGCCTATTATGATCCTCTAACGGGGCTTAATAACCGTGCGCAGCTTGAAAAAATGATAAGCAAAACCATCACGGAAAAAGCCAAGAATCCATCTTATAGCGCTATTTTGTTCTTAGACTTAGACCGGTTTAAGCTGCTAAATGATAGCTATGGACACCAGATGGGGGATCAGCTGTTACAAAAAATGGCGGTGAGATTGTCTGATGAAATTTCCGGTGAGCACTTTTTAGGACGCTTTGGTGGTGATGAATTCATCATTATTTGTCCAGATATTGCAGGGGATGAAGAGAGTGTATTAACAAAAGCTGCAGACTACGCTAACCGTTTAGTTGGCTCCATTAGCAAAACCTTTACTCTTAACAATGGTCATCATGACGAAGACATTGAGTACGATATTGCGATCAGTGTTGGCGGTATTATCTTTAATACTCCCGATGTGGAAATGGGCTATTTATTGCAACTAGCGGATATTGCTATGTATCGAGCAAAAATAGCAGGTGGTCAGCAAAGCAAGATCTACACCCTTGATAGCCAGAGTGATCTCACTCACTCCAGCCAACTTATTCGTGACATGCGATATGCTATTCAGCAGCAAGACTTCCAAATGTATTTACAGCCAAAAGTGGATGGTAACGGACAGGTGATTGGTTCCGAAGCTCTAGTGCGCTGGATGCATCGAGAGCGAGGCATGCTTGTGCCTGGTGTCTTTATTGATCAAGCAGAAGAAAGTAATTTGATCATTAAAATTGGTCAGCAAGTACTGGAGCTGGCTTGCCAAAAGCTCAATCAATGGCAGCAAGATGATAGCACGAAAGATTTAACGATCTCCGTGAACCTAAGTGCGAAGCAGCTTTGGCAAAGCCATTTTGTAGAGCAGTTTGTTGAAACCCTTGATGCATATAACATCAATCATAATAAACTGATCATTGAAGTCACCGAGTCAGTACTGATCCAAGACATTAAAGATGCCACAGAGAAACTCATTAAACTTAAAAACAGCGGTGTGAGTATTTCCTTGGATGATTTCGGTACAGGCTACTCTTCCTTAAACTATCTTCATCGTTTACCGATTGATGAAATCAAGATAGATCGATCTTTTGTGCAAGACAGCACCCAAGACACACAAACTGAGCTAATGGTGAAATCAATTATTGATTTGGCAAATAATTTCGATTTGAGTGTAGTGGCCGAAGGGGTGGAAACGGTGGCGCAATTTGAATTGCTAAAAAGTCTAGGAGTGGATGTGTACCAAGGCTTTTTGTTTGCCAAACCTATGTGTGAAAAGGTTTTTGCAGAGTTTATTGATCATCAAGATGGTAGTTTAAAACACTAGCCCGCAGGGTGAAAATTTTACCTTGCAGGCCCGTGAAAACGAAGTTACTTAACGACACCAACGGTTAATAGGATATTAGCAAAACGACGTTGTTCGCCTGTCGCAATGACCAGCAGGGTGTCATCACTTCTTACCGCAGAATAAAAGGCACCACGTTCCACATAGTCAATGGGTGCCACCTCGGGCAACATGGCTTTGTATTCTTTAATAATAGTGTTCTCAAAGTCATCAGGGCAAGACATCATCAAAGCGCTTTCAATGTTCAGCATTTCACACACCCCTTCCATAACTTGCGTTCCGCTCAACATGCCAGCCGTGAAATTTAAGTAAATGATATTGGCGTTAGCAGGTGAATTAGTGACACAAGAGTAGTTACCATCAGCAATTAGAATCTGACTTTTATGGCCACATTTTGCTAAACAACTTAACAACTCAGGGTGAATGATTTTACTCTTGATCATGAAACTTCCTTATGAATTTATTATGTGTCGGTCATCAATTGTTCGATTTACTCAAACTAGATAATAACAGCTTGTCCTTCCTTGATGCGTATATTTATGTCGTAAAGAAAAACAAAAAAGTCGAACTTTCTTTTTAAGGAAAGCTCGGCTCGCCGTCACCTAAAGGTTTATTTGTCTCTCAATATGGCACGAATTCGATTTTTGAATAAGCCATGGGCCTCATCAAACGTCGCGGGTGACTTAAAGTTTGCTCGGCTCACCTTCTCTTCTGAATAGCGATGTTTCACACATTTACTGCTCTTTTTCTATTTCTATTAATCACTCTAAAGCAGACTTTAGAGGTCGCTATTTTACCTCTGTCGTTAATTGTCATTCGCTGGACGTTCTTAAGCATAAGAGGGTAAAACATTGTCTTTATTATCAGTTCAAACGCATACATGGTGAGGGTTTTAGACTGACTAATACTTCGCTATATCTATTCATTACAGCAGGACACTCTGTCGAGCTGGTTGGTTTTGTAAGGGAGCTGATCTAATGCAGCATTATTCAGGCTTTGGGTTGTTAAAACATAGTCTTAGCCATCATGAAAACTGGCAGCGTGTGTGGCGTAATCCAACACCCAAGAAGAAATACGACGTCATTATTATTGGCGGTGGTGGTCATGGCTTAGCAACAGCCTACTACTTGGCAAAAGAGCACGGCATTACCAATGTCGCGGTATTAGAAAAAGGTCACCTAGGGGGAGGGAATGCTTGTCGTAATACGACGATTGTTCGCTCAAATTACCTTTGGGATGAGTCTGCAGCGTTATATGAGCATTCAATGCAGCTATGGGAAGGTTTAGCGCAAGAGCTGAATTATAACGTCATGTTTTCTCAGCGCGGGGTTTACCACACATGCCATACGCTACAGGACGTACGAACCAATGAACGCTTGGTGGCGGCTAATCGCTTGCAAGGTATCGACAATGAAATGGTCGATGCGGAGCAATTGCAAAAAGAGATCCCAACCTTAGATTGCTCTAAGAATGCTCGGTACCCCATTTTAGGCGCTTCTGTCCAACGCCGTGCCGGTAATGCTCGTCATGACGCGGTGGCATGGGGTTATGCTCGTGCGGCCGATGCGTTAGGTGTTGATCTTATTCAAAACTGTGAAGTGATCGATATGGAAATCAACGATGGCAAAGTGACTGGTGTAAAAACCAAGCAATATGGCCTACTTAAAGCCGATCGTGTGGGTTGTGTCGTCGCCGGGAACAGTGGCGTATTAGCCAAAATGGCCGGCTTTGAGTTACCAGTAGAGTCTCACCCTTTGCAAGCGCTGGTGTCGGAGCCAATTAAACCCTTTCTAGACACCGTTGTAATGTCGAACCACGTACACGGTTACATGAGTCAATCCGACAAAGGTGATTTGGTCATTGGTGCAGGTATTGATGGCTGGGTTGGCTATGGTCAGCGTGGTTCATACGGCATTATCGAGCATACGCTACAAGCGATTGTCGAAATGTTTCCTTGTACCAGTCGAGTTCGTATGAATCGTCAATGGGGCGGTATCGTTGATGCGTGTCCAGATGCCAGCCCGATTATTTCTGAAACACCCGTCAAAAACTTATTCTTTAATTGTGGTTGGGGGACTGGCGGATTTAAAGGCACACCAGGTTCTGGCAACTTGTTTGCGCACACGCTTGCGGATGGTAAACCGCATCCAATTGCCGAGCCTTTCTCCATGAAGCGCTTTTATACCGGTGCATTAATCGATGAACACGGTGCTGCCGGCGTCGCACACTAACAGGGGGTTAACATGCTACATATTTACTGCCCGCATTGTGGGGAATATCGCGAAGAAGAAGAATTTCACGCTGTCGGTCAAGCACACATTGCTCGCCCTTTAGATCCAGAAGCCTGTACGGATGAAGAATGGGGAGAGTACATGTTTTTCCGCAAAAACCCACGTGGTCTTCATCATGAATTATGGGTGCATGCGGCTGGGTGTCGTAAATTTTTCAATATGACACGAGACACTCAGAGCTACGAAATCAAAGAAGTTTACAAGATTGGTGAGCAACCAACGGTTGTCGCCGACCCTGTTGAGCAACAAAATATGTCAGGAGTACAATCATGACACAAGCTAATCGCCTCAATAGTGGAGGTCGTATTGACCGCTCTACCTCTTTTACTTTTACCTACAATGGTAAAAAGTACCAAGGCTATAAAGGGGATACTCTAGCGTCGGCTATGTTGGCAAACGGCATCGATGTAGTGGCTCGGAGTTTTAAATACAGTCGCCCACGAGGCATTATCGCTGCTGGTGCAGAAGAGCCGAATGCCGTGTTACAGCTCGGTGCGAGCGAGGCCACACAAGTACCAAATGTACGGGCGACTCAGCAAGAATTGTTCGATGGTCTGGTGTCTTCATCGACCAATGGTTGGCCAAGTGTCGACACGGATGTGATGGGCGTATTGGGCAAAATTGGGGGCAACATGATGCCGCCAGGATTCTACTACAAAACCTTTATGTTTCCTGAGTCATTGTGGGAAACCTATGAATCCATGATTCGTAAAGCCGCTGGTATGGGGCGCGCACCTCGTGAAAGAGATCCGGATACTTACGATACTATGAATCAACATTGTGATGTCATGGTAGTGGGGGCGGGTCCTGCGGGTTTAGTTGCCGCACTAACGGCAGCCCGCGGAGGTGCGAGAGTCATCATTGCAGATGAACAAAACGAATTTGGTGGCAGCTTACTGAACAGCAACGAACCGTTAAATGGTAAGCCTGCTGTCGAGTGGGTACAAGAGGTGGTGGCTGAACTGAGCCAGCATGAGAATGTGACATTATTGCCTCGCTCAACGGTGAATGGCTACCACGACCATAATTTTTTAACCATAAATGAGCGTTGCACTGATCATTTAGGAGACATTGCGCCAGTTAAGAAAGTGCGCCAGCGGATGCACAGAGTTCGAACAAAATGGGTTGTCCTTGCAACGGGTGCTCATGAACGTCCTTTGGTGTATGCCAACAACGATGTACCGGGCTGTATGATTTCCACGGCGGTCTCTACCTATATTAATCGTTATGGTGTCGTACCGGGAAATGATCTCGTTGTCATGACAACCAATGATTACGGTTATCAAGCCGCGCTGGATTGGGCGGCTGCAGGGCGTAATGTCGTTGCTATTGTGGATACTCGTGAGACTTCTACTGGCGAACGTGCGCAACAAGCTCGTGAACTGGGTTTGAATATTATGTTGTCTGCTGGGGTCATTGAAGTGCAAGGCAGCAAACGTGTTACCAGTGTTTCCGTCGCACCTCTTAATGCTGATGGCAGTCAGGTAGTGGGTTCTATTACCAAACTAAGTGCCGACACGGTTGCTACCTCGGGTGGCTGGAGCCCAGTCATTCATTTGTCTTGTCATACAGGCTGTCGTCCTGTTTGGAACGAGTCTGTGGTAGGTTTTCTACCGGGACCTACTGTGCAAAAACAACTAACAGCAGGCGGTATTAACGGACAATATGAAACGGCCACGGTGCTGAAAGAAGGCTTAGCAGCTGGACAACAGGCACTTGCTAATATTGGCCTAGTAGCGGCAGACGTTGTGCTACCAGAGGTGAAA
Source organism: Marinomonas sp. (assembly GCF_039940335.1). GTDB lineage: Bacteria > Pseudomonadota > Gammaproteobacteria > Pseudomonadales > Marinomonadaceae > Marinomonas. The sequence goes on along the minus strand of NZ_JBDVGW010000012.1, from coordinate 105,960 downwards.
ACCTTAAGCCTTACACCACCAATGAGTTTGTTCCATATTCCTCACATTAAGCCGACGTCTCAAGCGCCTAAGCAATTTGTCGACTATCAGACAGATGTGACGGCTGCAGGCATTGAAATAGCTTGTCGTGAAGGCTTTGAGGCCATTGAGCATGTAAAACGTTATACCGCCATGGGCTTTGGTACAGACCAAGGCAAACTTGGCAACATTAACGGCATGGCCGTGGCGGCTAAAGCGCTCAATAAATCGATCCCTGAAACCGGTACAACCATCTTCCGACCTAACTACACGCCAGTCGCCTTTGGCGCAATTATTGGTCGTCACTGTGGCGCATTATTTGAGCCAAAACGCTTTACCGCTATGCATTCTTGGCATGTGGAGCAAGGGGCACTGTTTGAAGACGTCGGCCAATGGAAGCGCCCTTGGTACTTCCCGAAAGCGGGCGAAAGTATGCAGCAGACACTTAACCGTGAATGCTTAGCAGTGCGTAATGCCGTGGGCATTCTCGATGCTTCGACACTGGGTAAAATTGATATTCAAGGTAAAGATGCGCGTGAATTTTTAGGCCGAGTGTATTCCAACGCATGGGCTAAATTAGCCGTCGGTAAGTGTCGCTACGGCCTCATGTGTGGCGAAGATGGTATGGTGTTTGACGATGGTGTGACGGCTTGTTTGGGAGAGAATCACTTTGTGATGACTACCACGACAGGTGGCGCAGCCCATGTTTATGAATGGTTAGAGCTGTACCATCAAACTGAGTGGCCTGAGCTAGAAGTCTACTTTAATACCGTGACGGATCATTGGTCTACCGCAACGATTACGGGTCCGAACAGCCGGAAACTTTTGGCCGAGCTAACCGATGCCGACGTGAGTAATGACAACTTCCATTTCATGGACTGGAAACAAATTACAGTCGGTGGTGTGCCCGCTCGTGTATTCCGCATATCCTTTACCGGTGAATTGTCTTTCGAGATCAACGTACAAGCGAACTATGGTATGGCGGTTTGGGAGCAGCTGATTGACGCTGGGGAAAAATACGGTTTAACGCCTTATGGCACAGAAACTATGCACATTCTTCGAGCTGAAAAAGGCTTCATTATCGCAGGGCAAGACACCGATGGTTCGGTAACACCTTACGATTTGGGCATGGGCTGGTGTGTGTCGAACCAAAAACCTTTTAGTTACATTGGTAAGCGTGGCATGAGTCGTGAGGACTGTGTGCGAGACAATCGTAAGCAGCTGGTGGGGCTAAAAACCAAAGATCCAAAACAGGTCATACCGGAAGGTTCGGCGGCGATCTTAGACCCGAATGCTGCCATGCCAATACCGATTGAAGGCCATGTTAGCTCTAGCTACTGGAGTGAGTGTCTAGGTCATTCTGTGGCGATGGGCTTTATTAAAGACGGCCTCAACAAAATGGGCGACACGGTCTATTACCCACTGGCCGATGGCTCCATGATTGAAGCCGAAATTTGCAGCCCAATATTCTATGATCCAAAAGGGGAGCGTCAAAATGTCTGACCAAACTCAAATGACGGCAGCCCAAAGTGCAGCGACTAAAGCCGCGGTAATGAATCAAGTACCGGGTGCAGATATCGCAGGGCAATCACCATTGCACCACGCCGACTTTGCGACACTTGCTGAACAAGGCCAAAAAATAGGCGGTATTCACCTTTGTGAGCACAAGTTATTGGGGCACCTAACCTTGCGTTGTAACCCAAATAATCCAGAGCAACTGGCTGCGGTAGAACGAGTGTTGGGCGTGGCACTACCGCTCACTCCACTCACATCGGTTGTAAAGGGTGAGTACTCCATTCGCTGGATGTCTCCAGATGAGTGGCTTATTTTGGTGCCGGGCTTAGCAACCTTCGACATAGAAAGTGCCTTTCGTGATGAAATGCCGGGGCACTACTCCTTAGTGAACAGCAGTGGTGGCTCAACCGTACTCGAAATATCGGGTGATGATGTGCTGTCCTTGCTGCAAAAGTCAGTGCCTGTTGACCTGCACATTACAGCCTTTCCAGTCGGCAAAGTAGTGTCGACGTTATTTGCGAAAACGACGGTGACCCTGCGTCGACTGGATGAAAAACGGTTTGAACTCGTTATCCGTCGTAGTTTTTCAGATTACGTCTGGTTGTGGATTCAAGATGCCAGTCTTGAATATGGATTAGTCATCGAAGTGTAGCGGTTTCGATGTTCCTTTATTACTGATGATACTAAAAGCTGGCCATGTCATGGCCAGTGATCCCCTTATTGTTTGATAGGTTAAGAGATTGATTATGAAATCAAAAGTTTCCCCTTGGATTTTTACTGCCCGTTGTCCAAGTAAAATTGGTACGGTCGACGTGGTTACCCGTTACATGGCAGAAGTCAAAAACTATGTGGATGAAATTCACTCTTTTGATGATCGCGAGTCTGGTTTGTTCTTTATACGCATTGAGTTTTTACCACCGAATGATGACTTTAGCGAACAAATATTTGCCGAACAGTTTGCCGATCGCGCGGCTCAATTCGATATGGAATGGTCATTAACGGCACCTAACCATAAACCTAAAGTAGCCATCATGGTGTCGAAATACGATCACTGTTTGAACGATCTGCTATACCGTTTTCGTACGGGGCAACTTAACGTCGATGTGACCGTTATTATCTCGAATCATCCAGACTTAGAGCCGCTGGCCAAATGGCATGAGATCCCTTATTACCATTTGCCGATCAGTGCAGAAACTAAGCTTGATCAAGAAGCCAAAGTACGAGAACTCATTGAACAATATGACACAGAGTTGGTGGTACTGGCGCGTTACATGCAAGTGCTATCGCCAAGTATGTGTGAATACCTAGACGGACGTGCGATCAATATCCATCACTCGTTATTACCAGGTTTTAAAGGTGCGAGACCTTATCATCAAGCATGGGAAAAGGGCGTGAAAATGGTCGGTGCGACGGCTCATTATGTGAACAATGATTTGGACGAAGGGCCGATTATTTCCCAAGGCATTCAAACCGTTAACCATGCTCACTTCCCAGAAGATCTGGTCGCAAAAGGCCAAGACATTGAACGGGTTACCTTGTTTAATGCGGTAAAATGTCATGTTGAAAAACGTGTCTTTTTAAATGGTAAGCGCACGGTTGTTTTTGGTGGCTAGGCAACTATGCTTAGTGACCAGCCCCCTAAAGCCGCTCTTATAGAGCGGCTTTTTTATGCCTGTAAAAATCGTTACTATGGGGTAAAACACAATGGCATAACAGAGCCATTCTAAAGCCTAAACACGGCAGGCCTTTAACATAAGAGACTTATATGATGTCCTACTACCAACAACTCACAGCACTTTGCCAAACCATCCATAACTTTAACCACGCTCAAGCCATGCTAGGTTGGGACGCTGCCGCTAACATGCCAGCTGGCGGCAACGAAGCACGCTCGGATGCCATGGCGGAATTGTCAGTACATGTACACCGACTATCAACCCAGCCACAACTGGGAGAATGGTTTGCCAATGCTGAGCAAGAAGCGTTAAGCATCGAGGAACAAGCCAGCTTGCGTGAAATGAAACGTCAATGGCAGCAAGCCACCGTTGTACCAGAAAGTTTGGTAGAGGCTCAATCGAAAGCAGGTTCTGTCTGTGAACACGCATGGCGTAGCCAACGCAAAGATAACGACTGGGAAGGCTTTGAGAAAAACTGGCGAGAAGTAGTGGCTTTGTCCCGTGAAGAGGCCAGCATTCGTGGTGAAGCGCTAGGACTGACCGCTTACGATGCCATGCTGGATAAATTTGAGCCGGGCACTACTACAGAGTCGTTAAATGTCTTGTTCAGTGAAGTGAAAACTTGGTTGCCAGAATTGATCGAAAAAGCCCTAGAGAAACAAGCCAGCCAAAGCATCATCATGCCTTCTGGACATTACCCTGCCGAGTCGCAAAAAGCCCTAGGGCTGGAAATTATGAAACTGCTTAAATTCGACTTTGACCATGGTCGTCTTGATCAGAGTGTGCACCCATTTTGTGGTGGTGTGCCAAGTGATGTGCGCATTACCACTCGTTACGATGAAAGCGATTTTGTACAGGCTCTCATGGGCATAGTGCATGAAACAGGCCATGCCAGATACGAACAAGGGCTACCAAAAGCCTTTGCTGGTCTACCCGTTGGCGAAGCACGATCAATGGGCGTCCATGAGTCTCAATCTCTGTTTTTCGAGATGCAACTAGGGCGCAGTAAAGAGTTTATCCGCCACCTATCACGTTTATCGGCAGAAGCCTTTAATGCTCATAATGACCCAGTATTCGCCGAGCAAAACCTTAGCCAGATATACACCAGGGTCGAGAAGGGCTTTATTCGAGTGGACGCCGACGAACTGACCTATCCTGCCCATGTTATCTTGCGCTATGAGATCGAGCGCGACCTGATAAACGGCGTGATCAAACACACAGACGTACCCGAACTGTGGCATGAAAAAATGCAAGCATCGTTAGGACTTTCAACCAAAGGCAACTACCAAAACGGCTGTATGCAAGACATCCACTGGACAGACGGCGCCTTCGGTTACTTCCCAAGCTACACACTGGGTGCCATGTACGCCGCGCAATACAAAGCCACCATGACCAACACAGTCGACATAGCCGCTGCCATTCAAAGCGGCGACCTAAGCCCGATTTTCCAATGGCTCAGCGACAACATCTGGTCACAAGCCTCGCTTCACACCACAGATGACCTCATCAAACGTGCCACAGGAGAAACCCTAAACGCCGCACACTTTAAAAAACACCTAGAAGAGCGTTACCTATAAGCTGAAAAACACCATAATCCCGTGATCAAGGTAAACATCAGCCTCCGAGCCACTCGCATTATTGACGACATTTGAAAATGACATTCCTCCTCGAAACTGCCGCCTACCTCGACGGAATGTCATTTTTCAAACGCCTCACATCGTTGGTCGCCTTTTATGACGAATACCAATATACGTGGCCCAAGCCAATGGGGTTGGCATTAACGGCTTAACCCAAAAATGTAGGTCGCCATTTATGGCGAATACCAACACACGAGATCCAAGCCAATGAGGTTGGCATTAACGGCTCAACCTCATATTCCGCGCTCAATCTCAAAATGTAGGTCGCCATTTATGGCGAATACCAACACACGTGACCCAAGCCAATTCCGTTTGTATTAACGGCTAAACCCTAAAATGTAGGTCGCCATTTATGACGATTACCAATACACGTGACCCAAGCCGAGGGTGTTTAATTTTACTCTACCCCCTTTTTCTCCTTCTCAATTTTCTCATCACTTAATTAAAACTGTCGTTTTTGTTCAATCTTTCCTATCTATCGTCACCTACTATTTCGGGCATATAAAGCAGCACGTTATTTCTGATATCGCTTCTTTTCATAATAATGCTCCACCGAAAATCAGGAAAAAACAACCATGTTAGAAATCAGAAAATCGAAAATATAGAAGGATTACGCGACTTTAAAAAACGCTACTTTGAACAGTCGACAGCACCGCTTGATGGCATGTGGCATTTTGGTTTTGTCCCTATGTCCTCGCATTATGGTTTTTATGAGGATGACTTATTAGTCGGCTATTGCTGTGTTAACGGTGAGGGCTATATGTTGCAATTTTACCTGTCAGAGTCGGCCCAAACTCAGGGGAGAGAACTATTTAACTTGATTGCAGAGCAAAATAGCTCAGTTGTCGACGCTATTAAAGGTGCATTTGTGAGCACAGCCGAACCTCGTTATTTATCTCATTGCTTAGATAACTCATGTTCATTTAAGGTAAATGCGCTAATGTATCAGCAAGTTGCTCCTTTTGAGTCTGAAAGTGAAATAGGTTTTTTGTCGAATCAAAAACATTTGAAAAGAGCTTTAAGGGATCTGACATCTTTAAAAAAATCGAGGCTTTAAAAGAGATTCTTAGTATCACGATAGAAATTCTCGTGAGATCCAAGTGCAATGAGTTCAAGTACCACAGTGCCATCTTCATAGCTGTAACCCAGCAAACTAAGCTGTTTTACCATTTTAAACTTATGCACCCGCATGAAAGATAGGTCGCCTTTCTTGAGTTCTCCAAGTAACGGATTTTCTATCAACTCACGAACCGCGTTATCAAGGTCGGCCTTTTGATTCTTATGGAGCTTCTTAACGGCTTTTTTGAAACTGCTGGATTGAAGTACATTGCGAATCTTAGCCAAAGTCGTAGCTCTCTAATTTGCCTGCATCTTTTTCTGCTTTCGCTATGATGGCTTGTTTAACAAACTCATAGGGTAAATCTGGGTTATCCTCCATCATTTCACCAATCTTAGCCCAATGCTCGATTTGCTTTGGGGGGGTTCTGTGGAAAGCTTTTGCCATGATAGTGGCTTTTTCTATTAGTTCTTGATCTAGTCTAATACTTGTCGTTGCCATAACCGTTCTCCTTAATCTATGAAATCCATTGTAGTGATTTGCCACACTTGTGGCAATGTGCTTCAGGTTTTGTATCAAGGGGTCGGAGTAAAATTAAATTAATGCACTACAGACAGAAAGTGGTGAAAATGTCCTCCTTACCCTGTCCAGAAGAGTAAGTGTTCGTTCTTGGTTCCACTAGCTATTTTCCCATCCAACAGGAGGCAAGATTTTAAAGTTATGCAACCAAAATGGTTTATAGAAGTGAAAGCCTATAGCGACTTGTAGCACTGTTCTTTGCTAAGCTCTCATCATCTATCAACAACAAGCCATACCTCATAAAATCCAGTGAAACAGATGTGACTTTAGGAAATTATCATGGATGTAATAAATATAAAAACATTTGTACCAAGCAAAGATTATGAGATATCTAAGTTGTTTTACTCCGAGCTTGGCTTTAACCCTCAGTTTGTAACGGACGATCTGACACTTTTTGAAAATGGTGATAGTTGCTTCTTCCTTCAGCGCTTCTATCACGAAGAGTTGGCAAATAATTTTATGTTGCAAATCTGTGTTTCAGATATCCTCACCGCATTCAAATTATGTTCTAGTTCCAAACACAAAACTAAAATCACCTCAGTTCAAGATGAGCCTTGGGGCAAGGTATTTTACTTGTGGGGACCTGCGGGTGAGTTGTTACACATTACCCAGCTTGGCAATTAGTCTTAAAAGGGCAGACCCTTTTCAATCACTCCCTTCAAATAAAATGGATCGCACTCATGGCTCACAAGTACACACCTACCTTTAAAGACTGGTTTTCTTTGCTGTTATTGATTCTGCTGTGGGGAACATCTTTTATGTTCACCGCGGTTTCACTGGAAAGCTTTAGTCCTTTGGCTATCGTTTCTCTTCGCGTCTTGATCGCAGCGATTATTCTCACGCTCTTTATGTATGCCAAGGGTTGGCGCTTGCCTACAAAGCCGTTAGCTTGGGGGGTATTTTTACTACTGGGAATTATGGGTAACTTGTTGCCATTTTTTCTAATCTCCACCGGCCAGAAGGATGTTAGCTCAGGTATTACCGGGTTGTTAATGGCGTTTATGCCACTGGCGACCATGATTTTGGCGCATTACTTTGTGTCAGGGGAAAGCCTCAACCGCTTTAAAGTCTTAGGGTTTGTACTCGGTATTTCTGGCGTGGTGATTGTGCTTTGGCCGTCGTTAGCTGGTGCTCACAGTGACTTATTGGGTGGTTTGTTGATTCTACTTGCCACGTTGAGTTATGCGATCAATGCTATTTTGGCGAGGCGTTTACCGTCTTTTAACCCTGTGGTGACAGCGGCAGGCGTGATGATTATTTCCAGCATGGTGATCGTGCCATTGTGGCTGTGGCAAGAGTTACCCTGGCAGCAAAGCTATTCTTTAAAAGCCAGCGTATCCATGTTGTGGTTAGGTGTTGGCCCAACGGCACTTGCCACTATTCTGCTTTTTGCTGTGATCGGTACAGCAGGCCCTACGTTTCTTTCGTACATTAATTACGTGATTCCTATTGTGGCCTATTTTACGGGGGCGATTCTGTTGGGTGAGGTGATTGAATGGCGAAGCCTAGGGGCGATGTTGTTAATCATTTTAGGCATTGCGTTAACCCGTAAACGGGTGACTGATTGAGTAAGGTGATCTCTCTAAATTGGAATAATTGATCCATGATGCAAAAGGTGTGTCTGTAAGGCTTTAGCAAATATTCTCGCTAAAGCCTTTAGGCTGTTATCTGTGTCTTAGCAGTGCCTTTGCTCTCTGAGGAATTCAAAAAAACTTCACTACCAGTGCCGAAAGAAATAACTTCAAGCCGAATACTGCATGATTGATAAGGTTGTGTAATCTTGTTGAGCTGGGGTTAGGTGTTCGTGAAGCCCTACTGCCAGCGCCCATACCCGGCTGCAAAATAATGAAGGGAGCGACAACGGTTACTATGCTCAGCATAAGGGCTGGCGTCAGCGTAGGGTTGTTGAACCAAGGTTGCCCGCAAAGAGAAATGAGTTGTACGGCATTACCAATGTCGATGACATAATGGGCGAACCATACAATCAGCTGTTCGCCGTAAGTAGGCTCAGCGTTTGTTATAGTCTTATGACAGAATTTTATCTTTATAAGTAAAGTGATGTTTTAGTGGCATAACAAGAACTTTAAAAGCCTTTCTACACTCTCAGCAGCCTATAAATGCTTCGACTTGTTGACCCAAGAGTAATAGAACGTAATAGTTGATTCAACTTATTACTGATCACTTCAATGCTCTCCGTATGGGGTAGGTGTAAGTTATGCTAAGAACTGAATAGGTCGAACTTAGTCTGAATTATTTTACTCTGTGTCATTTCAAATGTTTCCATCCTAATTTTAATTTATGTTAAAAACTAGTGGTTTTCTGAACTAATTGATTGTAATCTTTAGTAAAATAAGGATTTGGTGTTTTTCAGAAAGGATCTCAAAGTATACAAGTTAAATTTCCTCTCAAAGTATCTACTCCATTCTATATATTTCGTAATATAATTAATTGAACCACATTATTTAGTAATAAATATCAATCGATACATTTAGTATTTATTTGATTTTTGATTAAGGAGGTTAATTTTTTAAAAAAATATTCCATATTTTGAAAAACTCAGATTATTAACATGTGATTATTAAACTTGTACTTAAGGAATGGATGATGAAAGGTAAAATTCTTGGTTTTAGTGAAGAACATCGTACTGGAGTGATCTCGGGAAGCGATGCCGCTAGATACGACTTTGAGCTAGAGCAATGGAGAGGGGATGCCCAGCCAAAGGTTGGTAATAATGTTGATTTTTCCGTGAGTGATGGGAAAGCTGAGTCCATTTACTTGGATTCGCCAGTTAGCACCGGTTCATCAAAAAAGATTGCGGCTGCATTATTTGCATTTTTCCTTGGTGCCTTTGGAGCACATAAATTCTATTTGGGTTATACCAAACAGGGTGTGATTATGCTATCGGTTTTCATACTTGGGTTTATTCTGTTAGGCTTTCCATCTATGATTATTGGAATAATAGCTTTTATTGAGTTTATTTTATATCTGGTAAAAACAGACGAGGACTTTGAAGAAATCTATGTGACAAATAAAAAACCATGGTTTTAATTGATAGATAGATTTCTATAAAAAGCTGCGTATTTTTATATGTAGCTTTTTTCTTTGTTATATATCAAAAATCCGCAGTGTGTGTACCCTCATCGTAAAACAAAAGACTTCACTACCAGAGCCGAAAGAAATAATCCCAAGCCGAATACCGCATGATTGATAAGGTTATGTAGCCTAGTCGAGTTGGGGTTAGGTGTCCGTGAAGCAGCAATGCCAGCGCCCATACCCGGTTGCAAAATAAAGAAGGGCGCTATTACGGTTACGATACCCAGTATAAGCGCTGGTGCCAGTGTTGGCTTGTTGATCCAAGGTTGCCCGCAAACGGCAATGAGTAACACGGCATAGCCAATGCCGATGACATAATGGGCCAACCATCCAATCAGCTGTTCACCAGAAATAGGCTCAGCGTCTGTTATCGTTTTATGACGAAATTTCCCTTGTTTCATATAGGCGATCCAACGCCCGACCAAACCCCAATTGGTAGGATGAAGGCCGAATAAAGATTTTCTTAGTAAAGACCATAAGTCCATTACTAGGGTGGCGCCAATGCCGATTAATATAGTAAAAATGATGCTACTCATGACTGCTCCATAACTGGTGTTAATTTCAATAGGGTGCTAGGTTACAACTTCAAGCTAACTTTAAGTCAAGAGTGGTTATGGAAATATCTCAGGTAGCCAAACAATCTGGTGTACCCGCTTCAACGCTGCGTTTTTATGAAGAAAAGGGCTTAATTCATTCAATCGGCCGACGTGGCATACGCCGAGTTTTTGGTGCGAATGTTTTTGAGCGCCTTGAGCTGATTGCGCTAGGGCGTGCGGCAGGATTCTCGCTGGAAGAAATTGCCGGAATACTAGGGTCACATGGTAAGCCAAGTATTGATCGTGATTTGCTACTAAGCAAAGCCGATGAACTGGACGCTACTATTAAGCAGTTAACCGCCATGCGCGATGGATTTAAGCATGCAGCAGCTTGTACTGCCCCGAGTCATTTAGAGTGTCCAAGGTTTCGACGTCTAATGAACCTTGCTGGCTCGGGTGCTGTAAAAGCCGTGGCGTCAAATAAAGCGATAAAGTCAAAGAAAGCCAGTAAGCCTTAACTAGAATAGTATTAAGGGTTCGCTCAGTTCTATTCTCTCCTCTATAGTTAGTCTTACATGTTTTATGAGGTTATTTCGCCCCTAAAAGTGAAGGAGAGATCAACTATGCAAACGAAAGCAAGCTGCCTATGTGGCTCTGTAACATTTGATATTGAATTGTCTAGCTCTGAACCTGAAATGGCTGTCTGTCATTGTAGTATGTGTCGAAAATGGCTCGGTAGCCCCATGATGGCGATAGACAGTGGTAAGCTGAAAAACATCACCGGCGAGTCGTTTGTCTCACGCTATGCGTCTTCGGAATGGGCGGAGCGCGGCTTTTGTAATAAATGCGGTACTAGTTTGTTTTATTATTTAGCGCCCGCAGAGCAATATCATTTCCCAGTAGGGTTACTGGACGAGAGCCTAGAGTTTAAGTTCAGTCACCAGATCTTTATTGATGAAAAGCCCGACTATTATGAGTTTAAGAACGAGACTCATAACATGACGGGAGAGGAAGTGTTTGCGCATTTCTCTGGTGAAAGCGACGCCTAATCCGTCGCATTTAGCCGCTTTTCACTCTTTAGCCAGTCGGCCTTTCATCGGGCAGACTGGCTTTTGCGTTTCTATGGAAGGCTAGATTAACAAGCTTCTCACTTTTGCGGGATTTAACAAGACAGGCACCTAATGAGCTCAGTAAATTCAGCGGGATTTAACAAGACAGGCACCTAATGAGCTCAGTAAATTCAGTGCTTCCCGTCTTTTCGTTGGGAAGTTTAGCCGTGTATAAAGAGTAAAATATAGTTAGCAGGATAGGCACTGGCGCTTTACCCTAGTCGTTCAACTTATTAAGGAGTTTGCGTTGATGTCAGGTTACACAACGAGTTCAAATTTAAAGGATATGGATTTGGACGTAATACATGGTTTCATTTCGCATTCTTATTGGGCTAAAGGCATTCCATTAAAAACTATGGAAAAAGCCATCAATAACTCCTTATGTTTTGGTATTTTTACTGATAACGGAGATCAAGTGGCTTTTGCCCGTATGATCACAGATTCAGCAACTTTCGCCTATTTGGCGGATGTTTTTGTATTGAAAGAGCATCAAGGTAAAGGTCTAAGTAAGTTACTAATGCAAAGTATTGTTGAGCACCCTGATTTACAGGGTATTCGACGTATTGCGCTTGCAACAAGTGATGCGCATGGCCTTTATGCGCAGTTTGGCTTTAAAGCGTTAAGTTCTCCGGAAAATTTTATGGAACTGCATCAACCAGATGTTTATAAATGACGAACTTTCTTAAGACTGATATATCGAAACGTTAATAGATTCGTGTTGATGTTGTCATTCTTAGTACGGTTCGTTTAATAAGATAGGTTCTGATCTTAACAGAGCGGTGCAAGGGAAAGTGCGCATTGCTATGAGACGCTGAGCAGCAGATTAGTAACTACGAAGGTGTCTTGGCGTATGTCCATAATGGCGTTGGAACAGGTTTGTCATAGCGCTTTGGTTACTGAATCCGGCTTCTTCTGCCACAATCGATAAAGGCTTGTTGGTGGTTAAAATGAGGTCATAAGCTTTTTCTAGGCGTTTTCGTAAGATGAATTGATAGGGCGTTATGGACGCCGCTTTGGTGAAGAGTTCACTAAAGTGACCCGGGCTGACATGGTGCATTTCAGCGAGTAGAGCGATGGAAAGCTTTTGATCAATATGCTCTTCGATAAACTTTGATATTGAATCTATATCGAGCTTTTTACGATCTTTGTATTGGCGAGTATCGCCTAAGATTCTTGAATGTAGCGATGCAATTAAACCGAGGGTGCAACCTTGGCCTGCTTCTGGAAATAACTCAAAAGTATTAGATTCTCTTAATAGATAAGAGATCAGCATTTTTAAATTATCATCGGCAGAGAAATAATGAGGCTGCTCAAAGAGTGTTTCTAATCGACTGTTTAGAGGGAGGCTTGGTATATCAATAACGATGTGACTGTTTTCACCAATTCCTTCGAAATAATGTGTCTCACTGGCAGGTGCTACGCAACCGTGAAGGTTGTCAACAACCCCACCTTTGCCACCAATTTCAAATAATGCGTGTCCTTTTTCAGCGATAATTAATTGGTGATGATTGTGATTATGTTGGTCACTTTCATTTGCCAAGATAACATTTTTGATGTGCATTTCTAACCTAAAAATTATGTCAATATTAACACACTCGTTTATTTTTTAGGTGAAGTCAATAGGAATTGTTATCGATTACACAACTCAGCAAAATGGCTTCTGCTGAGTTGTGTTTTAGAGATTACCAGCTGGGCCCGCCAAGGACTCTTGGTAGCCATAAGGCCGTTTCTGGGAAAATCAGAATGACGAATAAAACGATCAACTGAATGATAATGAAAGGTATCACCCCTGCGTACATGTGTTTCAACGTAATGCTGGCGGGTGAGATAGCCCTTAGGTAGAAAATCGATGGCGCTAAAGGTGGTGTCAGATAGCTAGTTTGCAGTACCACTAAGAAGGCAACACAGAACCAGATGTCATCAAACCCTAGTAAGCGAACAATCGGGATAGCCACGGGGATAACGATGAGCACAACCGACATCATGTCTAATAAGAAGCCTGCGATAAAGGCAATAAACAAGATTAACGCCAGTACTGTGTAGGGGCTAAAACCAGATCCAGTTAGCAAAGATTGAACCGTTTGCATGCCGCCCGTAGCAAAGAAAATTCCTGCAAACATACCACCAGCCATGACAATCAATAAGATCATCGCAGTGATATTAACGGTGCGCAGCATAGAATCCCAAAGTACTTTTACACTACAGCTTTTATAACAAAGCGATAGCAATACGGCACCGAGGGCACCACAAGCCGACGCTTCTGTTGGGGTTGCAATACCCAATAGAATTGTACCCAGTACGGTAAAGATTAAGGCAGCAGCGGGTAAGATAGCGGTTGCCGTCACTTTTAATCGTTCTCCCAGAGGTACACCCACTTCTCCTTTTTCTCTTGGCGCAAGCTCAGGCTTGAAGTAAGCCAAGGCGATCACGTAGATCACAAATAGCGCCGCCATTAATAGCCCAGGAATCAATAGGCCATTAAACAGTTGACCAACTGAAATGCCTGCGACAGGACCTAATACGATCACGGTAATAGAAGGCGGAATCGCAGTGCCCAAAGAGCCACTGGCACAAATGAGCCCTGACAATAGACGTTTGTCATATTGGTGCTTAAGCATAATAGGGATGGTTAGCAAGCCAATAACGGCTTCGGTTGCACCCACCACACCACTGGATGCGGCAAAAATGGCCCCTAATAGAATAGTTCCCACACCTATGCCGCCAGGCAGGCGTTTAGTCCATAAGTGAATGGCATGAAAAAGTCGCTCTGCGATACCAGATTTTTCTAGCATGGCGCCCATGAAGATAAATAATGGGACGGCTGCAAGTATGGAGTTCGAGGCGGTTTCTTCGATTTTAGTCAACAGTTGATAGGCCGTGACATCACCAAACATCATTAGACCAAAAATCGTGGCGGTGAGTATCATGGCAAAAGCAATTTGCACACCTAGAAATATAAATAGGATGAGTACAGGGAACATTAAAATGGGTAGGAAATCACTCATGCAAAGTCATCCTCTTCCTTACTAAAAATGGTCATGATGGCTTTAAGGAGCTCGGCGATAAGTTGCAAAACGAGTAGTAAGAAACCTAAGAACCAAGTGAAATAAATAGGCCAAATAATCGGATTCCACGCAGATCGTCCTGATCTTTCACCGCTTTCGTAGGCTTCGTAAAAATAATGGGCAAGTTCCCATGTAAGCCAAGTAAGAATGGGTAGTAACATGAGATAGAAAATGGCTCGGATGCCGGCGGCTAATTTAATAGGCATTTTCATGGTAAGAAGGTCGACGCTAACGTGTTGCTTAAGACGCAAAGCGTTTGCCATGCCAAGCACAAACAGTGTGCCCATGACCATGTAGCTAATTTCAAAGGCCCAAGCGGTTGGCGACCCTAAAACATGGCGACTGAATACTTCGATGATTAATGCGCCGACAAGCGGAATGATCAATAGGGCGGCAATGGCTCCAAAGAAACGCGTTGTCATCTCTAACAGTTTTATAAGAATCATTGTTTTCCTGAAGGTACTGTTCTAAATAGTGGTCAACGAAAACAGAAGAGACGCCTTAGGCGTCTCTTCTCTCATTTATTAAAGTTCAGATTCACCAATGGTTAGGCGGTATTCTGACCAGTTTGTCATTTCTGCTTTAAACGTACGCTGTGAATTCAGCACTTTTGAAAACCAAGGGTTTTTAGCAGCGTTTTCATCTTCCCAAGCCGTCGTTTCTTCAAGAACTTTGGTGATAAAGCTAGGGTCTAGCTTAACGATCTCGTTCTTACCACTTTTTAGCTCTTCATAAGCCGCTAGGTCGGCGTAAGAAGATGCTAACCAAGAATCAAATACAGACAATTTGGCTGCGTTACGCAATACGGTTTGTTGCTTCTCGGTCAGTTTATCCCATTCGCGTTTGTTTACCTGACACTCAAGTACACCGCCAGATTGATGAACACCAGGCACCATTACGTATTTTGCAACTTCTTGGAAGCCTGTTGGCTTGTTTAGCTCAGGGCTTCCCCATTCTGCAGCATCAATTACACCACGCTCAAGAGCACTGTAAATTTCACTGCCCGCCATGACTACGGTAGAGGCCCCCAAACGCGATGCGATTTCCGCCCATGCGCCAGATGTTCTTAGGCGTAGGCCTTGGAAGTCTTCGAAGGTTTGCACTTTTTTATTGGAGTGAAGGAAGATCTCTGTGCCCAAAACAGAGCAAGGTAGGGCAACAACTTTAGATTTTTCTAAACGGAACTGTTCGTACAGTTCAAGACCGCCACCTTGATAAATCCACAGCATGAACTCTTCAGGAGTTAGGCCGCTTGAGTGACCTGCAAGCAGTGCCGCAGTTGGGTCAACACCGTAGTCATAGTTGATGTAGTTTTGGCTAATTTGCGCGACACCTGATTTTACGGTTTCCGTGACTTTAAGCGCACTACCCAATGTTCCGCCTGGGAAGACTTTGATTTCAAAGCCGCCGTCGCTCATTGAATTGACATGATCTGCAAAGCCTTGGGCATCACGTTCAAGCCAAGGGCCACCAGACCATGGTGTTGCCATACGCCATTCTTTATCTGCTGCACTAATGTTTACGCTGGCAGCCATAACCGCTGAGGCGATGAGAGTCGTTGATAAAACTCGTTTAATGGATTTCATATTCATTCCTTATATGCTTTGTCGTTTCAATAATTTGCTCTAATTAGGTCTGCGTCCTTACGAAATAAGAGGTCTTCCGTGAATCGATTTTTGCTTTAATCGTTAAGCCGAAGAGTGGAGAGCGGCTCAGCGATAGATCTGTTTTTCTGCTTTCAATAAGAGTGAAGTACTTAGAACTTTTTATGTTCTTTCATCTATTTCCTTGAGAGCGATAGATGAATGCGGGTTGAGAGTAATTATTATTAAACAACCGTTTTTCATAAGGTGTGTATCGATTGTATGGGGTTTTTCTGGGCACAATTTGTCAAAAAACCTGATGTTTTTGTCGAAAACTTGGTTTTTTTACAAAATGGGTAAGATTTTTCTCTGTTTTTGTTTACTTTTGACAGTGAGAAAAAGCAAACAGTCGGATCTAAGTATGAAACTTATCTGTATCAATAGGTTGATGTAGCGACTGGTTAAATCGATTTTGGTTATCTACTTCAAGTCATTCTTGAAAAATGAGCTGGAAACAGCATTAAGGGATCTTAAGTGAAAAATATTTTTGTGCAGTATGAAGACGGTTGTTTACCTTATGAAAAGGTTATTTCAGCATTAGATGATGCTTTTAAACTCGATATAAATTGCCCAATTAGACATCATCATTATATGAATGTGCCTAATAAAAAAGACGCGACATTACTCCTCATGCCTGCTTGGTTAGAAGGCTTGTACTTTGGGGTTAAGCAGGTGAGTGTATTTCCTAGCAACGGTGAAGAGGGGCTTCCTGGTCTAAACAGTATTTACATCCTTAGTTGTGCCAAAACAGGCCTACCATTAGCGCAATTTGACGGCAATGTCATTACCGCCAGACGTACCGCAGCGGCTGCAGCATTGGGCGCTAAATATTTGTCTCGTCCAGAGTCTAAAAAATTATTGATGGTTGGCGCAGGAAAAGTGGCTAGCCAAGTGATACCCGCGATGGCGACCGTGAGAGAATTAGATGAGATCAAAATCTATAACATTCATGAAGAGTCCGCAGCGAGATTAGCGGAAGAAGTTGAAAAGGAATTAAATATTAAAGCCAGTGTGGTTAGCAAAGAGGATTTACCGAGTGCCGTGGCTTGGGCGGACATTGTCAGTTGTGCGACATTGAGCGAAGACCCTATGGTACTGGGGGAATGGGTGACTCCAGGAACGCACATTGATTTAATTGGTAGCTTTACCCCCTATATGCGTGAAGTTGATGATGCGTTGATGCAAAAAGCTCAAGTCTTTGCTGATTTTAAAGCCGCAGCTTTGACGGAAACAGGGGACTTCATCAGCCCAATTAAAAGCGGAGCCATGACAGAAGATCACATCATTGGTGACTTCTTCTCATTGAGCCGCGGTCAACATGCAGGCCGAAAAGCCTTTAAAGATCCTGAAAATGACATATCTGTTTTTAAAGCGGTTGGCTCTTCTATCGAAGATTTAGCGACGGCAATGCTTTGGTATCAGCAGGATTAAATAAAATCATTGAAAGTTAAGAGTCAGAAGTCCTGGCTCTTCTATATCCCTCTTTTTTAACTAAGACAGGCACTCTTCAAGGCCAGTAAATTCATAGGTTTAGGTTGTGTAGATGCGGGAATTTAACGGTGAGGGTTGTTTTGCAGGGTTAGAGCTTTAATTAAGACAGGCACTCTTCAAGGCCAGTAAATTCATAGGTTTAGGTTGTGCAGATACGAGAGTTTAACGGCGAGGATTGCTTTGCAGGGTTAGAGCTTTAATTAAGACAGGCACTCTTCAAGGCCAGTAAATTCGTAGGTTTAGGTTGTGCAGATACGAGAACTTAACGGTGAGGGTTGCTTTGCAGGGTTAGCAGTCTAGGGAGCTTAGATGCTCCAGACTTTGTAAGTACTTTCTTTTGTTATTGATCAACCGCTCCCCACTAGAATGGGGGGCGGTATTTATAACGTTAGTTATGACGAACCAGATGGTTTTTAATAATCTAACGCCATTTGTGCCATTTTCATTGTGCTTTCAAATGAAGCACAACCAGCGATAAACAAGCCATTATGGCAGAACATGGCATCGTCTAAACCTGTTTCCTCTTGCAATGCCTTATCCGATAAACCTGCCCAAGGTGCAGGAAGCTTTTTCCTGTCTTCAAATGAGCCGAGTTCAACAGGTACGGTTTGTATTCTCCATTCTCCTGTTTGAGATGGATAAAGCATGTATAGTGCTTCATCGGATAGTTTGAGTACGGTGGTTTTCCAAGGGGTATATTGATCTAAAACAATTATTCTTGGGTCTACGGCTTTCTCTATGGCGCTGGCAACGATTGCCTTCGCGTTTACGCCACCGCTTGCTGCAGCAATAAATCGAGTTAATATTCTCGCTGCAAAGGCTACTGCTTCTTCAAAGCAGGTATCAAAGTCACCTTCTTCTTGCCATGTTGGATTAAACATCGAGATGGTTTGGCTCAAGCTAATACCTGTGGCAACACCTTCTACATGCCCACAATCAATGGCGTCTATTGTTGAGACTAAGTTTTTATCTAATGAATGAGCGATTTCTTGGTTGCCTTCGCAAACTTCAAGCCCGTACTTCTTCCATACTAAACCGAAGGACGAAAATGGAATACCATTCTCTCGTGCGCCAGCACCGCCTTTTTGATGATGGTCAAAACGCCCTTTGTCGGCATCGTATATACCACCTACGTCGAGCACAATATCCGCTTTGGCCATGACCTCTAAATCGCGTGTACGTATAAGCTTCGCAGATGGGTATAGGCTTTTAAGTGTAGCGACGGCAAATACATCGTCTGCATGAAAGTTACCATTGTGCGTTGCAATTACTTGAACTTGTTCGGTCATTCTATTGTCTCTTTTATGTATCTCATTTTACTAGGCAGTACAGACGTACTAAAAACCGGCATTCTACTGGGTTTTCATGAATGGTGACACCGTTCATTTGGATCGTGCCTCCCATACTAACAATGATATATATTTGAGACAGGCATTCTTAGAAGCGAGTAAATTCAACTGATTAAGCTTTTCTGATGAAAGGCATTCACTTAAAAGGTTTAAGCGTTGCATGTGACATTTCAGGTAGGGTGTAGATTTTTTGATGATCGGGGAATCTAGACGTCTAAAAAGCAGTTTTTTAATATGTACTGTTGTTTATGCGTCGCCTAATATCCTTACCTTAGATTGTTCAAAGTTTACATCAAGATAAAAGCATCCCTTTCTTCCAGTATGACATGCTGCGCCAATTTGGTCGACTTGACACAGAATAACGTCACCATCGCAGTCGAACGTCATCGAATTTACGGACTGTGTATGACCACTTGTCTCACCTTTTATCCATAGTTTATTTCGACTACGAGACCAATAGGTCATACGTTTCGTATCGATGGTTATTAGCAATGACTCTTTAGTCATCCACGCAAACATTAAGATATCTTTACTGGTCGTATCCTGGGTGATGACAGGAATCAAACCTTGCTCGTTAAAGGCTAGTTGCTCAATGATGTCCCATAGATCCATCGAGGTTTGATCCGGTAAATTTTCAAGTTTTTGAAAGTAATCTCGTTGCATGTTTAAAGACTCTATTTAGGCGCTTTAATTTTAGGTTGATTAAAAATCAATGAAGTCGAGTGTGAGTAATAAGCGTTTTTCTCCATCTGATATGGCGGGAGATCGATGAACTAAGCCACCACCAGAGGTTTCTTGCCAATTCTCACCTTTCAGCAGTGCCACGTCACCTTGGGTGAGTTGGTTTATGTTGCTTAGCTGTTTAAACAGACCAGACTCTTCATCACTTTTACCTTGATTACCCTGACCAAGCTTGCTTCGGTCGACTTCAGTGTTTTTTAGCCACTGTGTTGCAACACCTTGATAGGTTGTCACTAAACGACATGGTATGAGGTCCACATGGAATCGAGGACACATTGGGCGTTCTAAGACGGTGAGTCTCAAACCTGCTCGTTTTTGTTCAAACAAGCAGCAGAACATGTCTACGATCAATGCAATATCGTCAGCCAGTGTGGTGACATAAGGTGTTTTCCCGAAAGATTTATACATAACTTCGTGAGTTGTATTGGGAGTAACGGCGAGTCTTTTTGCTGTTTTTGGGTGTTGTTGAATGAAGTCTTCAATCGCAAGCATGACTTCGTTTGGATGATTTCGCTGCCATACCGCCATATTGACGTCTTCATCATAAATCGCGGTTAGAATATTGGGATCTTTGGCTAAAACCGCCTTACGATCTAAGAAGTCTGTCGGTTTTTCTAATACACTTTCGTGGGTGCTCATTATTGTTCACTCCAAATAGGAAAGGGATCGCTCAAGGTGGCCCAATAATCTTTACCTTTGAGTAATTCTTCTTCAGATAATAAACAGTTATCAAGAGCGCTGATCATGGCTTGTTTATCAAGGTTTTGCCCGATAAAGACTAACTCTTGACGCATGTCTCCAAAGGGTTCGACCCATTGCTTTTCTATTTCTTTCAGTGTTTCTTGGTCAACGTCCCAATCGCTTTTGGGAATCGCTTTCCAAAACATTCCAGCAAAACCATAACGTGCAATACCTCCAGCTTGGCTCCATTGGGCACAAAACTGAGGACGAGTTGCTAACCAAAAATACCCTTTTGATCGGATTAATTTGCCAAACCTTTCGGTGTTGTGAAGCAGGTCGTAAAATCTTTTAGGCGCGAAGGGCTTGCGTGCAATATAGTTAAAACTCCCAATGCCATACTCTTCGGTTTCTGGTACGTGCTCACCGCGCATTTCTTTTAACCAGCCCGGAGCTTGCTCAGCTCGCTCGAAGTCGAATAAATTGGTGTTAAGTACTTCGTTTATATCCACTTCACCATCACGAATAGGAATGATTTTGGCGTGAGTGTTGAGCACCTGTAAAATGGCGTGCAGTCTTTCCACATCGGCTTTAGATGCTAAATCTGTTTTGCTAATTAGGATTACATCAGCAAATTCAACTTGATCTACTAGTAGATCGGCAACACTTCGCTCGTCTTCTTCACCTAACGACTCGTCGGTGTCTTGTAGATATTGAGCGTCGTCATAGTCTTTTAGAAAGTTAACAGCATCTACCACTGTGACCATAGTATCCAGCCTTGCGACGTTAGAAAGTGATATGCCATCTTCGTCTGCAAAAGTGAAAGTTTCAGCCACAGGTAGAGGCTCTGAAATTCCTGTGGATTCAATAACTAGATACTCAAAGCGTCCATCTTTGGCCAGTTTATCGACTTCAATGAGTAAATCCTCTCGAAGGGTACAACAGATACAACCGTTGCTCATTTCGACTAATTTTTCATCGCTATGGCTAAGCGACACTTCGTTTTTAACAACGGCTGCATCAATGTTGATATCGCTCATATCATTCACAATGATAGCGACTTTTTTACCATCTCGATTATTTAGAATATGGCTAAGTACCGTTGTTTTTCCTGCACCAAGAAAACCAGAAAGTACGGTTACGGGTAATTTATTGTTCATAATTTGACTGTTTTATAGTTACGTTGATGTAATGTTATAATATAACGTAATGAAAATGATAGATCTTTGATAAAAAAAACGAAATGGACTATTGCTACCAAGCCTGGCTAAGACAGGCACTCTGAAAAGCCAATGAATTTAACGGTCTCAGCTGTTTCTGGTTTGTTCCTCAAATCCTTCCTATACTTAGTTTTATGTTCTCAAGGAAGAGGAGAAGGGTCATGCCAATACCTAGAAGCCAACAAGTTTGCTTAGAAGATACCCCTTATTATCATTGTGTTGCTCGATGTGTTCGCCGAGCTTTTTTATGCGGTCAGGATCCTTTTACTGGGGTCAGTTACGAACATCGACGAGACTGGATCGAGCATCGTTTGTTGTTTCTTGCGAGTGTTTTTTCGATTGATATTTGCGCTTATGCTGTTATGAGTAATCATTTGCATGTTGTGCTTCATATTGATGAAGATACAGCCAAAAATTGGTCCCCAGTTGAGGTGTTGGAGAGATGGCATAAGCTTCACAAAGGTACCCTCTATACTCAACAGTACGTGCGAGGAGATCAACTTCCGACGTATCTGCAGTCTCTAGTTGAGACCTTAGCGGAAACGTATCGCTCACGATTAATGGATATGAGTTGGTTCATGAAAGAGTTGAATGAGCCGATAGCGCGTAGGGCAAATTTAGAAGATAAATGTTCAGGTCATTTCTGGGAGGGGCGTTTTAAGTCTCAAGCCTTACTCGACGAAGCGGCTCTCGTTACTTGTATGGCCTATGTTGATTTAAATCCAGTCAGATCAGGCATATGTGATACACCCGAAAACTCAGACTTCACTAGTATCAAAAAGCGTGTGACGGCCATTGAAGGGCGTTTTCAATCTAAAGCTTTATACCCGTTTGTTGGTAACCCTCGAAAAGACATGCCTAATGGTCTTCCTTTTAAACTGAAAGATTACTTAGAGCTGGTGGATGTAACGGGTCGAATAATCGCGGGCGAGTCAAAAGCGGTAATTGACGCTTCGCTACTTCCGATCCTGCAGCGTTTAAATATCTTGTCAGAGAACTGGATATGTATTGTGACTGAGTTTGAAACCCTAACTGGAAGTATTGTTGGCAATGAATTATCAATTGATCGTTATTGTGCAACCCATCATCGAAAACTTAACCGTAAAAGCACTCGGCTGCTTGCCTAAGTGGTTTAAATGGCTCTTGACGACTTAGTAACTTTGGTTACGTTAGTTTTGTGGTTAATATCGACCAAATTGCTGCTTTATTGATCATGAAGCACTTAATGTTCTTTGTCGTCGCTCTCCTTTTGAATATTTTTGGTGCTAATCCTTCGTAAGCAAAAAATAAGGCTGATGTTATTTTGTTTCAATGGCTTCAGGCTCCTAATTTTTATGATGTTAAGCAGTGCCTGTCTTAAAAGTGTTACTCTGCCAATGCTGTTGTGTATTCGATCATTAGGATCGAATGCCTCACTGTTAAGCAGTGCCTGTCTTAAAAGTGTTACTCTGCCAATACTGTTGTGTATTCGATCATTAGGATCGAATGCTTCACCGTCAAACTGAACCTTCAAAGCAAGTTGATGCGCTAGGGTAAAACCTAATCAGGAAGGAAAATTATCTGTTCTTGCTGACGCATTCTCATGATGGTTCGCGATTTAATTAAGGTGCTGGGTTAATGATCAAGTTTATCGGTAATACTAAGATTCAAGAGAAACATCTCGCCACCTGTCATTGTGGTGCGGTTAAGTTAGAGCTATCGCTACCAAATGGGATAGAAAGCCCTAGACGGTGTGATTGTTCTATTTGTCGGCGCAAAGGCGCAATCGTGGGTTCCATTCCTCTGGATGCATTTCGCATTATTGAAGGGGCAGAGGTGTTAAGCCTTTATCAATTTAATACAAACATAGCAAAACATTATTTTTGTTCTAAATGTGGTATCTACACTCATCATCAACGACGATCTAGTCCCAATGAATATGGCTTTAATATCGGTTGTTTAGAAGGTGTTAACCCGTTTGACTTAGGCGAAATTTTGACGAACGACGGCGTCAATCACCCAGCAGATCGTCATTAGAGGTACAGATAAAGCCGATTTTTAGGTTATCTGTTTGAGTAAATGACTTTAATTTAAAATTATTTTGTTTTTTCTGCATCTAAATTCCTTTGTCGATTGTAGTACTTGATAACAGTAGGTAAATGGCTGTTTTTTCAAATTCGAAATCTACCGATAAATAGGGAAACGACAATGAAAAATCAATGTATGTTAAAAGCACTACACGTTACGGCAACTTCTGTACTGATGGTTATGGCGACTCAATCATTCGCGGGTAATTTTTCACAAGAGAATTTACCAAGTGAAGTACGAGTACCTGCAGGG
Organism: Marinomonas sp.; assembly: GCF_039940335.1. Taxonomy (GTDB): domain Bacteria; phylum Pseudomonadota; class Gammaproteobacteria; order Pseudomonadales; family Marinomonadaceae; genus Marinomonas. The sequence goes on along the minus strand of NZ_JBDVGW010000012.1, from coordinate 82,237 downwards.
AACAAGGTTGCAATATTTACCGCTGCAAAAGGCAATATCACGTGGGAATGTAAAGTAGACAGTGCTAATGCTGACAAAGCAAAGTGGGCTTTTGCTGGCCCTCGAGCCATTCTAAGTGATAATAAAGGCAATCATCTTGTCTCTTACTTCGGTCCACCTGCAACGTGGGAGTCGCTAGATGGTTCATCCATTACAGGCAAACAACTGGCGATTGCTCCTTCTGGTAAAGGAAGTATTCCAATGCAATTAGTGAAAGCAAATGAATCCGCTCGGTCAGGCGCATTAAAAGATGTGACTTATATACAGCGAATTAATCTAAGAGGTGGTGCAGCACCGGAAACCGGCTGTAATATGGATAAGCTTGGACATAAAGTCGTCGTTAACTACTCTGGTGAATACCTTTTTTGGAAACAAAAATAAGCCAGTTATAGGCGTTATTAGAAGAATTTCTAGGAAATGACTTAAAGCGCTCAGTTACGTATACTGAGCGCTTTGCATTAGGTAAATTTTGTGTCCCTATCTACAGAATTTGATTATGAAGGCGTGTTAAAAAATTGTGCCCAAGGCGACCGAGCAGCCTTAATGCAACTGTACCACCATGAAGCGACCAGATTGCTCACCGTTGTAATGCGTATTCTGAAAAACCGTCCTCTGTCTGAAGACGTAGTGCATGATGCTTTTATCAAAATTTGGCAGAATGCACATTCCTATCATGAAGAATTAGGGTCAGCTCGCGGCTGGTTGTATACGTTAACTCGTAATTTAGCGTTAAATGCTCTCAAACACTCTAATCGGCAGGTTCTTGCTGAACCGGATTTTCTACTCGACCTGTGTGATAACCAAGTCTTAGCCTCGGAAGAGCAACTTGATGATATTGCAGAGCTTGCAACAGACCCCCTAGCTCAATCGTCTCTGCTAACATGTTTGGAATATTTAGCACCGGAACGCAAACTGTGTATATTGCATGCATACGTCGATGGTTATACACAAGATGAAATCGCTACACTGCTCAATAAACCTTTGGGTACGGTAAAGTCATGGATTAAGCGTAGTTTGAATGCTTTAAAGGAGTGTTTGCAATGAACAAAAATATAAAACAAGCTCCTATTGATGATGACTTAGCAGGACAGTACGTACTTGGTACATTGACTGCAGAAGAACGAAGCGATTTTGAAAAACGTTTAGAATACAGCGTAGAGCTTCAAAAAGCCGTTAATCAGTGGCAAGAACATTTTTTAGCTGTGACTGATCGTTTGGAACCCGTTGACACATCACTGTCTTTATCAGCACGGATTACGCGTAGCGTGGATGAACTTGAAAAGCCCTCGCAACTTACTACACAAGTATCCTCTAATGCAGCATCCTCCTTTTGGGAAAGCCTATTTTTATGGCGTGGTATGTCAATAGCTTGCCTAGTGCTCGTCATGATATTAGGGTTTAAATTACAAACCATTGAGCCAACACTAAGTAAACCTACTTATATTGCGGTATTGGTTCAACCTGAAAGCAAGACTCCGGGTTGGGTAATTCAAACCAGTCAGTCCAATCAAATTCAGTTAGTGCCATTAGGTGCAGTGGAGATCCCAGAAGGTAAAGCTTTACAGTTCTGGACAAAAGCGGAGGGTTGGGATGCCCCTGTTTCATTAGGGTTAGTCAAAAAAGGTGAAACGTTAAATCTAGATATTGATAAGCTCCCACCACTTACCGAAAACCAGCTTTTCGAGCTAACCTTAGAGCAAGAGACAGGCTCTTCCACAGGTAAACCTACCGGTCCGATTACTTCGATTGGTCGAGGCTCTTCTATATAAGCTATACGGCGTCATGAAACACAAACTAAGGTGTTTATTTTCTAAATGGGATGAAGCTATCTATTTTAAACCTAAAGATAGCTCATCACGGAGACACCTTATGTTTTTACCGATTGCCGAAATCAGTGCTTTGTAGGAAAGCTTACCCGGTCAGTTTCAATATGAGTTGGACCTATTTTATACCCGACCTGCTTATGTTTTGTGGGCAAATAAGTCGAAGCCAACACCATTAGCGGCTGAGTTAATCCGCTCTATTGAAACGTGTGTGGAAAATACGCCTGCTCTGCAAGGTAAGCGTATTGATTTGTATTAACATGGATTGACTCATGAGCAGGGATTTTGCAGAATGTTTGTTATGCAGATAAATAACCTTACACGTCGTTATGCTCGAATTATCATCACTCCCTAGGAGTGGTGGGATTTTTGATACGTGTAATATATCAAACCCGCCTTAGAGGCGGGTTTTTTGTATCGGCTTCTTGGGTTCTTGAATGACAGGAGGCGTAAAATGAAGAGAATTGCGGTTTTTGGTAAGCCTGCAAGTGGCAAATCTACCTTTAGTAAACAGCTTGCGGAGCAGTGTGGTGTTCAGCTCTATGCCATGGACGCCATTTTGTACCAAGCCAATGGTGAAGAGATAGACAGCGAAACGTATAAGCAGACTCATAATGAAATACTGTCTAGTGAGTCATGGCTAATAGAAGGTTTTGCCCCCTTTACAGCGCTAGGGTCTTTTTATCAGCGTCTAGATGCGGCGGATACCCTGATCTATATCGATCTTCCCTACATTATATGCTATTGGCTGGTGGCTAAGCGCTTATTAAAAGGCTTGTTTAAAACGCCAGAGGGTTGGCCGAAAGGTGCATCTGTGTTCAAAGGGAGTATCGCCAGTTATAAAACACTTAAGCTATGCCCCAAGTTTTGGAACCAGCAATTCTTGCAAAAGCTGGAAGCCCAATCTGCTAATAAGCCGCTTTATGTTGTGCGCTCTCTTAGGGAATTGGACAAGTTAATGGACAGGCTGACCTGAAAGTGTGTACATTTTTTCTTTGTACCAAGCTCCAGTAAACATCTTAAGGATTATGGGAAATAAAATGTCGAAAATGGACCACTTTCAACTCATGTCTACCTATAACATAAGGATGAATAGGCAAGTCTATAATGCTGCATTGAGCTTGCCGGTAGCCCTTCTAGAGCAAGATATGGGGGCATTTTTCAAATCCATCAGTGGCACGCTAAATCATATTTTGGTGGGAGATATTATTTGGTATAGCCGCTTTGCTAAGCACTCCGAAAACTACTTATCGCTGGGGAAACTTTCCCAAATTGTCCAGCCCAAGACCTTGGATACGATTATTTCTAGTAACATTGATGAGTTATATGAAATGCGACAAGCAGTGGACGAGCTAATTCATCACTGGTTACATGCCGAGCTAAAAGAAGAAGATTTAGAAAAAGGCCTGCACTATACCAATTCAAAAGGTATTCTGGGGCATAAGCCTTTTGCAGAGCTGCTTTCCCATGTGTTTAATCATCAAACCCATCATAGGGGGCAGGTGAGCACACTCTTGTCTCAACATGGCGTAGATATTGGGGTTACAGATTTCCTGATAGACATCCCGAATTTAAATTAACAGGGCAAATTGAAGGCGAAAGAATGAGTCAGTTGTACCGCTATACGTTAGGCACTCAAACCTATCACTTTAAAAACTTGGCGCAGTTAATGGCCAAAGCCACTCCTCATCGTTCTGGGGATTGTTTGGCAGGGGTGAATGCCCAATCCGCGCAAGAACGTGCCGTCGCCCAAATGACACTGGCCGAGGTGCCCCTCAAGACTTTTTTAAATGAAGCGTTAATTCCCTACGAAGCTGATGAAGTGACGCGGCTGATTTTAGACGATCACGATACTCAAGCTTTTGCGCAAATTTCCCATTTAACCGTTGGCGATTTTCGCAATTGGCTATTAAGTGATTATGCCACACCTGAAGTGCTGGCTTCAGTAAGAGCGGGCATTACGCCTGAAATGGCCGCTGCGGTATCGAAAATTATGCGTAATCAGGACTTAATTCTGGTTGCTAAAAAAAGCCATGTGGTGAGTGCGTTTCGAAACACCATAGGATTACCCGGAAGGTTAGCCACACGATTACAGCCTAATCATCCAACGGATGATATTAATGGCATAGCCGCCAGTATGTTGGATGGTTTGTTGTACGGCAATGGCGATGCGGTAATCGGCATAAACCCTGCCACAGATAATGTCCCTCAGGCTATTAAGCTCATGCAACTGATGGATGATGTTATCCAAAAATATGAGATTCCGACCCAAAGCTGTGTACTCACTCATGTAACCAATACCATTGAATGTATTGAAGCGGGCGCGCCTGTGGATTTGGTATTCCAGTCCATTGGCGGAACAGAAGCCACCAATAGTAGCTTTGGTTTTAATCTCAGCACACTGGCAGAAGCTCAAGAGGCTGCTTTAAGTCTTAATCGTGGCACGGTTGGCAATAATGTAATGTATTTTGAAACGGGACAAGGCAGCTCCTTGTCGGCGGATGCGCACCATGGTTTAGATCAACAAACCTGTGAAGCGAGAGCATACGCCGTAGCTCGAAAATTTAACCCCTTGCTGGTCAATACCGTGGTGGGTTTTATCGGTCCTGAATATTTGTTTGATGGCAAAGAAATCACTCGCGCTGGTTTAGAGGATCATTTCTGCGGCAAATTACTCGGCGTACCTATGGGTTGTGATGTTTGTTATACCAATCACGCTGAGGCGGATCAAAACGATATGGATAATCTGCTAACCCTGCTAGGGGTCGCTGGTTGTTCATTTGTCATGGGGATTCCCGGTTCCGATGACATCATGCTGAATTATCAAACCACCTCTTTCCACGACGCCCTATACGTTCGTAGAGTGTTGGGCTCTCGTCCTGCGCCAGAGTTTGAACACTGGCTACAAAAGATGAACATCATGAAAGACACCCAACAAACTCTGTTAGCCGATGGCATGCCAGAGCGTTTTGCCCAGTCCTTAAAGCATTTGGGAGGTCAGTCCTAATGGCCAATAAAGACTCTTTATCTGATAAGGCGATCGAACAAGGCCAAGTGGTAGACAACCCATGGCGTCGTTTGCGTAGTTTTACCGATGCTCGCATTGGTTTAGGACGAGCTGGAGTGAGCTTACCGACTCAAGAGTTGCTGGCTTTTCAACTTAACCATGCGCAAGCGCGAGATGCTGTGCATTTGCCCTTAGACGTGACAGCCATGCAGTCACAATTGGCTCCTTATAGCGATGGTGAGGTGCTGTTAGCCCATAGCCAAGCGGAGAACCGCATAGGCTACTTGCAGCGTCCAGACTTAGGCCGAAAGTTGAGCCAAAACAGTCGCGATACCTTGTACCAATTTACCCAGCAAGCCAGTGCCAAGCCTAATTACGACATTGCCTTTGCGGTGGTCGATGGCTTGTCATCTTTGGCGGTAAGCCAAAATTCCGCGCCGTTTATCCAGCTGCTGAAAAGCCAGCTGTTAGAGGCTAATCCAGCCTGCAGTTTTGCACCCATCATTCTGGTGGAGCAAGGCCGTGTTGCCATTGGAGACGACATTGGCGAGTTGCTGAACGCACAAATTGTCATTGTGCTGGTGGGAGAGCGCCCGGGCTTGAGTTCACCGGACAGCTTGGGATTGTATCTCACTTGGCAGCCAAAATCTGGCCTTAATGATGCCAGCCGCAACTGTATTTCTAATATTCGTCCCGCGGGTTTGCCTTATGAAGAAGCCGCTAAACGCGCGCTTTATCTGATCACTGAGGCACAAAAACTTAAGCTCAGTGGTGTGAATTTAAAAGATCGCACCCAAGATGCGGTGATCGAGCATAAGCAAAGCAAACAAAACTTTCTAATCGCCGACTAACTCATTCTCGTTAAAATAAGAGCTACATAGGACAGGCATACTTAGAAGCCTGATTTTACTGGGTTCTAAAGGTGCCTGTCTTGTTTAGTCTTGGTTAATCAAGGGATTTTAGCTGTTTATGATTAGGCCATTTTCTGGCAGAGGAAGGGCGGTTTTATAGCGAACTTGTTTCAGGGCAAAGCTGGAGCGAATGTTTTCTACGCCGGGGATTTTGGTCAGTCTCGTTAAAATAAGCGTCTCTAAAGCTTGGATGTCTGTCACCAATACTCGTAGTAAATAATCCTCATCCCCCGTCATTAGATAGCACTCCATTACTTCTGGGCACTCTGCAATAGCCGCTTCAAAAATTTCGAGGGCTTCTTCATCTTGTTTTTTCAAGCGTATGTGAATAAAGACGTTCACGTGTAGGCCAAGCTTTTTAGCCGATACGAGAGATACCTTGCCATTCAATATCCCCATTTCTTCTAATCGCTTAACTCGGTTAAAGCAAGGCGTTGGCGACAAATTGACCAAACTTGCTAGTTCTGCGTTGGTGATATCACCGTTCGTCTGCAACTTGTTGAGGATAGCGATATCTTTATTATCAAGCTTTATCATATAAATTATCCTTAAAATTGAATATATAAAGATAATATATACTGAATATCGTGGTGTGACGATAAACAAAAGAAACTTTCTCTGCAAAAATATGGGTACTCTATTTCTAAGTCATTTCCTTACGAAAGCGAGCCCATTATGTCTAAGACCATTGCACCGAATTTAGTGAGAGAGCCTTGGAATGTTTCTTTGCTGTCGCCACAAAGCAAAGCGCTGTGTATTTTGTTTCTTGCGATTATTGTTTGGGGTGGGAATTGGCCAGTAATGAAAGTGGGGCTGGATCACATTACGCCAGTGTGGTTTTCCATGATGCGCTTTGCTCTTGGCGGGGCGGCATTATTTCTATTTCAGCTGATAACGAAAAGCTTGTACCTTCCTACTAAAAAAGACATACCTTTGATTCTAAGTATTGGTCTTTTGCAAATGCTGGTTTTTACGGTCTTGGGTGCTATCGCCATGACACAAGTGGAGGCAGGGCGCTCGGCGATTCTTGCTTACACCACCACCTTGTGGGTGTTGCCTTTATCCGTGGCTTTTTTCCGTGAGAGGTTGTCTGCAAAACAATGGCTTGGGGTAACCTTTGGCTTAGCTGGGGTGGTCACCTTGTTTAACCCTTTCAGTTTTGACTGGAGTAATTCTGCTTTGTTAATGGCCAATGGCCTATTATTGGGCGCTGCGTTTTGCTGGAGCTTAGGCATCCTTCATTTACGACACTCTAAATCCACCGCGACAGCGTACCAATTGGCGCCTTGGCAAATGCTGACGGCAACAGTGCCGTTAATCTTTCTGGCTCATTGGTTAGAGGGGCCGTTTACAGGGGATGGCAGTTTGGATTTTTGGATGATTTGTCTTTATCTAGGGCCTCTTGCTACGGCATTTTGTTTTTGTGCGGTGAATGGTGCTAGCAGGCGTTTATCAGGAACTTCCATTTCAACGTCTATGTTAGGAGTGCCAGTAACTGGGCTACTGTTTTCTAGCTATTTTTTGAGAGAAGCCCTAACCATGCCATTAATCCTTGGTACCTTATTGATTTGCAGCGGTATTTTGTTTGTGATCATGAGTACTAAAAAGTAACTAGGCCTGCCATTATCAAATTAGAACAGTCTATTTTTCTTTATGCTTATTTCATTGATAGTCTTTAGATGGAAAAAGCGGTGATCGAGTTCCCAGATGCAGACAGTGCCCGTAACTGGTACAACAGTGAGGCTTATCAAGCCATTCTGCCTTTATGAAATACCGGTATGCAGAGCCAGTTTCATTTGATTTAATCTGTACCAAATAATGTCACGCCCCCCTGCTGAGTTGATCACTGAGGAGGGGGGTTAAATTCCGGGTTTTAAATTCCGGACTTTGCGAATTGCCTGTCTTAAATTTCAGTCTTATATTTCACAGTCTAGTTTGGAGATTACATGCCATATGAAAGAATAATGGCCCTAGAGGTCACGGATGATAATGTGTATCAGCAGTATCGCGAGCATATGATGCCAATTCTGCATTCCTATGGCGGCAGTTTTGGCTTTGATTTTAAGGTCAGTGAGGTATTGAGATCGAAATCTACCGATCCGATTAACCGAGTCTTCACGATTGATTTCCCCAGTAAGGAAGCGATGGAGCAATTCTTTAGCGACTCTGATTACCTTGCAGTGAAAGCTAAGTTTTTCGAAAGCTCTGTGGGTGCTGTGACCACTATTTCGTTACATGAGAAAGATGCTCATTAAGTGAGTTATCTGGCGCGGCCTATATAGCTGCTAGCGGGGCTTTCACGATTTAGCGGCTTCTTAAAGAGGCCGCTAGGGTAGCAATAAGAATGCATGCGCCACCCAGTATTTGGATAGGTGCAAGCGTTTCACCCAGCCAGAAAATAGCAAACAAGGCGCCAAAGGCCGGTTCGGAGCCTGTTAACAAGGCAACTTTGGATGGTGACGTGTGTTTCACACCATAATTCTGCGCGAAAAAACAAAAAATGGTACAAAAAATAACCAGGTAAAAGGTTAGTCCCCAGAAGTTCAATTGGCTCGGTAGCCGTTCTAAAGCACTGTTATCGCTGATCATAAAAATAATCAGCACACCGATGGCGATGACATTAGCCTGAATGCAGGTAAGATTCATGGCAGAGAGTCGCTTGCCTTTCATAAGAATTTGCGTAGCGACGACCAAACAAGCCCGTAACAAGGCCGCCAGTAAAATACAGTAATCTCCTAGATTAAGCGCCACCCAGCCCCATTCTTTCTGGGTTAACAGAAGAACTCCTGTCACAGACAACACTGCGCAAGCAAAAATGCCTTTGCGTGGCCATTGCTGGCTCGTAATAGCCTCAAGAAACACCGTTAGCAGTATACAAAGACTGATCAAGAAGGCCGCTCTCGAAGCTGTGGTATGAAAAATGCCATAGGTTTCTGCCAACAGCGTCAAAAGCAAAATTAACCCTGTCGGCACACCATAACGCCAATCCTTAGTGCGGCCATTTAGGCTGTCTCTTAGAAAGCCGGGTAGTAACAATAGTGAGGTTAAGCCAAAGCGGATCAATAAAAAGGCCAAGACGCTTGTATAGGCAAGCGCGTCTTTCGTAATACCATAGCTACTTCCCCAAAACATTGCTGTGAGTAAAAGGGATAATTCAGCCATTGGGATTCTGCGGTTGATGATGGAATGGGGAAGTAATACTGTGTTCATAGTGCCTCGTAAGGTATTCACGGTAATGGTGTATTGGTTGACAAAAATCGCTGAAGGCGACTAGGGAATATGCTAACTTGTGTTTTATCTGATGATAATCTGTCAATTCAACAAAAGACTTGTGATTCATGGACACAAATAAAATAATTGCCTTGCTTCCAGATATGGCCGCTTATGTAGCGGTGGTAGAAACTGGCAGCTTTACTAAAGCGGCACAACAATTGGGAGTGACGCCATCGGCGGTGAGCCGTCAGATATCGCGAATGGAGAATGTATTAGCAGTGGTGCTGGTGGAGAGAACCACTCGTCGTCAGACCATTACCGCGGTAGGGATGACCGTTTATGAGCAGTGTCGTAATATGCTCGACAATGCCAAAGAGGCGGTGAGCGCTTCAGAAAGCACCTCCACAGAGGCGAAAGGGCGTTTGCGTATTGCAGTGCCTGATGGTTATGCCAGACAAGTGCTAGAACCGTTGTTACTGAATTTTATTCAGCAATTTCCAGAAATTTCTTTGCAAGTCAAAGTTACTGACTTAAGAATAGATCCTGCTTATCAAGATGTGGATCTGGTGTTTACCATTACCGAGCATCCTTATGAGCATCTCGTATGTAAAACCCTTGGTCAGGTGCGCTCAATTCTTTGTGCTAGTCCTAACTATTTAGCACGATACGGTTTTCCAGATTCCCCAGAGGCACTGACTCAACATAAGTGTATTCCGTTAGGTTTTTTTGACGGTGACAATCATTGGACCTTCCAGCAAGGCCAGCGTACTAGACAAGTAACAGTCGATGGACGCTACATTAATAACGATGCTCAAATGCGCCTGAATGCTGTAAAACAAGGGTTAGGGATTGCTCCATTTCCTGACTTTGTGGTTGCCGACTCCCTTGCGAATGGGGAGGTGGTGCCAGTGCTCATAGACTGGCTACTAAAAAGTGATTTCCAAGGTGGCGTGCATATGCAATTTCCCCCTATGCGGTATATGCCAAATAAACTCAGAGTGTTTATTGATTTTATGGAGGCACAGTTAGCTGGGGGAAATAAGCGTTAAATCTTGTAAGATTTAGCTGGGAAGTGCGGTTAAGAGCTGGTCGAGCGCTCCTGTAAAGACCCTGTCGCCACTTGCTGTGACATGCTCTAGTGTGAAGTTAAAGCGACGACATAAGGCTGCGCCATCGTCAGTATAGGCGAGTGCGATAAGCCCTTTTACTCGTGGGGCTAGAGCCACTTGTTGTTCTAGCTGTTGAATGAGGTGGGTGAATAATTTAAAAATTAAAGTCCCTTTTCGCCATTCGGGTTTGAGTACCACACTTGGAATATAGAGATATGTTGGGCCGTTAAATTCATCCGACACCCCTTGAATGTCTTTCTCTTCAAGTTGGCCGTTTCGTAGTTGCTGATACTCTTGCTCGTCCAACTTGATCAAACCAACCTGACCTATCAGTTCCCCTGCGGATATAGCACCACTGAACAAATGCAAGTTCTTGCTGCGTAAGCGGCACCAGTGGTCGATCTCATCGTTGTTGGCGTGGTAATTGGCAATACCACTGTCCGAGAGAAAAACCGACGAAATCACAATGTCTCTAATCTGCCAGCCTTGATCTAAAAGCTCAGGGTAGCTCATGCAACTGACGTTTTTTGAGCGAGCAACACTGGCGACGGTCTGGCTTAACCAATCTGGTAAATTAGACTGCATTGTCATGACAAAGTACCAATTAAACCACTCTAACCATTCAAGCTGGGTGAAGTTTGGCTGGTGTATCAACGTCTTCATTCGTTGCGCTTTAAACGAGCTTGAGTCCTTTAATAATGTGAGCAGCGCCTCTTTAACATCCGTGGGAAACTGCTCCAGCGGCAAATTAGAGGCGGACTCAAAAAATGTGCTAATCCTGTCATCAAGAGCCATGTTTTCCCTTACGTCGTTTGATTAAGGCGATAATGATTAACGCCAGTACCCCAGTGCTCAAGCCAGAACCTAAGATAGAGTAGATTTCAGACCATGTATACCAATCAGCGTCCAATAGGCGCTGATACATGGTGAAAAGATAGGGCGCAATTTCGAAGATAAACAGGATCATGGCGATGAGGAACAATATTTTGTCTTCGCTGCCTTGCTTTATGGCTTGGCGAATATTGATCTTATGCTCTAAGAATTCTTGGTTTTTATCGTACGTTTCAAAGTGCTTTTCAATGCCAAAGCTCTGATCCAACTTGTTGGCTAAGTTCTGTGCCGTAATGTAATGGAAGACACTGATGTCCCAAAACGGCATGGTGGTGGAGTATTCAGAAGTGAGTCTGTCCATTGTCGACATTTCGAGTAGACTGCTGTCGCTGATGGCTTCGATGGTTTTGGTGTTGGTGCGCAAAATTGCCGCCTCTTTAAAGGCCAAAATTTCTAAAATAAAGAGAAAGACACTATCCGATGCGAGGGTGGCAACTTGATGCTCCCCTGGACGACGGTCCAACCTAACGACGCAACTTTTACCTGTGTAGATTTCGCTGCTGTTGTATTGGGCTATGTTGATGGCAATCTGCGCTTTTATTTCTGGAGAGATAAGTTGTGCCGCCATATTTTCCGAGTCATAGGTCTCGCTGGCGAGGTAGCTGAGCATGATATCGTCTGGAATGTTTTGACGAGTGGATAAACAGGTTTTGGCCGCAGAGGATAATAATTGAATGCCAAACTGTTCTAACAAGTGGTCATTCAGGCTGAGGCTTAGGTCTTGTTCATTTTTTAGGATTAACTTATCCGCAGAAACCCGATCCAGTAGTTGAGAGACGACAAACGCTTTATCGTGAAGAACCAGCATCACAACGGCTAAGTGGGTGTTGCTATCAATGGTCGCGACCACTTCCATAGTTTCGTAGAGGCTATCTTCTGCACTGCATTCTAGTTCATCAAAACAGGCGAGTGGGTAGTTTCCTAAATGGTAGCGTTGCAAGGATTTATGTAAGTGCCCAGAAATTTCATTTTCAATTCGAAAAGACATTTCTTGGATAAGCTCGGACTCATTGGCGTTAGAGGCGTTGTCTAGATTTTTCTTAAGTTTGGTGTTGGCGACAAAAGATGGGATAACGATATAAACATTGCCGTTGAATTGCTCAGTTACTGCAGTCATTGTCCTACTCGATACAAAATAGTTAATCAGAATAATAACAAACACTCACAGAGTAAATTTATATTTTACGAAGGCCTTACTCACATATGGCGAGATCTAAGTGTTCAGCAGAGTAGTTCACTATGGGCTTTTGCTTTATGATAGGCGCCATTATTAGTTTTGAATTTTGCAAGGTTTATCAATTATGAATAGTACTCCTGAACATAAGCCACGTCCTATGGTGGACTTGCTTGTCAGTGTCATTTTACCGTCACTGATTTTAATGAAACTAAGTGGCGAAGATGCTCTTGGAGTTAGTGGTGGTTTAATCGTTGCACTGGCTTTTCCATTAGGTTGGGGCTTGTTTGAACTGGTGAAATACAAGAAGTTTAACTTCATTGCTTTGTTAGGTTTGATCAGTGTTTTACTTACGGGCAGTATCGGCTTGTTCGAGTTGGATAATAAGTGGCTAGCTATTAAAGAAGCATCCGTACCTGCCTTGATCGGCATCGCTGTATTGGTATCAACCTTTACGCCATATCCTTTGGTTCGTGCTTTACTTTTTAATGCCTCGATGATGGATGTGGAAACCATTAAAGAAAAACTTGCCGAGAACAACAGTACAGCACTGTTTGAAAAGAAGCTGATGAATGCGACGTATTTTATCGCGGGATCTTTTGCTTTTTCAGCGACGATGAATTATCTGTTAGCTAAGTGGATCGTGGTAAGTCCATCGGGCACAGAGGCATTTAATGAAGAACTTGGGCAAATGACCTTGTACAGTTACCCAGTGATCGCTATTCCTTCAATGATTATGATGATGGCGACATTCTATTACTTGTGGCGCGCGATCAATAAAGCCACAGGCTTGAAGCTAGAAGACTTATTGGTCAATAAATAACTCTCGTTTCAGAACAACATGAAGGTCATGCTTTTCGAGCATGGCCTTTTTTTATGCCCGCTACTTTATTCACCTCCGTTCCTTTGTCGAGAAAACCTTTGCAACACTCACTTTAGTCGTTCCTAGAAATCTTACTCTTCACGACTTTTGCCAAGTCGCTTTTAGTCTTTGTCTAGTCGCTTACAGCCTGCTTCCTTGTGCTGTGAAAAATTACACTGAGTTCAATCCTATTGAGCAACCTTAGTGGCAAGGAATACACCATGAATGCAGCAGAATTACATGACAAGGCCATAGTGATTGATGGTCTTATTTGTTCGAAGTGGAACCGAGAACTTTTTGAAGACATGTCCAAAGGCAAATTAACGGCGGCCAATTGTACCGTGTCCTTTTGGGAGAATTTTGAAGGCACAGTGCGCAATGTGGTGGAAATGAACCAATTGATCGAAGCCAACAGTGACCTGTTGACTAAGGTATATACCACCAAGGATATTCATCGTGCCAAGGCCGAAGGGAAAACAGGCGTGATGATGGGCTTCCAAAATGCCCACGCTTTTGAGGACCAAATTGGCTATGTGCAAATTTTCAAAGACCTAGGCGTTGGTATAGTGCAGATGTGTTACAACACGCAAAACCTTGTAGGAACAGGGTGCTATGAGCGTGATGGTGGCTTGTCGGGCTTTGGTCGTGAGATTGTGGCCGAGATGAACCGTGTGGGTATGCTCTGTGATCTCTCTCATGTCGGTCCTAATACTGCGAAAGAAGTCATTATAGAATCTAAAAAGCCGGTGGCTTATTCACACTGCCTGCCATCTGGTCTAAAAGAACATCCACGTAACCGCAGTGACGAAGAACTAAAGTTCATTGCTGACAATGGCGGCTTTGTGGGCGTGACTATGTTTACACCATTCCTCAAAGCCGGGGTAAATGCCACGGTGGATGATTATGTAGAAGCCATTCAATACATCTACAACATTGTTGGCGAAGACGCGATTGGTATTGGGACTGACTTTACTCAAGGCCATGGACAAGATTTCTTTGAATACCTTACTCACGATAAAGGCTACGCCAGACGCTTAACGCGCTTTGGTGAAATTATTAATCCTAAAGGCATTCGTACCGTTGGTGAGTTTCCGAATCTTACTGAGGCATTGTTGCGTCATGGTTTTAGTGAACGTCAGGTTTGTAAGATTATGGGCGAGAACTGGGTCAACCTATTAGCAGAAGTGTGGGGCGAATAACGCCCTCTAAGCGCTGTGAACCCGCGATGATATTGCCAATTATTCAAACGATTTTATTAAGGAAAAAATTATGGGAAGCCATGCACCTGAAATGCCAATTCAAGTTGATGATGAAACAGGCGTTTGGAGTACAGATGCTCTGCCTATGTTGTATGTACCAAGACACTTTTTCGTCAACAACCACATGGGGATTGAAGCTGAAATTGGTGCCGAACGTTATGCCGAAATTTTGTATAAAGCAGGCTATAAATCAGCCTATTACTGGTGTGAAAAAGAAGCTGAGCTTCATGGCTTTACCGGTGATGAGGTTTGGCACCACTATTTAAAACGCTTATCACAACGAGGCTGGGGCTTTTTTATCACTGAAGAATTGGACGTGGCGAGCGGCACGGCCAAAGTTCGTCTCGAGAATTCTGCTTTTGTCTATCAGTACATTAAAGAGCTGGGTGGCAAGAATAACGAGAAAGTGGATTACATGTTTACAGGTTGGTTTGCTGGCGCTTTGGATCAGATTGCGCAGAGCCAAGGCCTAGCTGTACGTACCAAGGCAGTACAAACCCAAAGCGCAGCACAAGAGGGTTGCGATGTGGGTTACTTCGAAGTCACGCCGCTCTAGTCAATGACTAGACTACTTGGTATTTGCCTTCGCGGGTAGGCGAAAGGCAAATAAGGCTGTAATAGAATTTTTAAAACGTGCGGTTTGTAACAAGCTCGCGGTTAGACAAGCTAAGCAGGGGTTTTTCATGTCCCAATATGATGTGTTATTTGAACCATTAAAAATTAATAAGCTGACCATACGCAATCGTATCGTTAGTACCGCCCATGCAGAGGTGTATGCCACAGACGGTGGCATGACAACTGATCGTTATGTGAAATATTACGAAGAAAAAGCCAAAGGTGGCTGTGGCTTGTGTATTTGTGGTGGTTCGAGTGTGGTATCGATTGATAGTCCCCAGAGCTGGTGGAGTTCGGTTAATTTATCAACGGATCGTATTATTCCGCACTTTCAAAACCTTGCTGATGCCGTGCATAAGCATGGTGGCAAGATCATGATTCAAATAACCCACATGGGACGTCGTTCCCGTTGGGACGGTGAAAATTGGCCGAACTTGATGTCTCCATCGGGTATTCGTGAGCCAGTCCATAGAGCGACTTGTAAAACCATTGAAGTAGAAGAAATTTGGCGTGTTATTGGTGACTTTGTGCAAGCAGCACGACGCGCCAAAGAAGGCGGCTTAGATGGTGTCGAACTGTCTGCCGTGCACCAACACATGATCGATCAGTTCTGGTCGCCTAGGGTAAACAAACGTACCGACGAATGGGGCGGAACCTTTGAAGGCCGCATGAAGTTTGGTATGGAAGTGTTAAAGGCCGTACGCGAAGAAGTGGGGCCAGATTTTGTCGTAGGTATGCGCATTACGGGTGACGAGTTCCATCCAGATGGCTTGAACCATGAAGAGATGAAGAAAATCGCCCAGTATTACGATGCTACTAATATGGTGGATTACTTTGGTGTAGTGGGTTCAGGCTGTGATACTCATAATACGCTTGCCAATGTGATTCCTAACATGAGTTACCCACCTGAGCCTTTCTTGTATTTGGCGGCGGGCATTAAAGAAGTCGTTAATGTGCCGGTGATTCACGCGCAAAACATTAAAGACCCAAACCAAGCCAAACGTATTTTAGAAGCAGGTTACGTGGATTTTGTTGGCATGACTCGCGCTCATATTGCGGACCCGCATTTCATTGCCAAGATTAAAATGAATCAAGTGGATCAAATTCGTCAGTGTGTGGGAGCCAACTATTGTATCGATCGTCAGTATCAAGGCTTGGATGTTTTGTGTATTCAAAATGCCGCGACCTCTCGTGAATACATGGGTTTACCGCATATTATTGAAAAAACCACTGGGCCTGTTCGTAAAGTGTTGGTGATCGGTGGAGGACCTGCAGGATTAGAAGCTGCCCGAGTGGCGGCCGAAAGAGGGCATAGTGTTACTCTGATCGAAAAAGCCAGTGAATTAGGCGGACAATTAGTGCTTGCGGCGAAGGCACCGCAGCGAGATCAAATTGCTGGTATTAGCCGCTGGTTAGTGATGGAAGTGGAGCGTTTAGGCGTGGAGATTCGCTTAGATAGTGCCGCAGATAAAGCTTTGGTGGATGAGTTAGCGCCCGATGTGTGTATTCTCGCCACTGGTGGTCGTCCGTTTATTGATCAGCATCCTGAGTGGGGGGCAGAAGAAGGCTTGGTGGTTTCCACCTGGGATATATTGAGCGGCAAGGTAGAAGCGGGCAAAAATGTCTTGGTATACGACACCATTTGCGAGTTTTCAGGCATGTCTGCCGCGGATTATTTAGCTTCGAAAGGTTCTCTAGTGGAGTTGGTTACCGATGATATTAAGCCCGGTGTTGGCATTGGTGGCACTACATTCCCAACTTATTACCGTTCTTTGTACGAGAAAGAAGTGGTCATGACCTCGGACTTTTTGCTGGAAAAAGTCTATCGCGAGGGTGATAAGTTAGTGGCTGTCCTTGAGAACGAATACACCGCCCAGAAAGAAGAGCGCGTCGTTGACCAAGTAGTGGTGGAAAATGGCATTCGCCCAAATGAAGGTCTGTATTATGACTTGAAAGAGCAATCCATAAATAAAGGTCAGATTGATGTGGAAGCCTTGTTTGATGTGGCACCACAGCCAATCTTGGCAGAGCCGACAAAAGGCATGATCTTGTGGCGCTTAGGGGACTGTGTTTCCCAGCGTAATACTCATGCGGCCATGTACGATGCTCTGCGTTTATGTAAAGACCTATAAGCCAGATACATAGGTGGCGCTTGTCACCTTGATGGCTTTCATGGCATTTGATCTTAAGGGTGCAACATGATTTTGGATTGGTTACTACCAGCGTTAATTTACATCATACTGATGTTGGCGGCAGTCGGCGCTATGCGCCGAGTGTGCTTATGGCGAGCAGGTCAAAAAGAGCGAGTGGATTGGCTAGCCGGTCTAATGGCCATGCCGAAACGCTATTTGCACGACCTTCATCATGTGGTGGAGCGAGACAAGTATATGTCTCGTACACACGTAGCGACGGGGGGCGGCTTTGTTTTAGCCATCTTGTTGGTGATCTTGGTACATGTAATTGGCATCGACAGTCAATGGTTAGCTTGGGCCTTGTTAGCGGCCTTAGGCATGATGTTTAGCGGTGCTTTATTTGTGTTTAAGCGCCGCTTAAACCCGCCTTCACGCCTGTCTAAAGGGCCGTGGATGCGCCTTCCGAAAAACTTGCTGATCTTCTCCGTGACGTTTTTTATACTCACTTTACCTTCCGCTGGCTGGTGGCCCGAAAGTATTGGGCTTGGGGACATTGGCGGTTGGCTACTGACACTCATTTTATCCGCATTAGTCATTATTAGTTTAAGCGAAATGCTGCTCGGCATGACTTGGGGTGGCCCCATGAAACATGCTTTTGCAGGGGCTTTGCATCTGGCTTTTCACCGTCGACCAGAGCGCTTTGGTGGTGGACGATCCACCGGGCTTAAACCGGTAAATTTTGAGGCCGTAGACCCTCAACAAAAAGTGTTTGGTGTGGGCAAACCCAGTGATTTTACTTGGAATCAATTATTAGGGTTTGATGCTTGTGTGCAATGTGGTCGTTGTGAAGCCATGTGTCCGGCCTTTGCCGCAGGCCAGCCACTCAACCCCAAAAAGCTGATTCAAGATATGGTGGTAGGCTTTGCAGGCGGCAGTGACGAAAAGTACGCAGGTAGCCCATATCCTTCAAAAGAAGTCGGGCAGGCCAAAGGCGGTACTGGGCAAATTATTACCGAAGGCTTATTGGACGCAGAAACGCTTTGGTCTTGTACCACTTGTCGAGCCTGCGTTGAAGAATGCCCAATGATGATTGAGCATGTGGATGCCATCGTGGACATGCGCCGCTTCTTAACATTAGAAAAAGGCGATACTCCTAATAAAGGCGCACAAGTGCTAGAAAACATCATTGCCACGGATAACCCTAATGGTTACTCGCCAAACAGTCGTAGCCATTGGGCGGTGGACCAAGACCTGAAGCTTATGGCCGATGTAAAACAAGCCGATGTGTTGTTTTGGGTATCGGATGGCGCCTTTGATATGCGCAGTCAGCGTATTTTGAAAGCTTTTGTTAGCTTATTGAAAGCCGCTAATGTGGACGTGGCAATTCTTGGTAATGAAGAACGAGACAGTGGCGATGTGGCGAGACGTTTGGGTGATGAAGCAACCTTTCAAAGTCTGGCCAAACGCAATTTAGCCACCTTATCGCAATATCGATTTAACACCCTAGTGACCACGGACCCTCATGCTTTTCACTGTCTGCGTAATGAATATAACGACTTTGATAGCGATGCTCTTAAAGGCGTTGAAGTACTTCATCATACGACCTTCTTAAATCGTTTAGTGAAGGAAGGGCGTTTTACGCTAGATGCCTTACAAGGCGCTAAAGTTACCTACCACGACCCTTGCTATCTAGGTCGTTACAACGGTGAGTATGAAGCGCCACGAGAGTTGCTAGCAAGCCTTGGTATTGAGCTGAAAGAAATGGACCGAAGTGGCTACCGATCTCGTTGTTGTGGTGGTGGCGGTGGTGCGCCTATTACGGATGTACCAGGAGAGCAGCGCATCGCTGATATGCGCATGCAAGATGTTGTTGAAACAGGCGCTGAACTTGTCGCGGTGGGTTGTCAGCAATGTACGGCAATGCTCGAAGGTGTGGTAGAGCCTCGCCCGGTGGTGAAAGATATCGCGGAATTGTTGGCTGAGCAGCTGGTGGAGGCTTCCGATAGCTCGGCATCTGGCAATGGGGCGGAGGGCTAATATGAGTGACGTATTACGCAAAGACCCAAGAACAGAGCGCATATTGCGCAATCGTTTGCACCCCTTACACGAAGCACTTATTGCTCGCCAAGTAGGGGAAACACGTGGACCAACAGGCTTACTGAGAAAGAACCCGCACAATAAGGGTTATATGGGCCCCAATGGCCTTAAGCGTATTGACCGCTCAAACGCCTCGGTGGGCTTACTTACTTCACATAAAGCCTCTAGCGCCAATCAACAGGTTGAGTTGCCTTTACACATAGTTGAGAACCCTGACTTTTACATCATGGTGGTGGCGGACATGGTGGGTGGGCGTTTAAGCGCCCACGATAAGGATATTGTAGGGCTTGCTCATGAGCTTATCGATGGGCGCAATGGCGCGGTAGCACTAGTATGTTTTGGTGAGATGAAGGAAAGCCACTTTGATACAGCGGGTGTGGACAGGTTGATTCATTTTGACGGACAAGACGTTGATGGTTTTGCGCCAGAACTACAAATTCAAAAGCTTCTACAAGTCGAGCAGCAATATTGTCCTGAGTTTTGGTTATTTCCAGAAAGTATTCATGGAGGAACCGATCTTGCCTGTCGTTTGTCGGCGAAAACCGGTGAGCGTGCTGTCAGCCAAGTTTGGTCTGCAAATCGACAAGAGGTGATTTCCAGAGGAGCATCAGCAAGCACAGATATTCACCGTAAAGCCTCACGGATTCTCGTTCTGCTTGAAGAGTGTGCCCAACCTATTGATGAAACTCGACATCAAGTGAAGGTGCTAACGGTGTCGTCTCAGGAGTTTAGTGAACCGTCACTTATTGTTGATCATGGTCTAATGGCAGTGGACCCGAATGCGGTTCCTTTGAGTGAAGCAGAGTTTATTTTGTCGGCCGGTAACGGTATAGAAGATTGGTCTGTTTTCCATCAAACGGCACAGATGTTAGGCGCAACAGAAGGGGCGAGTCGTGTCGCCGTGGATGATGGCAACATGCCACGCTCCCGACAAGTGGGCGCTAGTGGCACCTGGGTAACTGCCAGAGTCTACGTGGCAGTAGGGATTTCTGGCGCCATTCAGCACATGCAGGGCATTGGCCAATGTGACAAGGTGATTGCCATTAATACGGATGTGGGTTGCGACATGGTTAAGCGCGCCGACCTTGCTGTGATCGCAGACAGTACGGAGCTACTTCAAGCTTTAAATCAGTTGATGGTTCAGTATCAGCAAAACGCTGCTCAGGAGGAAATTTAAGGATGACTAATGCACAACGCTCACTTGAGTGCGGTAAGGTTCTCAGCTTAGTTGCTATTGGCCGTCACCCGCAGTCTGGTCGTCCGCGTCGGGGGGATCAAGATGCGAAAGCGGTTGAGATGGGGCTTAATCTATCTGCTGAAGAATTTTCAATCATACACGCGGGAAATCCGGATAATCCAGTGTTGCGTCACTACGCCGGCATGGGCGTCAAAAAAATGGTGGTGTTAAAACAAGACCAAGATGACGATGCCCTCCCCGTCTTTTTGGACTACATAGCCAAACATGACCCACAAATTGTTTTTACCGGCCAACGCTCAGAGAGTGGTGAGTCTTCGGGCATGTTGCCCTATTTACTGGCGGAAAAATTAGCTTGGCCTATGGTTTCTGGTGTGGCAGAAATCGTGGCGATTCATGATGATGAGGCTCAATTACTGTTGGCTTTACCTCGTGGTCAACGACGGGCCGTGAGCGTAAAAATGCCTTTCGTTGCGAGTGTCAGCTCGGCAGCTAAAGAGGCTCGACAATCGGCCTTTGCTGTTGGTTTGCGGGCTGGTATTGAAGAGCATGATGTGGCAAATTGTTTGGATCAAGCTACGACGCAGTGGCAAGTCGTACCGGCTAAACCAAGGGCTAAACGTATGAAGGTCGTTAAGACCAAAAATGCTGCTGAACGTATGAAAGCGGCTACCGCTAAAGCTCAGTCTAGTGGCGGCAAAGTGTTGTTAAAAGAGTCTGTTGATGAAAAAGCCCAAGCGGTATTTGATCTGCTCATTGAAGAAAAAGTGATTCGTTGAAGAGGTTATAACTATTATGATGATCGTAGATTTAGTGGATGAAACTGACCTCAAAGAAGGGTTAATAGGGATAGGCGTGCCAATCCAGTTAGACGATTCACTTGAACAGGTAAAAGAAGCGGTAGTGGCTTGGCAAGCCCACTCTCAAGCCCATGCGATTGAGCTGAAAAAAATATGTACAGAGCTAAATTCACCGACAGTTACTTTGTTGCCAGAAGTAACTGAGCTGGTTATGGCATTCATGTCGCTGTAACATTACTTTAATATGTACTTTGAAATAAAACCTTTTCGACCAGTTGTTTGTATTTATTTGTGAGCAAAAAAATGATGTTTTTTTGCTCTTTCCTTTCTGTGTAACATTAAAATACACGTTTTCTCCTCCTCTTAAATTACATTATTCATGTATGAGTCTAGCCAGTAATTTGGTTGGCATTTTTCAAATTTTCCTTTATTACGTTCGAGCTTGATTATGACCATAGGGATCACTAAAAATAATCAAATCTTGATGTCTTCCCTCTTCAAGAGTTTTGGCGGATCAAATCTATACGTGCTAATGATTACTTTTTTAAGTGTTTCTACTCTAACGTTTTTAATTGCTCATATTCTATTGGTTAAAAACGAAATTAAAGTGATGCATGACTATAGTTACGAAATTCTTGAAAGAACAGATAAGGCCGCACAACAAATTCAAGATGTTTTACTTCTTGCCGATGCAAAAAACCATTCATCATGTGCTAAAGAAGACCTTGGTGGGCTCAGAAGTATATTATCTCATTATTACTTGATTGAAGATGCTGGTATTATCGAAAATTATAAAGTGGCTTGCACTGCAAAAATAGGGGTTTTAGAAGAGCCAAAATTTATTAATCCTGCACTCTTTGTACAGAGTGCAATTGAGAAAATTGATGTTCTACTCTCGAAGGATGAACTTTTTTATGCTGGAGAAAAAAGAACTATTTTTAAATACAAAAACATTTTTATCACTATTGCTCCTAATCTATACATAGGTATTGATTTTCCAAATGAATACACTGGAGCTGTTATCATGAGCTCTGTGAGGAAAATAGTGTTCAGAGAGCACTATAACTTGAAGCTCAAACGGGTAAATATGAATACGGAACAAATTGGTTTTTTGAGTCAGTATGTTCCTTTTCCAAATCGCATCGTAAGTGTTAAAAACTGCTCTATTCGGTATACGTATTGCGTGAATGCAGTAGATTATAAAATAGGCGTATATGGTCTTCATAACGATATTCTTATGTTATTGATAAGTCTTTCAATTTTACTTTCTTATACTATTTTTATTTCTTTTTCTTATTTCAAAAGTACGAAAGAAACAATGAAATATCGTCTGATGCTGGCGATAAAAAAAGATGGATTTTATCCACTGTATCAACCCAAGATAAACCTTGAAACAGGCTCTGTTATTGGCGTTGAGGCGTTAGCTAGATGGGAAGATGATAAATTAGGATTTGTACCGCCAGATGAATTTATTGAACTGGCTGAAGATATGAAGATCATTCAGAAAGTTACCAAAAGTATCACCAAACTCGTATTGGACGAATCGAAAGAGCTGCTACATAACAACAAAGCATTTACCGTGAGTATTAATCTATCTGTACAGGACTTAGCGGGTCCTGATTTCTTAAATTTTTTGGAAGATGAAGTTGATAGACATGGAATATGTCGTCAACAAATTATTCTAGAAATTACTGAACGTTCAGCGACAGAAAGTGATGATTTATCTAACTCTGTACACGACTTCTATGAAAAAGGTTATCAAATTTCACTAGATGATTTTGGTACAGGTTTTTGTAACTTATCTTGGTTATCTAAACTAGAGTCGAATGAAATAAAGATCGATCGAATGTTTACCCATAGTATTAGTACAAAATCGATTGGGTTAGTGACTTTAGACAGCATCTGTATTCTGCTCAAAAATTTTGACATGAAAACCGTATTTGAGGGCATTGAGACTCAGGAAGAGGCTGACTACATTTTATCGAAATCTCCCAACGCTATAGGCCAAGGCTGGCTCTTTGCCAAGGCGATGACAATGGTGGAGCTTAAAGAGTTCATTAATCGTAAAGCACAATGAAAGTTTTGAAACCTTCGAACAAGGTTTTTGAGTGTTAAATTTCTTCAATTTTTTAATTCGTATTAGATTAATGGATTGCTCAAAAAAGGTCGATTTAGAAGGGGCTTAATTGTAATTTTTTGATTTTCACGTTCTATTTAAAGTTCATATAAATCAATATGTTATATGTTCTTTAAGGTTTTTTTACTGAGATTTTTTCATTTCTAGTAATTCTTAACAATAAACTACATCAAGCAATGGCTGTGTCAATTATCTTTAAGATTATAAAAATATAATAATTAGATTCTGATTAAGGTAAAGCCATGTTTTTTGAAAGTCATATGAAAAATAAAATTCACTTTTCTACTTTGTATGGTTTTTTAGAAAGAAAAAACCTCTTGGTTCTCTCCTTTATATTTCTACTGTCTTTGACATTTGTTTTTTATTTCTCTCACTTGTTCATAATTCAGCGTGAACGCGATAGCCTTAATAGCTATGTTGAAGAGGTTTTTTCTCGAGCTAAACAAGTCTCCTTACAAATCTATGGAAGCATAGACTTAATTGATCAATTGGGTGAGCCAAGCTGTGATCGCCACTACTTGAGAAATATACGAGAGATCTTATCGCATCATTATCTGATAGAGGATGCAGGGAAGATAATGGGTGATGAGATTATGTGTGCGTCAAAAATTGGTGTGTTTCAGCCACCGAAAAAAATTGAATATAAAATTTCTCCAGTAAATGCTATCAAAGACATTCGAATCCTAATAACAGATGATGGACTTTTTTATACTGGTGAGAAGCGCGCTATTTTAAATTACAAAAATATATTTATTACTCTAATGCCAACAATTTACCTTGGCGTAGACAGTCCAGATCAAAATTCAGGGGCAGTGTTTAAAAATTATGACACTGACAGAGTGATTCGAGTATTTCATAACGTAAATAAGGAAATGGTAGGGGAGTTAGAGAAGGAAATGAAAAAAAATTCGAATTTTTTTCCAGTTCCTAATAGTGTATTGAGTGTGGAGTTGTGCTCTGAAAATTATCGCTATTGTATTATTGGGTTTGATTATAAGTTAGGTATATATGACATCGCGTTAAGCGCAGTTATCTCTCTGTTATTCTTGTCGTTGATTATTACCTATGCC
The DNA here is from genome assembly GCF_039940335.1 of Marinomonas sp. GTDB lineage: Bacteria > Pseudomonadota > Gammaproteobacteria > Pseudomonadales > Marinomonadaceae > Marinomonas. The sequence continues at coordinate 57,903 of NZ_JBDVGW010000012.1, read as the reverse complement.
TTTTGTTTTTCGATGTATTATGTGAAGAATGTCAGGAGTACATTGAAATACCGACTCAGGCTTGCCATTCAGAACAATAAAATATATCCACTTTATCAACCTAAAATAAATCTTAAAACAGGTAGTATTGTTGGTGTTGAAGCATTAGCTAGATGGCAGGATGAAAGGCTTGGCGCAATACCTCCAGATACCTTTATTGCTCTTGCAGAAGATTTGAAGCTCATTAAAACTCTAACCAAACAACTCACCAGAACCGTGCTAGAAGACTCGAAAGGCCTGCTGGTAAATCATGAAAATTTTACCGTCAGTCTAAATTTATCAGTACAGGATTTAGTCGATGCAGATTTCTTAGGCTTTATAGAAGAGGAAGTCAAAAGACTTGGACTGTGCCGTAAGCAGATTATTCTAGAGGTAGCAGAGCGCTCTGCCACAGAGACTGAAGGACTTTCTTATTCGGTTCATGACTTTTACATGAAAGGCTATCAAATTTCTTTGGATGATTTTGGTACGGGGTTTTGTAACCTTTCTTGGTTATCAAAATTAGAGTCTGATGAAATTAAAGTTGATCGTATGTTTACTCACAGTATTAGTTCGAACTCTGTGGGATTAATAACGCTTGATGGTATTTGTCAGCTATTGGATAATTTTCAAAGGACTGTCGTGTTTGAAGGGATTGAGACTCAACAAGAAGTGGATTACATTTTGGCGAAGTCGCCTGATGCGATTGGTCAAGGGTGGTTGTTTGCTAAAGCCATGCCCATAGCAGACATCAAATTACTACTTGAAAGTAAGTAACTTGATGTCTGCTATGGGATTACGTTCAACTTGAATGATATTTTTGTTAGCCTAGTGGACCGCCTAAAATAGTCGTTTTTAACCCAGCAATAATGTTTTCACCCGTTTCGAGCTTTAGCTCATCGTACCAAGCTTGGGTTTCCTGCATGTTTTCACCATGGGTCACTTCGCTACGCTTACGCGCTTTAAGGACTAAGTCTTTTACGCGGTCACGACGTTGCTCTTCATAATCTTTAAGGGCAAGTGCTACGCTTTCATGGGTTAGGTTGCTGGAAAGCTTAGCGAAACATTGTCCTAATACGACTGAGTCTTCCATAGCAGAACAACCACCTTGACCAATATCTGGAGTGGTACTGTGAGCAGAGTCCCCAAGCAAGGCAATATTGCCTTTTACTAAAGTAGGGAAGGGCTCAATGTCATGGATTTCAACTCGGTTGGTTGTTTGTGGGTTGATACTATCAATCAACAGCTGAACTTGGTCTGACCAGCCTTTAAAATAGCTTTTTAAATCGTCTATCAAGGTGTCTCGGTTTTCTTCCAAGCCTAAAGGAAGTGGAACATCGAAGAAAAAGTAAAACTGTCCGCCAGCGATTGGCATGATGGATACACGTTTGCCTTCAGCCACATAGGTTGTCCATTGCTCTGCAGGGGCAATATTGGGATCGATATCTACTAATCCATTCCAGTTTACATAACCCGCATAACGACGCTCCACTTGATAGCCTAAGACATGATTACGAATGATAGATCGGCCTCCATCGGCAGCTATCATAAAGTCCCCTGTGGCACTGCTGCCATCTGTGAAATAAGCCGTAACACTGTCTTCGGTTTGAGACACGCGCTCTACACGTTTACCAAAGTGAATGTTTTTTCGTCCCCAGTACGCAATCATTTGGCTTTGGATTCCTGCTCGTGAAACAGGGCAAGGGCGTTCTCCCACGGCTTCAACTAAAGGCGCCAAACTAAATTCTGTCATAGCGGTGCCTGAAATCCCATCATGATAAGCCATGCTCAACATCGGACCACCTAGATCATCCATGATGTGTGCCATGCCCAAATGATTCATGCACTTTACGCCATTTGACCAGATAGAAAGTGCAGCACCCACAGGTTTAATCTCTTTAACGGCCTCAAAAATTTCACATTCAATGCCTTGCTGTTTTAATGCGGCGGCCGCTGACATGCCGCCAATCCCTGCTCCTATGATTAGTGCTTTCATACTTAGCTCCTTACTTTTCATTCTTGACTGGTTGCGATCAATTGAAACGGTTTACGCGATATGTTCATCACGTTCATGTTGGTTAGATCGCAAGATTTGTGCCATGAAACAATCGAAACATATTTTTTATATATGAAACTATCGTTCCAGCAAATGAAAGGGGTTCGCTGATTCATAACAAATCGCCGCTTGTTCCATTTGAGGAAAAAACTGAATTGTTGGTTTTTTTTGGTGCAAGCGGCTAGGGTTATGCTACATGATGGTGATTAAATTTCGTGCTTGTCTATCGGTAGCCAATTAGCTACCACGATAGGTACTGTATGAGTAGGGCGATACCAATAAAGGAATGTGGTAGTGACTGCTTTCATCATTGATACCAAAGCGAATCACTACTGTGTTGAGAAAGCCTGGTTCATCTACTATTGCTCCTTGCTTGGCAAAGTATTTGTCGATGGCGAATTCCAATTCATAAATGCCACTTTTAAAGTCATCTTCCGCTAGTAATGGGCTATCACAGCGACCATCATCATTGGATTGGGTACTGCAAATGAAGACCTTTTGACCATCTTGAGTGTATTTGAACAGCTGAATCTCGACCTCAGCAGCGGCAATACCTTTTGTGGTATCTAAAATATGCGTAGTTAAGTATCCCATTGTTTTCCCTCGATCATTTTTAAAATAATTAACGGTATTTGGTAATTCTAGCCTGTTTTTTGCAAGCTCTGTCTTTAGCTCTATTGTCAATTTAGAAACGTTTGTTTTAAAGTGATCAATAATTGTGCCAGTTGTTCCAATCTGTAAGCACCCCATGTATTGCATGCTAGCCGCTTAACATTCTGCCTAGTACTTCTTAATACCGTGTGGGTGTTTGCTATGCTGATTTTGTTAGGAGTTAAAAATGTCTGGGTACCCAAGAAACTTGGTTGGTTATGGTTCTAACCCCCCTCATCCTCAATGGCCGAATAAAGCCCGTGTTGCTTTACAGTTTGTACTAAATTACGAAGAAGGGGGAGAGAATTGTATTTTACACGGGGACCCTGCTTCAGAAGCCTTTCTATCCGAGATGGTTGGTGCGGATGCCCGTACTGGCGTTCGACACATGAGTATGGAGTCTATCTACGAGTACGGTAGTCGTGCCGGTGTTTGGCGTATCTTGCAATTATTCAAAGAAATGGACATTCCACTGACCATTTTTGCGGTAGCAATGGCGCTTGAAAGACACCCTGAGGTTGCAAAAGCTTTCCAGCAAGCGGGTCATGAAATATGCAGTCATGGCTATCGCTGGATTGATTATCAATATGTGGACGAAGCCACTGAACGCGAACACATGGAAAAAGCCATTGAGATTATTCGCCGAGTGACAGGAGAAAGGCCATTAGGTTGGTATACCGGTCGTACGGGTCCAAATACTCATAAACTGGTGGCACAAGAAGGGGGCTTCTTATATAACGCTGATGATTACAGTGATGACCTACCATTCTGGCAAGTGATTGAAGAAAAACCCCAGCTTATTATCCCTTACACACTGGATACTAATGATATGCGTTTTGCTGCAATGCAGGGCTTTAATACGGGTGAGCATTTTTTCCAGTATTTAAAGGATGCCTTTGATACTCTGTACGAAGAAGGCAAAGAAAGCCCTAAAATGATGTCGATTGGCTTGCATTGTCGCTTAATAGGGCGACCTGCGCGTATCGCAGGACTAAAACGCTTTTTAGAATATGTGAAGCAACATGATCAGGTTTGGTGTTGTCGACGTATTGATATTGCCCATCATTGGCGCGAGCACTTTCCTTATAAAGAAGCCTAACTGGAAGCAGATTATGACTATGCATTTATCCTTTAGCACAATGACAGAAGAAGAATTCATTGCTACTTTCGCCGATATTTATGAGCATTCTAGTTGGGTTGCAGAGCAACTGTGGCGTATGGTGTGTGAAAACCCCAAAGGTCATTTTGATGACATACAAAAAATCAAACAGGCTATGTACGATATTGTTGAGAATAGCTCTGATGAAGAAAAACTCATTTTACTTAGAGCACATCCAGACCTTGCGGGCAAAGCAGCTTTAGCGGGCGAGATGACGGATGCCTCGAAATCTGAACAATCAGGTGTTGGTTTAGATCAATGCTCTGAAGAAGAACTCACCCAGTTTCTGCAACTCAACGATGCTTATCATGAGAAGTTTGGTTTCCCTTTTATTATGGCGGTGAAAGGCGCCAGTAAAGAGCAAATTTTGGCGGGATTTTTGTCGAGAACACCAAATGACGTGGCGACAGAGTTTGCCATGGCTATGGCTCAAGTTCATAAGATCGCGGGCTTTCGTTTAGCTGCATTGGCAGAAAGTTAGCTTTCAATCTGCGCAAGTTGAATACAAAAAGCACCAATGAGGCAAACTCATTGGTGCTTTGTATTTTTGGGGAGAGGTGCGTGTGTCGCGAGATAATTACCGCTCTTTGTCCATGAAATTTGCCTGAATGCGTTGATTCAAGAAATCTTCCGCACTGATTGGTTGATAACGTTTTTCTGGCCCTTGAATAATTTGTGATTTATTCGCTTGGCAGAAAAAGGCAACTGAATGGCGGCTACCACAGTATTCATCGATTTTTGGCTGACGTACTCTGTGCAAATTGGACACCAGCTTATCATCGCTCCAGCGCATTAACATATCACCAATGTTGCAGGTAACCACATTGGCTAAGGGGGGAATATTCGTCCAACGTTTGCTGTCCGCTTCTTTCCCCGGGCAAACTTGCAAACCACCATGGCCTGGATGTTGGAACAGCAGAGTCAGGCAGTCAAAGTCCGTATGTGCCCCCGCTCGCCAGACCTTACCTTGTTCTGTAACGCCTTGCGTAGGGAAATAATGCAGCAGACGCAATGTACTTTGGTAGTCACTACTTTGGGGGTCGTGAGCGTTACTGAAAAAGTCTCGATCAAAGCCGAGCTTGTCAGCAAAACAGGACAAAACCTTCATGCCTAATTGCCAGCAGCGTTGTTCAAAGTATTCTGTGTTGGCTTGGAAAAATGGTAGGAGTTGCTGACTCGGCCATAGATTTTCCATGTGGTAACGAGTAATTTGGAAGGACTCTTTTTGATCTTTTGTGCCGGTTGAAGGTCGGATTTGACTGCGGCTTTCCCAGCCAGCATTGACCCCTTTGGGTCGAGGGAATTGAGCTTTAGTTGCTTCTGGTAGCTCAAAAAAACGCTTGGCTTCACTAAAGGCAGAAGAGATTTCTTGTTCACTGATACCGTGATTAGTGAGTTGGAAAAATCCGATCTGGGTGGCGGCTTGCCAGAGTTGTTCGCTGATTTCTTCGCGACGTTGCGCGAAATTGCTCATATCGATAAGTGGAATGTCGCGGTCATCGGCTTCGATGCCTGCACCACCAAACGTGGTTTCACGATTAAGTTCTTCTAATGCATAGTTGTGGCTCATAACTGCCTCCTAATAAATAAGTGTCTATTAAGGGGAGCAATGACCTAGTATAAGCGTTCGCTTAATACCTGCCAGCTTCTACTCCAGTTTCATTGGGTGTTTTCGCTTTTCTATTACCTTACATTTTTTAAGGGAAATTCAAGGTGTGTTACCACACACCTTGTTGTAACTCTGCTGCTTCATCTTCTAGGCAAGGCCCAATCACTTCTACATGGCGTTGACCTGAGTCAAATACCTGACGGCAGGGCAGGGCAAGCGTTGGGTTCTCTGGATGATTCCCGGTTATCTGCTTCAAGCGGTTTTCACTCAAACCATACACAAGACGCCCTAAGCCCGCCCAGTAAGCGGCCCCTGCGCACATGGCGCAAGGTTCTGCTGAAACATACATGGTGCATTTAGCCAAGAAATCCGGACGGTATTTCTTACTCGCTCGAGTCATGAGCTTGCGCTCAGCATGGCCTGTCATGTCAAGATCTGGCAAATAACCATTCACCTGAGTCATGAGTACTTCCCCATCTTGAGCCACTAAAAGAGCTGCAAAAGGGTGTATGCCTTGTTTTTTGGCCTCTTCTGCTAGAGCAAAAGATTGGCGCAGTAGATCGGTGTCTTTATCATTTAGTGTCATATTTAATCACTTCTTCTTAGGAAGGCTCCAAGGAAATAGCCATACTTGCACCCAATGAACAGATTTGAATAGCAGCAAGCTGATAACTGATAGGAAGATCAACCCAGCAAAGGCCTGTGGGATCTTAAAGAAAGAAGTGGAGAACTGGATGAAATACCCTAGACCCTCTTCAGCCGCCACAAACTCTGCAACCACCGCACCGATAATTGCTAAGGTTATGGATACCCGTAGACCACTGAAGATGTGTGGAATCGCATAAGGAATGCGAATTTGCCAAGTTTCACGGTAGCGAGGTGCACGTAAAGACTGACTTAATTCGATCATTTCTGGCGGTGTTTCCAACATCCCTGTGGTGGTTGAAACCACAAGAGGAAAGAAAGTAATCAGACAGGTGATCAACACTCGTGATGGGTCGTCCGTACCAAGCAAAACAATGATTAATGGGGCCACAGCTACCACAGGGGTAGATTGAATCACGATCAAGGCTGGGTAAAGTACCCGGTTCATCAGTTCTGAGCGCATCATGCCGATAGATAAAGGTAAAGCGATGCAAATAGACAGCACAAAACCCATTAGTGCAACGCGAAGTGTTGCCCAAAGGTGTCCCATCCAGCGAGATAACTCCACATCAAAAAACGCTGAAAAAATAGCCGAAGGTGACGGTAGGATATAATTTGGGACCTTACCCACTTGGCAGATTATTTCCCAAAGTAGAACCAGACCGATAAAAAACAGCCCAGGTGCAAAGCGATCTGCTTGTTCCACGATCCAGGGTCTAGTCTTGTACGTTTGGCTCATAGATATATCCTCTGATTAAATCCGTTAGTTCAGTAAAACGCTCTGACGCGATAGTTTTTTGTGAACGAGGGCGAGGCAGGTCTACCTCAATTAAATCTAATACTGTGCCTGGGCGCTTGCTCATCACTAAAATTCGGTCAGACAGCAACACGGCCTCAGTAATGGAGTGAGTAATAAAGAGCACGGTTTTTGGGTGATCACGCCAAATGTTTAACAAATCAAAGCCAATTTGTTCACGGGTTAAGGCATCCAGAGCAGAAAAGGGCTCATCCATTAATAAAATGTCTGGGTTCAACAGCAGGGCACGAACAATACCAACCCTTTGCTGCATACCACCAGACAACTCGTCTGGCATTTTGTCGGCGAATTGGGTCAATCCCGCCATTTCTAATAATTCACTGGCGCGTTTTTCATCTGCACTGGTGTAGCTGCCGTACTTATGTTTGAGCGGGAAAAGTACGTTTTTACGCACGGTTAACCAAGGCAATAAATTGGCCTTTTGGAAAACAATACCCACATCATCCCTAGGCTCTGTCACTTGGCGATCGAACACAGAAACCTTGCCTTGGCTAGGAATTAAAAGCCCTGCCACCATGCGCAGTAGAGTAGATTTACCACAGCCTGATGGGCCAACCACTGACACGAATTCGTGTCGGTGGATGCTGAGGTCTATGTTTTGTACCACCATGGGGGCCTCAGGGCGTGGGTCAAATTTATGACCCACCCCTTCCATGCTGACATAAGCTGATTTGCTATTTTGATCCATGGAATTACTCCGCAAAGAATGCGCTGTTAACAGTGGTTGCAGGGTCTAGGGAGTCAAGACTTAGGCCATTTGCTTCGGCCACATATCCCCAAGTTTTTTGAATACGCTCTGATGTGAAGTGACCAAAACCATCAGCTTTAGTAACATCGTTAAAGACTAGGTTCGTGATGCTCTCAATTTGCGCCTGTGCCACTTCAGCGTCTACTTCAGGAACGATGCTATGGATCGCTTCGCCTGCTTTGTCTGGGTGCTCATAGGTGAATTTGACCGCTTTAGCAAAGGCTTTCACAAAACGCTTTGCCACATCAGGACGTTCACTTAAGAATCGTTCTGACGCTAACAAAGAAGAACTGTAAAGAGATAAACCAGAATCCGACCATGGCATTTCGATGATTTCTTTACCTGCCCCTGCCGCTTGAGTTTTAAACAAAGCCGTATTCGTGACCCAAGCAATAATCGCATCCGTATTGCCTGTGATCATCATAGGAGAAAGGGCGCCTGGGTCAGATTTCACAAGATTAATATCATTTTCGGATAAGCCATTTTGCTTAAGTACTAATGGCAAGAAGGCATTAGATGAAGTGAAAGGAGAGGTGGCGATTTTCTTACCTTTTAAGTCTTTAATCGACTTGATACCGCTGCTAGACAAGGTAAAGAAAGCATGAGGAGCTTGGGTAAAGTAAGGTAGTACAGCCACAACCGGTACTTGGTCCTGAGCTCTTGCAGCCATTAGGGCACCAATATCAGAGCTACCGATATCGGACTGACCTGTTGCCATCTTGGTTAGTGCATCGGTAGAACCGCGGCCACTGGCAATTTTCACTTCTAAATCTACATCAGCAAAAAAACCTTCTTGGATGCCGACATATACCGGGGCTTTGTCGCCACCTGGTAGCCAGTCTAGCTGAAAGGTAACCTGATCGGCGGCCATAGCAGATGCACTGGCGATCATACTAGCAAGAACGGATAGACGAATGACTGCTTTCATATTTTTCTCCAAACCCTGATTAATTTAAGTGATAAAAGATGCGATTGTTTCATCTTGTTTTTATTTAGCAACAATCGTTCCAGTTTTTTAAGCTTCTCTAATCTGTTTTATAAGTCATTGTGTTTAATAGGGTTATTAATGGATTTGGAGGTGAAACATGTAAGAAATAAGAAAATCCTAGTGCTATAGAAAAGAGCGGAAAGCTGAAATAGAGAGCTAAAACTGCACACTTGTGGTTTGAAAATTAGACAAACAGGCCTTAAAGCGTGCACTTTTTGAATCCATATGATGGGCCAGCTTTAGAACTTTGTTTGAAACTAAGCCGTGCAGTGAACCGAGTTTGTTATATGATGCTAGAAAACTTGTTGAATACTAATCAGTAGCACATTGCGCCAAGGCTATCGACCATGGTGGTGTGAGAATGGAATAACCAACCTATGACAACCAACACTCATGGTACAAACGAAGCTTTCAAAGGCTATTTGTTTGCCTTAACTGCGGTACTGATTTGGACCGGCTTTATTTTAATTTCTCGTGCTGGTGCACTCGCTTCATTGGCATTGCCCGATATGATGATGGTGCGCTTTGGCACAGCCTTTGTGATTTTCTCACCCTTTATTTGGCGTCACCGTAAAGACATTTTCCATTGGCGCATGATGGTGCTGGGCTCTATCGGCGGTTTAGCCTATTCGTTTTCGGCTTTTTATGGTTTTCAATATGCTCCAGCGACCCATGGGGCACTATTGCTACCGGGTCTGATGCCCATCATGATCGCCGTGTTGGCTTATTTTCTAGCGGGAGAGCGCCATAGCTCCCAAGCTTGGTATGGTATTGGAATTAGTAGTCTGGGCATCCTGGCGCTATTGACCGAAACCTTATTGTCTGATGTTTCATACTTGCAGGGAGATATTGGCTTTGTGATTGCCTGTGTATTCTGGGGGATATTCACCGTACTGCTGCGCCGTTGGAAGTTCTCCCCTTGGCACACCATGTTAGGGGTAATAAGTGCCACCACCTTGTTATTTGCACCGGTTTATTTTGTCGCCTTGCCCAAAGCTTTCCATGAGGTCTCTACTAATATGATTGTGTTGCAAGCCTTTTACCAAGCGATAATGGCCATCGCTGTGCAGTTTGTGTGTTATGGACGAGCCGTGCACATTTTGGGTGCAACTACTATGGGGGCCTTGATGGCATTGGTGCCTTTATTGGCGAGCGTTATGGCCGTACCCTTGTTTGGTGAGCAAGTGACACTGGGTTTAATCATTGCGTTAGTCTGTATTTTATTGGGAACCGTTGTCGGTAATATGTCGTTATTTCGCCGATAAATACAATTGAATTAATCAGTTAGTGTAGATTTTGATAGTAATACTCAATAGCTAAACCTTTGACTCTCAGTGATTTTGTGTCCATTATTTAAAAATACTTGACCGATTGGCCAGATATTTGCATTTTAATTGGACTTGTACGAGGAGAGTGCTTTGAAATTCCTATTAAATGATACCCTGATTGAAGACAATAGTGTGGCCAGCGATTTTTCTGCCTTACGCTATTTACGTGAAAAATGTGGCCTGACAGGCACCAAAGAAGGCTGTGGCTCCGGTGATTGTGGCGCTTGCACTTTATTGGTCGGTCGCCTTGTGGATGGGGCGCTACAATACCAAACCATTAACTCATGTATTACTCCAGTGCAGTCTTTAGAGGCTTGCCATGTGGTATCTGTGGAACATCTTTCTCAGCAAGCCTCGTCTTTGCATCCTGCCCAACAAGCCATGGTTGATTGTCATGGTTCCCAGTGTGGCTTTTGTACTCCTGGTATTGTGTTATCTCTGACCAGCTTGTTTGAAGATAAACAAGGGTTAAAACAAGACATTGATCGTCAATCTGTATGTGACGCTATTTCAGGAAACCTTTGCCGTTGTACAGGCTACCGCCCAATCATTGAGGCGGGTCTGGCCATGGGGGATTTACCTCATGGGACGCTATTGGCACAAAATGCTGATGTTAAACAGCAATTGTCAGCGCTCGCTGAACCTTCTTCCATTACAGGTAATTACAGTCAACCGCAAAATCTAGCGCAATTTATACAGGCCAGAACCGCCAGCCCAGAGGCAATATTAGTGGCCGGTGCCACGGATTTGATGTTGGAAAATACCCAAGCTTATCGTGATTTTGATAATCTGATTGATGTCAGCCAAATTGCAGAAATGAAGGCCATTATGCAACAGGGTAATACGTTATCCATTGGCGCCGCGGTGACATACAGTGAATTGGAAAGCTTTTGCCAAGGTCAATACGAACCTATTCATTTATTGTTAAGCCGTATCGCCTCTCGGCAAATACGTAATCGCGGAACGCTAGGTGGAAACGTGGCTAATGGTTCACCTATTGCCGATATGCCACCACTATTATTAGCGTTGGATGCGGACATTCAGTTACTCAAAACAGATGGCACGACACGTATTGTTAACATCAATGAGTTTTATCTAGGTTACAAGTCTACTCAGTTAATGGCTGACGAAGTGATTGTCGACTTCCAGATCTCCCTTAGCAAACTGGCACAGTTCCAACGTTTCTACAAAGTCTCAAAACGTATGGAAGATGATATCTCCAGCGTTATGTTGGCAGTTCGCTTCGAGATCGAAGATGACAAACTCATCGATGCCAGACTGGCCTTTGGTGGAATGGCCGCAACACCCATACGAGCAGTAAACGCTGAACAGGCATTAATGGGCCAAGCAATTGGTGATGAGCAAGCGTTGTTTGGCGCTCTACAAGCAGTGTCCTCTGAATTAACACCCCTTAGCGATGTGCGAGCCAGCTCTTCCTACCGAATCGACATGGCACGAAACTTAATTCGCAAAGCTTGGTTAGAAGCCGCTGGTCATTCGGTTGTGACCTTTAGTGGTCATCAAGTTCCCGAGTCAGTACTGGCCGTCCCAGCGCTGACAGGTAAAGGAGGGCAAGACCATGCGTAAATTACCACAGGATTACATTACTCAAGGTAAAGGTAAGGCTCTGCCGATTCATGAGTCGGCGGTCAAGCATGTGACTGGTGACGCCATTTACATAGACGACATGCCTGAATGGCCTAATGAATTACACATTGCGACGGGACAATCCACTTATGCCCACGCCGACATCACCGCCATTAACCTTGATAAAGTACGTGCTTACCCAGGGGTAGTGGATGTTATCGTGCAAGGGGATATTCCGGGTGAAGTGGATGTATCACCAGTTTTAAGTGGCGATCTATTGCTGGCGGGAGATTTCGTCCACTACATAGGTCAGCCTATTTTTGCTGTGGCGGCAACCAGTCTACGAGCAGCAAAACAAGCGGTGGCCTTAGCGGAAATCAGCTATCAACCACGAGAAGCAACGTTAATTCCTCAGCAGTCCTTATCTCGCCAAGAGTTTGTATTGCCCACTCACACCATTCAATGTGGTGATGCCAGTGAAGCCATGGCAAGAGCGCCTCATAAAATCAAGTCGGATTTGTATATTAAAGGCCAAGAGCATTTTTATTTAGAAGGGCAGATCAGTGTGGCTGTCCCCAATGAAGATGGGGGTGTGATGGTCTATGCCTCATCTCAACACCCCGCCGAAGTACAAAAACTAGTAGCGAAAGTATTGGGCTTATCGGTAGCTCAAGTTCTGGTGGAAACCCGACGCATGGGGGGGGGCTTTGGAGGGAAAGAGTCTCAAGCCGCCGTATTATCTTGTATGGCCGCAGTATTGGCAGTACGCAACCGTCGTGCCGTGAAATATCGCATGCCGCGACAAGACGATATGGTGCAAACGGGTAAGCGCCATGATTTTTGGAACCGCTACGAAGTGGGCTTTTCAGAGCAAGGTGAGATCATCAGTGCCGAATACGACATGGTCGGCAAGTGTGGCTGTACGGCGGACCTTTCCGATGGTGTGGTGGATAGAGCCATGTTCCACGCGGACAACGCTTACTATTTACCCAACGCTCGCATTAGTGGCTATCGTGGTAAAACCCATACGGTTTCCAATACAGCATTTCGTGGCTTTGGTGGCCCGAAAGGTGTGCTTTTAGCGGAAACCGTGATGGAAGAAATTGCGCGAACAGTGGGCAAAGACCCCCTCGATATTCGTAAGCTAAATTGTTATCAGCAAAATAAAGACAAAACCCCTTATGGGCAAACGGTGGATGAAAATGTACTGCTGCAATTGATCGAAGAGTTAGAAACCAGCTCGGAGTATCGTGCTCGCCGTGAGGCGATTACTGCCTATAACCAAAGCAACCCATTTGTAAAAAAAGGTCTTGCTTTAACCCCTGTGAAATTTGGCATCTCCTTTACTTCCAAACACCTTAATCAGGGTGGAGCTCTGGTGCATGTCTATACCGATGGTAGTGTGCACGTGAGTCATGGTGGCACCGAAATGGGCCAAGGGCTTTACACCAAGGTGGCTCAGATCGTTGCCAAAACCTTTGGTATTGATTACCAAAGGGTCAATGTCAGTGCCACCCGTACCGATAAAGTCCCAAATGCGTCACCGACAGCAGCGTCGGCGGGGACAGATTTGAACGGCATGGCGGCGCTAGATGCAGTGACCACTATTAAGAGCCGTTTGTGTGAATTTGCTGTTGAGCACTTTGGCATTCGCCCAGAACAATTTTCGATCACGGACGATGTGGTGAGCGTAGGGGATGAGCAACTAAGCTTTCCTGAATTTGTAAAACTCGCTTATTTCAATCGGGTGTCGTTATCTTCTACAGGTTTTTATAAAACCCCAAAAATTGGCTACGACCGTAAAGCGGCCAAAGGTCGACCTTTCTTGTACTACGCCAACGGTGCCGCGGTATCTGAGGTGATAGTGGATACCTTTACTGGGGAATATAAGGTCACTCAGGTGGATATTTTGCACGATGTGGGGGAATCCATTAACTCAGATATTGATATTGGCCAAATTGAAGGGGCTTTTGTGCAGGGCATGGGCTGGCTGACCAGCGAAGAATTATGTTGGGACGACCAAGGTCGCATCACCACTAACAGCCCAGCGAATTATAAGATTCCAACCTCTGCGGATGTGCCTGAAAAGCTCAAGGTAAAACTCTTTGATCGCGCCAACAGTGAAGAGTCTGTGTATCGCTCCAAGGCAGTCGGTGAGCCACCATTAATGCTGGGTATCTCAGTTTGGTGTGCGTTAAAAGATGCGTGTGCCAGTGTGTGTGATTATGAGTTTTCGCCGCCTTTAGCTGTGCCTGCCACCCCTGAAGCGGTTTATTACTCAATGCAGGCTGCCAAAGAAGGAAAACGCCCGTGATGTCTTCTATGAATTGGATTCAAGCGCTGGCGGATGTGGAGAAGAGCGGACAAGCTTGGGTAATTGCCACTGTGATTGGGACACAAGGCTCTGCTCCTCGGGAGTCATCAAGTAAGATGATTATTACTCAGGAGCACAGCTTCGACACCATTGGTGGTGGGCAACTGGAGTACGCGGTTTGTCAAAAAGCCCGTACTATGTTGCAAGAAGCCAATAGACCAAGCCATGTGATTGAACACTTTCCATTAGCCGCCAAGGGCAACCAATGTTGTGGCGGCACAGTGAATGTACTACTGGAGTATTTTGCTGAACCGGCCACCAAGATTACTATCTTTGGTATGGGGCATGTAGCGACAACCCTAGTCAATGTGTTGGGTAACATGAAGGCGAAAGTGGCTTGGGTAGACAGCCGTTCCAATCTTGCTCAAGATCAACAATTGCAGGGCTTGCCATCAAATGTAACGCCCTATTTGTACTCCAGCATGTTGGATCATGTGGAGCAAATGTCCAGTAACGAAATTGTTTTGATCATGACCCATGATCACAGTTTGGATTATCAATTGGTGGAGGCATTATTGGATCGCAAAGATTGTCGGTTTATCGGCCTGATCGGCTCTCAAACCAAGGCTATGCGGTTTCGTAAACGCTTGGTTAGCGCATCGTTTAGTACGGAAGAAATTGACTTTGTGCAGTGTCCAGTGGGGTTACCAGACGTGGCAGGCAAGCAACCTTTTGAGATAGCGATATCCATTGCGGCTCAGCTCATTCAAATCACTCAGCAGGCGCCTAAAGCGGCGAAAAAACGCAGCGGTCTGAGCTGGAAACAAATCAATGCTTCATTACAGGATGCCCAACAAGTCGTCCTTGAATAAAAAATTAGGCAGACAATCCTAAAGGTTTGTCTGCCTAAGAAAATTGGCTTAGGGAATTAGCCGTTTTTTGCTTGCGCTTCTTCTGGCGTTAAGCCTTTTAGCTCAGGCCAGTTTGTTTCTGCTGTCTTGATATTACCCGGTACATCTCTTAACCAAGCTTTCTGTACGTCTTTATTTAGATTGAGATAAAGCTTGCCATCGACAACCTTCCAAGCGGTTGGGTCCACATCAAACTTTAGGTTCATAGCAGTACCCATGGCACAGAACCCACCAAATTGTGGCGCGTATTTTTCTTGGTTGGCTTTAAACAAATCACGATGTTCAGCCGAGACAAAATGATAGGTGGCATTTTTATAGTTAGCGCTATATTCCGCACTACCAAGAACAGGCTTACTCATAGTGAAATACGCCACGGTATCGTAGCCCTTAATGGCAAGATCATTAGCGTCAGCATTAGTATCAATGTCTGCGGCAAAACCGATAGCACTGGCCATTAACGCTGTCGCAGCAAGGGTACTTTTTACGAGTTTATTCAGTTTCATGGTGTTTTCCTTTTGGTCTTGGATTTATTTTTAAGCCCTTAAGGTAAGTGGTGAAAGACGATGAACTATTGGTTAAAGTCACTGACTAACAAACTCCCTCAGGAATGAAACCAGTATAGAGTTGGACGGAATGAGAAAGGCCTCTAGGCGTCCACAAAGTGACACCATTCGTCCAAAGTATAAGAAAAAGTAGGTTTGCGTGAATAAACTAGAAAACATCCTCGAAAACTTTTCGATACAGTCTGACGTTATTTTTAATGGCAATTTTTGTGGTCAGAAAACGCTTGGAGCAGAGTCAGCACCCAACAGTGGGCATTTGCATTATTTACGTTCTGGTAAAGTCAGCATTACCTGCCAGAGCGGTCATAAAATGCATTTTGATCAGCCCAGTCTGATTTTCCTGCCTGCTACCAGCCCTCATTACCTAATGGCACGCGATTTGGACCATGCTGAGCTGATATGTGCTCGGGTAGATTTTACGGCGTTAGAGCAGCAAAAAATGATTGCCAGTTTGCCTAAGTTAGTCAGTGTGGCTTTGGTGGGTAGTCCGATGGAAGCCACCGTAGATTGGTTGTTCCGGGAAATCGGTGGAGCAGGACTGGGGCAAAAAGCACTGGTTACCAAGTTGTGCGATATTCTGATGATACAAGTGTTCCGTCATTTAAGTGATGAAGGCTTAGTCATTCAAGGGGTGTTGGCAGGCTTAAGCCATCCACAGTTGTCTAAGGTAATGGTTAAGCTACAAGACTCTGTGGAGGAAGTGTGGAGTCTAGAATCCATGGCGGAGCAAGCGGGTATGTCGCGCTCAAAATTTGCTGAGGTGTTTCGAGAAACCGTCGGCCAAACGCCCAATGACTTTCTGACTGATTTACGTCTAAATCACGCCCAGCAATTACTACTAGAAAGTAAGCCAGTCAGCTTAGTGGCGAACCAAGTGGGTTACGAGCAAGGTTCTGTGTTAGCAAGAGTATTTCGAAAGAAACTAGGGATGTCGCCTAAAGAGTGGCTGAAGAAAAATAGCACAAAGGAATAGGGTTAAAACCAAAGAAAGAGGTCGCAGCATAACGCTTCATGTGATGAGTGCTATGCTGCTAGAGATATTATTTTAAGCCCTTCAACATGGTATCTGCGTACCAGTCTAAAAAGTTAATGACGCCAAATTCATAGGTTTCAGAGTAGGGGCCTGGTTGGTAACCAATGGAGTTGATGCCCAGCTGGTTGCGTTCTCCAAGCACCTTGTCTTGCTCATTGGTGGCATCCCATACATGACGTAGGTTATCGCTGTCATAATCTACGCCTTCGACTGCGTCTTTATGGACGAACCACTTGGTAGTGACCATCGTTTCTTGGGCAGATATTGGTAATACCCGAAAGACGATAAAGTGGTCCGATTGCATATGATTCCAAGAATTAGGCAAGTGCAAAATACGCATGGAGCCAAGCTGGCTGTTTTTAATACGTCCCAGTAGTTTCTTGCTGGCGTGTTTACCGTCCATGGTCATCACATGGGTGCCTTTTTTGAGAGGCATACGCACCATACGATTACGCTGCTTTTCACCAAAGCTTTGATGCAAATGAGGGATTCCCTCGGCATCCCACTGGGCAGCTTGCTCATTGTAGTGATCGTGGAATTCTTGTGGTGCTCTTGGGTCGTTAGTGTCGTCCCACTCTAATAGAGAGTTGAGCAACTCCGGATGACTGGCATTACAGTGATAACATTCACGGTTATTTTCGAGCACCAGCTTCCAGTTGGCTCTTTCATACATGTGAGATTCTGCGGCGAGCTTAGTGTTCTCAACTTGGTAAGGCTCCATATAAGTTTCGAGTGTGGCTAAAAAATCATCGAACTCATCTTCAGGTTGTTCTTTGCCAAGACACACGAAAATAAAGCCCCCTGCGGTTTTGCAGTGGGCGGCTTGTAGGCCGTGTTGTTTCAGGTCGAAACCTTCTTTCATTTCTGTGCCCGCAAATAATAGGTTGCCTTTTAGGTCGTAGGTCCATTGGTGATAAGGGCAGACTAGGTTGGCAACTTTGCCTCTGTGTTCCGTACAAATGAGAGAGCCTCGGTGACGGCATGTGTTGTGGAAGGCATTCACGTTACCCTCACCATCCCTAAGGACAAGAATAGGGTTTTGTCCGACTTCTATCGTGAAATAATCGCCTTTCTTGGGGATCTCACTGGTCATGCCCACAAATAACCACTGCTTCTGGAAGATTTCTTCCATATCTAAACGAAACATGTGCGGATCATTATAAAGCGGAGCATCTAGAGAATAGTTGGGACGGCGATTTTCTAGTAGCTCAGTCATAGCAATACGAGCATCCGCTAGGTTGGCGTGACGCACATTTAATAGATCGTTTGCTTTCATCTTTCGGACCCTAATGACAAAAAAGAGTGGGAGTTAAGTGGTTTTATTTCTAAGGCTATATTCCGCTAATGTAGGGGGCAAAAAATGCCTGAACACGACACCCTGTAGCATTTAAATCGACGCTAAGAGTCTGTCTATCTCAGCATCCCAATAGGCTTGACTGCAATGAGCAACTAATTGTCGTTTAGAGTTAATTCGTATTGCCTTCGTGCACTCAAAATGGCTCGAAATCATTCTTTATTTAGCGGACATTTTCGCGATACACCAAGGGAGCTATTTATGACTACGCCGACCCCTCCTGCTGATACAGCAGACTACTTTGCTCCCGTTAATACCCAAACTTGGGTTAACGGTCGCCATAATGTTCGTTGTGTGAAAGTCATTCATGAAACATGGGATGTGCGCACTTTTTGTTTTATGGCTCAGCAGCCCGTAATGTTTTTCTTCAAGCCTGGGCAGTTTGTTACTCTTGAACTAGAAATAGACAACAAGCAGGTGATGCGCTCCTATACAATCTCCAGCTCCCCGTCTGTGCCTTACAGTTTTTCCATTACCGTAAAGCGAGTGCCTGGTGGTGAGGTGTCTAACTGGTTGCACGATAACATGACGGTGGGTATGGAGCTGGCCGTGCATGGTCCAGTAGGACAATTTAACTGCATAGATTATCCGGCCGAAAAGGTACTGTTTTTATCAGGTGGCGTGGGTATTACACCAGTGATGTCCATGGCGCGTTGGTTGTTTGATACCAATGCTGAAGTGGACATTACCTTTATTCATAGTGCTCGCTCACCCCGAGATGTGATCTATTCCAGAGAGTTAGACCACATGGCGGCGCGGTTAGACAATTTTGGTTTGTATTTAATTGTTGAGCGCATGGAAAACGGTCTACCTTGGCAAGGTTATCGTGGCTACTTAGACGCGGCTAAGCTGGATATGATTTCACCTGATTTCATGGAACGTGAAATCTTTTGTTGTGGTCCTGCCCCTTATATGAAGGCGGTGAAAAAACTGCTCGAAGAACGGGGCTTTAATATGGCTCAATACCATGAGGAATCTTTCGGAGAAACGCCAGAAAGTGTTGTGGAAGATGCTATAGAGCAAGCGGAAGTTGCCCAAGCTGAAGCGGATGCGGTGAATCATGAAGATCTAATGCGCATTGAGTTCAGCGACTATGGTAAAAGCATTCAAGTGGCGCAAGGGGAGACCATTCATAATGCTGCCGCCAAGCTCGATCTAATGATCCCCAAAGCCTGTGGTATGGGAATCTGTGGTACGTGTAAAGTACTGGTCAAAGAAGGTGAGACTCAGATGGACCACAACGGTGGTATTACAGATGAAGATGTGGACGCTGGTTATGTGTTGTCATGCTGTACTGTCGCCAAATCCGACTTATTGATTGAGTATTAAGGAAGGTACGAACAAGTCCACTGGCTTCAGCGTGTGGATAAACCTTTATTATTCGAGGCAAGCTTTGAAGTCCAATATGAACATATTGGCAAGAAGATTAACAAAGAATAAAAAGTGTTTAGCTCACGCCCTTCGGGTCTTTCAGAGAAGCGGCCTCTCTGTGTTAAGAGTGATTGAAAGGTATTAACATTCCTGCTCACTCTTGCCTTGATAGACCGTTTCTCTGATAAGACTGAAGTTCAGAAGACTTAATCGCACCTTCCTTAAGTTTTATCTAAATAAGCGTTTAATAAAGACGCACTAATGGTCTATATTAGTGCGTATGGTTTGGTTATGAATAGCGGCACTTAATGTAACTTATGTGTTGCTATTAGTTTTTATTACTAAGCTAATGATTCATAACAAAATTATGAAAACCTTTAATAATAAAAAGGCGCTTATTTAAATACTGGTCTAGTTTTTGCCTACCCTTATTTTAGATAAAGACGCTTACAAAAGAGGGTATCTACATGGTTCCAGGTAATCTTTCCGCTTTGGCTAAGAAGCCAACCAACACGACGCGTGTGGGCTTCTTGTTACTTGATCATTTCACTATGATCGCCCTAGCTTCCTCCATTGAGCCTTTGCGTATGGCGAATCAGCTAGCCGCTGACGAACTGTACAGTTGGAGTTTGATTTCTGAATCAGGGGCAAGTATTTGCGCCAGTGATGGTCTGAGTTTGACCCCCGATACCTCTCTTGCGAACGCCGGTGAATATGACCTGATTATTGTCGCTGGTGGTTTGGATATCACCCGCGCCTACACAGAAAAACAAGTCTCTTGGCTGGTCAAACAAGCCCGCAGAAATGTGCGTATAGGGTCTATTTGTACTGGGGGTTATGTTTTAGCTCATGCTGGCTTATTGAACGATTACCACTGTAGTGCTCATTGGGAATGTCTTACGGCCTTACAAGAGATCTACCCCAAGGTGAAATGCAATAACAAATTGTTCTCTATTGACCGCGACCGTCTCACTGCTTCTGGTGGCAGCGCGCCCATGGACATGTTCTTGACCATGATAGGTAAGCAGCATGGCACCAAGTTGTCTAATGCCATATCCGATATGTTTATTTGTGAGCGCATCCGCAACGAGTCCGACCAACAGCGTATGCCTCAACGCCAATTCAGCACAGGCGGCATTTGTACCCCAAAATTGGTGGATGTGATTGAGCTGATGGAAAACAATTTAGAAGAGCCGATTGAACTCGATGAATTGGCCAATTTTGTTGATGTTTCCCGTCGTCAGATTGAGCGTATGTTCCATAAACATTTAGAATGCTCACCGTCCAAATACTACTTACGATTAAGATTAGAACGTGCCCGTATGTTATTGAAACAATCGAGTATGTCGATCGTTGAAATTTCAATGGCGTGTGGCTTTATTTCAACCCCACACTTTAGTCGTTGCTATCGCAAGCATATCGGCATTTCACCACGGGATGAACGTAAACTTGCTTGGAGTCATGGCCATGACGCAGACTCTAAAGCCAGTGCGGAGGTGTTATATATAAAACACGCTCAGCAAGCCTTAGACCATGCCCACGCGGAACCAAGTTTTGGTTCCGTCGCCATTTAATACTCTTCAGTTTCTTTTTTTGCTGCTCTAGTGCTTTGCCTTAGAGCGGCTTTTTCAATTTTTGCTAGAAGTGCAGAACAACAAGCGCTTTTTCTTATCTTCAGCTCGCTTTTGACACGACCAGTTTGGATAGTCCAGCACATTAGTGTTTCTCTCTATGATAAAAAAAGGTTTGGCTTGTTGAGGTAACCAGCCGTCTAAGTTAGCTGAACGTTGCTTAGCTTTGCCTGATGAATAAAATTGTCCAGAAAAAGGTCTTTTTTGTAGGAAATACAGGTCAGCACTGGTTGCTTCTGTTTGTTGCTTCCAAATGCCTAGAAGTGTTTTTTCAGTATGCTTATTCGTCAGGTTAAAGTGTAAGCCAATCACCACTATTGAAATGAGTAAGGGCGTGATAAAACCTATTCTATAAAGCCCATTCGGGAGTGTTTTTTGGCTGTGGTAATGCACTATCAATAATGCCATCGCTGGAAGCGCAGGCATAACATAACTGGCTAATATGTTGCCAGCAAACGTGAATAATAAAAGTGGCGCGAGCAACCAAAGTACAAGATAGCTAGCAAACCCTTCTCTACTTTCTTCTGTGTCTCGGCCCTCTTTAAGTGAGCGTAACCATTGCCAAATTAAAATAGGGCTCCAAGGAAGCATCGCACCAAAAGCGTATAACCAAATAGTGCCTCGTATTTCTTCATGGGCACTCCCGTAAAGGTCACCTTGCCAGCCACTCATCACAAAACGTTTAATGTGCTCGCCGATAATAAAATAGTCCAAAAAACCTGGTGTGCGAAGCTCTGCCAAGACATACCATGGAGCCGTTAGGAGTATGAAGAGTAGGCTGCCTTGACCCCAAGGCAATACAGAGGGTAACTTCTTCCAACGTTTATTTGAGATGAGCCAAATAGTTAAACTCATTCCAACCAAAACAACAGCCAAAGGTCCTTTAGAAAGCATTCCTAAAGTCAGGCCGAGAAAAAACAAATATCCCCATACTCTACCTTTTTGCTGCCATGCTTGCCAAAAACTGATCATACTTAAGGTAATGGAGAAGGTTAATGCCGTATCTGTCATTACCGCACCGCTAATGAGTAAGAAGGATAAGGTTGAGGCCAGTATTGTTGCTGCAAATACTCCCATTTTGGATTGATTAAAATGACTTTTCGCTAACGTGTAAGTTAACCAGAGGATACCGAATCCAACTAGTAGATGGGGGAGGCGAGCTGCGAATTCATTAATCCCAAATACACTAAAGCCTAAGCTACTTAACCAAGTGAATATTGGAGGCTTCCCCCAAAATGGCACATTATAATCAAACATCGGAGTGACCCAATTGCTTGTTTCAAACATGATACGAGCCATTTCACCGTAACGTGCTTCAGTCGTATCCATCAATGGGTATAACCCTAAACTAAGAAGGCGAAGACCAATACTCAGGAATAATAGGCTAAATAATAGCTTGCGTGATGGTAAAGGTGTTTTAATTGTAGACATGGGTTAGGCCTTTCTAATAGGTTGGAAACTATAGGTTGTGGAAGGGGTAGAACTTTCTAGTGATAGAGGCGTAATGACCTTGTTAGAAGTTGTTGGTTTAACCAGATGTTCTTCCATTAATACAAATAATGGTCGCTGCTTAGACTCAATAAATAAGCGACCCACATACTCCCCTAAAACACCTATGGATAAGAGTTGGATGCCGCCGAGGAATAAGATTGTTAGCATGGTGGAGGGGTAACCAATTACGGGATCGCCCCACATGAGGGTTTTTGTGAAAATCACTAGGGCCATAATGAAGGCTACGACAGAAGTGATTAACCCTGCCATAGTGGCTAATCGTAAAGGCTTTGTACTAAAGGAGGTAATTCCTTCAAGCGCCAAATGCAATAGTTTCGAATAATTCCATTTGGTATCTCCGGCCAAACGTGGATCTCGTTCAAAGTTGAGTACCACACGGGTAAATCCTGGCCATGCGAGTAAGCCTTTCATAAAACGGGTGCGCTCAGGTAAACGGTTGATGACCTCGACTACACGACGGTCAAGTAAGCGAAAATCCCCTACGTTTTCTGTGATGTTGTGATCACTGAGTCTTGCCATCAGGCGGTAAAAAGAGCGAGCAGTAGCACGTTTAAGCCAACTTTCCCCATGACGCTTATGACGTTGCATTTCCACTACATGGGCTCCTTTACGCCAAGCTTTAATCATTTCAGGAATGTAGTGCGGTGGATCCTGTAAATCGGCATCGAGCAATACGATACATCGTCCTGAAGCCTTGGAAAGGCCTGCGCTCATAGCGGCCTCTTTACCAAAATTTCGACTTAATTTAAGCCGACAAATTTGATGTTTAGGGTGCTTAAAATTACTCACAATCTGCCAGCTTTGGTCACTGCTACCGTCGTCAATATAGACGATTTCACATGCTTCACTTAGCGTGTCTAGCGTGTCACAAACCCTTTGATGACAGCGCTCAAGCACCGCCTCTTCATTTAAGAAGGCAATCACAACTGATACCAACGGAGGCTGCTGCTGATCTTGCTGTTTTTTATCTTGGTGAATAAAAGGAAGACTATTCATGATCATAAATCCACTTCATTTATTAGATTGGAGCAAGCTTAGTGGGTAAGATGTCGTAAAAAGGTGATTCACTTTTTTTTCACCTATTTGTGGCAGAATATTAAACAAGGGAAAGTTTGCTATGCAGAGCCCTTTTTTTACCAGACATAGAGTAGGTTATGAAATTATTGTTAGTTGAAGATCATAAAGACATCGCAGGGGTGATTTTCGATTATTTTGAGCTTAAAGAGCATGTCATGGATTATGCTCATAACGGCTTATTGGGTTATGAATTGGCGCTGAAAAATCATTATGATGCGATTATTCTCGACATTATGCTGCCAAAAATGGATGGTTTGAGTGTTTGTAAGTCCTTGCGTGAGCAGGGGATAGATACGCCTGTTTTGATGTTGACTGCGCGGGATACCAAAGAGGACGTACTAAGCGGTTTTGCTCATCATGCGGATGATTACCTAGTGAAACCTTTTGATCTGGATATTCTCGAAATCCGCTTACAGGCCATCGTGCGTCGCAGTAAAGGCAGTGTGGCTAATCGTCATTTACACTATGGCGAGCTGGTATTGGATATGAATACCCGAGTATTAGAGCGTGCAGGCAGTCGTTATTCTCTAAACCCTTCTCAATTCAGTATTTTAAAATGCTTAATGCAGCAAGCACCTAATGTAGTGAAAAAAGAGGTCGTGTGTGAGGCTTTATGGGGAGATGAAGAGCCAGATAGTAAGGTGTTACGCAGCCATATTTATCAACTGCGTAGCCTAATCGATCGGCCTTTCAAACATGCGTATTTACGCACCATTTCGAAAGTAGGCTTTCGTCTGGTGAAAGAGGGTGATCTATGAAACGTGTTAAAACCGCGAAACAGCTGACCGTCACCTATTTTTCCATTGTTGCATTTGCCATTGTTGGTTTTCACTTCACTATGCTGGACTCTATGCTGGAGGGAATTGAACAAATTTATGCCGAGCAGCGTATGCTGAAAGATAAACAAACCGCAATGGGTTTGTTAGAAGGGAGTGCCAAAACCCATGTATTTATTCCTCCTTTTACTACGGCCTATGTGGGCAAAGAGAATCTACCACCTCATATAGTGCTGGATGAGGACAGTGTTGATGATAAGCCTTTTGAGCTAGACAGTACTTCAGATGTTGACGTAGAAATGTTCTCAATGCGTTCTCAAGTGGTGCTTAATGGTCAGCCTCGTGAGTTGTACTTGATTCATTACGATGAAGTCTATGAGCACAGTGAAGAGCAGATGTTTAAAACCCAAACGACGCAACTGTTAATGTCTTTATTGTTATTGGCGATTAGTTTATTTGTTGTGATGAGAATATCGAATCGCTTGACTCGTCCGTTGTCGGAATTATCTCAAGATGTTGCTCGGCGTAGCCCGACCAATATTTCTACCATCCATGTTCCGCAAGGAGCGGTAACTCGCGAGATACACTTATTAGTAGAGCGTCTAAACAACTATCAAGATCAAATACGCGAACGTATAGAAAGAGAAAGAGCATTTAATCGTTATGCCAGTCACGAACTGCGAACCCCTTTGATGGTCATAAAAGGAGCAGCTACTTTACTATCACAGACACCTTCAACTGACTTTACAGAGCGTCAACGACGACGTATTAGCCAAGCCTGTAATGAAATGGAAGATTACATCGGCACCTTGCTGTCGTTAACGCGGGAGGAAGATATAGCCGCTTTACCATTACGCACCGTGGATAAAAGAGAGCTAGAAGCTATCTGTGAAAGTCACAGTGCTGCTATGTCAAGAGACGGTGTCACCTTGGAGATAAAAGTAAAAGAAACGCTACAAACCAAGGTAAGTGAAAGTATTTGGCATATTTTGGTGGGCAATCTTTTAAAAAATGCTTTGGCCTGTACCGACACCGGTAAAATTGAAGTTATCATGCAAGCAGATTATCTTGCGATTGTTGACAGTGGCTGTGGTTTACAGGGTAAGCCCGGAGGCGAAAGTTATGGCTTAGGCCTAATGATTGTTCGCGACATTTGCCATAAATATGGCTATGAATTCAGTTTGCGAGATAATCCTGAGCAAGGCTGTACTGCTCAGATTAAGCTGGCAGAAGGTAGCTGTTAGGGCCTTTACAGAGTTTAGTCCCTTGATTCAAAAATTGGATCATATGCATCCAAAATCATCATAAATTAATCACCTCATTGCCTGCTATGATGGGACTATTGTACCGCAAAGCAGGAAACCGTCATGAGTTCAGTCATTCTACAGCGCCTACCATTAGAGATGTTTTGGCCAACCTTTGATCCATTTTTATTTTGTGCTTTTCATAATGACCATTACCCCAAGGGCAATGGTGAAATGGGGCCTAAGTCGCCTTTATCTGGAAGGTCATTAGGGCAAGACTTTGCGGGAACAGACGGCTGGCGCATGTATCACGGAAAACGGGTGCCAGGCTTTCCTGCTCACCCCCATCGTGGCTTTGAAACAGTCACCATAGTTAATAAGGGCTTAGTAGATCATGCCGACTCTATGGGGGCAGCTGGTCGCTATGGTGAAGGTGACAGTCAATGGATGACGGCAGGTCAAGGTGTGCAGCATTCTGAGATGTTTCCCTTACTTAACGAAGAACAAGATAATCCAGTTGAGTTGTTTCAACTCTGGTTAAACTTGCCGGCAAAAAGCAAAATGGTGCCACCACACTTCACAATGTTATGGAATGAAGACACACCAGTGGTTTTGGTCGCCGATGAGCGAGGAATCGAGAGCCGTATCAAAGTCATCGCAGGGGATTTTGGAGAGGTACAAGCCTTGGCTTGCCCGCCTAATTCTTGGGCGGCTGATAAGTCCAATGGGGTTGTTATCTGGTTAATCGATATTCCAGCGCAAGGGCAATGTGTGCTTCCTGCTGGAGAAAGTAGCTTGAACCGCACCCTGTACTTTTTCGAAGGCGACCAAATGCAAGTGGATGGCACCTTAGTGGCGAGTAAACAGGCTTTGGTTTTAGATCCACAGCAAGTATTAACCCTCAATAACACGGGTGAGAGTGCTCGTGTGTTGCTATTACAGGGTAAGCCAATTGATGAGCCAGTAGAGCAGCATGGTCCTTTTGTGATGAACAGTCGTGAAGAGTTACAACAAGCCTTTGCGGATTATCAGCAGAGTCAGTTTGGTGGTTGGCCTTGGCCAAGAGCGGATCAAGTCCATGATAAGAATAAGCCACGTTTTGCGGATTATGGCTCCTTGGTAATTGATGACTGATTGTTTGCTATCTTACTCGGTGGAGTAAATACCCAATACCTAGCGAAGGCATAATTGATAAACATACCAATGATTACGCCGGGTATAAGGGAAAGGTAGGGCCATAGCATTAGTAGGGGCTGAATGCTGATATTTTGCGTAAGCGTGCTCAGATATAAATAACAGCCCCAATTAGGTATAAATGCAAGCATTGAGCTACCAATAAACTGAAGCCACTGGACTAATTGTCCTTTAGTCGAAAGCCTCGGATGGTTTTGAAAAGTTAGCTTTTTATTCCACCACCAATTAGAAGTGGCTGCCACCCAAAAAGAGAGCGCTCTGGCGAATAAGGGGGGAAGTAATAAAGCGAGTACTACAAAGCTTAACAAATCTAGTAGGAAACCTAGGCCTCCCACCAATGCAAAACGAATAAAAGAATGTTTGAATAGAGTTTTCATTCTGTTAGCTTAATGAGTTAGGCATCAAAAAAAGATGAAAATAGTTTTGTAAGTTGCTCAATTGATAGCTGGATAGATTGGTGGGCAAGGTTGCCTAATGGATAACTATAGAAAAAGGGTATGACATGAAAATAGTCGCATTTGCAGCAAGTTCTAGCCGCCATTCAATTAACAAAGCATTGGCCAGTTATGCAGGGAGTTTACTCCCTAAAGTAGACGTTAAGGTACTAGACCTTAATGATTTTGAAATGCCAATCTTTAGTGTCGACAAAGAAGCCACTTTTGGTGTGCCGCCAGCCGCTCATGAATTTCTGGCTGAAATAGCCAGCGCCGATGGATTGATCATCGGCTTTGCAGAGCACAATGGTAGCTATGCTGCCAGTTATAAAAATACCTTCGATTGGGCTTCGCGCGTTGAGACAAAGGTGTATCAAAATAAACCTATTCTCGCGTTAGCCACCTCTCCAGGACCGGGCGGTGCTCGCAATGTACTGCAGCTGGCTGAAAGCAACTTACCTCACTTCAATGGCCGTCTAATCGGCAGTTTGAGTGTGCCAAGCTATCATCAGGCTATGCAAGATGGTGAGCTGGTGGATGCGGAGTTAAAGCAAACCTTGCAATCTTTAGTGGATCAATTGGTGGCCAGTATCTAGCCTTATCATTCCTTTTTGGGTATGTCATCGTTTAGTGATATGGCCAAGAAGAAGGTTGAGAGTTTTTAAGAGTGTTCACATTCCTCGCAGGAATTCTCTAAATAAATGATATTCCTTGTACAAATCCTTTCTAAAGCCTCAGAATATTCGCTCACTCCTTCCTTCTAGGCGTTATTTTATGTGGATCTTCATTACCCTGTTTGCAGCCGCTTGTCAGTCTGTTCGTACTGCTTATCAAAATACGCTTGCTCGCGAATCGGGTTTTTTACATGCCACTATGTCGCGCTCTTTATTTGGTTTACCTTTAGTTACCTTGTATTTGGTCTTGTGTACTCTATTGTTTGGCTGGGTGTCCTTTGAGCCGGGCAGTGTGTTTTTGTGGGCCGCCACAGCCTGCGCTGTCGCGCAAATTTTAGCGACTTATCTTATGTTGAGGGTGTTCCAGTCTGGCAGTTTTGCCTTAGGTACCTTACTGGCAAAAACCGAAGCCGTGCTCGCCGCTTTGATAGGTTTGCCACTATTGCACTATAGCTTAAGCGCTATGGCCTGGTGGGGTGTTGCTATTGGTGTTTTAGGGGCGCTGGTGATGAGTGTGAAATGGCAAAATCTTAAATACCTTCATAAAGATGTGTCTTTGATTGCAGGCTTGGGCAGTGGTCTGTGTTTTGCGATTACCTCTGTTATGGCTTCAATGGCCAGTCATGAGCTGACGGGGTCTATTATTACTCGTGCAGGGGTCACTCTTTGGTATGTATTGGCCTTACAGTCTATTATTTTATGTGGCATTCAAATCTATAAAAGTGGTGATCTGTTGTCGCCTTTTCGTCACCAGTTAGGCCTTAGTTTAAAAGTCGGTGTGTTTAGCTCACTAGGCTCTATTGGTTGGTTTACGGGGTTTGCTTTGGTGAATCCCGCATTGGTGAAAACACTGGGGCAAATTGAAATTCTGGGCACCCTGTATTACTCAAAGGTTCGCTTTGCGGAAAAAATCAGTGTTCAACAAATGATGGGTGGCTTGATGATTATTGTCAGTGTGGTGTTGGTTGCCATGGCCAACTCAAATTAGATAAGGATAAGAAAATGACAGCGACAAAGATAAACTATGTGGAACTGCCTGCCCGAGACCTAGTCTTGAACAAAGCCTTTTTTAGTCAGGTCTTTGGCTGGGGGTTTACTGACTATGGTGAGCAGTACACCGCCTTTGAAAACGCGGGTTTAGATGGTGGTTTCTTTGAGGCGGATTTTACCTCACGACCTCAAACCGGTGCGGCCTTAGTGGTTTTAAAAAGTGATGACCTTGCGGGTCTAATTGAGAAAATCAAAGCCGCAGGTGGCTCTATTGAGCAAGAGATATTTGAGTTTCCTGGCGGGCGTCGTTTTCATTTTTTAGACCCATGTGGCAATGAATGGGCGGTTTGGTCAGAGCTCTAGAAGTTAACGCTGACCTTGGTTTAGAAAGCTCAATTAGTTCCAGCCACTTTTGGTGATGGTTGCAACGGCATGCACATGATAAGTGTGGTTATCGTATTTTACGTTGAAATCCACCGTACCATCAGCACTGGGCTTCACCCCTTGAATATAAAGGTTTTCTTTCTCACTGTAAGTGGCTCGATAGGTGAGAGGGAAATCAACGTTACTGGAATAAATAGTGTTTCTGATTAACTCGCCTCTGGTCAAAATAGTCCCCTGCGAACTGGCCGCACGAAAGTTATGAGGCGTTTGGGAAGTGACGGTGATTTTATTGAGGGATAGATAAGCTCTGTCGTTATAACCAGGGGAGTCTTTGCGAGATGCAACCCTTTGAGTCAAGGATAGCTTTTCTTCAATTAGCTCTAACGTATGCTCAACTAAGTTTCGCTTGTCGCTGTCGCGTTTGGCTTGTGAGATAGCATAATAGCTGGTTTGAACTGGCTGATAGGTGACTTCTGTACGTTCATTCAACTCTGCAATCAATGCTGCTTCAGACCTATTTAGGTCACTCAATGACATGGCTTCAAGTTGTGTTTTGTAGGAGTCTTGCGCCCAGAGGCTACTAACAATGAATGATAGCCCTAACATTACTAAGTTGAACTTGAAGTTTGCCACAGTGGTGAAGTCCTTTTGATTGATTGTTATCAAGCTTAAAAGCTTTCATAAGTTTACAAGGCCAGAGCGGTTTGTAATCTGAGTGCCAGTAAAAAAATCCTTTTGTTACCTATTCTGCCAGTCACTAAAAGCCTAGTATTGCTCTATAGGATCTTCGTTTGCTTCGGTGGCTGATGCAGCGACATTTTCGGAAATTTGAGTTGTTTCTTCTGATTCTAATTTGGCGCGTTCTGCCTTAGAAATATATTTAGGCTTTGCCTTTTTAGGATTGGCTTTTAAATTAGCCTGCTTAGAGCGCTTGGTAAGAATGGTTTTGATTTTTTTACGGCGATTCATGGTTTGGTTCTCAGTCGAGATAATGTACTAGGGGAAAACACTCTAGACGAAAAAAAAGCCCTGATCAACGATCAGGGCTTTTTTCATGTTGGTACCAGTAGGCGGACTCGAACCGCCACGCCTTTCGGCAACGGATTTTGAATCCGTCGTGTCTACCAATTCCACCACACTGGCCTTAAAAAGGTGAGGCGTATTCTAGGGTTTTTTCACTCTCTGTCAATACTTAGTGCAAATATATTTGTTGTTTTTTCATATGAGAGGCAATGGAAGTACCTTTTAGTGTCAATTTTCGCTATCATATCGGGTCGTTTTTCTAGGTAGTTTTCTTTCCATGCGTGTTTCCGATTATCACTTTGATTTACCCGATTCTTTAATTGCCCATTACCCTATGCCAGATCGTACTTCGAGTCGATTGTTGCATCTTGATGGGCCGAGTGGCGCTTTAAAACACGGCCAGTTTCCAGATGTTTTAGATCTGGTACAAGCTGGTGACTTGATGGTGTTTAACAACACGCGAGTCATTCCTGCCCGTGTGTTTGGCGTTAAAGAGTCTGGCGGAAAAGTTGAAGTCTTAGTGGAAAGAGTTATCGGCAGTCATGAAGCATTGGTTCATGTTCGTGCCAGTAAGTCCCCAAAAGCGGACAGTAAATTGTTCCTTGGGCAAGACAAAGGTGAAAACATTGAAGTGACCATGTTAGGGCGCCAAGGTGCACTGTTTCATTTAGCCTTTGCGGAACCCGTACTGGATGTCTTGGGGCGAGTGGGGCACATGCCATTACCGCCTTATATTGAAAGGCCTGATGAAGACAGCGATTTAGAACGCTACCAAACTGTTTACAATCAAAAGCCCGGTGCGGTCGCGGCACCTACTGCAGGCTTGCATTTCGATGATGCTTTGCTTGCTAAGTTAAAGGCTAAGGGCGTTGAGACGGCATTTGTTACGCTGCATGTAGGTGCGGGGACTTTTCAGCCAGTAAAGGTTGAAGAAGTAAAAGACCATATCATGCATGCCGAATATGTGGACGTAGAGCCTGCGGTGGTTGAGCAGATCAAAGCGACTAAAGCTCGTGGTGGTCGCGTGATTGCAGTCGGCACGACCAGTGTACGAAGCTTGGAATCCGCCAGCCAGAGTGGTGAAATTGCTCCAATGCAGGGCGATACCAGTATCTTTATCTACCCAGGTTATGAATTTAAAACGGTAGATGCCATGGTAACGAACTTCCATTTACCTGAGTCTACCTTGATTATGCTGATCAGTGCCTTTGCCGGCTATGATCATGTGATGGCTGCCTACAAGGCTGCGGTCGAGAAAGAATACCGATTTTTTAGTTATGGCGATGCCATGTTTATTACACGAAATGCGCAGGCCACTGGCCCGCAAAGTGAGGATTAATAGGAATGTCAGAAAAACGTCCAGAATGTTTTATGGATTTTGACCTTCACACTACATCAGGAAAAGCTCGCCGTGCAACGCTGACTTTCCCTCGTGGTAAGGTAGAAACACCTGCTTTTATGCCGGTTGGGACTTACGGTTCAGTGAAAGGTATGCTGACCAAAGATATTGAAGAAATTGGTGCCGATATTATTTTGGGTAACACTTTCCACCTTTGGTTGCGTCCAGGGACTGAGGTGGTGAAAGCCCACGGTGACCTGCATGACTTTACTCAGTGGAAAAAGCCTATCCTGACCGATTCCGGTGGTTTTCAGGTGTTTTCATTAGGTGAAATGCGCAAAATCACTGAAGAGGGCGTGAGCTTCCGCTCTCCCGTGAATGGTTCTAAAGTTTTCTTAAGTCCTGAGATCTCTATGCAGGTGCAAAAAGACTTAGGGTCGGACATCGTGATGATCTTTGATGAATGTACGCCATATCCTGCCACGCCAGAGCGCGCGGCTGATTCAATGCGTATGAGCTTGCGTTGGGCGAAGCGTTCTAAAGAAGCTCATGGCGATAGCCCTTCTGCTTTATTCGGTATTATTCAAGGCAGTATGTACGAAAATCTTCGTGATGAGTCTCTAGAAGGACTAACCGACATCTGCTTTGATGGCTATGCCATTGGTGGTTTGTCTGTTGGTGAACCAAAAGGTGAAATGATGAAGGTGCTTGATCATGTCACGGTAAAAATGCCGGATGATAAACCTCGTTACTTAATGGGCGTGGGAAAACCGGAAGATCTTGTGGAAGGTGTGCGTCGTGGCGTTGATATGTTTGACTGTGTGATGCCAACTCGTAATGCGCGTAATGGTCATTTGTTTACCTCGGAAGGTGTGGTTAAACTGCGTAACGCAAAATATCGCCATGATGTGACCCCATTAGACAAAGAATGTGACTGTTACACTTGTAAAAACTTTTCTCGGTCTTATTTACATCATTTAGATAAGTGTCAAGAAATGGTGGGTGCGCAATTAAATACCATACATAACTTACGTTATTATCAAACACTCATGGCGGGATTGCGTCTAGCGCTCGATGAAGGTAGATTTGACGCCTTTGTTGATGAGTTCTATGCAAAACGTGGCCTAGAAACGCCACCTTTGAGTGAAAAATAAACAAAATAAGCGGTTTGCTGGCAACGGTGAACCCAAAGAGTTTCATAAACCATTGGAGAGTTAACACATGATCGCATTGATCTCACCTGCTTACGCTGAAGGCGGTGCCCCTGCTGATGCCGGTATTTTTAACCTAGTTCTACTGGCTGGCTTTGTTGTCATTTTCTACTTCCTTATGTGGCGCCCACAGGCAAAACGTACGAAAGAGCATAAAAACTTGATCGCATCTCTAGCGAAAGGTACTGAAGTAGTCACTGGCGGTGGTGTACTAGGTAAAGTCACTAAAGTTGACGACAACTACGTTGTACTTGAAGTGTCAGAAGGTATGGAAATCAAATTCCAAAAATCTTCTGTGGCAGCTGTGTTGCCAAAAGGAACGTTAAAATCTATTTAACTTTCTGAGAAAAGCGCCGTTGGCGCTTTTCTTTTTCTGATATTTTCTTTTTTTGGTGTAAAGGATTTTTCATGCTGAACAAGTACCCCTTGTGGAAGTATTTGCTGATTCTTCTTGTATTGGCTCTGGGGCTACTCTATGCCTTCCCAAACTTATATCCGGATGATCCGGCCCTGCAACTTTCCACTCAAAAAGCCACGTCTGTGGTGGATGAAAAAGCCTTACAAACTGCGCAACAGGCCTTGGCTGAGGCAAACATAGAATTAAAAGCGGCAGAATTAACCTCTGCCGGTGGTACTCTGCGCTTCAATAGTGGTGGAGATCAATTGGCAGCGAAACCTATTGTGGCCGCTGCCTTAGGTGAAAATTACGTAACCGCTTTAAACCTAGTGCCAACCACGCCGGATTGGTTGGCTTCGCTAGGGGCTGGGCCTGCTAAATTGGGTCTTGACCTACGTGGCGGTGTGCACTTCCTACTCGAGGTGGATACGCCAGCGGCGCTGAAGCAGCGTTTAGAGGTGGCTTCCAGTGAGATGAAAGCGATTTTGCGTTCCGATCGTATTCGCTACCGTAGCGTTGAGATTGACGATGGCATCTTATCTATTCGCTTTTTGAAGGATGAAGATTTATCCCTAGCAGAAGATCGTCTTAAAGATGAGTTTCCAGAATACGTTTACTCAAGTCGTGAAGAAGGAAACAGTTTTTACCTAGAGGCAGGATTCACCGAAGCGTCTAAGGCAGAAATTGAAGCCTACGCATTACAGCAAAACTTAACCACTCTACGTAATCGTGTTAACGAGCTGGGCGTTGCTGAGCCTTTAGTGCAGCGTCAGGGCAGTAACCGTATTGTTGTTGAGCTACCAGGTGTGCAAGACACGGCGGCGGCGAAGCGTATTATCGGTGCCACAGCGAACCTAGAGTTTCATTTGGAAGCAGGCTTAGATGATAGCTCTGCCAATGTTGATACGTTAACTTTCCGTGACGGCAGTGGCCGTACTGCACGATTGGATCGAGACATTATCATCACGGGTGACAGTGTTTCTGATGCAACATCTTCTTTTGACGAAAACGGTCAGCCACAAGTAAACATCAGCCTAGACAGTAAAGGCGGCAAGCAAATGAGTAAGGTTACTCGTGCTGCAGTCGGTCGTAACATGGCGGTGGTGTTTATTGAACATAAATCTCGTAGCCGCTTTGTGGAAAATGAAGAAGGCAAGATGGAAGAGGTGCGTCGCAGCTATAGCGAAAAAGGCATTATCTCCCTAGCCACTATTCAAACGACTCTGGGTAACTCTTTCCGTATTACAGGCCTTGATAGCCCGCGTGAATCTTCTGAATTAGCGCTGTTGCTGCGTGCTGGTGCGTTGGCCGCGCCTATCTACTTCGTAGAAGAGCGTACTATTGGGCCGAGCCTAGGGGCTGAAAACATCAAGTTAGGGGTAGGTTCTGCACAGATCGGTTTGCTGGTCGTGATGCTCTTTATGTTGGTGTATTACAAAGTATTTGGCTTGTTTGCCAATATTTCTTTGGCGCTGAACATTATTTTACTGATGGCTTGTATGTCTATGTTGTCGGCGACGCTAACCCTTCCGGGGATCGCTGGTATCGTGCTGACTATGGGGATGGCGGTGGATGCCAATGTCTTGATCTTCTCTAGGATCAAGGAAGAGTTGGCGAATGGCTTGCCAAGTCAGCAGGCTATTCACTCAGGCTTTAACCGTGCCTTTACCACTATCTTCGATGCCAACATTACCACCTTGCTTGTGGCGGTTATCTTGTTTGCTGTGGGTACAGGCCCTGTGAAAGGTTTTGCAGTGACTCTGTCTTTGGGCATCATTACGTCTATGTTTACCGCAATCGTGGTGACTCGTGCGCAAGTTAACCTTGTGTACGGTGGTCGTAAAAACAAGAAACTTTACATTTAGGAGAGCGCCATGAAAGTGACAACTATTCCATTTATGGCGATGCGTAAGATCGTAGCCGTCTTTTCTATTTTGCTGATTTTGATTTCTATTGGCTCTTTAGCGACTAAAGGTTTGCAGTTTGGTCTGGATTTTACTGGGGGTACCTTGGTCGAGGTGGCTTATGAAAAAGCCCCCGATTTAGATAATATTCGTACCTTACTGGCGGATAATGACTACGACGATGTTGTTGTGCAGAGCTTTGGTTCACCCACCGATATCGTGGTGCGTTTGGCGAACTCATACACCGCAACCTTAGGGGATGAGGTGTTAACAACGTTGCAAGATGGTGGACAGCAAACCGTTACCTTACAGCGCTCTGAGTTTGTTGGTGCGCAAGTGGGTGAAGAGCTGCGTGAACAGGGTGGCCTAGGTATGCTGTTGGCATTGGCTATTGTCATGCTGTACGTTGCTGTACGCTTCCAGTTCAAATTCTCTATCGCGTCGGTAGCGGCTTTGGCTCACGATGTCATCATTAC
The DNA here is from genome assembly GCF_039940335.1 of Marinomonas sp. Classification (GTDB taxonomy): domain Bacteria; phylum Pseudomonadota; class Gammaproteobacteria; order Pseudomonadales; family Marinomonadaceae; genus Marinomonas. The sequence goes on along the minus strand of NZ_JBDVGW010000012.1, from coordinate 22,485 downwards.
CTTAGGTTTCTTCTCTTTGTTTGAAGTGGAGTTTGATCTAACCGTATTAGCCGCCTTGTTGGCTGTAGTGGGTTACTCATTGAACGATACCATAGTGGTATGTGACCGAGTTCGTGAGAACTTTCGCATCATGCGTGATACCGAGCCATACGATCTGATCAATGAGTCCATTAACCAAACTCTAGGGCGTACTTTGATTACCTCCTTAACCACCTTGTTTGTGTTGCTGGTGCTGTTTTTTGCGGGTGGGGAAGCGATTCATAACTTCTCAATGGCCCTATTAGTGGGGATTGTGATCGGTACTTATTCTTCTATCTTTGTGGCGGCTAATTTGTTGCTGGCACTGAAAGTAACGAAAGAAGATTTGATGCCACCGATTAAAGAAGAGTTTGAAGACGAGATGCCTTAGTCATTCAGGCGACTGCTTTTCATTAAAAACCTGCTACGGCAGGTTTTTTTATGCCATCATGAAAGTCATATGCCGTATTTAGAAGAGGTTTTGTAATGGGTTACGGGTTACTAATATTGCTATTGGGTTGGGCTGTCTCTGCTAATGCTGCGGATTTAACCGCCATGGATGAAACCGCCAAGGGCTTTAGTAACATTAAGACGGTTCAGGTGGCGCACCAAGGGCAGCTTATTTGGTCCAAGGCATACAATGGCGCCGATATTAATGACGCGGCAAATATTAAGTCTGCTTCAAAGTCTGTGATGTCCGCCATAGTGGGGATGGCGATCGATAAAGGTGTTATAGAGAGCGTTAATGTTCCGGTCGCCGAAGTCTTGACCGATCAGTTACCCGCGAACCCAGATCCACAACTAAAAGATATCCAAGTGCAGCATTTGCTCTCCATGCAAGCGGGCTTAGAGCGTACCTCTGGCAGAAACTACGGGCGTTGGGTGGTCAGTGATAATTGGGTGAAAGCGGCCTTGGCCCGGCCTTTCGTGGCTCAAGTTGGTGGTGTGATGCAGTACTCGACCGGTAATACCCATTTGTTATCGGCGATCGTGATGAAGCAAAGCGGTCAACATACCTATAAATTGGCGAATCAATGGTTTAAAGGTTCGGGAGTGCACATTGAGAGTTGGGAGACCGACCCACAAGGGATTCCTATGGGGGGTAATCAAATGGGCATGACACCATTCTCTTTACTGGCCTTTGGTGAGTTATATCGCCGTGGTGGTGTGGCCGCAAACGGCCAACGTTATATTGCTGAGGATTGGATTAAAGAAAGCTGGCAGCCCAGGACTCAATCGCGCTTTCATCAGGGCTTGTATGGGTATGGCTGGTTCATGCAAGAGTTTGCGGGTGTGCAAGGCTATTATGGTTGGGGGTATGGCGGGCAGATGATTTATGTCTTTCCGCAATTAGCGCTGACGGTTGCCATTACTTCCCAAGAGCATTTGCCTTCTGGCAGGACCGGTTATCGTGATGCCTTACATAGCATGGTGAGTGAGTATATTGTCAGTGTTTTATAAAGAGTAGTGTAAGGGCTTTCCTGTGCTGGAAAGCCCTTGTTGTCTAGAGGCGTTATGACTCTTTTTTGATGACGCCAAACTCCATGCCCATTTGGGTAGGTGTTTCGGCTTTAAGGCTTTCTTGCCAAGCAATGGCGTCTTTGCCAAATAGTACGATAGCGGTCGAACCGAGCTTAAAGCGGCCCATTTCTTCGCCTTTCTTCAAGGTCACATCACTAAGTGCAGCATAATCCCAAGTTACTACATTCTTATTGAATGGAGTAACTTGTCCTGCCCATACTGTTTCAATGCTGGCAACAATCATTGCGCCCACCAAAATAACGGCCATTGGTCCGGCTTCTGTTTCGAAAAGACAGACAGTACGCTCGTTACGAGCAAATACATTAGGGATTTGTTCCGCTGTGACTTTATTGACTGAGAAAAGCTTACCAGGAATATGAATCATTTTAGTTAGCTTACCCGCTAAAGGCATATGAACTCGGTGATAGTCTTTTGGTGATAAATAGACGGTGGCAAATGAGCCCCCAAGAAACTGGTCAGACAAGGATGCGTCGCCACCCAATAAGCTGGTAAGGCTGTAGGTATGACCTTTGGCCTGAAATAACGTGCCGTGTTCAATGTCGCCTAGTTGGCTAATCGCACCGTCTGCAGGGCAGGCGATGGTGTTGTTGCCATCACAAATAGGGCGTAACTCAGGGCGAATTGCTCGGGTGAAAAAGTCGTTAAAGTTACGATAGGAAAGTGGGTCGCTGTTCACTGCTTGCGACATATCAACCTGATACTTTTTGACAAATTGGCTGATAAAGGTGTTTTTAACCCAGTTGTTTTCGCATTCCGCGATTCTACCTGCCACTCGTGAAAGCGCTTTTTGCGGTGTGATGTGTTGTGCGAAGGCGAAAAGTTGATCTTTGGTCACTTGGATTTCCTGTTGTTATTGGTTAGCAGCGTGTTCGCTGATTAACGTTATGATCTGTTTAAGGTGTTGATAATCTTTAGTGTTGAGTTGGTGTTGTGTGTCCAGCCAAAACAATAGGGTATCACCACGCTTTGTGGGCGCTGACGCCAGTATAGCATGACTGCTTAAGTCTAATATTTGATGAGCGTTTTCAGGCAGTCCAGCACGGATTTTTTGTAGCTTTTCTCCTGAAAGGTGGCTGGCAGAGCGTTGCGACTGCAGGCGTTTCATCACACTTGAAGGGCTGTTCCAGCGAATCTCTTTAAGTCCTGTAATATCGTGGCCAAATTGTAATACAGGCTGGATTTTTTGGTTGTTAGATATAAGCACCAGAGCACGCTCGGCATTGGGGATCAATTGTTTGATTGTTTGTATTGCCAACTTCGCCTGTAGCTTACTGTCTGCGGGTGTTTTGTTTAGGTTAGCTTTAAATGCTTCTAAAGGGTTGCGTTTGCGCTTGGTTGTTTTGGCGTTTTTAGCGGTATACAAATTAGGGTTTAGTAGTCGTTGGGCAAGCGGTATCTTAGCGCCTAAATCATACAGTTTGGCAGCTTCCGTGCAGGCAAGGTGTGTGCTGTGGATCGACTTGCCCAGTTGCCAATGCATGCAGCTTGCAAGGACTCGATAGTAAAAAGGTAGGTTTCTAGAGTCCCAATCGACTAGTGTGGCTTCGGCGGCGATTCTGCTGGCACAAAACGATAGGGTAAATGGACTGTTGGTGAGCTGAATTAAACGTCTATCGTCTGTGTAATCGGGTAATTCATCAGCATGGTTAGCCAGATGTGCCAAGGCTTGTTGTTCTTTATGGCTTGGTGTGTTTTGGGCTAGGAAGCATTGAATGATGGATTTGGGTGTATTCCAATGGCGATAAAGATGGGCGCTTAATTCATCTAGACGGCAACCCAAAATTTTGTTTTCCGCTTGCGCGAAGGTCAAGCCGTTGGCCAGTTGTTCATCCAGTGCTTGCATGCGCTCTAGAGCATAAAAACGCATGAGCCAGCGAGCGGCGTTTTTAAAGAAGGTGATCCAAAAGAAATCTTCCTGCTGGTTCTTAAATTTCGCCCCAATCCAGTGTTTGGCAATGGCGGCAGCTTCGTAGCTTGTTTGAAACTCTTTTAGTAGTGCTGCTCTACTCGGTGTTTTATCCATGGCAATCAGTGCAGAAAGTAGTGAAGCGGTTCTGTTAGCGCCCACCATGGAGGCTGCATGTGAAGGTGTTTTGATGTCGTTGTCAGAATTAGACACCATACGATTGGCTTCGTTGATGATTGCTAAGGCTAAAAACGGTTCTTGAGCAATGATCTGTTGGATACTGTCGACATTGTAGTCTTCTTCCATGTACAGGCGTCTTAGGTTGCGAAGACTACTTGCCCTAACTGGAAATTTTTGATTTTTAAGAAAAATTAGCCATTCATTGAGGCCAAAGGGTGACTTGTCTTTCATAGCTGAGTACATTAAAGCCTAGTTATGTATCTGTCTGATAAAACGAAAGCGCTCTGAGCTTCTTAAGTCTACTGATAATACTGTATATTGTTGGTTGAGCATACTTTGTTGGTGATAAGGAAAAAAATATGTTGGCAATCGTCGGTCTGTTGGTTGTAGTGGCAAGTGTCATCGTTGGCTATTTGGCCTCTCACGGTAACCTATTAACCTTATGGCAACCCTTCGAAGTATTGATTATTTGTGGTGCGGCTTTGGGGGCTTTCATGGTGGCTAACCCATTGTCGGTGCAGAAAAAGACGTTGCGCTTATTACCTCAAGTCATTAGGGGTAGTCATCACAACAAAGATTTCTACTTACAATTGCTAGGTTTGATGTATTGCTTACTGCAAAAAAGTCGTTTGGAAGGTTTTCTAGCAATTGAGGATGACATTGATTCCCCACAGCAAAGTGAGGTATTTAATCGCTTTCCGAAAGTGTTAAAAGATCATGAGCTAGTGGGTTTTTTAACCGATAACTATCGTATTTTTACTCTGACAGGCCTGCCTGCTTACGAAATTGAAGCCATCATGGACAATGAAGTCGAGCAGATCGCTGAAGAGCTGATGGAGCCAAGTCATGCGCTTCATCGAGTCGCAGAAGGATTGCCGGGGTTTGGTATCGTAGCGGCAGTCTTGGGTATCATCATTACCATGGGGTCAATTGGTGGTCCGTTAGAAGAAATTGGTACTCATATTGCCGCCGCGCTAGTGGGAACCTTTTTGGGTATCTTTTTCGCTTATGGTTTTGTAGGTCCTGTGTCTTCACATATGGACTCCTTAGGGACGCATGAATTAAAAGCCTACCTGTGCGTCAAAGCGTGCTTAGCTTCTGTTGTTTCTGGCTATTCGCCTCCAATTGCCGTGGAAACAGGCCGTAAATTATTGCCTCCAGAAATGCGTCCTAGTTTTATCGACTTGTCGGTAGATCTTAAACAATACCGCGTGCAAAGCGCTGCTGTAGAAAGCGAATAGAAGGGCGATACTATGCCGATAGGATCACAAAATCTCGTCATCCGCAGAGTTAAGAGAGTTAAGAAAGGAGGCCATCATGGGGGTTCCTGGAAAATAGCTTTAGCCGATTTTGCTTTAGCCATGATGGCGTTCTTCCTAGTGCTGTGGGTCATGCAGGTATCTACTCCACAGCAGCTAAAGTCAATACAGGGTTATTTTAACGACCCTCTTGGTGTCTCGACCGCAGGTTTTAGTGCCAATCCAATTGATCTAGGAGGTAGTCCTGCTATGAGCACAGAAGAAAAATTAGACCTGCAGTTACCAGATCCAGGCAGTGCAGATAACCTAGTCAAAGAGCGCTTAATGGGCAGTGATGCTCAGTCTCTACAGGCCATGAGTGGCATGATAGAAGAGCAGATGAAAAGCATAAATTTGCTAGTGTCGAAAGAGAATAATTTGCGCATTGATTTGACGCCTCAAGGGGTCAGAATCACCTTGGTCGATTCTCCAGATCAGCCTATGTTTGAATCGGGTAGTGCCGAGATGTTGCCTGATATTGTTAATATACTGCTGACGATGTCGCCAATTTTCACTCAGGCAGGCAATCCAATCGCCATTGCGGGTCATACAGACTCAACCAGTTTTAGTAATCCGAATAGGTTAGATAATTGGGATTTGTCTGCTCTTAGGGCAAACGCCACGCGGCGCATTTTGGAAGAGGGTGGTGTGCTCAAATCCAAGATTGCTCAAGTGGTGGGCTTAGCAGACAGTGTGCCCTATAACCCTGTGGATCTTGACGCGGCAGAAAATCGACGAGTAAGCATTACCTTACTAACGGATGAGGCTTATCAAGCCATGTTAAAGCGGAATGTGCGTGATTTTGGCCCAACAGCTGAAGAGCAGCAGCGAGCCAAAGATCTCGAACTTACCCCCGATACGGTGTTTTAGAAGGCATCGTTATCACGGATGGACTGCTTGATACGCAAATAGCTCTCGAATCTGTGAGGTGTGATTTGTCCCTTTTCTAGGGCTTCTAAAATGGCACAGCCTGGTTCTTTTTCATGGGCGCAATCTCGAAAACGACAATAGCCAATGTGTTCGCGAAACTCGATGAAACCAGACAATAGCTCGTCTTCAGAAATGTGCCATAGGCCAAATTCACGAATCCCAGGGGAGTCAATTAAGTCACCCCCTTTGGGCATATGGAAAAGCCTTGCTGTGGTGGTGGTGTGAGTGCCTTTTTTGCGCTTTTGAGACAGTTCGCCCACGCTGATTTCAATATCAGGCAGTAAAGTTCCAATTAAGGAGGATTTGCCAACTCCAGATTGCCCTACCAAAACGCTGGTTTTGTTTTCCAAGAAACCATAAAGAGATTCCATGCCAGCCTGATTTTTAATGGAGGTGCGGATGATGTGATAGCCCAAATCTTGGTAGGTCTTGAGCAGCTCGTCTAGTTGCTCTTTGTTGCTGTCATCGATTAAGTCACTTTTATTGAGCAGGATAACGGGAGGTATGCCCACCGTTTCTGCCGCAACAAGGTAGCGGTCGATCAGATTGGCATGGGCGACTGGTTCCGCAGCAATGACCACCACAATATGGTCGATGTTGGCGGCAACAGGTTTGAGCCGACCATGCATGTCAGGGCGTGACAAGATGGTGTGGCGCGGTGTGGTCGCTACCACAATGCCACCCTCATTCTGTTTTGGTCGCCAAACCACTTTATCGCCGGTGACTAGCTGGCCAAGGTTGGCTCTTAGGTTACAGCGTGTGGCAATCCCTATATAAGGTTCTTGGGTGCCTTCTACTTCTACTTGAGTGCCGAAGTGGGAAAGAATGATACCTTCCGTTTCAGGACCAAGGTCGGAAGACTGAAGGACTTCTTCTGCTCGGTTGGCCCTTTTTTGGGTGCGTTCAACGCGTTCTTTTTGAATGCGTTCAATACGCCAAGTTTGCTGTTTTGTGAGTTTTCTTTTCGACATTCGATTCGGCTAGTCATATAGTTAGGCGCATAGAGTATAATGCTTGGCAACGATAATAAAGGATTTGGCGGTTTTATGAGCTTTAGTGATGAAAATTTAGTTTGGATTGATCTAGAAATGACCGGTTTAGACCCAGATCAGAACACAATTATTGAAATTGCGACTGTGGTCACGGATAAGCATTTGAATGTTTTGGCAAAAGGTCCGAATTTAGCCATACATCAATCTAAAGCTGTCATGGATGGCATGGATGAATGGTGTACCCAGCATCATGGTGATTCTGGGTTAACCCAAAGAGTGTTGGATTCAAAAATTTCGATGGTTCAAGCCGAAAGCGAAACCATTGAATTTTTAAAGCAGTATGTGTCTGCAGGAGTCTCACCGATTTGTGGTAACAGTGTGGGTCAAGATCGTCGTTTCTTGTACCAATACATGCCAGCGCTGGAAGCATTTTTTCACTACCGCTACATTGATGTGAGCACGATTAAAGAGCTTGCTAAGCGTTGGAAGCCAGAAGCCCTTGATGGCTTCGTGAAACAAGGTTCACACTTGGCGCTGGATGATATTATGGAATCTATCGGCGAGCTTCAACATTACCGTAAAACCATGTTTGGCATGAGTTAACGGATTGCTTGTGATTTTGTACAAGCCCGATAGCCTTGCTGCTATCGGGCTTTTTTATAATAGTGCACTGACCCCATCCCAGATTAGCTTAAGTCCCGTCATGAATAAGAAGCAATACACCACTTTAAAGAATAGCTCGCTGGACAGGCGGTAATGTAGCCAGGCGCCAATTTGCACCCCAATATAAGCCACTGGAATAAAACCCAAAGAGAGTAAAACATTGCTCATGTTAAGCTGTCCTAATAACCCATAAGGAATAAGCTTTACATAGTTAATGAAGGCGAAAGTGGTGGCCGCGGTGGCTACATATTGGGTTTTGTCTAAATTCGCTCGTAATAAATAAACGCTCATTGGCGGTCCGCCAGCATGGGCAATAAAACTGGTGAAGCCTGCTAGGGCGCACCAAAATTTGCCAAAAATAGGCTTAAGAGGAGGGCGTTGCTGGGCGCTTTTTTTACCGGGCCAGGCATTGATAGTAAAACCAACAGCGATTAGGCCAACCATAATGCGCATCCAATCGGCAGAAAACCATGAGGCGCTGAGTGATCCGATAATGATGCCAATAATGGCGGCGGGTACGCATTTCATTAGTTGTTCGGGGTGCCATTTTCGCCAGAACTTCTGCACAGCAAAAATGTCCATAACACACAAAATGGGCAGCATGATGGCGGCAGCCATTGTCGGGGAGACCTGTAAGGAAATTAAAGGTACAGCGGCAATGCCAAATGCCCCAGAAAAGCCTCCTTTAGAAATACCTGTAATGAATACGGCGACGGCGATTAAAAATATTAAATACCAATCCATGTGTGTGATCTGCCCGTAAATAAAATTAATTCGCTAACTGCTTGCTTTATAACCTCGAGCATAACTTGTTTCGCTCGGTGGTTGTAATAGAATTGAATAAAATTTTAGCCAGATAAAGTGTTAGATAGGAAACCGCTAAATGGTCATAGAAAAAGATATATACGGTGAAGAGGCGATGGAGCAATTAGGCGCGCTGTTAGCCCCAGCGCTAGAGCAAGGTGGTGTCGTACACCTAGAGGGTAACTTGGGTATGGGGAAAACGACCTTAGTGCGTGGTATTTTGCGTGGTTTGGATTACATGGGACCAGTGAAGAGTCCTACTTATACCTTGGTTGAACCCTATGATGGGAAAGGTTTGGAAATTTTCCACTTTGACTTGTATCGAGTGGGCGACCCTGAAGAGTTGGAGTATATGGGTGTTCGAGACTATTTTCATGACAAGAGTTTGTGCCTAATTGAGTGGGCGGAAATGGGCCTGGGTATTCTGCCTCAGGAAGATATTGTCATACATTTAGACTTGATTCGTAATGGCCGTAAAGTCGTGATCATGGCCAACAGTGAGCGTGGTCGTCAGGCCATTGCAAGTTGGTCGCAAACCTTGACCGTATGATTCAACTAAGACTTTACGAGAAGTAGCATTGAGATCAGTTTAATCAGCAGTTATAGTGTGACAGATATACTAGCTAGCTGTCTGATATGCATACTAAAATTTACTCATATTTGTATTTTATACTCGTACTTTTCCTGGCAAGTGTGTCAATGGCTGCCAAAGCGGTCGAAGTGCAAGATGTTCGTGTTGCACAACAAGAAGGTGTGACGCGCTTGGTATTTGAGCTTTCTCAAGCATCAAACCATCGTTTGTTTCCTTTATCCAATCCAGACCGAGTGGTGCTGGACATTACCGGTGCTGACATAAAACAAGGCATTGGCGCTAAGCTTGAGGGGCTGAGCTCTGACGTACTCATTCGTGTGCGTTCGGCTAAACGAGAGAGCGGCACTCGCTTCGTACTAGACCTCAAGCAATCTGTGAGAGCAAAAAGTACAGTGCTTGCTGCTAATGGTACCTATGGCCCACGTATATTAATCGAGCTCGAGTACGGGGTTCAAAAGAGCGCCACTGTAGTGAAGAGCTTAGACTCTCTAGCGGGTAAAAAACGCGACATAGTGATTGCGGTTGACCCAGGTCACGGGGGCAAAGACCCAGGCGCTTTAGGAAAATTCAAAGTGCGAGAAAAAGACATCGTCCTGTCGATTGGTAAGGAATTGGCAAAGAACATTAATGCCATCGATGGTTTTAAAGCGGTTATGACCCGCTCTACGGATAAATACCTGAAATTACGGGAGCGATCTCTGGTGGCCCGTTCTGCCAATGCAGACTTGATGATCTCCATCCATGCGGATGCCTTTACTAAATCGAGTGCTCGTGGTGCTTCTGTGTGGGCGCTTTCACTAAGTGGTAAAAGTTCCGAGATGGGGCGTTGGTTGGCGCAACAAGAAAGCTCTGCTGATCTAGTGGGCGGAATTTCCCTTGACGATAAAGATCAGCTGCTCGCGGAAGTGTTATTGGATATGTCCATGAACTCAACAATTCAGATGAGTCTGAATATTGGTAAAAGTGTTCTGAGTGAAATGAAAGGCGTTGCTCACTTGCACAAAAATACCGTGCAACAGGCAGGTTTTGTAGTGCTTAAATCTCCAGATATACCGTCCATCTTGATCGAAACGGGTTTTGTATCGAATGCTACGGAAGCCAAAAATTTATCCAGTCGCACCTATCGTGTGAAACTGGCTCGATCCATTGCTGAAGGTGTAGTGGATTATTACAACCAGAATCCTCCTGATGGTACCCTGATCGCTTGGAAGAAAAACAAGCAAGAAGACTATGTTTATGTGGTCAGCAAAGGGGATACCTTGTCAGAAATTGCCCGTCGTAATCAAATCACTGTTGCCAAGTTGCGTCAGGTTAATTCTCTCAAAAATGACGCTATCTGGATCGGACAGAAATTAACTATTCCTGCCAGCTAAGCTGTTGTCTCTTAGTGGCAGGAAGTAGGACTTATTCAAAAGGTTATTGATGCAACGAATTAATTTATTATCACCGCGCTTGGCCAACCAAATTGCCGCCGGTGAAGTGGTTGAAAGGCCCGCTTCTGTTGTCAAAGAATTACTCGAGAACAGCTTGGATGCTGGTGCCACACAGCTAGATGTGGACGTCGAGCAAGGTGGTGTCAGGCGTATCAAAATACGCGATAACGGCACAGGTATCGTTAAAGATGATTTGCCGTTGGCGTTAAGCCGTCATGCTACCAGTAAAATCATTACCTTGGATGATCTTGAGGCGGTTTGCACTCTAGGTTTTCGTGGTGAGGCTTTGGCCAGTATTAGCTCTGTTTCGCGTATGCATCTTACGTCTCAGGCACAAGGTGAGCAGGATGCATGGCGAGCGGAAGCGGAAGGCAAAGACATGGCTACCTCCATTAGGCCGGCTTCTCACCCGCAAGGTACCACTATTGATGTGCGGGACTTATTTTTTAATACGCCAGCGCGCCGTAAGTTTCTCCGCACCGAAAAAACCGAGTTCACTCACTTAGAAGAAGTGGTGAAGCGGCTAGCGCTAAGTCGTTACGATGTGGGGTTTCGCTTAAGCCATAATAGTAAGCAAGTTTATGACCTGCGCCCCGTCACGGATCAATTGCATGCAGAGCATAGATTAGCCACTTTATTGGGTAAAAAGTTTATTGAAAACTCACTCACCCTCGATGTTGAGGCGGCAGGTTTGCGTTTATGGGGGTGGATAGGGCTACCTACTTTTTCGCGATCCCAGGCGGATTTACAGTACTTCTTTGTAAATGGTCGTGTCGTGAAAGATAAGCTAGTAGCGCACGCAGTACGCCAGGCCTACCGGGATGTTTTATACAATGGTCGACACCCAACCTTTGTACTGTACCTTGAATTAGACCCAGCGACAGTTGATGTGAACGTTCACCCGACCAAACATGAAGTGCGCTTTCGGGATGGTCGTTTGGTACATGATTTCTTATTTAGTAAAATACACAAAGCCATAGCGGATGTGCGCCCAGATGCAGAAGCAGCTCCTACGGGGTTGCATGAAACGGCAATGCCTGAACAGGAGGCTATTACTCAGCAATCTCCTCTGCCATTGGCTGCTCAGCGTCCAACAGATTCCTCTTGGATGTCAGATCGGGCAGAATCTTATCGCGGCGACAATGTGTCTAGCCAGCAGGTACGTGGACAATTGGAAGGGATGCAGTCTCTTTCGAATTACGCTGAACAATTTAGCCGGCAACAGGAAGAAATAAATCCTGAAACAGGGGAGATCATCACGCGTTCGCTTAATATTGCCGCGTCAAACATGCCACAGCAAGTGAGCGAAGGCGAGGGCTATCAAACGGTTCCACCGCTGGGGTTTGCGATTGCGCAATTGCACGGCGTTTATATATTAAGCGAAAGCGAGCAAGGGCTTATTCTAGTGGATATGCACGCGGCTCATGAGCGCATTGTTTACGAGCGCATGAAAACCGCCTTTTATCAGAAAAACATCCCCTCGCAACCCTTGCTAGTGCCGATTAATGTTTCTGTCTCCCAGAGTGAGGCAGACTTAGTGGAAGAAAATAGCGAGGTCTTTGCGTCTTTCGGCTTCAAAGTTGAAAGAACTGGGTTGGAAAGTGTCATGGTGCGCGAAGTGCCTATCATACTGATACGCAGTGATACGGAGAGTTTGGTGCGAGATGTGATTAGCGATCTAGCTACCAATGGTATTTCGGATATTATGGAAGCCAGAGCTAATGAGTTAATGGCTACTATGGCTTGTCATGGTGCTGTGCGTGCCAATCGTAAATTGACCATAACTGAAATGAATAGCTTGCTGAGAGATATGGAAGTCACCGAGCGCAGCGGCCAGTGTAACCATGGTCGACCAACTTGGACGCAAATGACTATGTCGGACTTAGATAAATTATTCTTGCGAGGACGTTAAGATGACCAAGCCAAAAGTGGTTTGTTTGATGGGGCCAACGGCGTCAGGAAAAACAGGCTTGGCTGTTGAGCTGGCAGAAAATCATAATTTCGATATTATCAGTGTTGATTCAGCGCTGGTATATAAAGGCATGGACATAGGCACGGCAAAGCCAGATGCCGCGCTTTTGGCTAGGGCTCCTCACAGGCTCATTGATATCATTGACCCTCTAGAGGCTTATTCGGCAGCGGATTTCGTCACGGACACCTTAGAGCATGTAGCGCAGATTCAAGCTCAAGGTAAAACGCCCTTATTGGTGGGCGGCACCATGATGTACTTCAATGCTTTGCAAAAAGGTTTGGCGCAAATGCCAAATGCCGACCAAGCTATTCGAGCTCAAATCGAAGAAGAGGCGACTCAATATGGCTGGCCTTGGTTGCACACCCAATTACAGAAAATTGACCCTCAAGCCGCGGAACGAATCCACCCTAATGACCCTCAAAGGTTACAGCGTGCCTTAGAGGTGTATCGTTTAACGGGTAAGACCATGACTCAATGGTGGGCGGAGCAGGGGGAGGTATCTTTGCCTTTTGATATGGTCAACTTGGCCGTTATGCCGAAAGAGCGCAGTGTTTTGCATCAGCGAATTGAACAGCGTTTTAACGAAATGATGGAGCAAGGCTTTTTGGCAGAGGTAGAGGGGCTTTATCAGCGTGGCGACCTTGATGGTGAGATGCCCTCTATGCGCTGTGTAGGCTATCGACAGTTGTGGCAATATCTAGACGGTAAGGATCTACTGGAAGATGCTATTTTTAAAGGTGTTGTAGCAACCCGTCAACTCGCCAAGCGTCAGTTAACCTGGCTGCGAGGTTGGGAAGATTTGAGAATATTTGACAGTTTGTCGCAAGATCTTGTACCAGAGGCCTTGAATTATATAGAAAGCAGAATTATATAAGGGGAAATGGAGTAAAACTTGGTGTATTATCTACGGTATTGTTTTACCGCGATTTATAAAAAATTATTTACACTCAATTAAGGAGATACCAATGTCAAAAGGGCAATCATTACAAGACCCTTATCTAAATGTGCTACGCAAGGAAAGAGTTCCTGTTTCTATCTTTCTAGTGAATGGCATTAAGTTACAAGGGCAAATCGAGTCGTTTGACCAATTCGTGATTCTATTGAAAAACACAGTAAGTCAAATGGTTTACAAACATGCCATTTCAACGGTTGTGCCTTCTCGCACCATCCGTATACCAACTGATTTGCCAGAAGATGCCGCAGAATAGTTTGGCTTTGAAAGGGCAAGCAGAGGAATTTAATATTGTTTTTTGAACGCCCTGAAAGTGGTGAAGTTGCTGTACTGGTCCATATAAACTTCAATGATCAAAGTGTTAATTATGGGCCAGAGGAATTTGTAGAGCTCGCCATCTCAGCTGGTGCTGATCCTGTTGCTGTTATTACAGGGTCTCGCCAGCGAGCTGATTCTCGTTACTTTGTTGGTACGGGTAAGCTCGATGAAATTAAAGAAATTGTAGATCGAGAAGAGGCACAAGTTGTTCTCTTTGATCATGCCTTATCTCCTTCCCAAGAGCGTAACCTAGAAAGCTTCCTACAATGTCGTGTACTTGATCGTACCGGTTTGATCCTAGATATATTTGCGCAACGTGCACGTACCCATGAGGGTAAGTTGCAGGTCGAATTGGCTCAGTTGCAGCATATGTCGACACGATTGATCCGAGGTTGGACGCACTTGGAGCGCCAGAAAGGCGGTATTGGTATGCGTGGGCCGGGTGAAACCCAGCTTGAAACTGACCGTCGTTTATTGCGTGAGCGAATTAAATCGATACAGCGTCGTCTAGATAAAGTAAATACTCAGCGAGATCAAAGTCGACGTTCCCGTTCGCGTTCTGATATGCCGACGGTCTCTTTGGTTGGTTATACCAATGCGGGTAAATCTACTTTGTTTAATCGCGCCACCGGTGCGGATGTGTATGCAGCCGATCAATTATTCGCTACCCTGGATCCAACCCTTAGACGCTTAGATGTTGAACAAATTGGCACTATTGTCCTAGCGGATACGGTAGGTTTTATTCGTCAATTACCTCACCGTCTAATCAAGGCCTTCCAGGCGACTCTTAAAGAGTCTTCTGAAGCAGACTTGTTGTTGCATGTTGTGGATGCCGCGGATATTTCACGTGATGAAAATATCAGTCATGTGGAATCTGTACTGGAAGAGATTGGTGCGGAAGATGTGCCAGTATTAAAGGTGTTTAACAAGATTGATGCTTTGCCAACAGGGGAAGCAAGAATTGACCGTGATGCAGGTGGGGTGCCGTATAGGGTTTGGCTTTCTGCCCGTGACGGTGTGGGTATTGATTTGCTTCAACAGGCCATAGCTGAACTTTTGGGCCAAGATGTGATCAATGAAACACTGTACTTGCCAACGGAATGTGGTCGCTTGCGAGCTATGTTGTTTGAGCAAGGTGCAGTGCGCTCGGAATCTTTTGATGATGCAGGGCGTTCAGTGCTACAGGTAAGATTGCCGAAAAAAGACTATTTACAAATTTTGGCGCGCGTTGGTATGTCAGAAAGTCAGATTGAAGCGGCTTAAATATTTACTCACAGATTTATCATTAAAATAAAGTGGAGATGTAGTATGGCCTGGAATGAACCGGGTAATAACGACAACGACCCTTGGAATCCAGACAAAAAACGTGATACGGGTGCTCAGCGTCCGGATGACGGTCGAGAAAAAGATTCCAATAACAGTGACCCGTGGGGGCGTAAGCCTGGTGGTAAAGAACAAGGACCACCAGATTTGGATGAGGCCTTTAAAAAGCTAATGGACATGCTGGGTGTTAAGAAAACCCGTAAAAGCGGCGGTTCAGGTGGTGACTCAGGTTTTTCTGGAAAAATGGGTGGTGGTCTAATTGCCATTCTGCTGATTGCACTGATCGCCTTATGGGCGGCAACGGGTGTGTATCAGGTTGACCAACAAGAGCGCGGCGTCGTATTGCGTCTTGGTAAATATCATTCAACTGTGATGCCAGGCTTGCACTGGAATCCACCAATGATAGACACCGTGAGCAAGGTAAACGTAACCAAAGTTCGTTCCCATGATCACAAAGCGCTTATGTTGACCCTAGATGACGCCATTGTTGAAGTAGGTGTTTCGGTTCAATACTCTGTTGATAATCCTAAAGATTTCTTGATCAATGTTCGTGAACCAGAAGAGTCTTTGGCTCAGGTTACGGAAAGTGCCTTACGTCATGTGGTGGGTAGCTCGGAGATGGACCAAATCCTAACGGAAGGTCGTGAGCTATTGGCTGAAGAAGTGAAAGCGCGTATTCAAGACTACAGCAGTGCTTATGGTACGGGCTTGTTGATTTCTAAGGTCAACGTTGAAAACACCCAAGCACCAACTCAAGTGCAAGAAGCTTTTGATGACGTAATCAAAGCGAAAGAAGATGAGTTACGTGTTCGTAACGAGGCTGAATCTTACGCTAACGGTATTATTCCTGAAGCTCGTGGTCGTGCTCAACGTATTCGTGAAGAAGCTGAAGCGTATCGTTCTGAGATCGTGGCTCGTGCCAGTGGTCAAGCAGATCGTTTTGATCGCCTGTACCGTGAGTATACGAAAGCCCCTGAGGTTACTCGCCGTCGTCTTTACATAGAAACGATGGAGTCTGTATACAAGAGCGCTAGTAAGGTGGTCGTGGATACAGAAGGTGGAAATAACATGATGTACTTGCCGTTGGATCAGTTGATGAAGCAAAACGCATCAAATGGTGCTTTGTCATCTAATTCCCTAGATTCTGCAAACATCAATGCGTTAACAGATCAGGTAATTAGTGAATTGCGTAAGCGTCAAACATCGACGGTTAGACGAGAGGGGAGAAACTAATGAAAGGTTTATCTTTTGCGGTTTTATTTGCTCTTTTAGTGGGTGTATTGGTCGCGTCACAAACTTTGTATGTAGTTAAAGAAACTGAGCGTGCCGTTGTGCTTAAGTTTGGTGAGATCGTTGAGGCGGATGTGCAGCCTGGTATCCACTTCAAACTCCCTGTGATGAACGAAGTGAAGAAATTCGATGCGCGAATTTTGACGATGGACTCTCGTCCGCAGCGTTACCTAACACAAGAGAAAAAAGCGGTTATCGTTGATTCTTACGTGAAGTGGAAAATTGACTCTGTAGATAAATTCTATCAAGCGACATCGGGTGACGAAATCGTTGCTAATCGAGTCTTGTCTTCTCGTGTTGATACCGGCCTACGTAACCAGTTTGGTGAGCGTAGCATGCACGAAGTTGTGTCAGGTGAGCGTGATACGCTAATGACAGAGCTACGTGACGACCTAAATGAAGTGGCAAAAGCGGAATTGGGTATCACGATTGTTGATATTCGAGTGAAGCGTATCGATCTGCCGCCTGATGTTAGTGAGTCTGTTTACCAACGTATGCGTACGGAGCGTGAGCGTGAAGCTCGTGAGCACAGATCGAAGGGTCTGGAATTGGCGGAAGGTATTCGTGCCGACGCTGACCGTCAACAAGTTGTTTTAGAAGCGGAAGCTCAGCGTGATGCGGAAATGATCCGTGGTGACGGTGATGCGCAAGCGGCCGCTATTTACTCAAATGTTTACACGCAAGACCCAGAGTTCTACGAGTTTTACCGTAGTCTACAGGCTTACCGTGCGAGCTTTGAAGGTAATAACGACTTGTTCGTACTGAAGCCTGATAACGAATTCTTCAAGTATTTGAATGGCGCAACTCAATAGGTGAATTATTCAAGTAATAATCCTTGTTGAGGCCTATTTGTTAAAATAGGAAACATGCTATTATTACGCAAACCGGGCTAGGCCCGGTTTTTTAATGGTCAAAACAAAGAGAGTTTATGCAAGATTTGTTGCAGGCGCTGTTGGTTGGTGTCAGCCTTTTATTGATCGCTGAGGGTATTTTGCCTTTTTTGGCTCCAGAGTTTTGGAGAAAAATTATGTTAAGTGCCGTGGCAAGTTCTACTACGAATTTGCGCATCCTCGGGCTGGTTAGTATGTGTCTTGGTTTATTACTCCTTATGTTGACTCGAAGTTAAGAGGATAGATTTAATGACATTAGCAGATCGTTGGCTGCTTCCTGAAGGTGTAGATGAAGCGTTGCCATTACAGGCCGCGAAGATCGAGCACCTAAGAAGAACCCTGCTGAACCTCCATGAAAGTTGGGGCTACCAACTTGTAATTCCTCCTCTCCTAGAATACTTAGACTCGCTGCTAACTGGTGCGGGATCAGATCTAGAAATTGAAACCTTTAAAGTAATTGATCAGTTGTCTGGTCGCCTTATGGGAATACGTGCAGATTTCACATCTCAAGTTGCGCGTATTGATGCCCATTGCCTTAAAGGTGAGGGTGTTCAACGTTTAAGTTATTGCGGTAGCGTATTAAGAACCATGCCGACTGGCCTAGATGGTAGTCGTTGTCCCATTCAGCTTGGCGCTGAAATTTACGGGCATGGTGGTGTTGAAAGTGATATTGAGGTGTTGTCCTTAATGTTGCAGACACTATCAGTAGCAGGTTTAAAAAACCTAGTTTTAGATTTAGGCCATGTGGACATAGTGAGCGGCATTTTATCCGTTTGTCAACTTGAAGAAGAGCAGCAGAGTAAATTGATTGAGCTTTATAAAGCTAAAGATTTACCTGAGCTTGATCGTTATGTTGAATCCCTTGACCTTGATGCCAAGCAAAAAGAGTGGCTAGTTAACTTGCCGCGTTTGTGTGGTGGGGCAGAAGTCTTGCAGCGTGCTGAAACATTGTTTGCGGGTGTGAGTGATTCCATTGCTCAAGCGTTGGCCTTGTTGTCACAAGTGAGTGATGCAGTCACAAAACGTTTTCCAGATGTTGGCTTACATTTTGATCTGAGTGATTTGGTTTCTTATAGCTATCACACAGGGCTTGTTTTTGCGGCCTATTTACCTGCCCATGGCAATGCCATTGCGCGCGGCGGTCGCTACAACAATATCGGACAAGTGTTTGGTCGTTCTCGACCAGCAACAGGATTTAGTACGGATGTAAAAGCGCTAGTAGGTTTGGTAGACGTTTCTGTCGAGCAAGCCAGCACCGTATTGGCACCAATTTGTTCTTCTGCTGAACTATGGCAAAAAGTTAATGAGCTAAGGTCTGAAGGCTATCGTGTGATTGAAGCTTTAGATGGTAGCGAATTAGCGCGCGCCGATTTTACGTTGGAACTGAGTGGCCAAATTTGGCAGCTTGTTCCAGTTAAAAATTAAACTATTTAGAACCATTAGAATGAGACCTGAAACTATGGGTAAGAACGTTGTTATTCTCGGCACTCAATGGGGTGATGAAGGTAAAGGTAAGGTTGTAGACCTGCTAACAGAAGACGTAGCGGCGGTTGTTCGCTTCCAAGGTGGCCACAATGCTGGTCACACCTTGGTAATTGACGGTAAGAAAACCGTTCTACACCTAATTCCTTCTGGCATTTTGCGTGAAGGTGTTCAATGTATCATTGGTAATGGCGTTGTATTATCGCCAGCAGCCTTGAAGAAAGAAGTTTCTGAGCTTCTTGAGCAAGGTGTGCCAGCGGTTGATCGCTTGAAGATTAGTGCGGCTTGTCCGCTTATCCTGCCTTACCACATTGCGATGGACCAAGCCCGTGAATTGGCTAAAGGCGAGAAGAAAATCGGCACCACAGGTCGTGGTATCGGGCCGGCTTATGAAGATAAAGTTGCACGCCGCGCGATTCGTGTGGGTGACCTGCTTGATTCTGAGCGCTTTGCAGCCAAGCTTAAAGAGGTGCTTGAGTACTACAACTTCGTACTAACCAATTACCACAAAGTTGAGCCAATTTCATTCGACGAAGTGTACGCTGAAGGTCTTGCAATGGCTGAATTCCTACGTCCAATGGTTGCCGACACCATCACGTTGCTGCATGACTTGCGCAAAGCTGGCGCAAACATTATGTTTGAAGGTGCGCAAGGTTCATTGTTAGATGTAGACCACGGTACTTACCCATACGTAACTTCTTCTAATACGACTGCTGGCGGCGCGCCTGCGGGTACGGGTTTTGGTCCTTTGTACCTAGATTATGTACTAGGTATCACTAAGGCTTACACTACACGTGTTGGGTCTGGTCCTTTCCCAACTGAATTGTTCGACGAAGACGGTGAGCGTCTTGGTACTCGTGGCCATGAATTTGGTGCGACGACAGGTCGTTCGCGTCGTTGTGGTTGGTTTGATGCGGTGGCGTTGCGTCATGCGGTTCAAATCAACTCTGTTTCTGGCATGTGTTTGACAAAACTTGATGTACTAGACGGTTCTTCTGTCATCAAGGTTTGTGTGTCTTATACCGACGAAGCGGGCAACCCTGTTGCGGGTTCTCTAGTGGACAGCGAAGGCTACGAAAAAGCTCAGCCAGTTTATGTAGAAATGCCAGGTTGGAGTGAGTCGACAGTGGGTGCAGAAAACTTTGAGGCTCTGCCTAAAAACGCTCAAGACTACATTCGCTTCCTAGAAGAGCAGGTTGGTGTGCCAGTAGATATTATCTCCACAGGTCCTGATCGTAACGAAACTATTGTTATCCGCGACCCTTTTAAGCAAGCGTAATAACAATGATTTCTCTAAAAGCCGCTTTATAAGCGGCTTTTTTATTGCTGAAAATAAGTAAATCGGCACTTAATTTCTCCCCTAGGTTTGTAAATAAGAAAGTTTGTAAATAGATTGAAAAGTGGGGATAGGGTTTTTTATTGGTTAGGGTAATATTTACAATTATGATTTCAGCTCACGCTGAAGAGACTCAGTAAATTGATGGGAAAAAATTATGGTTAAGTTATTGCTTGCGGATGATGATGCGCGTTTATCAGATTTGATTAAAGATTATTTTGTCGGTGAAGGTTACGAAGTGTCCCATGCTTGGAATGGTCGCGAAGCTTTGGCGTTGATGGCTCAAGACACGCCAGATATAGTTATACTCGATGTCATGATGCCTGAGCTGGATGGCTTTGAAACCCTAAAACAAATTCGTAATAAAAGCTCCTTACCTGTCATTATGCTAACCGCAAAAGGTGACGATATTGACCGCATTCTTGGTTTGGAAATGGGGGCGGATGATTACTTGTCTAAGCCTTTTAATCCCCGCGAACTTTTGGCGCGAATTAAAGCCATCTTACGCCGTGCTAGCCAAGAAAAAGAAGGCGATTCAACCGCAGATCTGGAATTGTCTGGTGTCTTGTTGCGTCGTAAGAACCGCACTGTGTTCTTAGAGGATGAGCCGGTAGAGTTGACAAGTTCCGAGTACACCTTGTTAGAATGCATGATGATGGTGCCTGGGCAGGTGTTGACCAAACAAGAGTTATCCGAAAAAGCGCTGGGTCGTAAACTCACCATGTACGATCGTAGCCTAGACATGCATATTAGTAATCTACGTAAAAAAATTGGTAACCTGGATAATTCCGAGCCAAGAATTAAAACAGTTCGTGGTGTGGGTTATATTTTTGTGGCGGAAGAAGAAGGCCTTTAAGTTTTATGAAAAACACTTTTCTGCGCGTTTTCCTAGTAGTGCTTTTATCTAATATTGTTGTGGTTAGTTTAGGTTTGGGTACTGTTCAGTTTGTGCAGAATCGTAATCAAGTCTCCGCGGATTTGCTAGGTGATGTTGGCGTGCAGTTGGTTGCAGGTTATGAAAAATTTGGCAAGGAGTACTTGGTTAAAGAGGCAAAAAAGGCAGAGCTGGAACTGATGGGGGTTATTTACCTTTATCGTGAGAATGGCCTGCCTTTGCTAAATCCACTGCCTCGTAATTTTCGTGAGCAAAACGCCACAGGTGTTAATCAACCTGGCCGACCAGCCGCTGAGTTTCTTCATAGTCAATTTATTCAAGTGATTGGCGCTGACAATGTTCAATATTTACTTATCTTTAAGCCACATCCAAGGCTTGAGGTGTTGGCTCCTGAGTATTTCATCGCACTACTTTTATTAGGTTTGTTGGTATCTAGCGCTATCTTGGCTTACTGGCTATTGGGGCCATTGTTGAAGTTGCAGAAGGTCGCAAGGGCCTTTGGCGGTGGTGATATGTCTGTCAGGGTTGAGCCAAAACTGGCGAGGCGACGAGACGCCATCGGTAAGCTCGGCCATGAGTTTAATGAAATGGCGGTTCGTATAGAGAATTTACTGTCTTCTAAAGAGCGTTTGATGCGGGATGTTTCTCATGAACTGAGAACCCCTTTAGCACGTATAGAGGTGGCGCTTACTATTGCAGAAGATAAATACGGGGTTGAGGTTCAAAAAAATTATCTAAACCGTATCCGCACTGAACTTCATGAGTTGGATGAATTGATTGGGCAGGTATTGACTTTGAGTCGTTTGGAAGAGGCTTCTCTGAAGAAAGAAAAAGTCGACCTACATGAATGGCTTGATGAAATTGTCGATGACGTGAATTTTGAGAGTCAGCTGAAAGGTGTGTCTGTAGAAAAGGTGGGAAGTTTGCCTAAAGAAATTTATGGGGACCCTTTGCAGCTTCGCCATGCGATCGAAAATATTTTGCGTAATGCTTGCTGCTATGCCGAAAGTGGCGGTCATGTGGAAGTAGCGACCAGTGAATCTCAGGGGCATGTATTGATTCATGTGCGAGATAATGGTCCGGGTGTACCTGAAGATAAGCTGGAAAAAATCTTCCATGCTTTTTATCGAGCCTCCGATGCGCGCGAGGGCGGCCAAGGTGGTTTCGGTGTTGGCCTGACCATAGCCCAGCGTATTATCCGTGCCCATAATGGTTTTATTACTGCCAAGAACCGTCCTGAAGGAGGGTTAGAGGTGTGTTTCAAGTTGCCTCTTTTTTAGTTCTAGATGATTGATTAGAAGATCCTCAGAAAAGGCTTGTCATTCTGCCTTGGGAAACGTACTATGCTCGCCGCAAGTTGGCCAGGCAGTCGCCGCCTCATAAGAGGGGGAGGAAAGTCCGGGCTTCGCAGGGTAAAGTGCCAGGTAATTCCTGGGGGGCGTGAGCCTACGGAAAGTGCAGCAGAAAATAAACCGCCTAAGCAGTTTACTGCCGGTAAGGTTGAAATGGTGCGGTAAGAGCGCACCGCGCGACTGGTAACAGTTCGTGGCAAGGTAAACCCCACTTGAAGCAAGACCAAATAGGAACTCTTTGGCGTGACCCGCGCTGAGTTCGGGTAGGTTGCTAGAGACGTGCAGTGATGTACGGATTAGATGAATGACTGTCCACG
>NZ_JBDVGW010000011.1:0-22642 GCF_039940335.1 Marinomonas sp. | reverse complement strand
CGCAACAGAATTGCTTGACGATCATAGAGGCGTTGAACCACCTGATCCCATCCCGAACTCAGAAGTGAAAAGCGCCATCGCCGATGGTAGTGTGGGGGATCCCATGTGAGAGTAGGTCGTCGTCAAGCTTTAAATTAAGAGCTTAGCTCCTTTTAAATCTATCTAATTAGGTTTGAGAGTCTGAATTAACCTTCGGGTTTAAAAGTTTTCTTGATTATCATAGAGGCGTTGAACCACCTGATCCCATCCCGAACTCAGAAGTGAAAAGCGCCATCGCCGATGGTAGTGTGGGGGATCCCATGTGAGAGTAGGTCGTTATCAAGATTTATATAAAGAGAAACCCGTTCTGCATACGCAGAGCGGGTTTTTTCGTTTCAGCTATGGCAAAAGTAGGTACCGCTTTAGCGGGACGCGGAAAACCTCTTGAAGATAAAGTTCGTCTTTCAGCGAGTTTTCGTTCTGAGTATTGATACAAAGCAGGTTGTGGTTATCCATTTACTTGCGCCTGCCTCGTACCTCGACGCGTCAGCGTAAGTGCAAACCCACAACCTTCCCTTAGTTCACACAACACATCCAATTAATCCTGATAACCAACCGTGGGTCACGCTTCAGCGTGATGCGGAAATCATATTGACGATAACGTAAGTTTTTCATTAGCCACGGTGACTGAAGATGTTTGGGGAAATCTTTTGATTGTATGATTGCCATCAATTCCGCCTTCGGCTAAAGCCGAACCTACAAGATCAGCTTCACAAATACTGATGATCAACCGTAGGCCCGCCTTCAAGCGACGCGGAAATCATGTTGACGATAACGTAAGTTTTTCATTAGCCGAGGTGACTGAAGATATTTGAGGAAATCTTTTGATTGTATGATTGCGCTTGATTGCCATCAATTCCGCCTTCGGCTAAAGCCGAAGGAACAGAAGATCAGGTGCCGCTGAAAGTGGTTCTATAGGAACCGCTTTCAGCGTAAAGGACATTTCTTATGCGACTGAATGAAGGGCTTCTTCTGTTTTTACTGCCTGCTGGCTTGGTGTTCCATCTGGGTTCTCATCTGTTCTTGCGTAGATACGCTGCATGTATATACCTGCAATGGCTAGGAACACACCTGTGACAGCACTAATGAAAGCTAAGGAAGAAAACCAGATTAATGCAACCAGTCCGACCATGGATTTTGGTACATCAATGGCCTGCTCTTTATCACTGAAGTATGCCGCTAGACGATAAATCTGGTTAGAGTTCACTAGACGGTTTATCTCGTGTTTTATTTGTATTTGCTGCTGATTGATACCATAGATTTCTTGGTCGATTATTTTTACTTCCTGTTGAATGATATCGTACTCAGACAAGAGGCTACTCTTTTCTTGAAGCGCTCTAGTAAGGGTTTGTGAGCGATTGACTTCGGCCTGTCGTGAAATGCGATCAAAGCCAGAACGAACACTTTCTTTTTTAGCCTCGTTATCTTGGGTCTCTTCAATGATTTGATTTTCTAGGTAATCAATCCGTTTTCGGCCAATATCAATTCTGTTCTGGTAGGTTCTGCCCATAACCTGCAGTTGACTTTGTAGCTGTTGCTCACTAGCGGTTTGTTTTGCAAGTGCCTCTTCACCACCTGTACGGTCTGTTACGGCATATAGGCGCTCTTCTTTTTCAGCAACTAGTTGACGATATTTTTTCTCAACTTGGCTTCGGGTAAAAAAGTTCGCATCTTCTATAGCTTGATCCATTTCCGCTTTAAGCTCATCCAACTCTATCTGAAGCTTTTCCTTGTCACTTTGAGAGTCCGAGACGTAATTATTTAATAAGCCCCTTAGGCGATTTTGTAGTTCATCTCTATCTCTGTCCCAGGCTTCATAAATACCACGCTCTTTCTCGTTTAATATCGCTATTTCATTCTGATATTGTTGGATTTTCTCGTTGTCGGAATCTAAACGGTTTAATTGCTGTGAAATATGGTCACGCTCTTTATCAAGAGTTTGATAATAAATACTGTTAGCCGTACTGGCATTGGCCTGATAGGTTTTGTCGACAACTTCTGGATCTATGACATTTATTTCGTCTTTGCGGTCATTGAGAACATCGATCTGATCTTGTAGTAATAAAGCTTCGTGCTTTTTCTCATCTATGGTGATATTTAATCCAGAGAAGTTTCGTTCAAAACCATTCAGCATTGTTTCAAAAGTGATGGAAGCAAGTAACAAGAGTCCTATGAAAAAGAGTAGGCGCCAAGTAAAGTGCTTTGCATACATCATGGCTGTAGCAACAGGAATCTTAGCTGCTTCGACAACAGCAACTAGAATAAAAGGTAAAGCGGAAACAAGGATACTGCTGTAATCACCAAAGTTCATTTCTCTTTCTGTTCTATTTAGCTCGGCATAGACAGAATACGAAACGATGATTGAAATTAGAAAACCAATTGAAACGGCAAGAATCTCAACAATCCATGCAAATTTAACGAGTCTTACACCTATATTGAAGAGTTTTTTGTTTGATAGCTGGTTGTTTGCTTCCATTCGAGAAATTAACCTTAGAGTGTGATAGTTACGGTAAATTAGATCATAAATCGACCTCTTTTACATAGTATAAATATAACGGTTTGTTATGAGCGATTTTCTTATTGTAACTAAATGTATCTATTTGATTTTCAATGGTAGTGTTAATCATTTTAAAGTGTAAATAGGAAGTTTTTAATATTTTGATGACACCTGAAATTTTTATTAAACGCCAATGTAATGCTCTGCAAGTGCAGCGTATTGAAGTGATTCAGTCGTTATGGAGTGGCTATGGTGAAATAGCACGTTATCGGATGAATACGTCTGCAGATCTTTCCTTGAGCACCCTAATTGTAAAACACTGTCGAATGCCATCAGTTATACAACATCCAAGAGGCTGGCAATCTGCCCATGCACATCAGCGTAAAGTCACGTCTTATAAAGTAGAACAATTTGGCTATCAACATTATTTAAGCCAACCGTGTAATCAGGCACGAATTGCTCGTTGTTATGGTGCGTTTACTGATCAAAAGAGTGCTGAACGTTTACTGCTTTTAGAAGATTTACGAGCTTCAGGTTTTGAAGAGGATTATGACGGGGAAAATCGTGACTACTTACTCGCTTGTATTGATTGGTTGGCGAACTTCCATGCCAGCTTTCTTTATGATTCACCCCCTTTGGGTTGGCCGCAAGGTTTATGGGAAAAAGGTACTTATTGGCATTTCGATACACGCCAAGAAGAATGGCAGGCTATGGCAGAAGGTGAGTTAAAAGATCAAGCGGCGGCTTTGTCCAGTGCTCTGGATAATGCTCGTTTTAAGTGCTTAGTACATGGTGATGCCAAAGTTGCCAATTTCTGTTTCTCTGTGGATGGCAAGCAGGTGGCTGCGGTGGACTTTCAATATCTTGGTGGTGGTGTTGGGGTTCAAGATCTTGTGTATCTACTCGGCAGTGCTCTATCAGAATCTTGCTTGCAACAAGAGCTCAGCTATTTGCAGGAGCATTATTTTCAAGAACTGGCCCGGGCCATTATGGCTAAGGGCGAAAACCAAGCATTTGCCCAGCAAGTGGTTGATGAATGGCAGTCGCTATTTATCACTGCTTGGGCAGATTTCCATCGCTTCATCATGGGCTGGAGCCCTGATCATGCTAAAAACACGCCGTTAAGCCGCCAGTTAACGGCGCAAGCCTTAGAAGAAATTAGAAATCAGGCTAAGTAGAACGAAGCGCTCTGTTTGTTTTAGCTGTGGCAAGTGCCGTTAGTGGGTCTTCTGGCCAAGGGTGTTTAGGATAGCGCCCCCGCATCTCTTTACGTACTTCTGGGTAAGCTTGTTGCCAGAAGAAAGCCAAATCTTGCGTTACCGCTAAGGGTCTTTGCCCGGGTGATAAAAGCTCAATACGAATGGCTTGTTGCAACACAGTTGGGCTGCTGGTAACACCAAACATTTCTTGTAGCTTAACCCGCAAAGTCGGCGGTGAAACGGTATAATCTAGACTATGTTGGTTACCCGATGCGGCACTGATTTTACTCGGTACTTGTTCTGATAAGTCTTGTTGTTCAGACCAGCTTAGCTGATTTAACAGTAGGCTTGTTAAAGGCAGTTTATCGATGGCTTGCTGATTGGTCACTTGGCCAAGATATGGCCCTAACCAATCTTCTAGGTTAGCCAATAAGGCTTGATCATTAAAGTCTGGCCATTCGTTCTTCATATCAAAGTTTCTTGCAAAGGCGACTCTGGCTTGTAACTGTCGGCTTTGTTCGTCCCACGGTAAAATATTTAAACC
The DNA here is from genome assembly GCF_039940335.1 of Marinomonas sp. Taxonomy (GTDB): domain Bacteria; phylum Pseudomonadota; class Gammaproteobacteria; order Pseudomonadales; family Marinomonadaceae; genus Marinomonas. The sequence goes on along the minus strand of NZ_JBDVGW010000011.1, from coordinate 18,363 downwards.
TTGTTGACGAATATATCTACAAACGGCTTGGCACACAGCCTCTTGGTTAGGTGCTTGTAAGGTTTTGGTGGCAATACATAACTTACCGACCCATTGCTGTTCTTCACAGATTAAGCGGCCATGTTTATTAGACCATGTAAGGTGCTGCTTGGTGTCGATCAAGTATTTGAAAGAGGTTTCGATAGAGGATAAATGAATGCTACTGGCCAAATAAATACGGTCCTCCTGTTGGCCATTATGACCACCCATGTCCAAAGCAATGAGCCATTCATTTTGCGCACAGGGGTCTTGAATATCGATAGAAGCCATACGCCCATTCGCTAACTTATATCGAGCTTTTTGATGGTCATGTTGAACCCTCTGGGCAATTCTATCGGCAAATGCGCTGATTAACAGACATTCCATAATGGGTGACAGAGAAGGTTTTATTTCAATTTGTATAGAATTAAGAGATTGGCAGCGCTGTTGCCACTGGCGCTGTGCCTGTTGGTAAACAACTCGAGGTCTTTTACTTTGCTGGTTGATGTTACCTGCTAACCAAGCAAGGCGATCGGCCAGATCTGTGTGGTGTTGTTTTAATGGGTCTCCTTCCGAAAAAATAGCGCATAGGGCACTTCCTGTGGCACTGTCATTTCGTTTCACGGCTTCAATCAATAATCGAGCTAAACGAGGCTCTATCGCCAGCGCGCTCATACTTTCCCCTACCGGGGTCAGCTCTAAATCAGATGCTGTATTCAGTGCATCGAGTTTGCCCAAAAAGTCGATGGCTTGTTGCCAATGCGCCAAAGGTGGTGGTGTTATCCAATCAAGTTCTAAACGCTCTCGCACCCCCCAACAAGCCACATCTAAAACTAGATTGCTAAGGTCGGTAATTTCAATCTGAGGCTTTGCTTGAGGCGCTAACTGATACTGCTGGTTCTCGCTCCACCAGCGGTAACATACCCCAGCTTGAGTACGGCCAGCGCGTCCCATGCGTTGAGTAGTTTCAGCTTGAGTCGCCCGACGAGTGTGAAGACGCGTGGTGGCGGTGTTCGCGTCGAACCTTGCCTCACGGCTTAGGCCGCTGTCGATGACAACCTGTATTCCTTCGATGGTTAAACTGGTTTGTGCAATGGCAGTGGCTAAGACAATTTTGCGCTGGGATGGCGGTGTGGGCTGAATAACCGCTTGTTGTTCTTTAAGGCTTAATTCGCCATATAAGGGTAAAATTTGGAGCTGAGGCTGATCGCCAAGACGTTGCTGAAGTTGGCTAGCAGCGTGACGAATTTCTTTTTGTCCGGGTAAAAATATTAATAAGCTACCTTCTTGTTCAACAAAGGCTTGGCAGGTTAAGCGCACCACTTCATCCGTTACTTCCGCCACTTTAAGTGCCTTATTGGCGTAAATCACGTCAATAGGAAAACTTCGTCCAGTGCTACTTAGGGTGGAGCAACCTAAGCGAGTTTCGAGCAACTCAGTATCGAGAGTCGCGGACATCACTAGCAGCTTAAGAGGGTCCTCATCACGGTACAGTTCTCTGGCTTGTAAACACAACGCAAAGGCAAGATCAGAATGCAAGTTGCGCTCATGAAACTCATCGAAAATGATCAATGCAACGTCTAGTAAGCTTGGGTCTGAATGTAACATGCGGGTAAGCACGCCCTCGGTGACTACCAGTACTTGTGTCTGCTTACTTTCCTTGCCTTCGTGCCGAATACGATAGCCAATGCGTTGCCCTAAAGGTTCGTTGAGACTATCCGCAAGACGCTGGGCAGCGGTCTTAGCCGCTAAGCGTCTTGGCTCCAACATGATGATCTTGCGGCCTTGTAGCCATTTTTCATTCATTAGCTCTAATGGCACAACAGTCGTCTTGCCAGCCCCCGGGGCGGCTTCTAAAATAGCTTGGTGTTGGTCTCTAAGCTGTTGCTGCAAAGCTGGGATTAAGGCTTGAATGGGGAAATCAGTTAACATAGTCGTGCTCAACGAAAGACAAAGGTCATGATACCGTTTTTCAACGCTTAACGCAGTGCCACTTTAGGTTTGCCAATATGAATATCAGATTCGCAGTGAGCTATACAGGGTAAGAAATATCCCGCTTGTAATTCCTTGGCATTGAGTCCCCTTGCTTGGCGTTCGCCATAACTAATTTGACCGGCTAATAGGGGAGTGACGCAAACTCCACATACGCCATTCGTGCAGGCCTGACGAATAGGAATGCCGTATTCAAGCAGTACTTCTAACACACTTTGCTCTGGTTTAACGGCTAAGTGAAAGGCTGCTTGGTTAATCGATAGGGTGATTTTTATTATCAAAGCAAATACTCTTAATTACTTAAGGGCTGTTAATCTTTCATTAACTTTAGCATGCTATAGCTAACCAAATGATCGTTTTTATGGGCCCAAAGAGACCCATTTCTAATAATAATGATAAATGGATCAAGAATAGACCATGTCAGAGCAACAAAAAAAAATCATATTAATCGTTGATGATGACCAAGATATCCGCCACCTACTCAGTGATGTTTTCCAGCAAAAGGGCTATATCGCGCTGACTGCAGAAAAGGGAGCTGAGATGTGGCAGCAGCTGGCGGACAGTAACGTTGACCTTGTCTTGATGGACTTATATTTGCAAGCCGAGGACGGACTACAACTCGCTAGAGAAGTGCGTGCTCGACACACCATGCCGATTATGATGTTAACCGGTAAAGGAGATGAGACAGATAGAATTCTTGGTTTGGAGCTTGCGGCGGATGATTACATGATGAAGCCGTTTAATTTACGTGAGCTTACTGCCAGAGTTCATGCACTCTTGCGAAGATTTGGAGCGCTCTCTCAAGCGCTTCCGAAAGTCATCAAAGAGAAGCATGAATGTTTAGGGTTTGGTCCGTGGCAATTAGATCTGACGGCTCGCCAGCTGCTTCATTCAGATGGCTCTGAAGTAGCATTAACCCTTGGCGAATTTTCGCTATTAGAGGTGCTGGCTCGTCACCCAGATCGTATCTTTTCGAGGGAACAGCTCATTGATCAAAGTCGGGGGTTAGAAACAGAAGTATTTGATCGTACTATTGATGTTTTGATATTACGCTTGCGTCGTAAAATTGAGCAAACACCTAAGACGCCACAATTTATCAAAACTCAGCGAGGCCTTGGCTACTTTTTTCAGGGGCCGGTACGGTCTAACTAGATGCGCTTTATTAGTATTCGCCAAAAAGCCTCGTTTGCCATTTTCGCTATTAGTTTTGTGGCCTTGTTCATGGTAGCGATTGGCTGGCAATCCATGCAGGTAAGTGAGTCATCACTATCGGAATTTGAAGCGGAAACATTACCCGAAATTAGCACCGCTTTAACCCTCGCTGAAGGCGTTGCTCAATTAGCCGCGATTGCGCCTTATACCGCCGGATCTGGTCGACCTTTTCAGTTGCAAACTGAGTCGGAGCGTATTCAATTGCGTATTGCTGAGCTACGAGGAGTTGCCGACAGTTTGAAAGATCAATCATTTCGCGGTGCCATAGAGGCGAGATTGGATGACTTGCAAAATACACTTGAGGAGTTAGTGAGTTTAGTACGTGAAGAGCTGTATTTAAGAGAAGACAGCCTCGCGCTACAGTTTCGAATTCGATCGCTCTCAATAGTAAACACAGAGACTAGATCATTAACGTCAAAGCAAGGACTGACTTGGTTGTTGCAGTTACTTGAAAACCCTACCTTAGTACCTGAAGATCTTTCTCAAGCCCTTTCCCTTAACGCTCATGGCGGAGAAGTCGCGCAAATTACGCAAGAGCTTTTAAAAGCGCATCAGCGTCTCGCACTGATTGAAAGTCGTAAAAATTATTTACTCATTGCTATTCGTGCTAAATCCGAGCAATTGACTAAACGGGTGAGTCACTTTGTGGGAGGTTTGCAGAAAAAGGTAAGCCGTCAACGTCAGGCTGTGTCTAGTTTTGTGTCCACAGGGCAGAACTGGATAATTGGTATATCGGTGTTTTTATTACTTGGTCTGACGCGCTTATATTGGTACAGCCAGCGCATGACTCGGGATTTACAATCCGTCACTCAGGATATGGAACAATTGTCTTTAGGCTTAGTGGATTCAAAAAGCTCGACCATACAGCGTAACGATGAAATAGGGACGTTGGCGAGCGCCTTTGAAGTCTTTCATAGTGATGCCCAAAGGCGGTTGGAAGTTACGGCACAGCTTTCAGAGCAAAAACATTTATTAGAAACCATCTTCGACAATATGAATGATGGCTTAAGTGTTTTCTCAGCCCAAGGCACCTTAGTCGCATGGAATTCAGGTTATCAGAGTTTGTTCGATCTGACCGATGACGACCTATATGTAGGCATGTCTCTTGACGAGGTACAGAGCCTCATTAATCGCGGTGAACACAAAAATGTAAACCTTGAGAACCAACAGGTTTATATGGAAGAAGTGAATGTGTTTCGACATGTCCGTTTCCAACGATTTGAGCGCCATTTTGAGTCTGGAAAAATTGTCGAGTTCCGCTCGAAACCTATGCCAGAAGGGGGTTTTGTTACTCTTTATACAGATTTGACTGAACGCAAAAGTGTCGAGAGTCAGCTAAGACAAGCGCAAAAAATGGAAATGCTGGGGCAATTAACCGGCGGAGTCGCCCATGACTTTAATAACTTATTAGCTGCCATCATGGGAAATTTGCAGATGTTGTCAGATTCCTATCCACAAACAGCAGATCAGACCCGTTATATTGAGCGAGCCTTAGCGGTGTCAGAGAAAAGTAGCAATTTGGTGCAACGGCTACTCGCATTTAGTCGTCGCCAACAATTGTTCCCTGTAGCGGTAGTGATTGATGATTTGATTGAAGGGATGCTTGACCTTGTTGAGTACAGCGTGGGTAGCCATATTCAGGTAAAGAGTGACCTTCAGTGTCATCAGTTAATGAGCCTGATAGATCCTTCTCAGCTTGAAAACGCCTTATTGAACCTATCCTTAAATGCTGCCAGTGCAATGGAAAAAGGTGGCTTACTGTCTTTTTCGACCAAGCTGAGCACTTTGCCTGAAAGCTCTCAGGCGGCCATTCGTATTCGTGTTGAAGATACCGGTGATGGTATTTCTGAGGATATTTTGGGGCGAATATTTGAGCCTTTCTTTACCACCAAGCCAATCGGTAAGGGGAGTGGTTTAGGATTGAGTATGATTTACGGATTTGTTAAGCAAAGTGGCGGAGAAATAAAGGTTACTTCTGAATATGGTCAATGGACCAGAGTGTGCTTATTCTTGCCTTTGTATAACAGAGAGTTACTGCCGCCAAATGAGCCCTCAGACGAGTTAACACCAACCATCACGGTGCCCGCACAAGGTATGGTGTGGTTGCTAGAAGACGATGAAGAAGTGCGTCGAGTAATGAGAGAGCAATTAGAAAAAATGGCGTTTTTAGTGCAAGAGTTTGATCGTGCTGAAAATGTATACAGTGCCTTAAAAAGTAATCTCCAGCCCGATTTAATCATCACTGATGTCAACCTTGCTGGCACCATGAATGGCGTAGAGCTTGCTCATATTATTGCGCGAGAAAGTGATGAAGAAATTGCTTATTCAGGTCCAGTATTACTTATGTCAGGCCTTCCAAAAGAAGAATTGAGGAAAAAATATCAACTTTCAGATGAAGATTTTTTTATCTCAAAACCTTTTACAATCAAGCAGTTGTATAGAATTTTAGACATTGTTGAATGAAATATTACAATTATTACTAAATTTTAAAAGGTAATGAAATTATCCATTAGTTTTTGTTTTGCATAGTGGTTGCCTAGCAGCAGGGAGCGTACAGCGTCCTGCTCAGACGGCTTTATCGCCAATAATAAAAACAACAATGGAGTTTTCATAATGAAATTCATGTACCGCAAAATCGCTTGTCTTGTTGCTGTCAGTGCATTGTCTAGTGTCGCTATAGCTGAAACCCCCATCATTGGACTTATCACGAAAACCAATACCAACCCATTCTTTGTAAAAATGAAAGAAGGAGCGCAGCAAAAAGCTGAGGAATTAGGGGTAGACCTACGTACTTTTGCTGGTCGCTACGATGGCGATAATGAAGCACAAGTCCAAGCGGTGGAAAACTTAATCGCTTCAGGTGCTAAAGGTATCCTGATCGCTCCGAGTGATCCGGCGGCGATTGTTCCAACCATCCAAAAAGCACGTGATGCAGGTTTATTAGTTATTGCTTTGGATACTCCATTAAGCCCGGTGAGTGCTGCTGACATGACATTTGCGACAGATAACTTCAAAGCAGGTGAAATGATTGGCCAATGGGCGAAAGCCAAGCTAGGTGATAAAGCCAAAGAGGCTAAAATTGCCTTATTAGATTTAAATACCAGCCAAATTACCGTTGATGTTGCACGTAACCAAGGTTTCTTAAAAGGTTTCGGAGTCGACATTAAAAACCCTCAACAAATGGCCGATGAAAGCGATTCACGTATTGTCGGTAATGATGTCACGCAAGGCTCTGAAGAGGGTGGCCGTCGAGCTATGGAAAACCTATTACAAAAAGACCCTAGCTTAAATCTGGTTTACACCATTAACGAACCTGCGGCGGCAGGGGCTTATGAAGCCCTGAAATCCTTTGGTTTGGAAAAGGATGTCACAATCGTATCTGTCGATGGTGGTTGCCCAGGCGTACGTAATATCCAAGACGGTGTGATCGGCGCTACTTCTATGCAATTTCCTCTCAAAATGGCCTCTGAAGGTGTGACTGCGATTGTCGAATTTGCGAAATCAGGTTTACGTCCTTCTGCCTCAAATGGTCTGGATTTCTACGATACTGGTGTGCAGTTAATCACTGATCAACCCGTGTCAGGTATCCAATCAATCGGCTCGAAACCTGGCCTGAGTATGTGCTGGGGTTAAGTCTTCCTCTTGGGCCGAAGGCGCCCTTGTTTGCCGCTAACATCGTAGGACGTTAGCGGCCCTTTTTCTGCCTGGAGTAACCTATGAGTTCCACTGATCAAAAACCTTCCACCGCTGTATTGGATCATGACAAAGTCGCGGATCAAGCGCAGACATATGAAGCCAAGTTTGAAAGCCAAGTTACGCCACTACAGCGGTTTCAAAAATTTCTACATAAGTACCCTGTCGCCGCCCCAAGTATCGTGTTGCTGCTTGCCGTGCTGGCTTTCAGTATTATCGTGGGCGACCGTTTTTTACACCCGTTTAACCTTTCATTAGTACTTCAGCAGGTCACTATCATTGGCGTGATCGGCATCGCGCAGACTCTTATTATACTGACAGCAGGCATTGATTTGTCGGTTGGTGCCATCATGGTACTGGTGTCTGTTGTCATGGGCCGTATGGCTGTCGATTATGGTTTCGAAGCTTGGCTAGCGTTATTAATCGGGATCGCCGCTGGTGCTGTGGCCGGTTTCATTAATGGCCAATTAATTACCCGTATGAAGCTTCCGCCGTTTATTGCGACCTTAGGCTCATGGAACGTCTTCTTTGCACTTAACCTATGGTATTCAAAAAGTGAAACCATACGCTCACAAGACATCAGTGCCATGGCCCCGCTTTTACAGTGGTTAGGTGAAACCATTAACGTGTTTGGGGCGCGTTTAACCTATGGCTCAATTTTAATGCTCGGTTTGTTCTTCATCATTTGGTATGCCTTAAATTGGACCGCTTGGGGGCGTCATGTATACGCCACTGGAGATGATCCTGCTGCCGCTAAATTAGCGGGTATTCGAACGGACCGTGTTTTGCTATCTGTTTATGTGCTGGCGGGTGTCGTGTGTGCCATTGGTGCTTGGGTATTGATTGGTCGCATTGGATCGGTGAGCCCGCAAGCGGGTTATACCACGAACTTGGACAGTATTACGGCTGTGGTGATTGGTGGTTGTAGCTTATTTGGTGGTCGCGGTTCTATATACGGTACTCTGATCGGCGCCTTAGTTGTTGGGGTGTTCCGCAATGGCCTAGCGCTCGCCGGTGTCGATGTACTTTGGCAAGAGTTTACCGTAGGTATTTTGATTATCGTCGCCGTTGGTGTCGATCAATGGATTAGAAGAGGAACAGCATAATGAGCGCACGTTATGACCAAACACCCGTAATACAAACCAAACAATTAGTGAAACGTTATGGTAGCGTAACCGCCATTGACCATGCAGATTTTGAGTTGTATCCAGGCGAAATTCTTGCTGTTATAGGGGATAACGGCGCTGGTAAATCTTCTTTAATCAAAGCCCTTTCAGGTGCCTTAATACCCGATAGCGGTGAGGTTCTATTAGACGGAAAGCCAGTACATTTTTCTTCCCCAATGGAAGCGAGAGAGCTAGGGATTGAAACGGTTTATCAAAACTTAGCGATTTCTCCAGCATTAAACATATCAGATAACTTATTTTTGGGGCGTGAAATTCGTAAGCCTGGCATTCTGGGTTCACTTTTCCGTATGCTGGATAAAAAAGCGATGGAACAAAGGGCGCGCGACAAAATGTCTGAACTTGGTTTGATGACCATTCAAAATATTAGCCAGGCAGTGGAATCACTATCTGGTGGTCAGCGACAAGGGGTCGCGGTGGCGCGCTCAGCATTGTTCGGCAGTAAAGTCGTGATTATGGATGAACCAACGGCGGCTTTAGGGGTAAAAGAGTCTCGTCGAGTACTGAATCTAATTAAAGAAGTACGTGATCGAGGCTTGCCAATCATTCTCATTAGTCACAATATGCCTCATGTATTTGAAGTAGCAGACCGCATTCATATTCACCGTTTAGGCAAGCGGGCGGCGGTGGTCACACCGGAATCACATTCAATGTCTGATGCCGTAGCGATAATGACTGGCGCAATGGATGTCTCAGATGAGCCCACGCAAGCGGCATAATGTCGAGCGTCACACGAGCCGATTGGCGGATGTAGCGCTCCTTATGTCATGTATGTTTTTGATTCTAAGTTCGGAATAACCGTGTCAGACAAGAAGGTGACAATGAGTAGTAAACTAGGCGGGTTCATATCACCCAAAAAGCATCCTCTGAAGAAATTTTCTCTTCTGGCGGTGATGGTTTTCTCATTGTCGCCTTTGATATCAAAATCCTCTGAGCCTGAACCGCTTCGCTCAATAGGGATAAGTGTTGCAGATTTAGGCAACCCTTATTTTGTGCAATTGGTCGAGTCTGCTACCGCAAAGGCACAAGCACTTTCCCAACACCCGGTTAAAATGATTATTCGCTCCGATGCCTACGATTTGGAGCGACAAATCACCCAGCTTAATGAATTTATTGAGCAGGATGTGGACCTCATTGTATTGACGGCAGCAGATGAATATAAAGTTGCTCCGGTGGTTGCTAGGGCGCAACGAGCAGGAATCAAAGTTATCGCCGTGGACGTGAATGCTCAAGGGGCAGACGCCACAGTGACCACTGACAATGTGCAAGCAGGTGTTGTCGCTTGTGAAAAGCTAGCCAAAAAAATCCATTACCGAGGCAACGTCGTCATTATCAATGGCGTATCGGTGTCGTCGGTTATCGAAAGAGTGGCTGGGTGTAAGTCAGCTCTAAATAAATATCCTAAGATCACCTTACTTAGTGATCGTATGAATGGCACAGGCAGTGTCGAGGGCGGCATGGAAGCAATGACCTATTTAATGGAAGAATACGCTCATATTGATGCTGTATTCACCATTAATGATCCTACCGCTTTAGGGGCTTTACGTGCGGCAAAGCAAGCTCAGCGTAGCGAATTTGTACTTGCTTCAGTGGATGGGTCCCCCATTGCTAAAAAGACCATCAAAGAAAATAATCCATGGGTCGCAACGGCAGTGCAACGCCCAGCTTTACTAGCAGAAACCGCTATAGAAATTGGCGTGAAGCTGCTGAAAGGTGAAGAAGTGCCCCAACGTTTTATTCTTATCCCTTCTGTACTCGTTGAAAAAGACTAGTCTTCGTCGTTTAATGTAGGCCTTTATAAATTAGGGCCATAATTAGACAGCCCTAGATGTTGGGGATATGAATGGACTCTGCGAGTTTGCTGATACAAATTTTTAATACTGTTTTCCCTCTTGCCTGTATAGTACTGATTGCCTTTTTGTACGCTCGCGTCAGGCCTACAGATATGACGGTCGCTAATAGGCTAAATATTAGTGTTTTTGTACCGGCATTAGTCTTTTCTGTCATGGCTTCTAAAGAGTTTCACATTAGTCAGTATGTTGATCTTATTTTAGCCACAACGGTTATTGTGATTGGTTCTGGACTGTTAGTATGGCCCCTGTGTCGATGGTTAAAGGTATCGGTTAAAACTCTTGTGCCCCCCATGATGTTTAACAACAGTGGTAATCTGGGAATACCATTAATTCTGCTCGCCTTTGGAGAGTCCGCTCTGCCCATTGCTCTGGTGTTATTTTTGACCGAAAACTTGCTGCATTTCACGGTCGGCATGTACCTAATGAACCCCAAAACAAATTTTCTTAATGTACTCAAAATGCCCATGGTCTTGGCCACTATTCTGGGGTTAGTATGGAGTCTTCAGGGCTGGACACTCGCCCCTGCTGTGGAAGTGTCGGTCAGCATGATGGGACAAATTGCCATACCTCTAATGTTATTTGCGTTAGGTGTCCGCATGACCAATGTGGACTTTAGTCAATGGAAGCTTGGGGTGATCAGCGGCTTAATTTGCCCACTAAGCGGCTTGATTGTGGCTCTTATCTGGATTTGGTTAGTGGATGTGCCCAGCGAGTACGTTGGCTATTTGTTATTGTTTGCGTGCTTACCTCCAGCAGTGCTTAATTACATGGTCGCAGAAATGTATCAACAAGAACCGCATAAAGTGGCTTCGATTGTGTTAATTGGCAACCTTATGAGTATTGCAATAGTGCCATGTGTTCTTTTTTATGTACTTTGATCTGTACCAATAAATTTAGAAAGGCGAACGAATGATTAAATTTGGTTTAGTGGTATTACTGATCGTGGGATATGTCGTTATCTCTCGTATTATTAAGTCCAACATCACAACCTTAGGTTTGAAAAAGTCAGCAAAAGATGTGCGAGTAAGTTACGTCTCCAAAATGCTGAACCTTGGTCTGACTGGCACATTCATCTTGTTGATTTGTCTTGTAATGGGCGTCGGCTATGGTGAATTAGCCATCTTCTTCTCGTCTGTGTTTGCCGTCGTAGGTGTAGCGTTGTTCGCCCAGTGGTCAATTTTAAGTAATATTACCGCCAGCTTGATTATCTTTTTCAGTTTTCCTTACCGTGTTGGTGACTGGGTAAAAGTTGTCGACAAAGATGACGAAATTCTTGGCCAGATCATAGATATTTCTACCTTTCATGTCATTATTCAGCGCATATCTGGGGATATTGTGACTTACCCAAACAACTTGATTTTGCAAAAAGCCGTTGTGCGTTTTGACAATAAAGAGAAAGCACAACTGATGAGTCAGTTTGCTAAAGAGCAGCTAGCAAAAATATCTGTGGTTGAAGAGAAAAGTGCGGAAGAAGTGAAGAATTAGCGACTGCTGGTAATAGTGCTGCTCAAAAAACAAACAAGATTTTCGAATTTTTTTTCTTTGTGTCATACTAAAACGCTCTCGTCCTTCCGAATAGAGAGCGTTTTATGAAATCTGATCCAAACGACTTATTAAAGAAAAACGATGAGCTCATTCATTCGGATGCGCTTAAAGTGAAATCCCACGTTCAAAGGTCCCAAGAAGACTGGATTCTCCACACGCTAATGATAGAAGGCTACGATGTGCCTTTTCGTTTCAAACGCCAGGGGAAGTATCGCACCCTGCGCGGAGCTAGAGTCAATCTTACCTACTATGCCACTCAAGAGATGGTGGCGGGAATCCCAGTGGAAATCATGAAAGTTGTGCGGGTGAAGCGTACTTGACTTAGAAACCTCATAATCTACCAGATTGTTACTTTTCTTATGGCTAAGATGTACTTAATATGGCGGTCTGATCTTTCATCTGACTATTAGGTATGAGGTAAATGGAAAAAAGTCACACGGGTTATTTGTTTAGCTTAATGAAGCAAGTGGAACGCAGTGTTTGGTTTCAAGGTTTTATTATCAGCATTATTGTCATCGCCGCGCTGACGGTTGGGGCAAAAACCTATCCTTTACCTGATGGCGTTGAACTTGCCATCAATTACCTAGACAACTTCATTACAGTATTTTTCTTAGTTGAAATCAGTCTGCGCTTTCTCGCCTGTGACGACAAGCTAAGATTTTTTAAAGACCCTTGGAACATCTTCGACACCATTATTGTGGTTGGCAGCTTAATGCCGTTATCCGAAACGGAAATGATTTTGGTGGCGCGTTTACTACGAGTGTTCCGTGTCTTGCGTCTGGTCTCCATCATCCCTGACCTACGCTTCTTGATCAATGCCTTGCTAAAAGCCATTCCTAAAATGGGCTACATAGCCCTATTGATGTTTATTATTTTTTATATCTTTGCGGCAGTGGGCTCAATTTTCTTCGAGCGCGTGAATGAAACCCTATGGGGAGATATAGCGGTTTCCATGCTAACCCTATTTCGGGTGGCCACATTCGAAGATTGGACGGACGTAATGTATGAAACGATGGAGGTCTACCCATTAAGCTGGATCTTCTACATTATCTTTATTTTCTTAACCGCCTTTGTCTTTTTGAACATGATGGTGGGCGTGGTGTTAGATGTGATGACCCAAGAAACCGCCGCCAAAGAACACGATGCTCAAGAGAACAATCATCAAGCACTCGTGGCTCAGATCGGTGAGTTGCAGAGCCAAATAGCACGACTGGCCGAACAGATAGACGCTCAATCGGGTCATGATAAAGAACAGCCTAAATAACCCAACTAATGTCCAGTTTTAATGAAGACTTTATAGCCCTCGATGCTTGCTTGAGCGAGCATCGAGCCTTATGGCAGTTCGATTCCTTTGCCAGCCTAACGAGCCCTTGGCAGGCTCAATATCCGCAATTGAGCCAGTATCTTGATAGCCTTAACTTGAGTGAGCTTGAAGATCAATGTGGCCTGAATATCCTTGGTGAATTTTTGCCGAGCTTATCTGCTTTGCAGGCTTGGCAAGGCCCTCAACCACTTAGTGAAGTGGCGACTTATAGGCCCCCACCAAGTTATCTCGCAGCGGGTATTAAAGGGCGTAAATGGCAACAGATTGAGGCTTTTGTGGCACGGACTCCCAAAGCGCAAAACTATGTTGAGTGGTGTGCCGGTAAAGGGCATTTGGGGAAGCTTTTGTCCTATCAAACAGGGCAGGATGTTGTCAGTTTAGAGTGGCAAAAGGCTCTTTGTGAGGACGGCCAGCAACAAGCCGCCAAGCTGAAACTCTCTCAAACTTTTCAGCACGCCGATGTGTTAAAACAACAGGGAGTGTCTGCTCTTGCCAGTACGAATTGTGCGGTGGCCTTGCATGCCTGTGGGGATTTACACCGCACCTTACTCACCCAAGCCGCGTCGGCCAAAGTGCCTAACTTATGCTTGTCTCCTTGTTGCTATCAGCTAACCAAAGATGATACTTACCAGCCTTTATCTGCCACCGTGGCACAGCATTCACAACTCAGCGTACGTAAAGCTGACTTAAAATTAGCGGTGAAAGAAGTCGTGACTGCCGGCGCGAGAGAAAAGCGCCTCAAGAAGCAAGAACTCACCTACCGATTGGGTTTTGATGTTTGGCAACGACAAGCTCGAGGCATAGACGAATATCTGCCATTACCCTCAATTCAAAAAGCCTTACTCAAGCAGGGTTTCACAGGTTTCTGCCAATGGGCGGCTGAATGCAAAGGCTTAAGCCAATATGTGAACACCCTAGGTTTTGTCCAATTTGAACAAGTCGCTGAGCAACGTTACCAAGTGGTTCAAAAGATCGAAGCCATTAGCCAATTGTTCCGTCCTGCCCTTGAACACTGGCTGGTATTAGACCGAGCCCTTTATTTACAAGAGCAAGGCTATCAAGTCGAGATAGGCGGCTTTTGTGACAAAGTCATTACCCCGCGAAACTGGTTGATTAGAGCGAAACGGGCATAGAGTTAAGAGCAATTGGCTTATTTGCTATAAATAGCCAATGCCCTTATTGAGCGCTAAAGCTGATGAATAGCCGTTAGGGCAGAACCTTGAAACCAAGTTTAAGCAGATAGGACATGCCAACTAAGCTGACAAAACCGAGCAGATATAAGAGCACAAACCATTGCCATGACTTTAGCGACTGGCATTTAGCCCGCCATGTTTGGCGACGAAAGATAGGTAACATGCTAATACCCCTCTTGATAATCTTCGACCTTACCTGCGAACACGCGATAGCCCCATAGGGTATAAGCGCAGATCAGCGGCACAAAGATACAGATGCCGGGCAGTAAAAATAACAGGCTAGAGTCTGGGGAAGCAGCTTGCCAAAAGGTAAGTTGGCGAGGTACTAAGTAGGGAAATAGCCCCACCACTAGACCCGCGAAACCGGTTAGAAACAACAGGCTTGCACACCAGAAAGGGCGCTTTTCATGGCGACTCATCCTGACTTGTGTTGTCGTGTCACTAAAGTTTCCTAGGTCTTTGAAGATAGTGTAGCCAGCCCATAAGCTCAGCAGCGGCAAAGGTGCGAGGACAAAGAAGTTCATGCCGCTAAACCAACGTTCCCGAATTTCTGGTTGGCTAGTAAGGGTCCATAAACTCACCGCCAACATGGCTAACAGCAACAACATCAATAAGTTAATCCCTAATTTGGCCGCGTGACGTTGAATTCGGCCACGGCTTTTCATTACCAAATAGCAAGCCGCCAATAGGGCATAACCTGCCATCACAGAAAAGCCTGTCAAAATAGAGAAGGGGGTGAGCCAATGCAAACTTGATAAGTGATTAAACTCGCCGCCCGTGGCGGGTATGCCTTGCACTATGGCACCAAGCAGTAGACCTTGGCAAAACGCAGCAATGGCTGAGCCAGCACTAAAGGCCAGATCCCAATAGGGGCGCGAAGTATCTGACTTAAAGCGATATTCAAAGGCCACCCCACGGAATATTAGCGCAAACAACATCAGCATAATCGGCAAATAGAAAATAGACGTTATGTCTCCATAAGCCGCTGGAAAGGCAGCGAATAGGATCACTCCGCCAAACACCAACCAAGTTTCGTTACCATCCCATACATGTGAAATAGAACGCATTAGATGGTCTCGCTCGCCTGCTTGATGGAACCAAGGGTAGAGAATGCCGATACCCAGGTCAAAGCCATCCAGTAAGACGTACATGAAAATGGCGAAGCCAAGCACGAGAAAATAAAATAGTGGCAGATCCATTAGTTTGCTCCTTGATCTTTATGATTCAGATTCTTAACCCAAGCCAAGGCATAACCGGGTGCTTTCATACCGATTAACTGCTGCTCCAATGTGGCCATACTCGGCGGTCCTTTTTTAATAAGTTTGCGCATAAAGTACAAATAGACCCCGAGCAGTAAGGTGTAAATAATGACAAACATTACCAAGGTGAAGAGCACTCGTTCTGCGGGTAAAGGCGATACTATATCGGCTGTGCGCACTAGGTTATAAACTATCCACGGCTGACGCCCCACTTCCACCACGTACCAACCCGCCAGCACGGCAATCACCCCCATGGGGGTAAACAGAGTCACTAGACCAAGAAAGGCTTTGTTTTTAAAGAGTCTATCTTTACGGCGTAGTATCAGCGCCAAGATGGCGATGCCTAACATGCCAAACCCTATGCCCACCATGACGCGAAATGACCAAAACACGAGTGGTACATTAGGTCTGTCCTCGGCGTGTACAGATTTCAACCCCTGTACGGCACCATCCCAAGTGTGAGTGAGGATCATGCTACCCAAATTAGGGATGCCGACTTCTAAGTCATTACTTTCTGTTGCCATATTCGGCATTGCAAACAACAACAGTGGTACGTTCTCTTCTTCAGCAGGCCAGATGCCCTCCATAGCGGCGAGTTTTACTGGTTGGTGTTCACGCACATTAAGGCCGTGCATGTCCCCCACCCAAGCCTGTAGAGGAGTGAGTACTAAGGCAAACCACATACACATGGACAGACCTTTCTTGGCGAAGGCGGTGTGCTGTTTTTTCAACAAGTAGTAAGCGCTAATACCAGCAACGACAAAGGTTGCGGTGATCAGCGATGCCATCACCATATGAGTTAAGCGATAGGGCATAGAGGGGTTAAAGATCACTTCAAACCAACTGGTCACCTCAAAACGTCCATCGACGATTTCATAGCCAGTGGGGGTTTGCATCCAAGAGTTAGCAACTATTATCCAGAACGCCGAAAACCATGTGCCTGTCATCACTACTAGAGTAGAGAAAAAGTGCAGCTTACGACCAACCCTTTGCCAGCCAAATAACATGACACCCAAGAAACCCGCTTCCATAAAGAAAGCCGTGAGTACTTCATAGGCCATTAGCGGGCCAAGCACAGCACCGGTCATTTCGGAAAATTTTGAGAAGTTGGTACCAAATTCATAAGACAGCACAATGCCAGACACCACCCCCATACCAAAGGTGATCGCAAAGGGCTTAATCCAGAATTTCGCTAACTGTAAATAATAAGGGTTGTGGGTTTTTAGCCACATGCCCTCCCAAATAGCGATCAGCGTGGCAAGGCCAATGGTGATGCTAGGAAAAATAATATGGAAGCTCACCGTAAAAGCGAATTGCAATCGCGACAAAAGAGCAACATCAAGATCCATGATTTTAACCTGTTAATAAAGTGATCGTGTTAAAAAATAGCGTGTATAAAACGGTTGTTCTAGGAGCGCTTAGTACGTGTTCTTAAGTAGGCTTGGCGCCATATCAGGGGCAATAATGCCAAACTGATGATGCTAAAAAGCGCGATGATCTCTGTCATAAGAAAGGGGATATTCATGGGGTGGCTCCTATTAATTCGCTAAAGCTTGAGATAGATCAAAAAATATAAATAGGTAAGAGCAAGGGCTAAGCCAAGTTTTAGTTTTCTGTAAGTTGTTGAAATTATTTAGTATTTATATTTGATCTTGTTTGTCGTGTAAAATAGGTTTACGATTTTTGTTTTTATCATGTAAACAAGGTTTACACTCATGGCGATTCCCTTAATCTTTGAAGTGTCCATGCTGATCTCCAGTGTCTGTGGCTTTCTTGTAGCTGTTTGGCTCTTGTGGCGGGCACGAAAACAAGCGGATTTACAGGCTCTGGCGGGCTTTGCCATCATGATGGCGATCTGGTGTTTTGGTCACGTGGCCCTTTATCAAGGCATGGAAACATTAGGGATCTTCATGGTTTTGGCGAACCCATTAATGCCGACTTTTTTCCTGCATTTTGCCATCCGTTTTGTCTACGCTGGACAGGTAAAAAGCCCATGGTTAAAAGGCTTAGGGCAGTATTTGTGGTTGGTTTATCTGACCAGCGTCTTGGTGGTGCTGCACAGCTGGTGGGTGCAAGGGGGCAGCACGGTGAACACCCACGACACACGGGCATTTTTTGTTTTTACCAATGCTGGCATTTTTAATTTAGCCTACACAGTGTTGGTGGGGGTGCTTGCTCATGGGGTGCTGTTGTATGGCTGGTTGCGCCACCAAGGTAACAAAAAACGCTCCATTCTCGCCATGTTTGGGGTGGGGGCTTGGGGGCTGCTCCTAGCCACCAGCTTTGTGTTTCCATCCTTCGGTATAAGCTGGTTTCCTTATCCAATGCTATTGCTGCCCAGTTACTTGTTGTTGTTAGTATACGGCGTGGTGCGCTATCAAATTTTGTCTGTAAACGCCTTTGCCAATCGCGCCTTGCTCTGGCTGGCAATGATGCTGGTCATGCTGTGTCTGATTGCTGTGATCAGTGTGGTGTCTGCTCGTTTAGGTTTGCAAGCCTTGGCCAATGTGCCCAGCTGGCAGCTCTGGTTTTATTCTCTGCTCATGCTGGTGGTGGCCTCCTTGATCCATCGGCCATTAACACGAATTATCTCCCGTGTAATTTATCCCGGCGCAACGCTAAGTGAAGAGCTTCTAGAAGCTTGGTCGAGCCAACTAAAAGCCGCCCATGACTGGCCGAGCCTTAATCAAATAGGTGAGCGCTTACTATCAGAACAAGTGTTGCGCAAAGTGACCATTCAGATTCACGGTACAGAAGCGGCAGAGGCGTTAGTGCAAACGTCTTGGTCTCCGTCTGCCGAAACGACTGACGTGACAGCCTTTAGCCCCTTAACTTTGGAAGTGTCATTAACCGAACAAGGCTGGCAATTCAGCTTACATGGTTGGGAAGATGCCAGCCCAGGTATGCGTTTAACCGCTGAGGTATTTGGCTCGTTATTTTCCACCAGCTGTAGTTTGCTAGAGCGCTCCTTAGCCCTTGCTGCCGCAGAGCGCAAACGCCTAGATGAGCAACACCTAGTAGAACTCGGTCGCCTGTCGGCGGCCATGGCTCATGAGTTGAGAAACCCATTAAACATTATTGCCATGGCGG
>NZ_JBDVGW010000010.1:0-256684 GCF_039940335.1 Marinomonas sp. | reverse complement strand
CTGATGAAGCGTTTGTCAGCATTAGTTTAGATGGCATCAACGATGTACCGACCATCGACACAGCGACCGGTACGGTGCTTACAGAGAACGCGGGTGTCGAAGGTGCGGAAGTGGTGCAGATTACGGCCACTGATCTGGACGGTGACAGCATTACTTACAGCATCACCAGCGGCAACGACGATGATTACTTCATCATCGACGAAGATTCCGGCGTGGTGACCTTAACCGCGGCCGGTGCTTTAGCACTGGGCAACGATGCGCTGACTGACACGAACATCACCTTGGGTGTGACCGCGTCTGACGGCACAGCAACGTCTGAGGAGCAGAATGTCACAATTTCATTAAGTGCAGTTGATGATGTTACCACATTGGACTTATCTTTAGGTGAAGATTTAATTGAGGGTGCATCTGAAGTTGGTGCTATTGTTGCCAGCTTTGTTGTAAGTGACCCTGATAATATCGTGACCGTAGACTTCGCCGACGACACGAATGACAGTGGCTACTACGAGATTAACGGCAACAACATCGTGTTGACTGATGAGGGTAAAGTGGCCTTGGATCTAGGTCAAAGCTTGCCACCTATCAGTTTGGTCACCAGTGGTTCTGAGACGCAAGCCGTGGCGAAAGTGAAACCAACTGTTAACTTAATCAATGATGCACCTGTAGCAGTAGATGACCTTGCTTCAGTCATTGAGGATGGTGGTGTTATTACCATCGATGTGCTTGCAAATGATTACGATGAAGAAGGCGATGATATTAACATCATTTCAGTATCTGTGCCTGAATCTCAAGGTACTGCTATTGTTTCTGATGGTAAAATTCTCTTTACTCCTGCACTCAATTTCAACGGTGCCGCAACTATTAGTTACACTATTTCTGATGGTGAACTAACCAATTCTGCCGAGGTAAGTGTTTCCGTATCTGCTGTTGATGACGCTTCTGTTATTACTGGTGATACTGAAAGCGTTGTATATGAAGAAGATAGTCGAGTCGTCGATGGGTTAGTTTTCACTAATGGTAACCTAACCGTTACAGATGTTGATATAGATGACACTCCTAGTTTTGATACTGAGAGTGTTGTTAGTGCAGATGGTAATTTGGGTAGCCTTGTGATTAACGAAGCAGGTGAGTGGACCTATACCGTTGATGCTGCAAACGAGCTCCAGCATCTAGCTGTAGGTCAAACTTTAATTGAAACCTTTACTATTGCGGCTACTGACGGTTCAACTGAAACTATTAGTGTTACTGTTCGCGGGCAGGATGATGATTCTGTTATCGCTGAACCGAATCAAGTAATTAGTTTCTCGGAGGATATACCATCTGCCTATATGGCAATACCTTTCTCGTTAACGATTAGTGATGTTGATGATGGTGACACTCCAAGATTTGAAACAACAACGGTTCAAGGTGATTATGGTTATGTTGAATATGTAGAGTCTACTACTGAAGTGGGTTCTGGTATCTGGACTTATCATTATGATTACGATAATGGTCAGACACTTGAATCCGGTATTTTCACTGAGATCTTTACATTAACAGCTACGGATGAAACTGAATATAAAATCACAGTTAACATCAATGGGGTGAATGATGTACCGGTTGTTGAAGCGACAGCAGAATATCTTGCTATAGAGGGTGGCGACTTACTTGAAGGTCAAGTTGATGCCACTGACGTTGATAGTGAAAACCTGACTTTTGCTGTTACCAGCGGCGAACAACCCGGATTTACCCTAAATAGTGATGGTAGCTGGAGTTTTGACCCTACAGTGTCAGCATTTGACTCTTTAGCGGATGGCGTTACTCAAGATATATCAGTTGATGTGCAAGTTAGCGATGGTACTAATACTGTTTCTCAAACAATTACTATCACAATCACCGGTACAAATGATGTTCCAACGGCAACTGAAGTTGTTAACGAGTCCGTTGTTGAAGGGGGTACTAGTATCTCTGGTGTCATTGATGCATCCGATGTTGATGGAGATTCACTTTCTTATTCGATTATTGGTGATACGCCTGCTGGGTTTGTACTGGATGGTGATAGCTGGACCTTTGACCCAAGTAACGTTGCTTATAATAGTCTAGCCGCTGGGATAACTGAGACAGTATCTGTGGAAGTGTTAGTTGATGATGGTAACGGAGGAACAGCAACTCAAGTCGTGAACCTTACTGTTACAGGTACAAATGATACGCCTACTGTTGACACAGGCTCTGTTCAAAGTATTGATGAAGTTTCACTAGATTCTAGTTCACCTAACTCAATACAGGGCAGTTATACGGTTGCAGACTCAGACGGCGATTCTATTTCTATTAGTCTGGTTGAGCCAACATCTACTTATTCTTCGCAAGGTCAGGATCTAGTATGGAGTCTATCTGATGATGGTAGCCAGTTAGTTGGTGCTTTAGCAGGGCTTGCGATCGTTACTGTGGCACTAACGGATATGACAGATGAAGGTGGCAATTATTCAGTCACGCTTAATGGTCCGATAGACCATTTAAGTGGCGCTTCTGTTGAAAATATTTCCCTAGAATTCGGTATTGCTATCGATGACGGTGTAAGTAGTGTTACCGAAACTATCAGTGTAACAGTGAATGATGATGTACCTACTGCGGTGACTACTGAGGCCACACTTGATTTATCATCAGTTACGACAGAGCCTGATTCAGCAGAATCTTATTCAATCTCCTCAATTTCTGGTAGCTTCAGTTCTGCTGACTTTACGTCTGCGGCCAATAAGAAGACAGGGTCGATTGATGTGGATCAAGATGGCGACGTTGATTATGTCGGTTGGAAAGATACGGATGGTAAGTATTTCTCATATTCTAGTAATTCTAACTACTATGCTGATGACGCCGATTCTCAATCAGATATTGCAATGGGTGAGAACTTTGTTGTTGCGGAGTTTACGCACAACAACACAGGAATTAATTCAAACTATTCAACGTTAGATAGCGTCGATTTTGACATGACTTTTACTGTTGAAATTGATGGTGTTGAAACTTCTGTCAGTTTGACTCTACCTTTGGACCATGACGAAACGTTAAATACCCTTAATAATGGTAATGATACTGTTACTATTACCTCTCTGCCTTCTACGACAGTCGAGTTAAATGGTGTTACTTACGAAGTCTCATTAACAGGCTTTATGGATAGTAATGGTAATTTGGTAACCACTATTTCTACTCCAGAAGAGTCTTCATCTACTTATTCTATTGTTGCCAATATTGATGTCCTTACTGCGGATATCGATGGTGCTACTGGCTCTATTGATGATGGTACAGTCATCGATGATTCAATTGATGAGGTTAATGATACAGCGAGTACGATCTTAAGCGGAACGGTTGACATAGATGCCGGTGCGGATGGATTAGCAAATGTTGTTGCAAATTCAACTACAGATGTAAACGGTACGTTAGTCATTTCGGAAGACGGTAGTTACATATTTACTCCTAGTACAGAACTAATCAATAGTGACACGGATGTGACGTTAACATATCAATATACTGTTCTTGATAACGATGGTGATTCAGTGGTGAATACTTTGACCATTGATGTGGTTGGTTCGCCAGCAGAGAACACTGCACCAGAAGCTGCAGATGATGTTTCAGTTGGTGATGAAGACTCTGTTATTACGATAGATGTCTTAGTAAATGACTCTGATGCAGAAAATGATGGTTTGACAATTACGAGTGCTACCGTAGCTGAAGAGCTAGGTACCGTTGAGATTGTTAACGGCAAACTCGAGTTTACGCCTGCTGATGATTTCAGTGGTGAGGTGACGATTGATTACGCTATCTCTGATGGTGAATTAACGTCTCAAGCGAGTGTAACGGTGACAGTTGATGCAGTAGCGGATGCTCCTACATTAGAGGTGGAGTTATCGGATGCGGTATCACAAGGTTCTATCACCCTTAATCCAGATGATATTAGTAGCCTCGGGGAAGTTCGAAGTGAGGGGTATGTTAATGGTGTGACTTCACGCGATTCTAGGGAAGTGGACTTTGCTTTTGGTGAAGAATATGCGGGCCAAACAGTGACCATTAGTTTCGACTCATTTATCTCCGGAGGATGGGAAGATGGATCTAATGGAAGTACGGTTGATACCTATACGATTTTGGTAAATGGGGAGCAGGTAAATCAGTATACGTATGAACAAAATACTGGTACGGCAACCCATAACCAACAAGACTCTTATCAAGTAGCATTGGATGATGAGGGTAACGCTACTGTTCAGTTTATTACGCACACTACTGACATTCTAGAAACCGTGGATATCACTAATATTCAGGCGAGTGTAGATTCGACCACTTCTATCAGTCAGTTGACGATTAAAGGAGCCTCCACGGATGCTGATGGTAGTGAAGTACTAAGTTATGAAATCTCTGCATTACCTGAAGGTGCCAACTTGCTTGACGCTGATGGTGCTGTTATTACAGCAAATGCTGATGGTAGTTACAGCTTGACCGCCTATGAGGCTGATGGGCTGCAAATTAGCACGAGCCAAGATGCTAGCGGTTTCGATATTGAAGTTACGGTTACGGCAACTGATGGTCAGTCCACGAGTCAAACTTCTCAGACAGTAACAGTAGAAGATTCAAATACTAACCCTGTTGCAATTGATGACTATGGCTTTGCTGGCCTTGTCGGTAGCTATTACGGTACCGATACACAGATTGATAGCTTGGATGAGTTTATCAATGTGATAGCAAACAACGATCCTACGGCTACGTTCAATGCGACTAATATTGATTATTCTTCGAACGGTTCAACTAGTGAGGCTACCAGTGTAGCAACCGGCACAAATTTGCAGACATTCCTTGGGGATGATGCAGATTCGCTGAGCTCAGACCCGGATGACAACACAGATGGTGGTATTCACCTGCAAGGTTATATCTTCTTGGCGGCGGGAACTTACAACTTCCAAGTTTATGCAGATGATGGTTACCAGATATCCATTGATGGCGAAAATGTCGCGTCTGTTTCTAATAATCAATCCCCTACATCAACAACTCATCAAGAATTTGAGATCGCAGAAGATGGTTATTACGCTATTGATATGATTTGGTGGGATCAGGGTGGGAATTATGTCTTCCAGCCATCCATCAGTTCGGATGGTGGTGAGACTTACACAACACTTGATTCAAGCATGTTGAGCAGTATTAAGGGTGCTCCGTTATCAACAGATGATGAGCATTCCATTACCATTAACCCTGAAACATTATTGGCGAATGACTCTGATGCTGATGGCGATGTCTTGTCTATCTCTAGTATTAGCGATGTTCAAGATGGTTATGCATACCTGAATTCAGAGGGCAGCGTCGTGTTCATTGCGGCGGCTGGCTTTACTGGCACAGCAAGTTTCGATTATACAATTACTGATGGTAATGGTGGTTTTGATACAGCTACGGCTTTTGTTGAAGTGACAGAGTCTGCTATCTTGCCGACGGTGACTGTGACGTTATCAGAAACTCAAGAAACTTCAGCGGGTGGTAATGGTTGGGGTGGCTTTACGGCTGATGATGAGAACATCTCAACCCCTACTAATGACGAAGGAAATTATACTACATGGGAGTCATACACTAGTGACTCTGAAAATATCTATATTGAAGAAAACGTAACTGCATCACTTCAAACACAGGGAGGTAATGATCAGGTTGTCATAGGGGGTAATGCCGTCGAATATATTAATTTAGGAGCTGGTGACGACAAAATTCGAATAGAAGGGACTTTAGGTAGTGATGATATCGAGACGAGTTTAGATGCTGGTGCTGGAAATGATGACGTTTATATTGATGGAGATGTTAAGGAGTATATTAACCTAGGTAATGGAGATGATTTACTTGTAATCGGTGGTTTGGTTGAGTGGGAGATTGAATCTGGTGATGGTAATGATTCACTTTTATTGAATGGATATACTGCAGCTACTTATGCGACAGAAAAATCACTTCCTACTAGTAAGTTAGAAAGTAGAATAAGTGACTTCACTAACATAATGCTAGGAGATGGTACTGTAATTAAAGGTGACGCTTCAGCGTTTGATGATTATTTCACTGGAAGTACGAGTGATACCGATATCCCTACATATTCTTATGATCTTAATGTCGATATTAATAACGAGAATGCAACCGCTGAAGGCGCTACCGTTAATCTATTCGGAATTCCCGCGACGGTTACCGTATTACTTAATGGTGAAACCTTAACGTCAAATACGGATGGCAGTTACAGTATTGATGTTGAGCAAGACCAGACATCTATAAGTGGTCTATCTATTGTGAGTGATGCTGAGCTACCTGAATTTGAGGTAACAAGTACTGTCACTAATAGAGTAGATGAGACAGATGTGGATGTGGATGAAATTATTGCAACCGATAGCTTCCAGTCTGGTACTGATGCGATTGACACCTTGGTTGGCCTCGATGGCGATGATGTTCTCTTTGGTGGCGATGATGAAGCAGCAGATATCTTAACGGGTGGAGCCGGTAACGATGTCTTTATTTTGAATGATGTAGCAGTTCAATCAAATATCGATACTATTACCGACTTCAACGCCGCAGACGATGCTCTTGATCTAACAGATCTGCTATCAGGCATTGAAGGAAACCCAGGTAAAGATGCCGATATGGATGCTATAACAGAGTTCCTAGAGGCTCATGTTAAAGTTGAAGATGGGGCTGTTAAGGTTGATGATGAAGATGTTGCTAAATTTGGAGTCGATGATGACTCACTAACGGATTCAGTGACAACTTCGTTTGACTCGAATGGTGATGGCAGTGTAAACAGCAGCGATAGTATTAAGGTTATTTATAATAATGAGGAATACAACATTAATATAGATGGCTAATATATACCGCTAATCTAAAAGGCCGATGTGAAATTCATATCGGCCTTTTTTTATGGGTTTATAATATAATTAATCTCCAACTGTAAACTTATGTAATTGAAAAGGTGGTTTT
The DNA here is from genome assembly GCF_039940335.1 of Marinomonas sp. Lineage (GTDB taxonomy): Bacteria > Pseudomonadota > Gammaproteobacteria > Pseudomonadales > Marinomonadaceae > Marinomonas. The sequence goes on along the minus strand of NZ_JBDVGW010000010.1, from coordinate 249,733 downwards.
GTTCCAAGCTTGTGAGGTTATGTTTATTGAGAGATGAAAACCTATTTATTCACTACAAAGAAAAACAATGACTGTACCTTAGTACAATAGTTGACTCCGTCGCTGAATTATATATTTCGATGATCAGTCTTAATATCCAAACTCAGCAAGGAGACAGCTATGAGTGATATCAATGTAACAACAGAGCAGCCAATTGGTTATTTAGAAATAAACGCCAATGGTCAGGTTGAAATCACCTCAAGCAATGGAGCGGTAAGGCTTGCGGGAAACAGTGATTTAGTCTTCTTTGGTGATGTAATACGCTCAATTGATAACTCGAGCGGTAGGATTATATTTTTTGACGGTGAGGTTCAAGTAATTGATTTTGGTCCAGACGATGTTGTTGTTTTAAATGAGGAAGTTTATAAACTTAATGATCTTGATGGCTTAGCCCAAGATTCAGCGACCGATGCAGCACTGCTACAAGCGGCTATTTTAGAGGGGGTTGACCCTACCTTAATACAGGACCCCACCGCAGCAGGGGAGGGAATTGAAGAAGACGGCTCAATTGGTTCAACACCCACTGTTCATCGTGAACAGAGCTCGTTTATCTTTGAAAATACTGGATTGTTTGCTAGTGAAGAAGGTTTTTCTCTTCAAGAAACAATGGGTAGTGAATACAACTTACCTGATATACAGCAGAAAAATCAGCTAGACCAAAGCCCTTCACTAAATCTTGATGATAGTGAAGGGGCTCTTGCTAATAGTGCTCCAGTTGCGCAAAGTGCGAGTATAGCCGTGCTAGAGGATAACTCATTTCTAGGCCAAATCATTACCCAGGATGCTGATGCGAAAGATCAAGGTAATTTAACTTTTAATGTCATTAACCCTACTAAAGGTTTTTCATTAATATCTTCTGGTGCTTATGTTTTTAATGCAAGTGATTACGATTCTTTATCTAAAGACCAAACACTAACATTAGATGTTTTTGTCCGTGTTACTGATACAAGTAGTGCCTCTTCTATTGCTCAAATAAGTGTGACAATCACAGGCACTAATGATGCGCCTACTGTCGCTGTTGCCCAGCAATACTTATCGGAAGGCGGTCAGTTAACAGGTCAATTATTTGCAAATGATGTAGATCAGCCCGCTGACGAACAGCTGATTTTTAGTTTAGTGACTCAAGTAGACGGATTAGCTCTTAACGCAGATGGATCATATAAGTTCGATACCTCTAATTACCCAAATATAGCAGACGGTACGTTTCACAAAGTTATAGCTGATGTGTTAGTAACAGATGATGAGGGTGGAAGTGTTCAAACCAGCCTTACTTTTGTGATTATAGGCAAAGATCATATAGGTATTATTTCAGGAGATAGTAGCGGAACTGTCTTTGAGGATGCGATTATTCCGTCTGTTACAGGCTCACTTGCCATCAGTGACGAGGACAATGGTGAATCGGCATTTGTTGGTCAAAATAACATGACGACAAATTACGGCACTTTCTCACTTACTACCTCGGGTTTATGGGAATACACATTAACGGACAGTCCTGAAGTACAAAAATTAGGAGAAGGTGAGTATTTAAATGATGTAGTAACTATTTCATCTTTAGGGGGAGACACACAATCAATCACAATCACTATCAAAGGGACTAATGATGGACCTGTTGCTGTTAATGACACAATTACTATCTTCGAAGATGCATCGCCGATTTATATTGATGTCTTAAATAATGATACAGACATAGATATCAATGATGTTTTAGAGATTAAGTCTGTTGTGGTTACGGCAGGGCTGGGAACGGTAGACATTGTTAATGGAAAAATAAAATTTACGCCTGCAGGAAATTTTAATGGAGAGGTGTCGTTAAGTTATGTTGTTTCAGATGGCGTTGCTTCAGATACAGGTATAGTAACTATTATTGTCACTGCGGTAGATGATAAAGCTGTGCTTGAAATTGTTGAAACTCCCTCTATAACCGAAAATACCGCGGCTCAAGGCACGGCCGTGGCGGGCATCTCATTAACGGATGAAGACACAGACATGAGCAGTGTGACCGTTAAGTTCACGGTGAACGGTAACCCAGATGGCTACTATGCGATAGAAAATGGTCAAGTGGTCTTGACCCAAGCGGGTGCGGACCATGTTAACGCTGGCAATAATTTACCTGGCTTTAGCATTACTACTGACGGTTTGAATCCCGAGATTGTGAAGACCAGTACGCCAGCGGCGATAACCGTTGTTGATGATGAGGCGATTTTGGTCATTACCAATGCCTCGGCCATTACGGAAAATACTGCGGCTCAAGGCACGGCCGTGGCGGGTATCTCATTAACGGATGAAGACACAGACATCAGCAGTGTGACCGTTAAGTTCACGGTGAACGGTAACCCAGATGGCTACTATGCGATAGAAAATGGTCAAGTGGTCTTGACCCAAGCGGGTGCAGATCACGTTAACGCTGGCAATAATTTACCTGGCTTTAGCATTACCACTGACGGTCTGACCCCAGAGATTGTGAAGACCAGTACGCCAGCGGCCATCACAACAGTAAATGATGCGCCGACTATTGAAAATGATAGTGTGACCATTCAAGAGGATTCACAAACTATTATTATTGATGTCTTAGCCAATGATTCTGATGAAGACGGCGATACACTCACCTTATCTTCTGTGAGTGTGGCGGCTCAATATGGTACTGCCGTTATTGAAAATGGCAAAGTCCACTTTACGCCAGCACTTAATTATAATGGTCAGGCGGTTATCAATTATGTGGTTAGCGATGGTGAATTAACCAGTCAAGGTGAAGTCAATGTCACAATTAATCCAGTGGATGATATTTCTATTATTTCAGGTAATACCATTGGTTTTGTTGTAGAAGAAGATTCCAGAAAAGTAGTTGACGATAACGATAGAGTTTATACCACTGGTAAGTTAACGGTTACAGATGTGGATGAAGGAGATAATCCAAGCTTTGTTACAACCAATGTAGAAAAAGGAGTCGGTGTAGTTGGAAACCTTACTATTAATGCAGTGGGAGAGTGGGAATATACTGTTAATAACACAGAAGATCTTCAGCATCTCGCGCAAGGGCAAACATTAACAGAGACGTTTACCGTATTTACGGATGATGGGCTATCTGAAACGGTTTCCATTATTGTATTTGGTACTAATGATGATCCTATTATTTCATCTAATGCTAATATTTCCATTAATGAAGACTTTAACTTAGTTCCTCAAGGCAATGTCAGTATTTCTGATGTTGACGATAATGAAAACCCATCTTTCGAAAGCCAAAGTATTTTAGGGAAGTATGGTGAATTGAACTTCACTAAAACGGCTGATGGGGAGGGGACATGGCGATTTATACTTGACTCAGAGAAAGCGCAAGAATTGCAAATCGGCATGGCTGGTTTGGATGCTTTTGGAAGATACGAAGAAAAATATGTGCTAACAGCTACTGATGGCAGTAAATATACGGTTACTGTTTACATACTCCCAGACAATGATGCACCAGTCGTAACGGCAAGTGAAAGCTTTTCTGTTTTGGAAGATTCTGCCGTTATAAGTGGTGCTGTTGGTGCAACGGATGTCGATAATGAGGATCTTACTTATAGCTTAAATAACGGTGATCAAGCAGGCTTCACTCTCTTTGATAATGGGACTTGGGCATTTGATCCAAATCATGTCGCGTTCGATGGGCTAGAAGATGGTGCTACTGAAAACCTAGTGGTAGAAGTTTTGGTCAGCGATGGTGATAAAGAGGCAATGCAAAGTATAAATATTCAAGTTACAGGCTCAAGTGAAGGCGTTAATAACACGGACTATAGTCAATCGAGTAACCCTGTATATCTCGTGTCTGAAGCAGGTGACACGCATCTAACTGGTAGCCAGGCTAATGACTGGCTTATAGGTAGCCAAGGAAATAATACGCTATATGGCTCATCAGGCGCAGATACAATTGAAGGTGGTGATGGTGATGACATTTTGATTGGTGGCTCTTTGAACCAAGGAGATAGCTCAAAGGACTTGTTAATCGGAGGCAGTGGCAGTGATACTTTCGTTATTCAAAGCCATGGACAGGAAAATAATGCCAGTAACAGCCAATATAATGACTTAGTAAAAGACTTTAATTCTGCGGAGGATTTATTAGATTTAACCGATTTATTGGATAATTTAGATGGCAAGCCGGGAACTGGTGCCGGAGCTTCCGAAATTGAGACATTTTTATCGGAAGCCGTTAAGGCGAACGGCGAGGGTGTTGAGGTAAACGGTCACGCGGTGGCAACATTTGGTGACACCTCATCTTTTGAAACCAGTACAGTGAAAATTATCTACAATGACCAAGAGTACAATATCAATATTGATGGTTAAATGAAGACGTTGAAAGCTAAAGGCCCAAACCATTTGGTTTGGGCCTTGTTGTTCGTAGGGTGTTAAAGGGGGCAGCTAACGCCTGTGCCTTTTAAGCCACAGTAGCCATTTGGGTTCTTATGCAAGTATTGCTGGTGATATTCTTCTGCATAATAAAAATCAGTTTTAGCTTCAACCTCTGTGGTTATCATTCCAAGTCCAGAAGCAATTAAACCTGCCTGATATTTTTCTAGACTGGCTTTGGCGATGCTCATGTCCTCAGCGGAGCAAGTGTAGATGGCAGAGCGATATTGGCTACCAATATCATTACCCTGACGCATACCTTCAGTAGGATTGTGGTTTTCCCAAAAAACTTTTAATAAGGTAACTAGACTTATTATCGTTGGATCATAAACGACCCTTACTGCTTCTGTGTGGCCTGTTTGACCTGTGCAGACCTCTTCATACGTTGGGTTCTTCGTGAACCCACCGATATAGCCTACAGCAGTCAACACCACTCCAGAGGTATTCCAAAATTTTCTCTCGGCACCCCAAAAGCAACCCAATCCTAAATAGATTTCAGCTTCTTGGTTAGAGATAGATCTTGTTATATCTCCACCTTTTACTGCATGAGATGCACTGATTAGAATGGCTTTTTCTCGGCCAGGGAGAGCCTCAATCGAACTGGGGATGGTTGATTTTTTTAGTATGGTTTCAATATTGTTTTTCATAGTGTTTGATCCTGAAAATATTACTTAGATAGTAACCTATTTTTATGAACGGTAAAGAAGCAAAACAGGGTAAAAAATTTGAAAACTAACTATTAGTTGAAGGTCACAAGTAAATGTTGGTATGTAAACAGAACCAGAGCCATGAAAAATATAAAAAAGTAAGATGTAGGGTTGACTCTGTAAGTAAGGTGCCTATAATACGCACCTCGTTGTCGCGGGATGGAGCAGTCTGGTAGCTCGTCGGGCTCATAACCCGAAGGTCGTTGGTTCGAATCCGGCTCCCGCAACCAACGAAGTGAACGAAATTGTTATTTATTATAGATAACAAAATATATGTCGCGGGATGGAGCAGTCTGGTAGCTCGTCGGGCTCATAACCCGAAGGTCGTTGGTTCGAATCCGGCTCCCGCAACCAATTTGGTCACATATAAGTTCGTTGTTCACTAAGAAAATTGTTAACTATATCAATAGTTTATTTGTCGCGGGATGGAGCAGTCTGGTAGCTCGTCGGGCTCATAACCCGAAGGTCGTTGGTTCGAATCCGGCTCCCGCAACCAATTCGTAAAGTCGTTAGAGTTGGTCACAATTTTCTATCAGTTATTTTAAAAATTAACCTATGAATATCAATAGGTTACATGTCGCGGGATGGAGCAGTCTGGTAGCTCGTCGGGCTCATAACCCGAAGGTCGTTGGTTCGAATCCGGCTCCCGCAACCAATTCGTAAAGTCGTTAGAATTGGTCACAGTTTTCTCTCAGTTATTTAAAAAATTAACCTATGAATATCAATAGGTTACATGTCGCGAGATGGAGCAGTCTGGTAGCTCGTCGGGCTCATAACCCGAAGGTCGTAGGTTCACTCTCTACTAGAGAATGGCTCCCGCAACCAATTCAACTCTCGTTGTTTAGTCACATTATTAATTCTCATGCACCTCAAACAAATTTTACTATTCAATAGTTTACGTTGCCGCGGGATTGAGCAGTCTGGGAAGCCCATTTTGCATGAAATAAGAGGGCTTTGTCCTCGACGGTTTTGGGGGGGGGGTGCTTTCTCGATTATGTAAGAGCAGGTAAGTCCAGTTCGCAAATGTTAAAATTAGAGTGTATTATTTTAAGGGCTTGTTTAGGGATAAAATGTGGTCAGATTCTGACTGCTTAGGCTAATCGGAGAGAAAGTTGAGATTTATCTTATCTATAAGGCTTCTTATTGTTTCTCTTACCCTTGCAGGGGTAATCTTCACTATTATGAATGGTTATTTGTCTACCCATCAGCTGCAAAAAAATCTTCTAATAAATATTTCTCTCGATGCGAATAGGGTTTATGCCCAAAAGCTTGCGCGCATGACTCAGTCCTTTATTGTGAACAGCCAAGAACATCTAAAAGTTAGTGGTCAGCATCTTAGCCATTTTATTGAGCATGATGGTGCTAATGACATTGAGCTGCAATCTAGATTAGAGTTTATATTGGCGATGAGTAATGGTTTTAACTCTGTGTCTTTGATTGATAGAAATGGTGAAATAAGAGCCATTGCCCCAAGATCGCTCAATCTACAAGGAACTTACCTTAGTGATCAGCAGTACCAGAATTTACTTGAAGACTCGGCTCATCTGATTGGGCCAGTAGTAGGGCCCAGTGGTAAACGCCTTATATTTATTTCTCATCCAATAAGAGATTCATCAAATCAGCGGGTTGCGGATTTGGTGGGTACCATTTACTTGCAGGATAATATTTTCCTTAATCGTTTGTTATCTCAGCATGACTATGCTGATGGGTCTTATGTCTATGTCGTATCTAAGCAAAAAGAGCTTATTTACCACCCTTTAAAAGAACGAATAGGGGAAAAAATCACCACTAACACCGTCATTAATAGCGTTATTGATGGAGAAAATGGTGCGATGGAAGTTGTTAACAGTAAGGGTGTCTCTATGGTAGCGGGTTATGCGCATGTCGCTGAAGCTGATTGGGGGGTTGTAGCTCAAACTCCGCGTGTCGCTATTTTAAATGATTTTGATCGTCAACTATGGCTAGTAATAAAAGATGCTATTCCATTGCAGATAGCCATACTTATTTTTGTCGTTGTTTGTGCTTACTTGATCGCTCGCCCGCTACGTATGTTAGCTGAGAGTACTAATAACAGAGATCAAGCAATTAAAGTAAAAGCATGGTTTTATGAGGCTTATTTGCTAAAAAAATCGATTCGAGCAGAAATTGATTCCTTAAATGAAAAAGTAACCAAATTTGATGAGGATAGGAAAAAAGACCCTTTAACTGGCCTAATGAATCGACGGGCTATGGATGAACTCGTGGCCTCTTTAGTTCGGAAAAATAAATCTTTTAGTGTGATATTTTTTGATATTGATCACTTTAAAAGAATTAATGACGATTTTGGGCATGATGTAGGCGATGAAGTACTTAAAATATTAGCGGCTAAAGTGTCTCACGAAGTGAGTACTGAAGGGGTGTTATTCCGCTCTGGAGGCGAAGAGTTTGTTGTCGTATTACCTGGCGACAGGCCTCATACAGCCATCAATACGGCAGAGAGAGTTCGTAATTTAGTCATGAACGAAAAAATTGCCTTGTTGGATACATCCGTTACTGTGTCTCTAGGGGTTTCAAATTGGAACCATACGATGGATCAAAGTCAGACCTTTAAGCGAGCAGACCTTGCTATGTATGAATCTAAAAAGGCAGGTCGAAACCGAGTGACCTGTCGTTTATATTGAGGTTTTTTGATACCTTAGTAAGAGGGTGATTTCATCTATTTAGTATGGCTAAAATACAATAAAGTGAAGGAAAAATAGAGGGTTAGATGTTAAAAACTTTAAAGGCAAGATTATTTGTATTATCAATACTTGTTATTGCGCCCTGTTATCTTTTTATCTATCTAAGCTTCGATTACAGTCGAAATATTGTCATAAATGATGTTTTAGCTACTGCTCAACGCGTGTCATATCAGGCCGCGACCGCACAACAAGATCAAATTACAATGGTGGAAAATTTCTTACGGGAAATGGTGGTCCTGCCTGCGTTACAGAACCCACAGTCCAGTCAATGTAGAGACTTCGTGCGCCAAGTTACTCAACTTGATGAGCGTTATATTAACGTAGGTGTGCCCAATGCTTTTGGCATACTAACCTGTAATGGTGTAGCTCTTGCCAAGCCAATAGATGTTAGTGATCGTTTATACATTAAAAATGCACTCACTTTAAATAAATTTACCTCCAGTGGTATTCAACAAGATAGAGCGACAGATAAGTTAACGATTAACTTTGCTTACCCAGTTCATGATCAGAAAACCCTGCGAGTTATTGGGGCCGGTGTCGTTGTGGTGTCGCTAGAATGGTGGCAAACATTGCTGAGCCGTTTACAACTCCCTGAAGGGAGTGTTGCTTATGTATTAGATGGTAGTGGCCAAGTTGTGGCGCAGTTTCCTCGTGGTAATTTAAGTCAAGTGCCTAGGGATTTTAATGAAACGGTCTACTCTAAAGACGGTATTAGGCGAGTCTACTCTAGGCATAAAGTGTATGACCTCGGCAGCGATGTGCAGTTAAGCTTTGTGACAGGAATTTCAGTTGATAATTCACTTAAGTTAGTTGAAGGCAAGCATCGTTACATATTTATCGCATTTACCCTTACCGTCATCCTTATTTTATTGCTCTTTAGATTATTCGTTCTTAACACAATTTTAAGACCTCTAAATAAACTGGCAGATCTCACCTCCCAATTGGGAAGAAAAGAACTCATATTGGCCCCTGACTCTACCGGCGTAAAAGAAATGGACTTTTTACAGGACCGCTTTGTTGAGATGTCTGATAGGAAGTCTAAAGCCGAATCTCAGATTATTAAGCAAACCTTAACCGATGGGTTAACAGGGATAGCGAATCGAACGGCTTTTAGTCAGGCTCTATCAGAGCATCTGCATTATGCTGATAATAAAGTGAACCGCTTAGCTGTGATCTTGGTAGATTTAGATGACTTCAAAGAAATTAACGACACACTCGGTCATGAAGCAGGTGATGAAGTTCTTCGTACTTTAGCAAATAGGTTACATGGAAGCAGCGAATACTGTCGTTTAATTTCCCGACCGGGCGGTGATGAATTTATGCTCCTTGTTGATCACAACGAACTTACTGAAGCTGAAGTGGCTGAGTTGTGTAATTCTATACTTAAGCTTATTAAGCGTCCTATCTGTCTGCCACATAATGAAGTGGTGGTTAGTGCCAGTATAGGTATTGCTCACTACCCTGAAGATGGACACGATGTTGAAAGTTTAATGAGTGCCGCTGATCAAGCTATGTATTACGCAAAAGAGTGCGGGCGTGACACGGTACGTCGTTTCAATTGGGAGCTAAGGCGTTCCTTGATGACCAAAATAGAAATCATCAAAGACTTACGTAAAGCCATTGAGAATGAAGAGTTCTTTTTGCTCTACCAACCGATTGTGAATACAGCGGGTCAAGTCGTTAAGTTTGAAGCACTTATCCGCTGGCAACATCCAACAAAAGGGATAATTCCGCCAGATGGCTTTATTCCTTTTGCTGAGCAGTCGCGACAAATCATTGAGATCGGTGAATGGGTGATTAGAACAACTCAAAAAGACTGGGAAGTTTTGCAGCAAAAATATGGTGAACAAATTCAAGTGAGTGTCAATGTATCACCACTTCAGCTTTCCTATCTCAAAACTGACACGTTAGTAAATAGTGCTGGTTTGTTAACGGCTCCAGTGGCCTCTTCTAAGCGTCCAGATCATAACGGCTTGGTCATAGAAATTACTGAGAATTTGTTAATGGATTTGGATGAAAATACTCAAAAAGCCTTACTACAGTTTAGGGAGCAGGGGGTTCAGGTCGCTTTGGATGATTTTGGTACAGGCTATTCATCCTTGGCTTACATCATGAATTATGACATCGACTACTTAAAAATTGATAAATCCTTTGTACAGAAGCTTGGTGAAGATTTATCGGCTGGCTCTCTTTGTGAAGCCATCATTTCTATGTCACATACGTTGGGGATAGCTGTAATAGCCGAAGGGGTGGAGACAGAAGCGCAAGCGACTCAGTTGAAACAGTTTGGTTGTGATTTTTTACAAGGTTATCTTTTTTCAAGACCAATACCACTAGAAGATGCTCTAAAGTTTCAATAAGAACCAATAAAACAAAGTCTCTAGAGCATCTCTATCAGCTCGTCATATTAAAAAACGATGCGGTTTCGGCCTAGTTTTTTTGCTTCGTATAACTTGTTGTCTGCAATCTCTGTCGGATTCGCATTTTTTTCGTGCGAGTCAATGATGGATGCGATGCCCACACTGACCGTAATGCATTTATGTTTTGCGTGTTCATGTTCCAGCTTTAACTTGAAAACGTCTGTTCTGATACGTTCGGCGACTTCTTTAGCGCCTTCAATGTTTGTATCTGGTAGAACAACGATAAACTCCTCTCCACCATATCGGCAAACATAATCAGATGGTCGTAAAAGGGATGACTTGAGAGAGGCGGTTACGGTTTTTAGTGCGGCATCTCCCTTGATGTGACCATAATTATCATTAAAGAGTTTGAACTCATCAATATCTATCATAAGTATCGCTGTGTCGTTGTTTGTGCGAAGTGTTTTGTTCTTTAAGTTCTCCATATGGTCATCAAAATAACGACGGTTATAGATACCTGTTAAGCCATCAATAAAGACAAGCTTTTGCAGCATGTCTTTTTGTTTTTGTAACGTAAGGTGAAATTTAACGCGATTTTTTAATGTCATCGGGCGTACAGGTTTGGTGATAAAATCGATCCCCCCGCAGCGCCAACACTCATCTTCCTCTTCTTGTTGATTAAAAAAAGTGACAAAAATAACAGGAATAGTTTGAGTGAGTTCGTCTTCTTTCAAGCGTTTGCAGAGCTCTAAACCGGACATGTTAGGCATAAGGACATCAAGTAAAATTAAGTCAGGCTTGTTATCCTGACAGACTTGAAGGGCTTCTTCACCTGAGGTTGCAGCTAGAATGGTGTAATCAGAACTCAAAATACTATAGATGGTCTGGATGTTAATAGGTTTGTCATCGACAACAAGTATTTTCGAATCGCTTAGATTGATATCAGCTTTGTCGGTCAGTCTAGATAATGGCATTGAAAACCTTTTACATTAATTGGTCAAATTGGCTAATGATTGTCTTAGCATCTTTAAATTTCAAAATATTGAGTAAACGAATTAACTCATCTGCGAGTTTTGGGGATAGTTTATTTAGTTGCGGTAGAATTCTTTGAAAACTATCAATTGCATGCATGTTAGAGCTATCAATCTCAGACTTTAGAAGGTTATAAATAGCCATAAAGTCTTCTTCGTTTGGTGTCTCCGGTTTTTTTTCGGTCACTGAAAACTTGGTTATAAGTTCCTTAATTTGATCTATTGAGCTATGAATTAAATTAATGAAGTCATTTTGATATGCTGTGTAAGAGGCGTTTTCGACCCATTCAGAGATATCGATTTCTTGTTCTTTAGCCGCTTCTGATAACTGTGTGAAGCCAACTGAGCCAGCGGTACTCTTTAATGTATGGAAAATCAGCTTTAATTGACTCTTCGTGGAATTGTGGCTTTTGAGTTGTGACTGATATTCTGTGATGTCGCTGATAAAAAGATTCAATGATCGTAAGTAAATGTCGGTTGAAAAATTGAACCGCTCCATGGCGCCAACAACATCAATATCATGATCTTGACAGAACTCCAACGTTTCACTGTTGATATTATAAAGTTTATTAGGTGTCTCCGGGTGAGTTTTTGTAATCGCTTTAGGTTGAGTGGCCATTAGGATTTGGTAAACAAGGCCCTCTAAATCAAAAGGCTTGCTTATATGACCGTTCATGCCGGCATCAATACACTTCTCTTTTTCTGACGTAATAACATTGGCAGTCATCGCAATAATTGGTAATTGTTTGAATTTATTATTACTACGTATGCGTCTTGTTACCTCATAGCCGTCCATGTCTGGCATCCTGATGTCCATCAATACAATATCAAAGGCTAATAGGCTATTCTCTAGCTCATCAAGGGCTTGTGGGCCATTATTTGCCATGGTGACGTTGGCTCCTTGGCTCGAGAGTAAAGCTTTGGCAACGTATTGATTCGTTGGGTTGTCTTCAACCACAAGAACTCGTTTATCTGCTAGTGGTTTAGTTGAGCCAAAAGAAGAAGCTGTGATGGTTTGTTGATTAGCGGCAGCAATGGCCTCGACAAAAGCGTCGACCATTTGTGAGCGAGTCACAGGTTTCGTCAAGAAGCCATTTAGTAAGTTAGGGAAACGTTCATATTGCTGTGACATCATATTTTGGCTGTGGGCTGTCACCATAATGAGAAGTGGTGTTTTGTCTTTAGGTGCTGATTTTCGAATACTATCAGCAAGCTCCCAACCATCTTTGTTCGGCATTTTCCAATCCAGCAGCGCTAAATCAAAGGTTTTTTCACTTTGCAGTGAGCTTTCGAAAATACGTAATGCGTCATCGGCGTTATTGGCAGTCGTAATATCCCAGCCTAACTGTTGAACGGTGTTGCTAAGGATTTCAAGACTAGTTTGATTATCATCTACCAATAAGACCTTAATAGCATGTTGGAAGTGCTCATTAATGTTGATCGTATGGGCATTTTTCGCACTTTGCAGCGTGATATCAAATGAAAAACAAGAGCCTACACCAACTTCGCTTTCAACATGTAATTCACCGTGCATCAGTTTTATGTACTGGTTACATATGGTTAGCCCAATACCTATGCCGCCATAGTGTTTGGATGCATTTTGGTTTGCTTGGGCAAAAGTTTCAAAAACATGGTTTAGCTTAGCTGGAGGGATTCCAATGCCCGTGTCTTTTACTGAGATATAAAGCTGAGTGGTATTGTTTTTACTATTTGACTGAGCGGAAATGCTAATAACAATTTCGCCAGTAGAGGTGAATTTTACAGCGTTACCACCCAAATTCAGTAGAATACGTTTTAATTTATTGCGATCACCATTGAAAGAGAATGGAACGTTTTTGTCCACGTTTAAATGAATCTCAACCGGCTTTGTATTTACATTAGCGTAAAGTTGGCTACCAACCTCGTTTAAAACATCATCTAACTCAAAGTCAATATTTTCAAGTGTTAAGGCATTTTTTTCAACGTAGGTCACATCTAAAATATCATCAACAATCTGAGTGATTTCGTTCACAGAGATTTTAGCATCATGAATGTATTTTCGTTGAATTTCATCGACTCTGCTAAGCTCCATAAGCTGAATGTAGCCATTAACGGCATTTAGAGGTGTTCTTAAATCATGGCTCATATTCGCAATAAATTCAGTTTTAGCCATGTTTGCCGAGTCAGCTTTAATCAAAGCATCTTCAATGCGTTTTTCATTTTCCAGACGCTCCGAAATATTCTTAGCGGCCAGATAAATGAAAGTCGTGTCTTCAATACTTATTGTGCATGCAGAGATTAAGACAGGAATGAGCGAATTGTTTGATTTGTGAAAGTTGGCTTCAAAGGTGATTCTGCCTTCATTCATAATACGTTGTCGTATTTTTGTCCAAGAGTCCGTAATGCCTGTTGAAATGATATCTGCCAAATCAATGCTTTGTAGGTCGTAAGGCTTAAGCCCTAAAGCAACGGAGGCAAAAGGGTTGCTGTTGAAAATCGTACCATCTGTATTAAGCCATAATAGAATATCTTGGGAGTTGTCGACCGCAGCATCCACAAGATCTAGGTGTTTTTGTAAACTTTGTTTTTCGGTCAAGTCATTGGCAATAAAGACATAGCCCTCAATTTCATTGTTTGCCATGATAGGGGCGATGACGAGGTTTACTTTTGAATCGCTTCCAGATTTTCGTTTTAAAGAGCAGTCGATAGAGATGTGTGTTTCGGTGTTAGATTCTTTCATTAGAAGAGTAAAGAAGTCCGCAGGCAGCTTCTCATTGAAATCAGCGACTATAGAGTTGGTGTTGATAATGTCTAAAACATTTTTTTGCTCAATGACTTCGTTCTGGGTATAGCCTAGAAGTGAAGATGCTACTTTGTTAAAAAGAGATATATTGCCATCTTTGTCACATGCAATGATGGCCGAGTAGGTGCTGTTGATGATGCTACTCTTGAAGAACAATTGTTTTTGTAGTTCTTCTGTGGATTCACCCACTCTTTTTTCGAGTTGTACATTGGCCTCTATAAGCTTTTGTTGCAAATCATTAAGTTCAGTCAAATCATTTAGGCTGACGGTGGCGCCACTGAAAACACCTTTTTCAATGATCGGCGAAATACTCATTGATAAGAAACGCTCTTCACCAAATGCATCAGATTTATATCTAAAATCTAGCCTTCTTATCACTTCTCCTTTGGCCACATTTTTAAAAGTATTAATCAGTTTTTCACTGGAGACATTACTAGACAGCCAGTTTGTTAACGGCTTTCCTAGCGCATGGTTGTGAGTGAAGTTAAACAAATGATCAGCAGCGCTGTTCCAGTGAGTAATAGCAAAATTTCGATCTACGCCTACAATGCTGTCGGAAGCGTTATTAACCACAGCCGAAAAAGCGAGTTTTTGACGCATTTCTATCAATCTTTGGTTGAAAAAGTGGCTTAGGAAGAAAGTAAGGATTGTAATTAAACTGGTTAAAATGACCATTTGCCAGAAAATATAATTCGGATTCTCTAAGCTTTGAGCGTTAATGAAATTGTCTGTAGGTGTGATGGTGATAGACCAAAGGCGACCGAAGACTTCAACGGTATTGGTGACCTTATAATCAGTGTATTGAGTGAGCTCATCATGTGTTGAATTATAGAAATGGACAGGCTGGCTAGTACTAGAATCATCAATATTAATACTGAAATCTGCTTTTTCTGCAATGACAGAATCTAGTATTTCATTGATTAGTAATGGTGTGTAAACCCAGCCAACCAAGGTATTTTCTGCATAGGATTTGTTTTTACTAAAAACAGGGTGCAAGAGTAAGAAGCCATGGCTGGTCAATTCATTTGCCTGTACCAGTGTAATGGGGCCTGTTAATTGTGTCGTGCGAGAGGCTGCGCTCATAAGGGCGGCATAACGCCTCGTTTGCTCTGAACCAATGTCTAGACCGACAGCCTCTTTGTTATTTGCTTCTGGTTCGATGTACTGAATAATAAAGAGTGGGTCTTTGGGTTGTTCAAGTTGCTTCAGCGTAAATGGGCTGCCTTTATCCTTTGTTGCATAGGTTAGAAATTCAGATAAGTCCTTCAAGTCCACTTTTCGGATGAAGCCAAAGCCTCTTGAACCTGGAAATTCAGTAGTGTAATCACGGCTGTTGAAGTATTTGAGCTGTTTATTGTAATCAAAGTTGTCATAGCCAACGGCGTCGATAGCAGCAAGTAACCCTCTTAGGCCGTAATCGTATTGCTTGATACCTTTGATCATGTCTTGGGTGAGGGCGTTGAACTGTTCGTCAACAGCACCGCTAATGATGGTTGTATTTTTATCTTCTGCTGTTCTTTCACTATAAAAAGAAAGCAAAATCCCACATAATAAAATGAAGGAGGGCATCCAAAAATGCCACTTAGGCGGATTGGGCGTCACTGTTTTCTCCTTGATGGACAACGATAAAATACTACTACACCATCATAAACTTAATCTAAAATAATCATAGTGAAAAATTAAAATCGTTACTAAGTATGGCGATAAATAGCTGTTATAGCAGAAGATTTGCTATACTTGTAGCGAGTGTTGGCGACTGAACGAGATAAAGCGATTTTTATGTCAAGGAGTGTTCAATTGTTTTTTTCTAATTCGAATTCTACTGATCACGAAATATTGATTGTTGATGATACACCACAGCATGCTTTGGAGTTGATGGATCTCATATCTGAGTACGGTCAGGTTTTGTTTTCCGAAAGCGCTGAAGATGCCTTTAAGTTACTTGAACGTAGCCTCCCTGATCTGATCTTGTTAGATATAGACATGCCTGATATGGACGGTTTGCAGATGTGTCGCGTGATGAAGCGCGACCCAAGGTATCGCGATATCCCCGTTATATTTATAACCGGACATGACGAACCTGAGCTTGAACTGTTCTCATTAGAAGTTGGAGGGTTAGATTTTATTCAGAAGCCTTTTAACCCAAAAGTCAGCAAGTTAAGGGTTAAAAATCAACTTCAATTACGTGAACAGCAAAGGTTAATTGCCCAAAGTAAAGATCAGCTGAAAGCTTTAGTTGAACAAGTGCCCGCACATATTACTTATTGGGATGAAAATTGGCATAACCTTTATTCAAATGGTTACTTTCCTGCTTGGGGCGCCTCAGTCAGCCCATCTTTACATATAGATAATCTCTTACCTGAAGAGTTAAATAAACAAATTAAATTCAGAGGTCAATCAAAGGTTGATCAAAGTTACACCGTGCATCTAGAGATAAACGACGTAGAATACTTTTACCAAGTGTTTCAATCTCATAATGTTGATCCTCAATATACAAATAGTCATCTAATCACCATCATTGATGTGACGGAAGAGAATCAGGCGAAAAGGTCTCTTTTTCTTGAGAAAGAGCGTCTAAGAGTAACTCTTAATTCAATAGGCGATGGGGTTATCGCTACTGATAACAATGGTTTAGTGACCTTTATGAACTCTGTTGCAGAGCGGATGGTAGGATGGCGATTAAGAGAAGCAAGAGGGTTGAAAGTTGAACGGGTCATGAAGCTACAAGACTCGAATACAAAGCAAGAGTTACGTAATCCTTTATATCTTGCACTAAAAGAACATCGAACTGTTTCTTTGGTTTTAAACAGTGAAGTGGTATCAAAAAGTGGTAATTGTCTAGCAATTGAGGATTCTGCAGCGCCGATTCGTAATGAAAAAGGCGAAATTATAGGCGGTATTATGGTGTTTCATGATGTTAGTAATGCCTTAGCCTTGGCAAATAGAATGAGTCATGTGGCTAGCCATGATTCACTGACAGATCTACCAAATAGAATTTCTCTTCAGGAAGGTCTTGTTATGGCATGTCAGCCATTAAACGATGACATACCTAAAGTTGCTGTATTACTAATCGATATCGATCATTTCAAGTACCTTAATGATTCACTAGGCCATCAGTATGGCGATGAGCTAATTTGTTTAATGGCCCAAAGGTTAACAGGGTTGATGCCAGAAAAATGCTCGTTGGCACGAGTTGGTGGCGATGAGTTTGTGGTGTTGATGAGAGACGTTGAAGCGATAGCAGACATAAAATCTCTTGCGTCGTCGTTACTTTTGTCTATGCATGAACAATTTAAACTGGCAGATCAGTTTTATAGCATCTCAATTAGTATGGGAATTAGTATCTACCCTGATGATGCAACGGATTCTGAACAGCTTATGCGTCACGCTGATGTTGCTATGTATCGTGCTAAGCAAGAAGGAAGAAATCGCTATAGTTTCTTTTCAAATGAATTAGAAGAGGCTTTATTACATCGAAATCATTTAGAAAAACAGTTGCGTGACGCATTAAGCAATAATCAGTTAGGTGTATATTTCCAAGCTAAGTTTTGTCTAGGCACTAATCAAGTCATTGGTGTTGAAGCTTTAGCGCGAATGTTCGACGAAGAGGGAAGTGTTATCCCTCCTAATCAATTTATTGGTCTGGCTGAAGAAACTGGGCTAATTTTGGAATTAGGCAATCAGGTTTTGGATAAAGCTTGTAAGGCCGCCAAGCAATGGTTTGATCTTGGTTACGCAATACCTATTTCTGTCAACGTGGCGGCTGCTCAATTTAATGGTAACGACTTAGCTAAAAACGTTGAATCAATATTGCTCAAATATCAACTGCCACCAAACTTACTAGAGTTAGAAATTACTGAAACCTCATTAATGGAGAACGTCGATAATACTCAAACTAAACTAGTTAAGCTTAAAAGAGTCGGCGTTAATATTGCGATTGATGATTTTGGTACAGGCTACTCAAGTTTGGCCTACCTAAAAAAGTTCGACATTGATGTGATGAAAATAGACATGTCTTTTGTGGCTGATATGTTAGAAAACAAGCATGACTATGAGATTGTTAAGACTATTATTTCACTTGGGCTTTCAATGGACCTTGAGTTAATCGCGGAAGGTGTTGAGGAAGATGCGCAAAGGTTGGCATTGCTAGAGCTAGGCTGTAAAGCAGGACAAGGTTATTTGTTTAGCAAACCTGTTCCATTAAAAGATTTTATGAACTTGCTTTCAAAATCATAGTGCAGAAGGAAATATTTTGAACACTAAACTTAATGCTCGCACTAGTTTTTCCAGCAACCTACTACCTATTAGTGCGTTTGTAATTGCTTTGCTGTGTAGTGGAGTGTTCTATTTTATTTTCTCTTGGTATATCGAAAAAAATGTTATAGAGCAGCAAAGTCAGGTGCTACAGCAAGTAAACCATAATGGTGTCACCAACTTTGAACGTCGTATATCACAAGCTAGAAACAAAATTAATTTTCTGCATACAATCCCTGCTGTTAGATTATTTACCGAGATGTATGAAAAGGATATTGACGAAAATTCAGCTCAAGATGAAAGCTCAGTTAAAAGTTTAATAGAAGAGATACTGATTGCTTTTACACTAGCAAACCCTGAAATTCGCCAAATAAGGATAATAGGAGAGCATCAGAGTGGTAAAGAGCTGCTGCGGATAGAGCGAAGAGGTGATAATGTCAATGCAGTGTCTTCAGATTTACTACAAGAAAAGAGTGATACAGATTATTTTAAAGAAATTTCGAAGGTATCGCCTAATGAAGAATATCTTTCAGACATTACGTTAAATAGAGAATATGGAGAAGTCGAAGAGCCAATTTGGCCTACCTATCGAATAGCCAAGCCCATTTACGACAAAAAATTCAACTATTTTGGTTTTATTATCATCAATATAGATGCGACAGCATTACTTCAGCTATTACATGAAGATATACGAGGGACAGGTCTATCCTTATTTATCCTCAATAATGAAGGATATTTCGTAGACTCTCCCTATAGTGAGCTAAATTTTGGCTTTGATCTTGATAAAAAAGATGCAAAATGGACCACTTTAACAAACACTCAAACATTACCGATATCAAATAAAATCATACAGACGAATTTTATTGATCGTACTGATTATTATCTATATGGCAGCAAATTAATGCTGTCAACCAGAGAAGGGCGATCTATTTATTTGGTTACAGGCATATCAGAAGATAATATTTCAGCGTTGCTAAATCAACGTAAGCAATCAATTTTATATTTAATGATGGGGGTATTTGTACTTGTCATCATCTTTATTTATATTTATCAACGCCAAATTAACCGGCGTTTATCCCTGTACGATGATCAATCTCGCTATGAAGCTATTGTTACGGGGTCCTCTGATGCCATTATAAGTACCGATAAATTTGGTAAAATCCTGAGCTGGAATGAGTCAGCTTCTTATCTTTTTGGATTGAATGAGAACCAAGCAAAGCAAAGTAAGATATTTGATTACCTTAAATCGGAAGCTAATGAGCAGCCCATATCTGAGGGGTTATTAACGGATATTATTTCAGCGAAGCGCTCTGTTACCTTAGAAGTACAAGTCGCGGCCAGTTCTAACACAGTTCAGATACTCAGTATTAATTTATCGCCTGTCGTACCAAGTAATACAGCTATTGCACCTACGGTTGCTGCGCTCATTCGTGACATTACCGAGTCTAGAAAAAACGAGCAGCAAATTGCTGCTATTAATGATTCTCTTGAAAAGCAGGTTGAAGAAAGAACTCGGCAACTAGAATTGGCAACTAATGAGGCTATGAAGGCGAATGAAACAAAGAGTGCTTTTGTTGCCAATATTAGTCATGAAATCCGAACGCCGCTGAATGGCATTGGTGGAATGCTGGAACTTCTTAGCCGTGAACAGTTATCTCAAAAGCAATTAGGCTACTTGAATATGGCCAAAGGCAGTGTTTCCACACTGACCGTGTTAATTAACGATTTATTGGATCTGACTAAAATGGAATCCGGTAAACTGGACATTGCTATTGAGCCCATGAATATTATTGAAACCGTAAGTGATGTGGTTTCTAGTATGTCTATGAAAGCTCAGGAGAAAGGCCTAGCCTTATATTTAGATTGTACCAAAGCACAATGTGAGCATTTAGTTTCAGACGGGTATCGCATTAAGCAAATCTTGATAAATATGATAGGGAATGCTTTTAAATTCACTGAAAGTGGTAGCGTGACAGTTAAAATAAATAGCTATCGTAATCGACTGAATGATAACCGTGTCGTTGTAGATATCTTAGTGATTGATACTGGTATCGGTATTTCATTGGATCAACAACAAAAACTCTTTAAGCCTTTTACTCAGGCAAATAACTCTATCGCTAAGACGTTTGGTGGTACAGGATTAGGCTTGTCTATATGCAAACAACTAGCCCTGTTACTAGACGGTGACATACAAGTAAATAGTGTGGTTAACCAAGGCAGTACATTTTCTTTATCATTGCAGGCGGATTTAGATAAGCAGGCAGAGCCAAAAGCGGTAGGCCCTTTACTGCTAGGAGTTAAGTGTCACATATTACTAGAAGATAAAAATGAAAATGCTATTTTAGTTAGCCAATTTAAAGCTTGGAAGGCGGAAGTAACGACAGGCTCTCGGTTGCAAGAGCTATATGGTCTACAAGAGCAAGCTTTGCCTCAGATGTTAGTGCTGGAAACAAGCATGGTCGATAAACCATTTATAGATTGGTTTTCCAATTCAGTCGAACATCATAAATGTAAGTTGCTATTGGTAAACTCTGAAAATCAAGACGCATTTTGTTCATTATCTGAATTGACTAATGTTTGCTATTTAGATCACCCTGTATTGCCAATAGAGCTATTATCTTCTTATAGTCAAATGCTGAAAATAGAAGAGGTTCCTGGTTGGGTAGCGGTAGAGAGTCATGTCGAGCAAAAAGTCATTGATAAGCAGAAGTCCTATCAGGTTCTTGTCGTGGACGATAACGAGATTAACCGATTTGTTGCCCAGGGGCTGTTAGAAAAATACCCTATACAGGTCCACAATGCGAAAAATGGTGCGGATGCCATTAGCTTAATTCAGTCGTTACCTGATGATGAAGAGATCGACCTTATCTTGATGGATTGCCAAATGCCGGTAATGAATGGTTTTGAAACCACAGAGCTTATTCGTCAAGGGGCTATTGGAGATAAGCTCAAACATGTGCCCATTGTAGCAATGACTGCAGGGGCTATGTCGGGAGATAGAGACTCGTGTCTAGAGTCCGGCATGGATGATTTTATCGCCAAACCTTTAGAGCCTGCTTCGTTTGAAAAGAAAGTGATGCAATGGTTAGAACAAAATGCATAAAGGAAGCGTGATAGATACTTTTGCAAGGAGCTATCACGCGAGACCGCTCAGCTAATCTTTTTTCTCTATGGTAATTTCAAGGTTTTTGCTGTTACCCGCATACCATTTTTGGACGTATAAGCTGCCGACGATGGGAGCTTTGCCATCTTCGGGCACTTCTTTGTAGCGTACGCTGTTCTTGGTCTCTTTCTCGTATTCAAATTGAATGCTTGTCTTGGACATGCTTTGCTCCGTAATCATTGTTTTTGAAAAATTAAAGCTTTAAGAGCTTGTTCACTGTCAATATCAGTGAAGACTTCAGGATTGGCTAATCGCTCTTGGAAACTTAGCTCTGGTGCTGCCGTGGCCATTTCATCGATCAAAAATTGGCTACTCAGGCTTGGGTCGTTAACACAGGCTAATACTTGTCCTGTTTTACTCAGTAGATCGGGTAGTCGACGAAGGATTTTTTGATAGTCTTTGGTGACGGCAAAGCTGCCCTTTTGAAAGCTCGGTGGATCAATAATAATCAAATCATAGGGGCCATATTTGCGTATTTTTCCCCAAGATTTGAGTATGTCATGGGCAAAAAATTTGACCTTATCAAGAGGCAAACCATTTAACTGATGATTTTCACGGCCTCGATTTAACACTGACTTGGCCATGTCAAAATTAATCACACAGTCTGCACTGCCATCCAAAGCCGCTACGGAAAACCCGCAGGTGTAGGAAAACAAGTTTAATACTCGTTTATCTTTGCTGTGTTCTCTGACCCACTGACGACCATTAAGCATGTCTAGAAAGAGACCGCAGTTTTGATTTTTCATCAAGTCGAGCTTAAACTTCAAGCCTTTTTCTTCTGCTATACAGGGTTCTCTGTATTCACCCCATAGGCATTCCGTTGGGCTTTTATCCCGACTACGATGCTGTAACAAGATGGCTTGGATCGGATGTTGCCCCCAAATGTTTTCATCAACCCAGCGCTTAACGGCTTCTAGCAAGGCATGTAAAAAATCGTCGCTAGGTTCTTTAAACAAAGAGATCAATAGGTTATCAGCTAGGTGGTCAACAGTGATTTGCTCGAGTCCAACAACACATTTTCCCCGGCCATGAAATAGCCTTTGAATGCCATCCATTGGTTGAGAAAAGGCTGTAGTAAGCGTGTCAGTCAGAGTGGGAAGTGTGCTTGAATCCATGATCGGCCATCGTATGAGAATTGATGGCCGTATTCTACTGGCATCTGACAAAGAGGCCAATGAAATTAGCAAAGCTCATGGTGAGCTGGACTATTTAGTTGAGATATCCAGTGCATGTTCTTGCGCTGAAGAGACAATACATTCACCGGCAAGGTTAGGGGCTGCGCCTACCATAAAGCCATCATTACTCATTCCGCTCAACCATTTTTCTTGCCAGTTTTCGGCGGTGATTTCTAAACCACTAAACCCTTCATACTCGCTTTTGCCCCAGCTCTCAGCGTGTTGTTGGCTTGGCCAAATCGGTAAAACCTTATCCTGACCAAGAGCAATGATTAAACAGCCTTCTGAGTCCGCTAAAGTCCATAGAGACAGCCCTTGGCGAATAGTTTTGACCAGTTTGTCATAACGGTCAGCACTGTTAAGCAGAAAAAAAGTATCGTCAGAAGAAAAAGGAGTGGTCATTGAAATATCCGTCAACATAAAAAAAGAGAGTTTATCACAGAGGGGGATGGATAAGGCATCAAGAAAAATAACGAATTTGATTTTCCTTGATGCCTTAGGAGTTAGCTGAATAGAGACTTAAGCGTGTCCAAATGTTGGTACTTAAGTTCTTGGTCCATCCAACTGCCGGTAATGCCATTTATTGCGAGTTGATAGAGTTCGGCTTTGTTGATGTCTGAATCGTTAATCAGGGCATTGTAGTTCGCTTGCATATAGCCACCAAAATACGCAGGGTCATCCGAATTGACGGTTGCTTTTAAGCCTAGGGCCAACATGTCCTTAATGGGATGGTCAGTCATATCATTTACAACGCACAGCTTTAAATTGGAAAGCGGGCAGACCGTCAGCGTTAGTTCCTGCTCTTTAATCACCGCCACTAATTTTTCGTCTTCTAAAGCACGGTTACCATGGTCGATACGGTCCACTTTAATTTGATCAATGGCTTGCCATACATAGGCTGGCGGTCCTTCTTCACCCGCATGGGCAGTGACTTTTAAGCCTAATTCTTGGCAGGCTGCGAATACCCTTAGAAATTTTTCTGGAGGATGACCAAGCTCCGAGCTGTCTAACCCAACACCATCAATCCAGTTTAAAAATGGTTTGGCAAGTTTGAGGGTTTCGAAAGCGCTTTCCTCGCTAAGGTGGCGTAGGAAAGACATAATGAGTTTAAAACTCATACCCCATTGTTGCTGAGCGTCTTGTAAGGCGCGATATATCCCTGTAATTTGTGTTTCGAAAGCCACGCCACGGGATAAGTGACCTTGAGGGTCAAAAAAGATTTCAACATGCACAACATTTTCTTCATGCACCTTGGTTAAGTAAGCCATGGTTAAATCATAGAAGTCGACTTCATGAAGCAGCACGGACATGCCTTGGTAATAAAGGTCTAGGAAATCCTGTAAATTGGTAAACTGGTAAGCAGCTTTTAAAGTTTCAACACTTTGATACTTAAGTGGAACCTGATTACGCTGGGCAATGGCAAACATTTGTTCTGCTTCAAATGTGCCTTCAATATGTAGATGCAACTCCGTTTTTGGCATTGTTTTGGATAAATGCAAAAGGGTGTCTTTAGAATCCATGGGCTGACCTCAAAAAATGGATATGGTTTGTCATGCCGCGTTTAGTATGCAGATAAGGACAAAGTGTTAATAGGTTTGTATTCGTAGAAGTAAAAATAGACCCCCAAAGGCTGGGGGTCTATTCAAGGTAGAGAATTAACGCGTATCAGGTGAAATTAACGAGGTACTTCGTCAGTAATGCCTTCAACATACCAGTTAACTTGTGCTAACTCTTGATCATTCAAAGAATAACCATCAGCGACCACTAGGTTGCCTTTATTGTCTGTGATAGGGCCTGTGAAAGGTTTGAATTCACCAGATTTAATAGCCGCGAATGTCGCATCAATTTTACTACGAACATCTGCTGGAAGATTGTCATTGATAGAAGCAAGGGTTAGCATTTCTTCGTCAAAACCACCCCAGAAATCCGCTGGTTTCCATGTACCATCCATAACCGCTTGAGCCGTTTTGATGTAGTACGGAGCCCAATCATCACGAACTGAAAAGATGTGTGCGTTAGGGGCAAATTGGCTTTGGTCAGACGCTTGACCAATACCACGGATACCGCGTTTTTCTGCCGCAATAAGTGGTGCTGGGCTATCAGTATGCTGCATCAGAACATCTACGCCTTGGTCAATCAGTGCGTTTGCCGCATCCGTTTCTTTACCTGGATCGTACCAAGAGTTAACCCATACAATTTTCATTTTCACGTTAGGGTTAACGCTTTTCGCACCCATGTAAGTCGCATTGATATCACGAATTACTTCAGGGATCGGGAAAGAGCCGATGTAACCGATCGTGTCAGACT
This sequence comes from Marinomonas sp., assembly GCF_039940335.1. Lineage (GTDB taxonomy): Bacteria > Pseudomonadota > Gammaproteobacteria > Pseudomonadales > Marinomonadaceae > Marinomonas. Next base: position 224,815 of record NZ_JBDVGW010000010.1, on the reverse strand, counting down.
TTGTCATCATGCCGGCTGTTACACCTGATACATAACGACCTTCGTAAGTACGTAGTACATAAGTACCTAAGTTTTTAGAGCGTTTGTAGCCTGTTGCATGTTCAAACGTTACTTTAGGAAACTGCTTCGCTACTTTTACAGTAGGGTTCATGAAACCAAAAGAAGTTGTGAAAATCAGATCATTGCCTGCTTTTGCCAATTGAGTGATAACGCGTTGAGCATCGGCACCTTCAGGCACGTTTTCAACAAACGTCGTTTCTACTTTATCACCAAAATATTCTTCAAGTTCTTGGCGACCACGGTCATGCTCGTAGCTCCAGCCTAGATCGCCAACCGGGCCAACATAGACAAAACCAATTTTAAATGGATCAGCTGCTTGAGCCGCACCCACTCCCACTAGTAGACCAATACCAAGCAATAAACTTTTCAATTTCATATTTCGCTCCTTTGGTGCCCGAAGGCGATGATTTTCTCATGAATGAGAAAGGTTAGTTATAATACGATTAAGCCATTTGTCTAGGGTCAAAAGGTTTGCCTAAAGATCTTGGGGCTAATAGTTTTTCTTTAAATTGATCCGCGCTGATGATCACCATCACCACTACCGTAGCCACATAAGGCAGCATCGCGAGCAAGTTTGGAGAGATCGACCAACCAATACCTTGTAATACCAGATGCATAATGCTGGCAAAACCAAATAGGTAAGCCCCTAGCATAATGTTACCAATTCGCCAGGAAGCAAATACAACCAGTGCTAGGGCAATCCAGCCGCGTCCTGCGGTCATATTTTCCACCCACATTGGTGTGTACACCAAAGACATATAAGCGCCCGCTAAGCCCGCCATGCCGCCACCAAACATGATGGCAAGATAACGCACTCTTAACACCTTAATGCCTATAGCGTTGGCCGCATGAGGGTTTTCACCCACGGCTTTTAAAACCAAGCCAATGCGTGTTTTGTTTGCCACATATGCAATAACGCCCGTTAATACGAAAGACAGGTAAACAATAATATCGTGGTTAAACAGAATACGACCAAGATAAGGAATGTCCGATAGGTAAGGAATGGCGATAGGTTGGAAACCTTGAATGGTTTGGCCAACGACACCCGAACCAATGAAAGCACTTAAACCGGTACCAAAAATAGTAAGGGCTAAGCCGGTAGCGACTTGGTTGGCACCCAATTGTAGTACTAACACAGCAAAAATGAGGCTCATAACACTGCCCATGGCGATAGCACCCAGTACACCAAAGCCAGCGTTGCCGGTGGAGTAGGCTGCAAGGAAGCCCACAACTGCGCCCATCAGCATCATGCCTTCTTGACCTAGGTTTAAAATGCCCGACTTTTCACAAATCACTTCCCCTAAGGCGATAAACAACAATGGGGTGCCAGTTTTAATGGCGGCGAACAATATTTGAACAATTAAATCAGCGTCCACAACAAGCTCCTAGGCAGCATTCTGATGAGTAAAAGTTAAGCGGTTGCGGATGAAAAAATCACAAGCCAACAGGAAAAATAGCAACACACCTTGGAACATGCCAATCACGGCAATCGGTATGCCCATTTCAATTTGGGCCAAGTCGCCACCCATATAAAGCACCGCAAGGAAAACCGCCGCGACAATGGCCCCTAATGGGTGTAATCGAGCCAAATACGCCACAATGATGGCCGAGTAGCCATAACCAGGGGAAACGTTTGGAACTAACTGGCCAATAGGGCCTGTCACTTCACCAACTCCTGCAAGGCCAGCTAGTGCGCCGGCAAACAACATCACAAACCAACTGATGTTTTTGCCTTTAAAGCCTGCATAGCGAGCGGCGGGCTCATCTGCGCCAAACACGCGGATCTGGAAGCCTAGATGGGTTTTACTCAAAATAAACCAAGCAATCAATGCACAGATAATGGCGAATAGAACCCCTAAGTGAATACGTCCACTATCGAGCAAAGTTGGTAGCAAGGTATTGTCGGAGAAAATAGCCGATTCAGGAAAACCAAAGCCATCGGGATCTCTTAGTGGTCCATTTACTGCCCAAATAAGCAGGTAGAGGGCGATGTAATTGAACATGATGGTGGTCAGAATCAGGTTCGAGTTAAAGCGTAATTTCAAGAAGGTCGGAAGTGCGGCCCATGCCATGCCAGAAATAATACCGGCGAGCAAGGTTAGAGGTAGAGCAATAAAGGAGTCCGAATCAATGAAATAAAGCGCCACCGCGGAGCCACCTAAGGCGCCAGCCAGAAGCTGGCCCTCAGCCCCAATATTCCACATATTCGCCCGGTAACACAAAGACAAGCCAACCGCACAAAGTAGCAAGGGGCCCATTTTGACGAACATTTCACCAATGTTATAGCTGTCAGAAAGAGGGGCAATGAGTAATAAATGCATCGCTTGAAGTGGGTCTTTACCGAGGGTGGTAAAAAGCACAAAGCCAAATATTAAGGTAAAAGTAATGGCCAGCAAAGGTGAGGCAAAAGACATGAAGGTGCTCGGTTCTGTACGAGCTTGGATACGGATCATGCAACAGTCTCCGTGGTTGAATTAATAAAAGTACCGGCCATCCATTGTCCTATTTGATCAATACTAGTTTGCTCGGTTTGTACCAAGGGCGATAAATAACCATCACACACCGCGGCCATGCGATCTGCCAACAGAAAAAGCTCATCAATGTCTTCTGATACCAACAAGATCGCGGCGCCTTGGTCTCTTAACTCTAATAATGCCTGATGTATGGTGAGGGCGGCCCCCACATCTACTCCCCAAGTTGGGTGAGCACAAATCAGTACTTTAGGGTTTTGGCCGATCTCACGCCCCATAATGAATTTCTGAAGGTTGCCGCCACTTAAGCTCTTGGCTTCGGAAAACTCACCATGACACTTAACCTTGTATTGATCAATTAAGCGGTTGGCGTAGTCTTTTAAAGATTGCCATTGCACGAGTCCATTCTTCACAAAGCCCTTGCTATGGGTGAGCAATGTGTTTTCTGTCAAGCTCATATCGGGAACCGCACCACGACCTAAACGTTCTTCGGGAACATACGCGATTCCCAATTGACGGCGGTCTCCGGCACTCAAATGACCAATGGACAGTGTTTCAAGGGTGAGGGAGTCTTTGACGTTGCGAGAGTCTTCACCGCTGATAATTGCCATTAATTCATCTTGACCATTGCCCGCGACACCTGCGATGCCCAAAATCTCACCCGCTTTAAGGTCTAGGCAAATGTCTTTAAGCGCGGTACCAAAGGGTTGTTTGGCAGCAAGGGATAGCTTATTAATCGCAAAAGCTGTTTTCGTTCCTTGCTTTTTAGAGTAGCCGGCTTCTTGCTCGGCTAAGTCGCCAACCATCATTTTGGCGATTGACGCTGGTGTTTCTTCAGATGGGGCACAGGTGTCTACCACTTTGCCGCCACGCAAAATGGTGGCTTGATCACAAATCTCAGTAACTTCATGAAGTTTGTGACTGATAAATAGAATGCTGCAACCTTCTTTTGCGAGAGTGCGTAATACGCCAAACAGGCCACTGACTTCTTGAGGTGTTAATACAGAAGTCGGCTCATCTAAAATAAGAAGTTTGACCGATTGGACCAAACATCGCATTATCTCGACTCGCTGTCTTTCTCCGATAGATAATGAGTGTACATACCGGTCAGGGTCTACATCTAGACCATATTCTTTTGAAAGTTCGGTGATTTTATTGCCAAGGTGGCCAATTTGAGAAAGTTGTTTTTTACTCAAACATAATTCGATGTTTTGGCAGACGGTCAAGGTTTCAAATAATGAGAAATGTTGAAAAACCATGCCGATGCCAAGGTCTCTTGCTGTGGAAGGCGATTTAATTTCCACCTGCTTACCATTCCAAAGAATGTCACCAGTATCTGGCGAGACCACGCCATAAATAGATTTTACAAGGGTGCTTTTTCCAGCACCGTTTTCACCTAGTAAGGCATGAATTTCACCAGGCTTAAGGGACAGGCTAATGCGGTCATTAGCAAGACAGCCAGGATATTGTTTCGTCAACTCGACTAATTCAAGTCTGGCTGTAAGGTTATGCTGTTCTAACGTCTGCGACACTGTGTTATCTCTACAGTTAAGGCTTTAGATGAAAATAGGGAATAATCTATTTTTATCGAGTTAAATCACCAGTTCAAAACGGAATGGTGGGCTATATCTAAATAAACCAACTCAAGCACTATTATAGTGCAAACTGGTTGTTTTATTATTGACCATGCAAGAAAATGATCCATTCGGTCAGAAAATTAATCCCTTTATTTAAAGTATTTTAGAATTATCTGGTATCTATCAATATCTATGCCAATACTTCTATTTGTGCACTTATTGGGTGCGAAGGATACGTAAATTTCGCTTAGTTGTCTGCCTCTAAACACTCATCTTCTTACAAGTTGCTATTTAAATTTCTCATTTTGATGTCTTTTAATCTTGTTTACCTCTTAATGATTGTCTTGATTTAGTTTGAGAGGGAAAAGGCTAAATATGATGATCCCATCTATGTCATTCATTATTGGGTGATGCATCAGTGCAACGAGCAGTAGAAAAAGTCCAAAGTAGGTTAAACTGAGCCAATTCCTAGGAAAGGTAAAAGGTTTTCTGTAGAATCCGCGAAAACATTTGTATAGGCCTTGTTTTGCTTTTCAAGTGATAGCACGGCGTGATGAGAGCTGAGAGAAAGTACTAGGCTCATAAGCCTACTGTTTTAGAGAGCTAAAGAGTGTTTTGCACAGGCTAAAAAACACAAAAGAGAGTTTTTTTTATTTTCCTGGTTGACATATGAGTTGTCCACTAAGTCTGTGGATAAACTTGTTGGCTACCGGCTTTTTCCCTTATTTTGCGTTGTGAGGCTCATTTGATTTCAGTTGTTTATCGTAGTGATGATTATTGGGTGATTACGAAACCTGCTGGAATGAGTTTTCACAGTGAATCGACTGACGCTGGAGTTATGAGAAGCTTGGCGGGCCAATACCCCGAACAGACTTTTTATCCTGTCCATCGATTGGATAAAATGACGTCAGGTTTATTGATCGTGGCTTGTCATAGTAAAGCAGCCGCCACCTTTGGGGCGATGTTTGAGGCACATAGTATAGAAAAGCGTTATGTTGCGCTTTCTAAACGTAAGCCAAAGAAAAAGCAGGGCTCTGTCATTGGTGGTATGGAACCGAGTCGAAGAGGCCAGTGGCGGTTGACAAAGGGTGTCGAAAATCTAGCTAGGACACAGTTTTTTTCTAAGCATTTTCAAGATGTTAGAGTATTCTTCTTGCGTCCATTGACGGGTAAGACACACCAGTTAAGAGTCGCATTAAAAAGCTTAAGCGCCCCTATACATGGCGATGAACGTTATGCAGGTGATCCTGCAGATCGAGGTTATCTACACGCTTATCGCTTAAGTTTTGAATGGCAAGGCGAGCGTAAGCAGTATGTGAGTGCGCCTTTTGGCGGAGAGCTCTTTAGTCAAGAATTATCAAGTTTTATTGATGATCATTTTAAAGAGGCTAATTTAAGTTGGCCTCAACACAAGTAATAACACTGGCTCGGCTTTTGTCTAAAGCTGAGAAGGAAATTTAATGAAAAATATTTTGGTTTATTGCCGTCAAGGTTTCGAGAAAGACTGTGCGGCTGAACTTGCAGATGTATCTAGTGCGAAAGGCTTTTATGGTTACGCTAGCGTGATCCAGGATGCTGGATATGTTGTGTACAACTTTGCTGAGCCAGATGCTGGAGAGCGCTTAATAGCGCAGCTAGACTTTAATAAGCTTATTTTCGCACGCCAAATTATAGCGGTTAATGATGTGATTGAGTTAGCGGCTGGGGCACGGGTTGAGTCGCTTCTTGAAGCGGCAAGAGAATTGCCCTTAGCTCAAGATGTGATGATTGATACCGCCGATACTAATGACGCCAAATCTCTCTCTGGTTTGATCAAAAAATTAGATAAGCCTTTAAAGCAAGGGTGGAAAAAATCTGGAGTGATGCGCAATAAAGCGGTCGGTGTTCATCATCATGTATTTTTATTGAGTGGTGAGGAAGCCTACTTGGGAGTCTCCTACGACCGCTGTCGTAGTGAATTTCCTATGGGGATTCGTCGCCTTCGCTTCCCAGCAGCAGGTCCTAGTCGCTCAACGCTTAAGCTGGAAGAAGCTTTTTTGCAGTTTGTTCCTGAGCGCATGCGTGAAGCTAACCTGATTGAAGGAATGACGGCAGTTGATTTAGGTGCAGCTCCAGGTGGTTGGACTTATCAATTCGTGAAAAAAGGCATTCATGTAATTGCCATTGATAATGGTCCCATGCAGAAAGAGCTCATGAGCACAGGGCTAGTTGAACACGAAAAAGCGGATGGTTTTAAGTATGAGCCACCCTATACGGTGGATTGGCTAGTTTGTGACATGGTGGAAAGGCCGATAAAAGTGGCAGAATTGATGGCTCATTGGCTGGCAAGTGGTTGGACTCGTCGTGCCATTTTTAACCTGAAGTTACCAATGAAGAAGCGATACCAAGAAGTTATGCTTTGTCTAGAGAAGATTGAAACGCTTTTGACGCAAGCGGGTGTCGGTTATCAATATCAAATCAAGCACCTTTACCATGACAGGGAAGAGATTACTGTCTGCATTATCGTTCATTAAATTTTGAGTGTTATGACAACCCTGAGCCTACTAGGTTTAGGGTTGTCATTATTTATCACTAGATAGATTCTGTCGTTTTAAACGCGTGGTAACCCATTGCTTCCTCCATGAGCTCATCGCGCTCATAAATGTCTTCTCTGAATTCCGGCATGCCATTGGCGTTCGGAACCACAGTTAAATATACCAAGTACACTGGCAAATAGGTTGGTAGAGAAATTACCGTGGTGGTTTGGCTGCTAAGAGTAGCTGCCAGAGACTTACCCTGTTTGCTGCCTTTTAAGAGCGCTTGGGCAAATTCATCTGGCTTTTCTAAACGAATACAGCCGGAACTAAAGGCACGAGAGCTTTCTCTGAATAGGTGTTTGGCTGGGGAATCGTGAAGGTAGATTTCATTTTTGTTTGGGAACATGAATTTATATTGGCCGAGGGCATTGCTTTCATCAGCCTCTTGTTCGAAGCGATAAGACAGTTTTTCTGGCCGCATAGCTTGCCAATTAATGGTAGCTGGGTCTATGACCTTCGCCCCTATGCTCCAGCTTGAATACACCTTATAGCCGTAACGAGTAAGATATTCAGGGTCTTTTTGAATCTTAGGTAATAAATTCTCCCGGGCGATACGCTGTGGAACTCGCCAAGTTGGATTGGTAACCATATAAGTCATTAAACCTTTAAATACAGGGGTCTTACGTTCGGCTTTACCAATAACTACTTTCATGGTGGTGCGTTCACCATTGAAGAAAAGGTCGACACTGTAGTTGGTGAGGTCAACCCAAGCACGGTTGGCTTCTAATTCACTTGGAAGCCAGCGCCATCTTTCCAAATTATAGGAAATTTGATTGGCACGTTTGCTTAATGGCACGTTTAGCATTTGAATAGTTTTTGAACCTGCTGCGCCGTCAGCGACAAGGCGATGTCGTTGCTGGAAGTTCATTAACGCATGTTGTAGTCGCTTATCAAATGCTTCTTCATCGACTTTTCGCGTTGAGAAACGAATGTCTCCAAGTTGCACAAGTCTTGCTCTTAATTGAGCAACTCTCGGGCCCTCATCGCCAATGGACAGTGGTACGCCAGGGCTGACTAGTATGTCATTTTCTTTCTTTGCTAGGTCTTGATAATAGACTAGCCATTTTTGTAATACTTGGTATTGAGGGCTTCTAGGCGCTAATAAAGGTAGGGTGTTTACCATGTCTGTGGCAGATTCTAGAAATAATAGATCCTTCCAATGGTCGCTTGGTGCATCGAGTTGCCAGTTGCTATCAATTAATTGCGGTTCGTAGCGTCCATTACTAAGGTCGTGTGCGTAGCTTGCTAGAGCAATGGTGCTGATAACATCCATTTCTGCCAGTTGTTGTTGGTTGGGCTGATTGATGGCCAGATATTCTTTGATGATATTTGTGTGGTAATGGACTGGATTTAAGCCATGGCTTGAAGAGCTTTCCAAAATATCAACCAGCTTATAAATAGACATGTTGATGGCATTGTTTTCAATCCAAATAGGGTTGTGATCACGTGCTTTATAGGCTTCTAGCACGGTATTGTTTGGAAGAGCTTGCCCTGCTACAGGGGTAAAGGAATTCAGCATTAAAGCCACTTGTTGGTTAACGCTGCTCTCAATTTGAGACTCGCTAGGAGGTACAATCTGACTGGTTTTTGGGTTGGGTGAGGAGCAGGCACTTAAAAAAGCTGCAGCAGCTATAGCGGCAAGTAAGCGTTTATTCTGTCTCATTCATACTTCCTTTTGATAAAAGAGAGGGGGAGTGGGTTGCAACTTCTAAAAAACTAATGGTATCAATTGCTTGTTGTTTTGTATTGCCGCAAATATCAATGTCGGGCATAAAATCCCGGCACACATCAGGCCGTTCAGTAGAGCCAAAAATAGCGCAACGAGCATCGTCCAATAATTGAACGCAGCGTTCACCTGCAGGTTTACCGTGTGGCATGCCTGGAATTGCAGAGCTAATGGATGGGGCAATGCAACAGGCGCCGCACTTGGATCTGCATTCCATTTCAAAAAATCCTTTGGTTTTTAGTGTGAGTTAAAGAGGCTATTAAAAACAAGCAGTTAAATTTGTAGTATTTTTACATTTTCATTACTCTAATGAAAATTTTAGAGTATCGCATTCTCTTGGGATAGGGGATAATTAGAGACAATACGATACAAATATTTACATATCAAGGTTGTGGCGGTCAGCATATGGAACACAAAATTCTCGTTGTGGAAGACAGTCCTGTTGTTTTAAAGGTACTAAAGCATTTGCTTAGTCAGAAACCAGGTTTTTTGCCAGTTTTGTGCTCTTGCTACAAAGAGGCTGAAGGGCAGCTTGCAGCGCACGACGATTTTTATGCGGCCATTGTCGATCTGAACCTACCGGATGCCGAAAACGGCGAAATAGTAGACCTAGTGCTCGACAAAAAATTACCTTGTGTCGTACTGACTGGCAACTTTGATGATAAGTTGCGATTAAGTCTGCTGAATAAGGGGGTGCTAGATTACATCACTAAGGACAGTCGCTACTCTTTTAATCACGTTATTAAAGTCATTGAACGCTTAAAAAAGAATAAAGACATAAAAGTTCTTGTAGCAGAAGACTCCATCACCAGTCGTCATTTTATTAAGCATTTGCTTGAACAATATCGCTTTCAGGTGATCGAGGCGGAAAACGGACAAGAAGCCTTGGCTCAATTAGAAGCAGATGACGAAATTCGTATGCTGATCACTGACTTTAATATGCCATTGGTGAATGGGTATGAGTTGGTGCGCATGCTCAGATACAACTCTCGATTCCAGGACTTGGTGATTATCGGGCTTTCTGCAGAAGGTGATAGTTCACTGTCGGCGAAATTTATTAAAAGCGGCGCCAATGACTTTTTGAAAAAGCCTTTTTACCATGAAGAGTTTCATTGTCGTGTGGTTCACAACTTAGAGGCTCAAGAGATGCTTGAGACCATTCGTGATCTTGCCAATCTTGATGCGCTTACCAAGCTGTATAATCGCCGTTATTTGTTTGAAGAAGGTGAAAAGTTCTATCGGAAATCGGCTAATGCAGAAGCTGGCGCCTCTGTTGTTATGCTAGATATTGATCACTTTAAGTCAAAGAACGATGCGTATGGTCATGTGGTGGGAGACGTGCTTATTGAGTCTATTGCGCAAGTAATTAAAGCCGCTTTCCCTGATTATCTAGTAAGTCGTTTTGGTGGTGAAGAGTTTTGCGTCATAGCAAATCGCTCTGGAGACGAGCTAATAAAAGAATTGAACGTTTTTTTGCAGTCTTTAAGAGAGTTAGAGCTTACGGAAGCAAAAATTACGCTGACTTGCAGTGTTGGTGTTTGTGGTTTGGAGGGCAAGACCTTCGAGGAAGCTATTCGTATTGCGGATGACCATTTATATGAAGCTAAGCGTCTAGGGCGTGATCAAGTGGTTGGTATTTAGCCGAAAAATGTATAAAAAAAGCACTGCCTAGGCAGTGCTTTTTTGTGCGACTAGAAAATTAACCTTTTAGCATTTTCGCTAGAATAGGATTCACTATGGCCGGGTTGGCTTTGCCCTGAGAGGCTTTCATGACTTGCCCAACAAAGAAGCCAATCATTTTCTTCTGTTTATCCGCTTCGGCGCTACGATACTGTTCAACCTGAGCGGTATTGGCGTCCAGAATGGCTTGAATCATTTCTTCGATCGCGCCCGTGTCTGTTACCTGCTTTAAGCCTTTGGCTTCAATGATGTCATCAGCTGAACCTTCACCGTCCCACATTGCTTGCAACACATCTTTGGCTGTTTTGCCGTTAATGGTGTTGTCTTTAATACGTTGTAGTAACGTGCCAAAGGCGTCCGCAGAAACCGGTGATTCATTGATGTCAAGCTGAGCTTGGTTCAATAATTTGCTCAGTTCACCCATTACCCAGTTGGCCGTTAATTTCGCATCTTTAGTAATGCTATTCGCTTGCTCAAAGTAATCGGCTAAAGGGCGAGAAGATGACAGCACGCTGGCATCATATTCGCTTAGGTTAAGTTCATTTTGAAAACGAGTGGCTTTTTGGTTTGGTAACTCAGGTAGTGTGCTCTTAATTTGGTCCACATACTCTTGAGTTAACACGATAGGGAGTAAGTCTGGGCATGGAAAGTAGCGGTAATCGTTCGCGTCTTCTTTCGAACGCATGCTGCGAGTTTCGTTAAGCTCAGGATCGTACAGACGGGTTTCTTGAATAATGCGCCCACCGTCTTCTAGGATGTCGGCCTGGCGTTCAATTTCAGTGTAAATGGCTTTCTCAATGAAGCGGAAAGAGTTGACGTTTTTGATCTCGGTGCGAGTGCCATACTCTTTTTGTCCTTTTGGACGCAAAGATAAGTTAATGTCGCAACGCATGGAGCCTTCTGCCATGTTGCCATCACAGATTCCCAAATAAGTCACAATAGAGTGAATCATTTTGACATAAGCTACCGCTTCTTTTGCTGAGCGAATGTCGGGCTCAGAGACGATTTCCAGCAGCGGTGTGCTTGAGCGATTCAGGTCTATACCTGTCATGCCTTGGAAGTCTTCATGCAAGGATTTGCCTGCATCTTCTTCTAGGTGAGCGCGAGTGATACCCACTCGGGTTGTTGTGCCATCTTCTAAGGTAACATCCAGATGGCCAATACCAACGATAGGGTGGTCCATTTGGCTGGTTTGGTAGCCTTTTGGCAAATCTGGGTAGAAATAGTTTTTGCGTGCAAAAACGGAGGTCATACCAATTTCAGCATTAATCGCATGACCAAACATAACGGCCATGCGTAGCGCTTCTTTGTTGAAAACGGGCAATGCGCCAGGCATGCCAAGATCGACAAGAGTGGTCTGCGTGTTTGGCTCAGCACCAAAACCAACGGCTGCGCCAGAAAATAACTTTGATTTAGTGGCCAGTTGAGCGTGAATCTCAAGGCCTATAACGACTTCCCAATTCATTGTTATGCTCCTTTCGCCATGTTAGGTGTTTGTGTGTGCCAGTCAGTAACTTGCTGGTACTGATGAGCAATATTTAGCAGTTTCGCTTCGCTAAAGTAGTTGCCCATAATCTGTAAGCCAACAGGCATTTTTTCGGAGAAACCAGCGGGTACAGACATGGCAGGAATACCGGCGAGATTGACGGATAGGGTGTAAATATCCTCAAGGTACATGGCAACAGGATCACTGGTTTTGCTGCCTAATTCAAAGGCAGTGGTGGGTGCAACAGGTCCCATGATGACATCGACTTCTTCCAATGCGCTCACAAAATCTTGCTTGATTAAGCGGCGAATACGTTGCGCTTTCAAGTAGTAGGCATCGTAGTAACCTTCCGACAAAGCGTAAGTGCCCACCATGATGCGCTTTTGCACCTCAGTTCCAAAACCTTCAGCACGGCTACGAGTGTACATGTCCATTAAGTCTTTAGGGTTTTCACAGCGATGACCAAAGCGTACACCATCAAAGCGAGAGAGGTTGGAAGATGCTTCAGAGGGTGCAATGACGTAATAGGCTGGAATGCTCAACTGTAAGTTTGGTAGGGAGATCTCTTTCACGGTAGCCCCAAGTTTTTCAAACTCTTTTACGGCATCCATGATGATTTTTGCAACGTTCGAATCAAGGCCATCACCAAAATACTCTTTTGGTAAGCCGATCTTCAGACCGCTTAAAGGTGAGTTTAAGTTGCTGATATAGTCGTCGGTAGCGGTTTCGGAACAGGTTGAATCATTTTGATCGAAGCCTGCCATGGCTTGTAGCATGTGGGCGCAATCTTCCGCACTTTTGGCCATTGGGCCGGCTTGGTCAAGGCTTGAAGCGTACGCGATCATACCAAAACGAGATACTCGGCCATAAGTTGGTTTTAGACCTGTGATGCCGCAAAAAGAAGCGGGCTGGCGTATAGAGCCGCCTGTGTCCGTGCCTGTCGCTGCTATGGCTAAACCTGCGGCTACCGCTGCAGCGGACCCGCCTGATGAACCACCTGGAACGGTATCAAGGTTCCATGGGTTTTTTACGGCACCATAAAAACTGTTCTCGTTGGAAGAACCCATGGCAAATTCATCCATATTGGTTTTGCCTAACGTGACCGTGCCCGCTTGTGCTAAACGCTGGGTTACGGTGGACTCATAAGGGGGGATGAAGTTGTTCAGCATTTTTGAGCCGCAAGTAGTCAAAGTGCCTTGGGTACAAAATAGATCTTTGTGGGCAATGGGGATGCCCGTTAAATTATTCCCTTTGCCTTGGCTCAAAATGGCGTCGGCGGCTTTGGCTTGCTCTAGGGCTTGAGACTCACTGACCGTGATGAAGCTGTTTAAATTTTCGTCAAATTGGCTAATGCGTTGTAAAAAGTGTTGGGTTAGCTCAACACTGGAAATCTCTTTGTTACGCAGTTGCTGCGCTAAGGTCGCGATGTTTTGTTGAAACATAATAAGCTCTTCTTAATCGATGACTTTAGGTACTAAAAATAGGCCGGCTTCGCTTAGCGGAGCATTAGCAAGAAAATCATCACGTCTATTTTCTTCGGTGACCACGTCGTCACGTAATCTTTGGGTGCTTTCAAGAGGGTTAGACAGAGGCTCAACCCCATCTGTGTCGACTGATTGCATCTGTTCAACCAGCGACAGTACGCTAGAAAGTGACTGTTGGTATTGTTCGGCATCATCTTCGCTCAATGCGAGGCGGGCGAGATGAGCAATTTTTTGCACGTCTTGTTTGTCTATGGACATGTTTCACCTGATTTTGGATGGTCGTAAATGCCGACTATTGTAACGTTTAGTTGATTGCCGAGAAAGATAACTGCTCGAAAAACTCTTAAGGATGGCAATAAATTAAAAAAATACGCAGAAACAATAAAATAGAGCAAGTGTTTTCACATATTTACAGTATTCGGCTTGCCCAATGAGCGCGCGATTGTTACATTTTCAAGCTGTTCGTTTCGTATTTATCAGGGTGAAAGAATTCATGTTTAAGAAAATCAGGGGAATGTTTTCAAGCGATTTGTCAATCGATTTAGGGACAGCCAATACCCTTATTTATGTCCGTGACCGTGGCATTGTGCTTGATGAGCCTTCTGTGGTGGCAATTCGTCATAATGGCAACCAAAAAACGGTGGCGTCAGTCGGTACTGATGCGAAACGTATGTTAGGTAGAACGCCTGGAAATATTACGGCCATTCGCCCAATGAAAGATGGTGTTATTGCCGACTTTCACGTTACTGAAAAAATGCTGCAATACTTCATTTCTCGTGTTCATGAGAACAGCATGTTAAAGCCAAGTCCACGTGTTCTAGTGTGTGTCCCTTGTAAATCTACCCAAGTTGAACGTCGTGCGATCAAAGAGTCGGCATTAGGCGCAGGCGCTCGTGAAGTTTATATTATTGAAGAGCCAATGGCGGCAGCGATTGGCGCCGGTTTACCGGTTGCTGAAGCATCCGGTTCTATGGTGATCGATATTGGTGGTGGTACTACAGAAATTGCCATCATCTCTCTGAATGGTATTGTGACATCCGAATCCATCCGAGTGGGTGGTGACCGCTTTGATGAAGCGATTACGACTTACGTGCGTCGTCAATATGGTAGCTTAATCGGTGATGCGACAGCAGAGCGCATTAAAACTGAAATTGGTATGGCCTACAAAACTGGCGAAGAGTTACAAATTGATGTGCGTGGCCGTAACTTAGCTGAAGGCATTCCTCGTTCTTTCACTTTGCACAGCACCGAAATCTTGGAGGCTTTGCAAGAGCCATTGGCACAAATCGTTCAAGCGGTCAAAGGTGTGCTAGAGCAATCTCCACCAGAGTTGGCGGCCGATATCGGTGAAACAGGCCTAGTTCTTACCGGTGGTGGTGCATTGTTGCGCGAGATTGACCGTCTGATCAGTGAAGAAACTGGCTTACCTGTGATTGTTGCGGATGACCCTCTTACTTGTGTGGCTCGTGGTGGCGGTATGGCGCTAGAAATGATGGACAAACATGCCTCAGAATTGTTTACGGCTGATAACGAGTAAGGCTGAGGAGTAGGTCATTAAAAACTCGCTTTACTTTAAAGGCAAAATCTCCAGCACGAGGACCTTCGTGCTGGTGGTCTTGTCGATTTTTATGATTTTTGCAGACATTCGTTATTCTGCTTTTTCCGCGATTAGACCCTATCTCACGTTAATCGTGACGCCTATTCAAGTTGTCGTAAATACCCCGCAAAAAATCTTTTATTGGTCTAGTGAGCACTTAGCCAGTCGTGAAGGTTTGGTTAACGATAACAACAAGCTAAACGCTGAAGTGCTTATGCTACGCAGTCAATTGCAAAAGCTTAATGCTTTACGAGCCGAAAACGTACGCCTTCGCGAGTTACTGGATGCCTCCCAGCGAGTAGATGAAAAAATTGTGATGGCTGAGGTAATTGGCTTTGACCAAAATGCTTACAGTCATAAAATTCTCATTGATAAGGGTTTTTCTTCCGGGGCTTATGTTGGCCAAGCTGTTTTGGATGCTACCGGTGTGCTAGGGCAAGTGGTTGAAACGGCCGCTTACAGTAGTCGAGTGTTGCTCATCGCCGATGCAAGCCATTTTGTACCAGTACAACTGTCTCGCACAGGCTTTCGAAGCATCTTATCGGGCACAGGTGATTTAAAGAAAATGACCTTATTAAGCGTGCCTCATTCAGTGGATATTAAGAAAGGCGATATCTTAACCACATCGGGTTTGGATGAACGTTTTCCAAGTGGATACCCTGTAGGTGTCGTGCGCAGTGTGGCCCATGTGCCGGGTAAAGCGTATGCCGATATTGATGTGGTGCCCTTGGCACAATTAGGGCGCAGCCGACATGTCATGTTAATTGACCCTCCTCAGGTAGAACGTTAATGAAGCCTATTCTAGTTTTTTCAATTACCTTGCTTATTGCTTTAATGCTGGAGGCAATGACTTTTCCTGAGCAGTTAATCTGGTACCGTCCAGAGTGGGCCTTGCTGGTTATCCTGTATTGGGTAATTGCTCTGCCATTCCGTTTTGGTGCTGGCCTTGCTTGGTTTCTTGGTTTGATGGTTGATTTACTTCAAGGTGGAATTATAGGGCAGCACTCTTTGACTTATGTGGTCATCGCTTATGCCTGCGCATTGTTTTATAAACGCTTGCGCATGTATCACCGTTGGCAACAAGGTGTATTTGTAGCGGCGCTTGTAAGTATGAACCAGTTGGTGGACTTTTGGATTGACCACTATTTAGGCCATGCAGAACCCACACTGATGATCTTTATGCCAGCCATCATAACCGGTTTACTTTGGCCTTGGTCATTTGTTGTTTTGCGTAGTGTGCGACGTATTTACGCCATTCGTTAGGATTAAACATGATTGTGTTAGCTTCGGCGTCACCTAGAAGAAAAGAACTGCTCTCTCTGATCGTACCATCCTTTGATGTTTTGCCAGCAGATATTGATGAAACCCCGTTGAAAGATGAAACCGCAGAAACTTATGTAATACGTATGGCTAAAGAAAAAGCTAAGGCTTCATTGGGGCGTTACAAGCAAGCCCGCCCATCTATTCAAAAAACAGTGTTTATTGCCTCAGACACTTCTGTTGTCATTGATGGTGAGATTTTAGGTAAGCCTCAAGATATAGCTGAAGCAAAGGTCATGTTGCGTAAGTTATCTGGTCGCTCTCATCAAGTGATGACCTCCATTTGTCTTTGTGATCAAAATCTTGATCAGTTAGTCGCTGAAAATATCGTTACCCAAGTGTCTTTTCGCTCAATATCTGATGTGGAGATTGAGCAATATTGGCGTACGGGTGAACCTGTTGATAAAGCAGGCTCTTACGCCATCCAAGGTTTAGGGTCGTTGTTTGTGACCCACATGTCCGGATCCTATTCCGCCGTGGTTGGCCTGCCTTTGTATGAAACATCACAATTATTAACCCAATTTGGAATTCAATCTCTAGAGGAAATGTGCCGTGAGTGAAGATGTATTAATTAATGTCACCCCCATGGAAATACGCGTTGCCCTTGTAGAAAATGGGGTTTTGCAAGAAGTTTACATTGAGCGTTCTAGCCGCAAGGGCATTGTCGGTAATATCTATCAAGGTAAGGTTGTTAGAGTCTTGCCGGGTATGCAGGCGGCTTTCGTGGACATCGGTTTGGAAAGAGCTGCTTTTATACATGTCTCAGAAGTCGTCGATCGAGACGCGGTGAACCCAAGTGAGCAAATAGGTGACTACCTTAGAGAAGGGCAATCGTTGGTCGTGCAAGTCACCAAAGACCCTATTAGTAGTAAAGGGGCTCGTTTAACAACACATCTTTCGATACCTTCGCGTTATCTTGTTTATATGCCAGATCAAGCCCATGTGGGGGTGAGTCAACGTATAGAAGATGAAGCGGAAAGAGAGCGTTTGAAATCTCTGGTATCTAGCGCTTTGACGGAAGCAGATGAAAATAATGGTTATATCTTACGTACTGCGGCAGAACGTGCTGGTGAAGAAGAGATATTGGCCGACATTAAGTTTTTAACGCGTCTATGGCAATCGGTTAAAAAGCGTATTAAAACGGCTAAAGCACCTTCTGTGATTTATGAAGATTTGCCACTACACCTACGTACCATGCGAGACTTGGTCAGTTTAACCACCGAAAAAATACGCATCGATTCTAAAGAAAACTACACTAAATTGCGTACTTTTGCGGAAGACTTCATTCCAGAGTTAACCAATAGCATCGAATATTACCCAGGCGAGCGTCCAATTTTTGACTTATATAGCGTTGAGGATGAAATCCACAAAGCTTTGGATCGTAAAGTGCAGCTAAAGTCAGGCGGTTATCTATTGGTTGAACAAACGGAATCTATGACCACAATTGATGTCAATACTGGGGCTTTTGTTGGCAGTCGTAACTTAGAAGAAACCATTTACAAGACGAATTTAGAGGCGGCAACGGCCATTGGTCGACAACTGAGATTGCGAAATCTTGGTGGAATCATCATCATTGACTTTATCGATATGGAAGATGAAGAGCATAAGCGTCAGGTACTGCGGATGCTTGAAAAGATTCTTGACCAAGATCACGCGAAAACCAAGATTACTGGCGTTTCTGAGCTAGGCTTAGTGGAAATGACTCGTAAGCGAACCCGTGAGAGTTTAGGGCAAACCCTATGTGAGCCTTGTCGATCTTGTCGTGGTAGTGGTTTGGTTAAAACCCCTGAAACAGTGTGTTATGAAGTATTTCGAGAAATTTTGCGTGCCGATAGGGCTTACGACTCACAAACTTATACTGTGCTGGCTTCGGTTGCTGTGGTAGAACGGTTTTTAGATGAAGAAAGTGTGGCCGTAGCAGAGTTGGAGGCCTTTATAGGTAAGACGATTCGTTTCCAAGTGGATTCAGTTTATACACAAGATCAATATGATGTTGTCTTAAGATAGTAGGAGAGCTTAGCTAGATGGTGTTGCTATTACGCAAATCGATCATCGTAATTTTTTGGGTGGCTGTCGTATTTACGGCCACTTTAGCTATGCTCACATACGGTATTAAATATGCTTTACCTTATTTAGATTATTACCGTCCTCAGATAGAAAACAATCTTTCGCAAATTACCGGTTATCCGGTAACACTGAAACGTATTGATGGACAGCTCGAAGGCCTTGATCCTACTGTTTCAGTTGAAGGATTGCGTGTCGAAAGTGATGAGCAAGTCATCGTATCGATTGATGAGCTTAGGGTGAGGCTAGACAGCGTTAAATCCCTTCTTACCCTAACGCCGCAATTTACCTATGTACGATTTGTCAAACCAGCGGTTGCTCTGCAGGAGAGACAAGGGCTGTGGCAGCTTAAAGGTGCTTTGAGTAAAACAGACAGTAATGCTGGTGTAGGTGTGGAGCGGGTCTTGGACTACCTTGCCACTCAAAAATACTTGTCAATTCTTAATGCTAGCATTTCAGTTGATAGTGATGAATTTGGACCGCATCGCATAAGTATTCCTTCCGCAAATGTATTTCAACAACAGAGCCAATCCTCGCTGAGCGCTGAAATGTACCTTGATAATAATCCTGAGGCATTCACGTTAAACGCTCGACTCTCTAATTCTTTAAGTTTGTTTGATGACTATCGCATGCAGATGGTATTACATCTCCCTAAAACTCCGTTGCCTTCTAGTCTTTCATTGTTTGAGAAAATTCCTACGCTGACTGAGGTGCAATTAGGAGGGGATTTGTGGTTGGATTTCTTAGTCGGTAAAGATGTCTCCATTCAATTGGCGTCCTCCGAGCTTGAGTTGGCGTTCAAAAATGGTGATGAATATAGTCTTTCTCCCGCAATAAAAGCGAAATATAGCGCGAAAAATCCTCATATTAAGCTAGATGTTAATAATCTTAGAGTAACGGATGAGCCGACTAATTTATCTTTTGATTGGTTCTCTACTTCTGGGCGCAGTACACTCAGATTCGACCAGATTGACTTAGCAGCGGCCAATAATCTTGGTCGTCAGTTTTTACGTCCAGAATGGACTGCTGCAAAAATTCTGGAAGGGTTGGCCCCAAGAGGTACGGCTAAAAATGCTAGTTTAATTCTTTGGCAAGAAGATGAAAAATGGGTGTTTCAGTATTTAAGTAACCTATTGGGTGGCTCTGTTGATGGTTATTCGGGTATCCCCAAAGCAGATAACATCGATGCTATTTTTAGTTTGTCTGATAGGGATGGCTACATAGATTTACAGGGTAATGACAGTCAGATTTTCTTTGATACACTTTATGAAGAGGCGTGGCAAACAGAAAGGCTTGAAGGTCATGTTGCCTGGCAACAGCAGGCAGAGCGTTTTATTGTTAAAGGCTCCGAGCTTGTTGTTAAGCGAAATAATGCTGAGGTAAAGGGTGGCTTTCGATTAGAGATCAAGCCAGACGAAAGTGATTGGCTGGCTCTTGACCTGAATGCAAAGAACCTAGATTTAAACGATCGACTCACTTATTTGCCGAAAGGGGCTTTAGATGATGACATTGTTCAGTGGATAGACAGTGCTTTCAAAGCCCCAGGCACAGTGCCAAATGTAGATTTGATGTTGCACAGTGAGCTAGTTGAAGGTAGTACCCCTCATGTCCGATTACAAATTGATGTGGAAGATACGCAAATAGCATTTGACCCTAATTGGCCTGAGGCCGAACAGGTGACAGGAAAGTTTGACCTAGACCAGCAAGGTATCCACATTAATGTTTCATCAGCTAAGATGCGTGACCTCAAAGTGCATAATATCGCTCTTAATGTCCCTTTTGTGAAAGACGGTGTTACTTGGCTGAATGTTAAAGGGCAGGTAGAAGATCAAGCGCCAGTTATCTTGGATTACTTGCAGCATACACCTCTTGCTGATGATATTTTATCTCCTTTTGAAGAATGGCAGATACAGGGGGGAATCGCGGGTGACCTAGATATCTCAGTGCCATTTAGTGAGGAAATACCCCCTAAGGTTAAGTTGGCCTTAGAGTTTGCAGAGAATGAGGTATATCTGGGGGAAATTGATCTAGCAACCAAAGTACAAAGTGGTCGATTTAATTACAGTTCAGGTCAGGGGATTTATGGCACTCAGTTCGATGTCTCTGCCCTTGGTGGTATGTCTCAACTTGTTTTAAGTTCCAATAGTAGTGATGACGAAGTGCTCGTTATCGAAGGGGAATTATCTGGCAGTGTTGATGTGAGCTCTGTGGCAAACTGGTCAATTACTCCTTTTCCAGAACTTATCGCCCAAAAATTGACAGGCAAAGTGTCCTACCAAGGGCAGTTGGCGATAAATAAATCCCAGCAGGATCAATTTGATATGTCTATCGCTAGTGATCTAGTTGGTGCGCACATAGATTTTCCAATGCCTATCGGTAAGTCGGCGGATCAGCCTGTAAATTATCACTTTAAGTTAATGCAACATAATGACGACATGGTCATTGATGATGATTTTGGTGGCTTGGTTCGAAGTCGTCTCTTGCTACGTGATAGCGAGCTTCTTGGTGGTGAGGTGTTGTTAAATAAGGATCAACCTTTTAGCTCAAATATTCCCAATGGTTTAAACGTGGTTGGGCAAATCAAGCATCTAGATATTGCCGATTGGCAAGAAATTGTTGATGCCTTTATGACTTATCATGAAGAGGGAGAGGTTGTGACGGACCAAGAGACTTCTATGCTAGATATTCCTGAATGGCTTTCTCAGATGGATATTATTATTGATTCTCTGGTGATCAACAAAGACAACACCCTCCATAACGCCAAGCTTGGTTATCCCGTAAATAAACGTTTACGTTTCAGTTCAGATGAAATGAACTTTGAGCTTATGCAAAAAGACTATGGTCCAGATTTGCATTTTGACTTCCTCAGCTGGAATTTATCCGAAGACGATTTAGAAGTGACTGATAACGAGCCCTTTGTGCGTTCAGATCAAATTCCGAATATGACATTGTCTATTGATCAACTCTATATTGATAATAGCCCTTATGGTGACTGGAGTACTAAGATCCAAAGAGAGGGGAATAGGGTGAGGCTAGCCTCGATTACCTCCGAACTTAAAACCGGTGAGTTTGCTGGCAGTCTATTTTGGCAAGATCAAGAGGAGCGTTCCAACGTTGAGCTTACGCTTGGTGTTAAAGGAAAAGATTTGGCTGAGTTGACACAAAA
Source organism: Marinomonas sp. (assembly GCF_039940335.1). Lineage (GTDB taxonomy): Bacteria > Pseudomonadota > Gammaproteobacteria > Pseudomonadales > Marinomonadaceae > Marinomonas. Next base: position 203,608 of record NZ_JBDVGW010000010.1, on the reverse strand, counting down.
GTTTTCGGATAAGCCTTTTATCACCTCAAAAAATTATGAGATAAATGTCGTGCTTAGCTGGCAGGGCCACCCTTTTCATTTTGATCGGCCCTCTCTCTCTGGGCGAATTGTATTTATCGCCGATAATGGGAGTTTTACCCAGGTTGAAGAATTACCTGCATTCTTAAAGGTTTTGGGGATTTTTAATGTCGGTGCTTTGAGTCGTCGTCTGTCTCTCGATTTTACTGATGTTTATGAGCCAGGGCTAAGCTACGATAGTTTCACCGGTGATATGGTAATTGATAAAGGCTTGTTAACGACCACTAAGCCAATCGCTATTATTTCGCCTACCGCAGAACTGTTCGTTGAGGGCAGTGCCAATATTGTTGATGAAACTCTGAATGAGCGCATGGTGGCCAGCTTTCCTATCTCTGGCACCTTACCATTAGCTGGTTTGCTGTGGGGGACACCACAAATTGCAGGCTTATTGTTTATTACTGATAGGCTGTTTGGTAGCCAAATTTCTAAAGTGACCAGTGTACGTTATGACGTAACTGGAACGTTTGATGAGCCTGTCATGACGCAAGTAAAATACCAGCCGAGCCAAGCAACTAAAAGGAATGACTGATGAGTAGTTTGGTGGTGGCCGCGATCCAATTAACCAGTATGGCCGATTGGCGTGAAAACCTTGATAAAGTGACTAGCCTGCTACTTGCAGCAGTGAAAGATGGCGCTAGACTTATTGTGTTACCTGAGAATGTATTCTTATTTAATGGTAAGCGTATGCGTGAAATGGCGGCGTCTCAGGAGCAAACTCTGCTGTTGGAGGCCGTTGCAGAATTAGCAAAAAAACATTCTGTCTATATTGTGATTGGTTCTCACCCTAGTCTCAAAAGGCCAACTGAAGAGTTGGTTGACATGGGTCGTGTGCGTCAACGGTGCTGGCTGTTAGGTCCAGATGGTGAGCTTATAACCAGTTATGATAAGATCCATCTATTTGATGTTCAGGTTGATGACAAAGCCGCTTCCTACCGTGAATCCAACTTCATTGAGCCTGGGGAAATACAGTTACAAGTGGTTGAGATTGATGGTTTTAAACTGGGTCTTAGCATTTGTTATGATTTGCGTTTTCCTGAGCTTTATCGAAGCCTCGCAAAGCTAGGGGCAGAGTTAGTGGTGGTACCTGCTGCCTTCACCTATGTGACAGGTAAGGCTCATTGGAATACCTTACTGGCGGCACGAGCGATCGAAAATCAATGCTACGTGTTAGGGGTTAACCAATGCGGTTGGCATAATGCGTTACGTCAGACTTATGGTCACAGCAGCTTATACTCTCCAAATGGTGAGTGTTTGGCCATGTTGGAGGAAAAGCCCGGCTACTTTGTTTATCGTATTGAGCGTCAAGCGTTAACTGAGGTACGGGCGAAAATGCCTTGTTTGACTCACCGAAGAATGTAACAAAAATGCCCTAAAGAAATCTTTAGGGCATTTTTGTTAGGGGGGGGGCTATTTAGCTGCGCAGGCCTAATTTGGTTTCTTCGATTTCTCGTATCAGTTTAAAAAGCTTTTTACGATTAGTGTTGCTCTTGTTGCCATTTTCGACTTCTTTTTGAGATTGGCGGATCAACTGACGGAGCAGTTGAATTTCTTCCAAGTTTGGATGTTCATCCAGATACTTTGACAGTTCTTCTTTGGAGTTCTCACCAATCAGCGCATCACGTTTGCGTTCAAGTTGATGGAATAGCTTATTGTAAGCAGCAGACGTAGTATCAAATAAGGCCACTTGCTGAGCAATGCTTTCATGGTCTTCGGTGCGCATGACTTTACCGATATATTGCAAGTGACGTCTCATAGCTTCACGCTGTTTGATGCGGTCGGCTTCAGCAAAGGCTTCACGCAATGTATCAGACATAGTTACTTTTTTAAGTTGGTTTTTGCTCAACCCAAGTAAGGTTTTGCCTAAATCTTGTAGCGCTTCCACTTCTCGCTTGATCTGGGTTTTGCTCTTAGGGATATCTTCTTCATTTTCAAATTGATCAAAGTCAGTCATGGGAACCTATATTAAAAAAATGGTGGCGAGACCGAGGAAAGATAAAAATCCCACCACATCAGTCACTGTCGTCAAAATAACGCTGCCTGCTAAGGCTGGGTCGATGCCCATTTTCTTAAGTAAAATGGGCAAAAGGGTGCCTGTTGTTGCAGCAAACAAGAGATTTATAATAATTGCGCCCGCAATGATATAGGCAATTTTGAGGTTGTCAAACCATAAGGCGGTCAGGGCGGCAATAACCGTTGCCCAAAGCAAGCCATTGATCAATCCAACAATGAGCTCGCGGTTGAGTAACCAACGGGTATTGGTCGAGCCAATTTGGTTGAGGGCGATACCGCGTATTACCAAGGTTAGTACTTGGGAGCCTGCAATGCCGCCCATACTGGCAACTATCGGCATCAAAATCGCTAGTGCGACAACTTGATCGAGGGTGTTCTGAAATAAGCCAATAACATAGGAGGCGGTGAATGCTGTAATCAGGTTGATACCTAACCACACAGCACGGCGCTTTGTGGTTTTAAGGATAGGCGAGAAGGTATCTTCGTCATCATCAAGACCCGCCATACTCAACATGGAGTGTTCTGCTTCGTCACGAATAACGTCAACTACGTCATCGATAGTGATACGACCTAATAACTTATGGGTGTCTTTATCGACAACCGGAGCAGAAACCAAGTCCATTTTTTCAAACAGTTGCGCAACCTCGCTGACAGGGGTGTCGGCGTAAATTACCTCATCTTCCGTTTCCATCACATCCCGTACCGTTAAATCCGTGTCGGCCACCAGTAGCTTGGTGATAGGAAGTGACCCAAGTAAGCGATCTGAGCGGCTAACGACTAAAAGACTGTCTGTCATGTCAGGTAGCACTTCGTGGCGTCGTAAATAGCGGAAAACAATATCCAGTGTGATATTCGGACGAATCGTGATGGTGTCCGTGTTCATCAGACCGCCCGCTGAATCTTCAGCGTAGCTTAATAGTGTTTCGACTCGGGTTCGGTCTTGGGCCGTCATAGAGGCCAAAACTTCTTTTACAACAGTCTCTGGTAGATGCTGTAGTAAATCGGCGAGGTCATCACTTTCAAAGTGTTCAGAAACGGCAACTAGGCGTTCTGTATCCATCTCTTTTAAGAATTGGACGCCTATGTCTTCGCTTAGGTATTGAAGAACTTCACCTTCATTTTCAGAATCTATAAGCTCCCATAGAAGTTTACGTTCTTTTGGTGGGGAGGACTCTAAAAGGCGAGCAACATCCTGTGCGGGGAGGGCCCCGTTAAGGAGATAACGTATTTGCATGGTCGCACCGGACTCAAGAGAGTCCGAAACCGTTTGCAGATGAGTTAACATAGATTGCTCAGACATGAGTCTACTCGTCTTCGTCAAAACGATTATTAATTAATTCAATCACGCTTTTTAAGGCTTGTGCTTCGTCTTCACCGTTGGTTTTAATGTTAATCTGTGTGCCTTTGCTGGCCGCTAGCATCATCATTGCCATAATGCTTTTACCGTCTACATTTCGACCGTCTTTTTCAATAGTGATGTCGCATGAAAACCTAGACGTTGTTTCAATAAGCTTACCAGCAGCGCGGGCATGTAAGCCTAATTTATTTATAATGGTCACTGACTCTTCAAGCATGGCTGTTCCTTATAATAAAGAGTGGAACGTGTTGAGTAATTCTTCGTTACTTTTCGCTGCCCTAAGTTTATCCAGAGTTTCTGAAGACTGTGCCATTTCGGCAATCTTGGCGAGCGTTGATAAATGTTGTTCGCACTCATGTGGGGGGACGATTAGAGCAAAGATCAAGTCCACAGGCTTCCTATCTATGGAGTCAAAATCGATTGCTTCCTTGAGGGATAAAACGACGACAGCGGTATGATTGGCTGATTCAAGGCGACAATGAGGAATGGCGATACCGTTACCAACGCCTGTACTGCCTAGTTTTTCACGACCTAAAAGGGCGTCATACACAGCGCTGTCCTCACAGTGTAAACGGTCTGAAACTATGCTGGCTAGGTTCTCTAAAACTCTTTTTTTGCTCACTATGTCTTGCTTTGCAAAACACAATTCAGCTTTTAATAGTGATTTCAATGGCATGGTAAGGGTCACATCCGTCTTAAATCAGTCGTTTTCGTTCATTGGAAGGAGGGATGTTCATCGCCTCTCGGTATTTGGCGACAGTCCTTCGCGCTACTTGAATGCCTTGATCTGCTAGTGTTGTGGCCAGCTTATTGTCACTCAGTGGTTTCTTAGGTGGTTCTTCCGCCACCAGTTTTTTGATCATAGCTCGGATGGCGGTTGATGAGCATTCACCACCTGAGGCTGTATTTACGTGACTAGAGAAAAAGTACTTAAGCTCAAAAATACCTTTAGGAGTGTGCATATATTTCTGTGTTGTCACACGAGAAATGGTTGATTCATGCATGCCGACTTCTTCGGCAACATCATGCAACACCATAGGTTTCATGGCTTCTTCACCCAACTCAAAAAAGTCAATTTGACGATTTACAATGCAGCTAGCTACTTTTAGCAATGTTTCATTACGGCTTTGTAAACTTTTAATGAACCATTTTGCTTCTTGTAAAGATGTCTTGATGTAGGTGGCGTCTTCCGTCTTAACGGCAGTACTTGCCATGGCTGAATAAGTTTCATTAATTTTAACAGGCGGCAAGGCGTCGTTATTAAGCTCAACTTGCCAGACATCATTGATCTTTTTGACAGACACATCAGGAATAACGTAATCCGTATCGCCATGATCAATGACAGAACCTGGTCTTGGGTTCAATTGCTGAATTAAATCAATAACTTCTTTTAATGCGGTTTCTTTGAGTTTGGTTTTACGGATCAATTGCGTAAAATCACGGTTGCCTAATAAAGGTAGGTAGTTATCAATTAGGTTATGGGTATTTTTATAAAGAGGGTGGTTTTGGAATGCTTCTAGTTGGACCAAAAGACAGTCTCTCAAATCAATAGAGCACACACCAACAGGATCAAAGCGTTGCAATCGGTGTTGCACAGCAATGACTTCATCGAACTCTAGGTCTTCAAGTTCTTGGCTTAGAGATTGCCAAATATCATCTGGTGTTATGCTCAAATAGCCATCAGATTTTACACATTCAATTATGGCGTAAGCAATCTCAATGTCTCGGTCAGACATATGTGTTAAATTCAGCTGCCAAATAAGATGATCTTGAATGCTTTCATCAGGGGCGTTACGGCTTTCGAAATCTGAGTCACCACCTTCGTAGCCACTCTGTTCACCTATCGACGCTGAGTTTTGATAAGTATCATCCCAATTACTATCAATAGACAGTTCTTCTGGAATGCTATCCGTCCATTCTGATTCAATGCGAGCCTCTTCTGCCTCGCTTGCAGAATTGTCTGAATCGGTTTTTTTATCCGCTTTTTCTTCGCCGCTAGCAGTTGTTTGGACGATAGGGTTTTCATCATCGTCAATTTCAAGCAAAGGGTTGGATTCAAGAAACTCATGGATTTCTTGCTTTAAATCTAAAGTAGATAGTTGCAGCAAGCGAATGGCTTGTTGTAACTGTGGTGTCATGGTCAGTTGTTGACCGATTTTAAGCTGTAAAGACTGCTTCATAAAGCAACTCTTTCTAAATAGATGAATTGGAACGAGTTATGCATACTACTCTCTTTGAACAACAATGATAAGGGGGTTATAGGCGGAAATCGTCACCTAAATATACCTTTTTCACCTGTTCATTATTGATAACGGTTTCCGCGTCGCCAGAAGCAATGATATGACCATTACCGACGATGTAGGCTTTATCACAGATGTCTAGGGTTTCTCTTACGTTGTGGTCGGTGATTAAAACACCTATGCCACTTTCTTGCAGATGTTTGATGATGAGCTTGATGTCGCCTACCGAAATAGGGTCTACACCCGCGAAGGGTTCATCTAATAGAATGAATTTAGGGTTCATTGCCAGAGCGCGTGCAATTTCTACGCGGCGTCTTTCACCACCAGATAGAGCCATACCAAGGTTTTTACGAATGTGAGTGACATGAAACTCTTCCAGTAAACTTTCAAGTTTCTCCGCTTGCTGAGCTTTATTTAGCTCTTTACGGGTTTCCAGAATGGCTGAAATGTTGTCTTCCACAGACATTTTACGAAAGATAGACGCTTCTTGGGGTAAGTAGCCAATGCCTTTTTGTGCTCTGGTATGCATGGCATTACTAGTGATGTCTTGGCCATCGATAAAAATACCGCCCGCATCATTGCTCACCATGCCAACAATCATGTAAAAGCAAGTGGTTTTACCTGCGCCGTTAGGGCCTAACAAACCCACTGCTTGGCCGGATTCTACCGATAAAGACACATCTTTCACGACTTGGCGTTTCTTATAGCTCTTGGCCAGATGCTTTGCTTCTAGAAGTGCCATTTAATTCTCTTCTGTTTGAGGTTGCAGAGTCATAGACACGCGGCCGGTATCTTTTTTGCTGGCTTCAAACGCGCCAGTGTTCACCATATAAAGGATATAGTCGGCCGATACTTTGTTGTCCGTTTGGTTTAAATAACCATCTCCTGTTATCTCAAGCTTGCCTGAGGTTGTAGAGTAGTTAATTTGATTGCCTTGACTGATTACCATGTTGCCGTCTAAGTCGACTTGCTGGCTGAATTTGGCAGGCTTGCCCTTGGCTTCAAGTTTATTAAATTGCTGTGTTTGTACATCAGTGGTGATTTTTAAATACTCAGCTTCAATTTGAATAGTCCCTTGGGTAATGTAAACATTTCCCTTATAGATGGCTTCTCCTGTTTGTTGGTCAAAAGAGGCTTCATCCGCCTGAATGTCTAAAGGTTGGCGTGTATCATCAGGAAGAGCAAGGACTTGTTGGCTGATTGCTATCGCCATAGTAAGAAAGCTAATTTTTCGGAGTAGGTTCATAGTGTCCTCTTACGGAACGAGTCATAACAACTTTTTCCGAATTGATATAGGCAATAATGGTTTCGGCTGTAGTCGTGCCTTGTGTGGAATACAATTTCGCATGACCGTAGCTGGTTAGTGATTCATCTTCATCTAAATAATGTATCGTATCCGATGACAAAGTGATGTCGGCTGAATTTATATGCTTTTTGGTGGCGTTAGCATTTTCGGTTAATAATATATCGCGACTGCCATCTTCAATAGAGCCCTTCTTGGCTTTAGCGTGCCAAGAGCCAAGTTCTGCTTGTCGTTCAATAAAAGGCTGTTCAAGCAGGGTTTTTTTGTCTTTGAGATAATGCAGGGTTTGTTCTGCGTTCAATGTTTCAATCAATTGTCCTGCGCGATTAAATTCTTTGATTCTTACTTTAGTTATAAAGTAGTCAGGGGAGGTTTTTAAAGAGTCGCTGGCGACAAGGTTACCTTGACTCACCGAGTTTGCTTTCCAGAAAAAACCACCCACTACAACCGCAGTGATGATTATAAGTAGATACTTGAAAGTGCTCCGCTCCATGATTGTCATGATGGCTTAGCTGCCGTTCATCATCAATAGCAAATAAACGACATAGGAGCCAATAAGAGGGACACCTAACCAGCGAGGGATACTCTTATTTTTGCTGCGATTAAATACAAATACGGCCACAGCTAATACAAGCGTTAAGATCAGTACCCATAAATAATCACGGCTCATGATATTGTCATCGATGATGCCTGGTGCAATAAGTGCGGGCAGAGGTAAAACAGTCGCCAAATTGAATATGTTGGAACCAAGGATGTTGCCAATAGCAATATCATGATGGCCTTTCTTAACACTACTAATCGATGCGGCTAATTCGGGCAGGCTGGTGCCAATGGCAACGATTGTCAAGCCAATCACAAGTTCACTAATACCTAGTGCGGTTGCAATGCCTATGGCGCCCCAAACTAATAATTTTGAGCTACCGATCAAGACTGCAAGGCCAATGAATGCAATGATGAGAGATTTCATTACCGGACTACCGTCATCCTCAGGAAGTTCACTGGCGAGTTCTTCCTCAAGGTCCTTACTGCCTTTAAGAAGAATGGTCAGAATAACAATGAAAGACACCACCAGAATGATGCCGTCCATAAGGCTTAGTACACCGTCGTAAAGTAAGCCTCCAGTTAGTAATGTAATGGCAAGCACCAGAGGTACTTCTTTGGTGGAAAGGCCTTTAGCAATCGGGATTGCTGAAAGCAGCAAGGTTGTACCAAAAACCAAAGCAATATTGGCGATGTTTGAGCCTAAAACGTTGCCGATAGCGATCTCTGGGGCGTTGTCTAAAGCGGCAATGGCGGAAACCACCATTTCTGGGGCAGAAGTCCCTAATGCAACAAGAGTGATGCCTATTATCATTGGGCTTACATTGAGCTTTTCTGCTACCAGTGCAGAATGTTCGATAAATTTGTCTGAGCTTAAAACTAGTAAAATTAAGCCGGCAATTAGAGCAGCGGAAAACAGCAGCATGGTGTTGAATTAACTCGTGAATAAACGGAAGTTACATTTAATGTGGTTTGGCGTGTAAATTCAAGACTTGATCTTTGCAAGAAATTGGGTTCTTGCTTGGTTTTATAGGATTTATGATAGGGCAGTGATAATATCTCCGACACTAATAGTCATGGATCTAGGGTGTGTCTAAAATGGATGCGTATATAGAAGTGCAAGGGTTGCAGTTTTCTCGTGCCGATAGAATTATCTACGATGATGTAAGTTTGCAAATCCCGCGGGGTAAAATTACGGCCGTAATGGGGCCGAGTGGGACGGGGAAAACCACATTGTTACGCCTAATCGCGGCGCAGTTGGCGCCAGATAAAGGGTGCATTAGGGTGGATGGTAAAGAGGTGCATACCTTATCTCGATTCAACTTATATGAGCTTAGAAAAAAAATGGGCATGTTATTTCAAAGTGGCGCTCTGTTTAGTGACATGTCTGTATTTGAAAACGTTGCTTTTCCTTTAGAGGAGCACACGAAACTCAGCGTCGATGAAATCCAGGTGCGAGTATTGGAAAAATTACACAGCGTCGGTTTAAAAGGGGCCGCAGCTTTAATGCCAGCTGAACTTTCTGGTGGGATGGCGCGTCGTGTGGCATTGGCTCGTGCTATCGCTCTGGATCCTGCCTTAGTAATGTACGATGAGCCATTTACTGGTCAAGACCCTATCTCTAAAGGGGTGTTGGTAGAACTAATAAGACAATTAAATGAGCAGGGGGATATTACCTCGGTCTTGGTGTCTCATGATGTGGCAGAGTCACTATCGATTGCTGATCATGTTTGTATCCTTGCCGGTGGGCGCGTTGTCGCCGAAGGCAGCCCTGCTCAGATTTTGGATTCGGACGACCCAAGGGTTCAGCAGTTCCTAAAAGGGGAGCCGGATGGCCCAGTGCCTTTTCATTATCCAGAGGTAAGTGCCGATGACACTAAGTCATTAGGAGGTGCTCAATGAACAAGGTGATCGGGCTTGGTGCTAGTGCGTTAAATTGGCTGGAAGCAGTTGGTAAGGCCGGTATCTTTATTTTTCAAAGCGTCTTTCGTTTGCCAGTGAGGTTGCCTGAAGCCATTAATCTATTAATTAAGCAACTCTATTCTGTCGGTGTGTTGTCTCTCGTAATTGTGGTCGTGTCGGGGGCTTTTATTGGCATGGTGTTGTCGCTACAGGGCTATAGCATATTGGCCAAATTCGGCTCCGAAGATGCGGTGGGTCAGCTGTTAGCTTTGTCATTGTTGCGAGAACTTGGGCCTGTGGTAACGGCGTTGCTGTTTGCTGGGCGGGCAGGTTCGTCTTTAACCGCTGAAATTGGCTTGATGAAAGCAACAGAGCAATTGTCTAGCTATGAAATGATGGGGGTGGATCCTCTTCGACGAGTCATCGCGCCGCGTTTTATTGCTGGTGTGATTTGTATGCCAATTTTAAGTTTGATTTTTTCTGCAGTGGGTATCATCGGTGGGTTGATGGTGTCTGTGGCTTGGTTGGGTGTCCATGATGGGGCTTTTTGGTCCTTGATGCAGCAGTCTGTGTATTTTGATACAGATATTGTTAACGGCCTAATTAAAGCGGTTTGTTTCGCTATTGCGGTCACTTGGATCGCCGTTTATCAAGGGTATGAATGCGTACCCACATCGGAAGGGATTGGCAAGGCAACCACGCGCACTGTGGTGCTAGGGTCATTGGCTATTTTGGCGTTGGATTTTGTCTTGACGGCGGCTATGTTTGGAGATTTTTAAAATGAGAAGTAAACACACTGAATTGTTGGTAGGAAGTTTTATTGTATTGGGTTTGGCTGCTTTTGTTTATTTGGCGGTACAGGTCAGTGGTTTGGGTTTTTCAAATAACAAGGACACCTATCAAGTCGTGGCGCGGTTTGATGATATTGCAGGACTTTCTAATCGCGCAAAGGTGAGTATTGCTGGGGTTACTGTGGGGGATGTGGAATCCATTACTTTTGATAAAGAACTCTATATGGCACTGGTAACTATGAATATTCGTTCTGATGTGGACAATATTCCGACGGATAGTTCTGTGGCTATCTTAACCAGTGGTTTATTAGGGGAAAAATACCTTGGTATCACCATTGGGGCGGATGAAGACGTACTAACAGGCGGCGGGGAGATTTATGATACTCAGTCTGCTTTAGTATTAGAAACCCTAATTAGCCAGTTTTTGTTCAATTCTGGCGATTCGGAGGAATAGGTTATGTTTAAAGTGCTGGGTAAATTGCTTTTGTCTTTTTCGCTTATCATGAGTGCCGCAGCTTGGGCAGAAGCGGAGGCAGCCAGAGAAAAAGTAATTCAAGTGGTCGATGCGTTTCGCACTGACATTGTTGCGGATCGAGATGTTTTGGCCAAAGACCCAGAGTTGTTGTACGCAAGGGTTGAAAAGATATTGGTGCATGCGGTCGACTTTAATCGTTTTTCTCGTAAAGTAATGGGCAAATATTATCGTCGTGCCACACCTGCACAGCTGGAGCGCTTTTCACAAGAAACCAAAGCGACACTGTTAAAAACATACGGCTCATCTTTGTTGGATTTAGACCCAGATAAAATTAATGTGCTGCCGTTAGGGCCTCAGAGAGAAGGGCAACCAGTAAAGGTTGATGTGACCTTTCAGCTAGAATCTGCAGGCTTGCTGAATATTTCTTTCTTTATGGATGAAAATAAAGCGGGAGATTGGTTACTTGATAATATTGTGATTAACAATATTAACTTCGGACTAACGTTTCGCAAGCAGTTTGCGGTTATGATGCAGCAAAACAGAAACAATATTGATGCAGCTATTGATGCTTGGCGAGATTCCTTGTCAAAATAATCTGGTGTTATTTATCCAAATCTTCAACGAAAAATCCGAATCCCAGCAACGGGGCTCGGATTTTTTATTATTAGGGGAGAAAACGTTCAACAATCCTTCAAATTTATGTAAAACAAAGCTTTTTTATGCCCAGTTTTTCGATCAGGTGTTAAGTAGTTGCGCCGACTGAGGTAGAATAATAGTAATTAAGAAAAAATTTATGTTGGAGCGACTGTGAACGCAAACGAAGTAAAGCAGCTATTGGAAACGGCCCTTAAGGATTGTCAAGTTATTGCAGAAGGCGAAGGTTGTAATTTCCAAGTAGTCGTAGTGTCTAGAGAGTTTGAAGGGCTAATGACTGTGAAGAGACAACAGCTTGTTTATGCTCATCTACAAGAGGCGATCGCCAGTGGCGCCATTCATGCCGTAACCATGAAAACTTATACACCATCCCAATACAGCCAGCTATAAAAAGCAATTATAAGAGAACAATATTATGGATAAGCTCCTTATCACCGGTGGTGTCAAACTTAATGGCGTGGTGCGTGCGTCTGGCGCTAAAAATGCTGCCTTACCAATACTTGCAGCGACCTTGTTAACGAAAGATTTAATTACTATCCAAAACCTACCTCATTTGCACGACATTACCACCATGTTGGAGCTGCTTGGCTCAATGGGATGTGGTGTTGTGGTTGACGAAAAAATGAGCGTTCAACTGGACGTGTCAACTTTGAATAATAGCGAAGCGCCTTATGAGTTGGTGAAAACCATGCGTGCTTCTATTTTGGTACTTGGCCCATTGGTTAGCCATTTTGGTAAAGCCATTGTATCTCTTCCTGGTGGCTGCGCAATCGGTAGTCGACCGGTGGATCTGCATTTGCGTGGTCTTGAAGCTATGGGTGCAAATATCGTAGTAGAAGGTGGTGACATTATCGCCAGCGTAGATGGTCGTCTAAAAGGCGCGCGCATCTTCTTCGATAAAGTGACCGTAACCGGCACAGAAAACTTATTAATGGCTGCAACTTTAGCGGAAGGGCAAACCGTTCTAGAAAATGCCGCCCGTGAACCTGAAGTGGTTGATCTTGCTGAATGCTTGATTGCCATGGGTGCAAAAATTACCGGCCATGGTACGGACACAATTTATATCGAAGGTGTCGAAAAACTGCATGGCGCAACTTATCCAGTAATGCCAGATCGTATCGAAACAGGTACTTTCCTAGTAGCGGCAGCCATCACTGGTGGCAAGGTAAAAGTAATCGATACAGATGTGAAATCGCTTGAAGCGGTACTGGCGAAGCTTGAAGAGGCGGGTGCCAAGGTAACTTGCGGCGAAGATTGGATCGAAGTGGATATGGAAGGTCGTCGACCTCAGGCGGTCAACATCAGTACCGCACCGTATCCAGCCTTCCCAACCGACATGCAGGCTCAGTTTGTGGCTTTGAATGCTGTCGCGACGGGTGTGGGTCGAGTCATTGAAAATATTTTTGAAAACCGTTTTATGCATGTGAATGAAATGTTGCGCATGGGCGCTGACATCGAGGTGGCGGGTAATACGGCCATTGTTCGAGGTTGCGATGCTCTAAAAGGGGCCCCTGTAATGGCAACAGATTTACGTGCTTCTGCAAGTTTGGTGCTTTCTGCCTTGGTGGCAGAGGGTGATACCAAGATTGACAGGATTTATCATATTGACCGTGGTTACGAATGTATTGAAGAGAAGTTCGGATCATTAGGGGCTAAAATTTCACGGGTGTTAAATTAAATGAGTAATACATTAACGATTGCCCTATCAAAAGGGCGTATTTTGGGCGAAACATTGCCCTTGTTAGAAAAAGCCAATATTGTTCCAGCGGAAGACATTCATAAAAGCCGCAAGCTGATTTTTGATACCAATCATGAACATATTAAGCTGGTTATTTTGCGCGCCACAGATGTGCCTACTTATGTTGAGCATGGTATTGCTGACTTTGGTGTGTCTGGTAAAGACGTATTAATGGAAGCCAACACGAAAAACCTGTATGAATTGTTGGATTTGAAAATATCCAAATGTCGTTTAATGACGGCAGGGGTCGTGGGGCAAGCACTGCCAAATCGTCGTTTGAAAGTGGCTTCTAAATTCTCTAAAACCGCAAAAGCGTATTTTGCTGAGCAAGGCATTCAAGCAGATGTGATCAAGTTGTATGGCGCGATGGAATTAGCGCCTATCATGGGATTGGCTGATTTGATAGTAGACATCGTTGATACAGGTAACACTCTTAAAGCCAATGGCCTTGAAGCCCGTGAGTTAATTGCACCAATCAGTACCCGTTTGGTGGTTAACAAAGCGGCTTATAAAACCAAGTATGCTCAGATAGAACCTATTATCGAAATGTTACGTACTGCTGTAGATAATAATGAGGAGGCTTAATTGAAACTTAATATTCGTGAGTTTTCCTCTACTCAAGCAGGTTTTCGTGAAGAATTAGAAGCATTGCTGGCTTGGGACTCTGTATCCGATGCAGGCGTTCAAGAAGCGGTTTTTAATATCGTAAATCAGGTGCGTAAAGAAGGCGATAAAGCCGTTATTGAATTTACTAACCGCTTTGATCGTCGTCAGATTGCTGATGCCAGCGAACTTGAAATTTCCCGTGACGAGATGTCGCAAGCTAAACAACGTATTAGCGCAGAGTTGGTGGCCAGTTTAGAGGCAGCCGCTGCGCGCGTTCATGATTACCATGAGCGTCAAAAACAACCCTCTTGGCAGTATCAAGAAGACAGTGGCACAGTGCTTGGTCAAAAAGTAACACCGCTAGATCGTGTTGGTGTTTATGTGCCGGGCGGAAAAGCAGCTTATCCCTCATCAGTATTGATGAACGTGATGCCTGCTAAAGTAGCGGGTGTCGGCGAGATTATCATGGTTGTACCCACCCCAGATGGATTTGTGAATGACATCGTTCTAGCTGCAGCGCATATTGCGGGTGTGGATCGTGTTTTTACTATTGGTGGTGCTCAAGCAGTTGCGGCATTGGCTTATGGTACTGAAACAGTTCCTAAGGTCGACAAGATTGTTGGCCCAGGCAATATCTATGTGGCGACCGCGAAGCGTCAGGTTTTCGGTGCGGTTGGTATTGATATGATAGCTGGGCCATCCGAAATCCTTGTGGTATGTGATGGCAAAACAAATCCAGATTGGATTGCCATGGATCTGTTCTCTCAAGCAGAGCATGATGAAGACGCACAATCTATCTTGATCTCACCAGATGCGGATTATATCCAGCAGGTTAAGGCTTCAATGGAGCGTTTGATCGAAGCGCAAAGCCGACAGCAGATCATCAAGGTGTCTTTGGAGGGGCGTGGTGCCTTTATTCATGTGAAAGACATGGATGAAGCGATAGAGATTGCTAACTTGGTAGCGGCGGAGCACCTTGAGTTGTCTATTGATGAGCCTGAAAAATGGGTGGAGAAAATTCGCCACGCGGGTGCCATCTTTATGGGAAGACATACGCCAGAAGCGCTAGGGGATTACTGTGCTGGTCCTAACCACGTGTTACCGACGTCTGGTACAGCACGCTTTTCCTCTCCATTGGGTGTGTATGATTTTCAAAAGCGTAGCTCACTGATCAACTGCTCCCCTCAGGGTGCCAGTGATTTAGCCAAAATTGCTTCACCTTTAGCGCGTGGAGAGTCTTTAGAGGCTCACGCTATGTCAGCGGAATACCGTATTTTAGACAGCAAGGTTAATGGGGGTGAGTAAGTCGCACCCTCAAGCCTTATACCAGCTTAGGAAAGTCACGCGATTTTTAGCGGTGGCAATTCTATTGCTGGTAGCGGTCGGTTTTTTTCTGCCTTCTCAATACCGAGTCGAAAGAAGTATTGAAATTTCTGCTCCAGCGGAGGCTGTGCTTGAGGTTATGCTGCAAGGTCAACAGCTTTCAAATTGGATGTATATTGAGAATGGGCAGATAGAACCACAAAATGGCACGTTGGCAACACAACAAAGTGCGGTTATTTCCTATCTAAATACCGCTGAGCAAGGTCAACTGACTTTGCTTGAGGTGGCTCCAGAGCTAGTTACCTTCGAAGTCTTGCCAAAGCCTGGAGTGGCTCTCGTAGAAAATCAGCTTTATTTGCAACAAAGCGGTGGTGTCACGGCATTGCGTTGGGTCATCGAAGGTGAATTAAATGCTGGTCTGCTGGGGCCATATATTGCTTTATTGGCAAACAATATTGCGGGCAAGAACTTTGAAACCAGTCTTGTTCGCCTTAAGCAATTGGTGGAAAACTAGCCCTAATACTGGGCTAGGTGTTTGATCATAGGTTGTTTCTCTAGCGTAATATCCGCCTTGTAAGATTGGTTGCCCCTTGTGCCTAGCACCGAGATGGTCGTGCCGGGCTTGTACGAGGCAATTAAATTTTTCACCTTGTGTGGATCACTGCTTTCCATATCATTTATCTTCATAATAATATCTCCAACCTCAATACCGGCTTTTTCTGCTGGGCTGTTCGCACTTACTTTGCTGACCAGTAACCCGTGTTGAGTCATAGAGATCAGGCTTTCAGAAAGTTGTGTAGTGATCTTTTGGGCGTCCATACCAAGGTACCCTCGTACCACTTGTCCCGTTTCCACAATCTCTTTCATTACCGCCATGGCATCGTCTATCGGCGTAGCAAAGCCAATGCCTTGTGAGCCGTTAGTGCTCGAGTAGATGGCTGAGCTAATACCAATAAGTTGGCCTTTTAGATTGACTAAGGCGCCTCCTGAATTGCCCGGGTTGATGGCAGCATCTGTTTGTAAGAAATTCTCGTAGGTGTTGAGACCAATACTATTTCTTCCTTTTGCGCTAATAATACCGGCGGTCACTGTTTGGCCGATATCAAAAGGGTTGCCTATGGCAAGAATGCGATCTCCTACATTAACTTGTTGGCTGCTGCCGATTTGAATATGAGGCAAATTTTCAGTGGGGATTTTTAATATTGCTAGGTCGGTGAACGGGTCAGAGCCTATGATGTTGGCACTAAATCTTCGGCCGTCATTAAGTCTTACTATGATGCTTTTAGCATTTTGCACCACATGGTGATTGGTGAGGATAAAGCCCTGTTTGGTTATAATAACGCCCGAACCAAGGTTAAGGTTATGAGTGGTATTACTACTTTTACTAAAGTCATTGCGCTCAAGAATTCGAGTGTAAATGCTAACAACAGCCGGAGCTGCTTTTTTCACAGACAGAGCATAGTTGTCCACTCTTGAAGATTGTAGGGTTTGAATTAGGAGAATAGCTAGGCCTATACAAGCGCCGCAAAGAATAGCGATAATAAGCGTTAGCCAGTGTGTTTTTTGAGTCATAAGGGGTATTTGTGTTACGTAGTGAATTTGAAAAAATACTTAATCAAACGTTAAGTCCTAGCCTATTTAAAGATTATGCGCCCAATGGTTTGCAGGTGGAAGGAAAAAACGAAATTAAGCGTGTTGTTACAGGTGTTACGGCTTGCCAGGCACTTATTGATGCCGCTATTGAGTATCAAGCAGACGCCATTTTTGTTCACCATGGTTATTTTTGGAAGGGCGAGGCACCGCAGATAATCGGCATGAAATACCGTCGCGTCTCAGCGCTTATCAAAAATGACATTAATTTATATGGTTACCATCTGCCATTAGATGCGCACCCAATGTTGGGGAACAATGCAGGGTTAGCGAATGCTTTAGGGGTTTATGAGTGCCAGCCACTTCAATCAAACTTACCTATTGAGCAGTCAATCGGAATAGTCGGGGAGTTGGCCTCGGCGTTATCAATGGATGATTTTCGAGCTTTAGTTGAGCAGGCAGTCTCACGCAATGTCTTGTTTGAGCGAGCGGGACCAAAGATGATTAAGCGCGTTGCTCTCTGTACGGGCGGGGCTCAGGGGTATATTGACCAAGCTATCGCGGCAGATGCAGATGTTTTTATCACCGGTGAGGTGTCGGAGCAGACCATACATTTAGCAAGAGAGATGGGGATTCATTTTATTGCGGCAGGTCATCATGCGACGGAGCGTTTTGGGGCTCAATCGATAGCTAAATTTTTGCGTGATGAGTATGCATTAGACGCAGCGTTTATCGATATTGATAGCCCTGCCTGATAGGCAATAAAAAAGGGAGCTAAGGCTCCCTTTTTTATGAAGATCTCGTTAGGTTAAACAGCGCGTTTTGGTTCAAACTCTTTATCCGAGTTGCCATCTAAACCGAATTTTTCACTCAGCATGCCTTCGTCACTGTCACTCTTTAAGGCATAGTCTCGTGGTGGTGCAGTATCTGTTATGACTTCGGACTCAGGGCTAGGCGCTTGTGTTGCGGTTTCTGCAATGCTTACGTTGCTCACTTGGCTGGCACCACTTGCTAGCGCCTTGCGTAAAGCTTGTAAGTGCTTTTCAGTGGCTTGCAATTGCTTGCTGCTGTCCGCTATGAAATCGTCAATGATAACTTGTTTCTTATCAAGGTCTTGTTGCAGGGATTGAATAGTTGCGGCAGAGCTGCTGGAGGCGCTGAGTTTGTTGGCGTTTTTTGATGTGGCACTTTTTATCGCCAAAGTTGCAATGCAGCCTAGTATTGCGCCGGTAACAAAAATAATGATGTTAAATTCTTCCAAGTTCATAATTTACTCCCAAAAACGATAGGCCATTATAGCCGATTTATTATCTTGGATCATAGCGTGGTGGGTGTTGTTTAAGTAGCAATTTGTTAGAATGTTCCCAATTCATTTTATTATCTTAAAGAGTAATGATGACACCAATTAGCCGTTATAAACAAGACTTAGAAAGAGATGACTTCAATTACGATCCGGCACAAGAAGAAGCAGTACAAGCTTTGCAGGATTTGTTCGATCGATTGGTCACCAATCAGCAAGAGGCGCCATCAACAGGGCTTTTTTCCCGATTTCGTAAAAAGAAGCAACCTAGTGTTGAGATTGGCTTGTATTTCTGGGGCGGTGTGGGTCGTGGTAAAACCTATCTCATGGATACTTTTTTTGACTGCTTACCGACAGAGAAAAAATTACGATTACACTTTCACCGCTTCATGCAGATGGTGCACCAAGAGTTACGTAAACTAAATGATGTAAAAAATCCTCTGGAAATTGTCGGCAAGCAAATTTCAGACAAGGCTCAAGTGTTATGTTTTGATGAGTTTTTTGTCACCGATATTACAGATGCGATGATCTTGGCGGGTCTGCTTGAAGAATTGTTTAAAAACGGCACGACTCTGGTGGCAACATCGAACATTGAGCCTGATGGTTTGTATAAAAATGGTTTGCAGCGAGCGCGCTTTTTGCCAGCTATCGACTTGGTGAACAAATATACCAAGGTCATGAATGTGGATGGTGGTGTGGATTATCGTTTGCGTACTCTTAAACAAGCCAAGCTTTACCATTACCCATTAAATGAAGACGCCGATAAAGCCCTTAACGAACGCTTTATGAGTCTTATTTCGGATGCCTCTCATGTAGTAGAAGGTGGTGCAGTTGAGATTGAAGGTCGCAAAATCCCTTTGCTACGCAGTTGTGAGAGTTTGGCTTGGTTTGATATTCAAGCTTTATGTGATGGCCCAAGAAGTCAGGTGGATTATATTGAAATAGCGCGTTTATACACGACGGTGATTATCTCCAATCTACCGCAAATGGATGCGCCAAGAGATGACTTGGCAAGGCGTTTCATTAACTTGGTGGACGAATTTTATGACCGCCATGTGAAGGTGATTTTTTCAGCAGAAGTCGCCATTCCAGATATCTATACAGGCACACGTTTGGCCTTTGAATACGACCGAACAGTGAGTCGTTTGTTGGAAATGCAATCCGAAGAATATTTGTCTTTAGAACATCGACCATAAATCTGGCTAGGGCTTTATTTTATTGCTGTTGTGCAGTATAATTCGCTCGCCTTTTTGAAGGTAAGTGCACGTTATTAATGTCTTATGCATTAATAACCAATAATAATAGGTATGGCATGTTGAATTACATGCGTATTGATAGGGTTTTTTGATGAAAACTTTTACAGCAAAACCTGCTGAAGTACGCCGCGACTGGTTCGTGGTTGATGCTGAAGGCAAAACTTTAGGTCGTTTGGCTACCGAAATTGCACGCCGTCTACGCGGTAAGCATAAAGCTGAATACACTCCACACGTTGACACTGGTGATTACATCGTTGTTGTTAACGCTGAGAAAATTCACGTTTCTGGTAACAAAGCAGCCGCAAAACAATACTACCGCCACACTGGTTACCCAGGCGGCTTGCGTTCTATGAATTTCGAGAAGCTGATTGATCACGCTCCTGAGCGTGTTCTTGAACTTGCCGTTAAAGGTATGTTGCCAAAAGGTCCTTTGGGCCGTGCAATGCACAAGAAAATGAAAGTGTACGCTGGAACTGAGCATCCACATGCTGCTCAACAGCCACAAGAACTTAACATTTAATACGGAAGAACATTATGTCAGCTACTCAATACTACGGTACAGGTCGTCGTAAAACGTCTACCGCTCGTGTTTTCCTTAAAGCCGGTTCTGGTAACCTAGTTATCAATAACCGTACACTTTCTCAGTACTTCGGTCGTGAAACGGCTCAAATGGTTGTTCGTCAGCCTCTTGAACTTGTTGACGCTACTGAAAAATTTGACGTTTACATCACTGTTAAAGGTGGTGGTATCTCTGGTCAAGCTGGTGCGATCCGTCACGGTATCACACGCGCATTGATGCAATACGATGAGACTCTACGTCGTACTCTACGTTCTGCAGGTTTCGTTACTCGTGACTCGCGTGAAGTTGAACGTAAGAAAGTTGGTCTACGCAAAGCACGTCGTCGTCCTCAGTTCTCAAAACGTTAATATTCGTTTTTGGGTTACTATTAAAACGCTTGGTGTGTTTCACCAGGCGTTTTTTTTGTTGTTAACAGCATAGGCTCAATGAGCTGCTTTTAAGCATGTAATCAAGCCGATAATTAACGCGAAAATATGTTAGAATGACGTCAAATTTGTTCCAGCGTGATGGTTGCGCCTAAAACCATGATTTGGTGATGCTGTAGGATGCAGCAGTAACCGTATAGATTTTGGTGTAAAGTCTTAAAAGTGGTGATGGCCATTGCTATGGCGTCATTTTATAGTTTGCCTCATTTATGAGGTATTAGATGTTTTTAAAATAGGGGTTAGACATGGGTGTTATTGCAAAGCGCTCCTCAATGACTTTTTTCTCAGACGGGGAAGATCACTACAGCCACAGAGTTCGTATAGTTTTGGCTGAAAAAGCAGTGACCGTTGATATCATTGATGTGGATCCGTTTAATAAGCCAGCGGAATTGGCTGATGTTAATCCGTACAACGAGTTGCCAGCATTGGTTGACCGCGATTTGGTACTTTACGAGCCAAACGTAATGATGGAATACCTTGATGAGCGTTTCCCTCATCCACCATTGCTTCCTGTTTACCCTGTAGCGCGTGCTGAAAGCCGTCTTTACATGTACCGTATTCAGCGTGATTGGGCTGACCTAGTCGACCTAATCTTGAGCAGCAAAGACAAAGAAGCGGTTGCTCAAGCTCAGAAAGAATTACGTGAAAGCCTAATCAATGTTTCACCGATTTTTGAAGAAAAGCCTTACTTCATGAGCGATGAGTTCACAATCGTTGACTGTTGCCTTGCGCCAATCTTATGGCGCCTGCCTGTTCTAGGTGTGGATATCCCTAAAGAACAAGCTGCTTCGCTATACAAATACATGGATCTTGTATTTGCTCGTGAGTCTTTCCAGGAAAGTCTTTCTGAAGCAGAAGAAGAAATGCGCTTAGATTAATATCATTGATACCTTGTTAAAGGTGTGTAAAAGGAGCCTTGGCTCCTTTTTTTGCTATAAGAGAAGGTGAGTTATTCATATGCTAGCCAAAAGATCCTATTTATTAAGCGCTGCCTATTCATGGGTGTCGGACAATGACATGACACCATATTTGTTAGTGGATGCAACACACGAACAGGCGGTGTTGCCCATGGAGTTTGTTAAGGATGGACAAATTGTATTGAACGTTAGTATGTCGGCGGTTCGACATCTGATTATGGATAAAGAGGCGGTGTCTTTTGAGGCGCGTTTTGGTGGTAAGCCTATGCAGGTTTATGTGCCTATTGCTGCTGCACTCGCTTTGTATGCTAAAGAAAATGGTGATGGGTTTGTTTTCCCAGAAGAAGAGTTTGAGCCAACACCTGAGCCAGTGGATCCACAACCCCCTAAGAAAGGCTTCACCCTAAAAGTTGTAAAGTAGTGGTGGTTTCAGCTTGAGAAATGATGATTCAAAAAAGGCCCTCTAGAGGGCCTTTTTTTAGTCTTCGTAACCGAATAATTGACGCTCTAATAAATCGACTAGGGTGTGTATCACCGTTAACTGACATTCATGTACACGTGCTGTGCCCAGCAGATTGATCTTGATCTCTGTATCGTCTCGAGACGTAAGCGAGGAAACATTTTTGGCTTCTGGGCTTGTCAGTGCCACGATGCTCATTTTACGCTCGTGAGCAGCTTGTATTGCCTGAATAATCGGTGAGGTGTTGCCTCGGTTAGCGATAACAAATAACACATCACCCGCATTACCTATGGCGGTTATCTGCTTGGAGAACACGTCATGATAGCTGTCATTATGGCCGATAGAGAGTAGTGCTGCGCCATCGCCATTTAGATTGATAGCAGGCAAGCCGGGACGCTCGCGGTCTAATCTATCCAACATCAAAGTGCTAAAGTATTGGGACAGGTGTGAGCCAGTACTATTACCGATACAAACCACCTTGCCACCGCCAGCAATGCTGGTGAAGATGACTCTAGCAGCGTGCTCAATATAGGGAGGAAGACTTTCTAAAGCTTGTTGTTGGGCTTCAAAACTGTGGGCGAACTGAGTATATATTGCTTCTTGAAAATCCATAATGGTTAAAGTACTGCTTTTAGCCAGGTTAAATGTTGTCGGTCAATTTTATGATCAAATAATACCGCATCAAAGCGGCAGGGGTTAGCTAACTTGTTGTTTTTTTGCAGCCAAAAGGTGGCGCTTTTGGTGATTTTAGCCAATTTATTAGCGTTTAAGCTTTCTGCGGCACTGCCATGAGCCATTTTGGTACGATAGCGCACTTCCACAAATACATAAGTTTGATGATCCAGAAAAATAAGATCTATCTCGCCCAGCTTGCAAAAGAAATTGTTTTCAACAAACGTCAGCCCTTGTTCCGTTAAATATTGTTGTGCAAATTGCTCCGCTTTTTCGCCATTATTCTTGGCTTGTTTGCGCTTGCTCGTACTGGGGAAAATATTCGTAATCTTGCACATTTACCAAACGTCCTTTTCGGTAAGTCATGATTTCTGGGCGCTTATGGAAAATACCCATATCGTCCATACTAATGATGCCAGTATTGGCTGACATCTTGGTATTTGCCAGTTGAGTAAACAAAGAATAGCGATTAGCTAATAAAAAAGCGTCCGCGCCTAGAGCTTGTAAGCGGCGTAAAATGTTTGAGCCCGGGTGATTTGGCAAGTTAGATGTCTGCCCCGACTTAGTGGTTAGAGCGGGTATTTCGGTAAATAAAATACGTTCGATATCACTGGTGTTGTCGGACGCGGCAGGAGGATTGTTGTTTAAGCTATTGGTAGACAACATAGGAATCGCATCAGCGAAGTAGAAGTCGACCAAGGGGCGGATTTGCTTCGCATCACTAAGCTTGCCCACATAGAAAATATAGTCCAGATCTTTGCGTGAGCGAGTGGTGGTTTCTACCTGTTCTCCCGTCCAGCGTTCAATGAGCTGCTTTCTTTGGTAACTTTCATCCACCAATAGTAGCTTCTGTACAGCTTTTTGACGCTCTTTCGATGTGCTGCCATAACTTTGATTTGACAGCAGTGTTAAGTGTTCTTTTTCAGCTGCTTGAGCAAATTCGTCCGCTTGCTTTAATGCCCAAGTATCTTGGGTGCTTAAAATCGCTGCGTTCTCTGCCCCTTGCTGCTTAGCAAAGACCATCAATTGCTTAATGTCGTCTTCTGAACTTAAAGAGAAATGAAACAGATTTTGGTTTTTCTGATTAATGTCTAGTTGGTTAAGGGCTATGACAGGGTAGCGTAAATCTACATAACTCAATCTTGCTACATGATTTTTTTGTAAAGGACCAATGATTACATCTGGTGTGAAGGTATAGGCTTGTTCTAGGGCCTCTTCGATATTTTCATAAGCATTGGTGTTAACGATAAAGACTTCTGGGCGTTGATCTTGCTTATGATAGAAAGCAGAGAAGAAGCCATCACTGATGGCTTTAGAGGCTTGTTTTAGTGGGCCGGTCGTGGGCAGCAATAAGACAATTTTTTTAGGCTCTAGCTCATTCATGGAAGCTAGAACTTGAAAGTCTTGGGGCGGTGTAAGCGCTGCTGGATGTTCGGGGTTTTGCTCCGCCCACTCTTGGTAGGCTGCTACCTGCTGATCTAGAGTTAAATTGGTATTGCGTAAGATACTACTAACGTTCAACCACTCGTCAAGCTCAAAATTTTGTCGAGCATAAAGCTGCTCCACTTCATTTTCCGTTAAGTTTTGAATGGCCAGCCATAATTGCTGTTGATTGTAATCGCCTTGATCTAAAGGCAAGTGGCGGCTTAATGCCATGCGTATATCAATCACATCCATC
This sequence comes from Marinomonas sp., assembly GCF_039940335.1. Taxonomy (GTDB): domain Bacteria; phylum Pseudomonadota; class Gammaproteobacteria; order Pseudomonadales; family Marinomonadaceae; genus Marinomonas. The sequence goes on along the minus strand of NZ_JBDVGW010000010.1, from coordinate 179,713 downwards.
CAGTTCTCAAAATGCTCAAGCACCGTGGCGATGGTTTCTTGTAATTGGTTGTGCTTATCCGGATGGCTAACTTCTGGTAGTTGTTCAGCTTGGGTGATAAAGCTAAAACTGAGCGCTTTGTCGTCAAGTTTAGCTGCACTTAGAGCGGCTAATAAATTTGCGTCAAACTCTAGGTTGGATTGGGTTTTAAGTGGGCCGTTTTCAAGTAAAGCCAAGGCTTGTTGATAATTACCATTGTGATACGCCACCTGAGCTGATTGGAAGGCTTCGCTAATGGCTGGCGGTGTTTTGCTTGCCGCATTAGGGTGGTAAATACTTTCAAGTTGGGTCGCTGTTTGTTGTACCTGTGTGGTTTGGATAGAAGTAACTTGACTGCTGGGAGTCGTATTTAAATTCACAGATCCGCATGCACTTAGCAGAAAAGTACATAAGGTTAATGGTATGATGCGCGGCGTAAAGATGATCATAATCGACAAATACTAAAAGAGATAAAGAGGCAATATGTTAGCACATAGTTCAGATGATGTGAGAGGCACCTTATACATAGTTGCAACCCCTATAGGAAATCTTGACGACTTCAGTAAACGTGCTGAGCAGACCTTACGCGACGTAGACTATATTGGTGCCGAGGATACACGTCACAGCCGTCGCTTGCTTAACCACTTCGCCATCGATGCCAAACTATTTTCGCTTCATGATCATAATGAAAAAGACAAAGCAGAATACGTGGCCAGCTTATTAATGGATGGCAAAAACGTCGCCTTAGTATCCGATGCCGGCACGCCGCTGATTTCTGATCCTGGTTATCATTTGGTGGCACATTTACGAGCTCAAGGCTTAACCGTCACACCAGTGCCGGGTGCTTGTGCGCTAGTGGCCGCTTTGTGTGCCTCTGGCCTACCGACCGACCAATTCTTTTTCGCAGGCTTTGTGCCAGCAAAATCGAAAGCACGTTGTGATCTCTATGAGTCATGGAAGAGCCAAGCGGGCACCGTGGTTTTTTATGAGTCTACCCATAGGATTTATGACTCAATCGCCGATGTCACCAAGGTCTATGGAGATACCGCGAGATTGGTATTGGCCCGAGAAGTAACCAAAACTTTCGAGACTTTTTTGTCGGGTACGGCAGAGGAAATCTTGGCAAAATTTGATGCGGATGCAAATCAGCTAAAAGGTGAGTTTGTGGTAATGCTGAGTTATGTCCCAGAAGCAGATGACGAATCTGAGCGAGAGGCGAAGCGTGTTTTATCGATTTTGCTCGAGGATTTACCTGTTAAACAAGCGGCGGCGATGGCGGCTAAGCTTACGGGTGAAAAGAAAAATCATCTCTATAAACTAGCCTTGGCTATGCAAGACGCTTAACTTGATTTTATCGCATTTCGGCAAGTAGGGAGTTTACATCCGTTTTTTAGTGAGTATACTCAGGGCAACTTGTCGGAGTGCCATTTGGCTGAGATCGTACAATTAAGTACGGGATCCGCAGAACCTGATCGGGCTTATCCCCCGCGTAGGAAACAAGAAAGCGTTACTTTTCTTATCTGCATCGAATGAGCTACTGCACAGTATGATGCTGATTCTATGCGCTACCTCTCTGAAATCACCCATACTTTGCGTTGCTCATGTTTTGAAGCATTAGCACAGTATTGTGTTTAATTCTTTAAACAGCACCTCAGACAAGCAATTCTCCATTTTTAAGGGAAATGCTAATGTCGAACATTACAGAAATAAAAAAACCGAACAAATTAAGCCGTGAAGCCTCACGCTTACAAGCTAAAGCCGTCATTGAATCCCTACAGGGTTCACCTTTTCCTGCTTCAGAACGTATTTATATTGAAGGCTCAGACCAATCGATTCGCGTGCCCATGCGTAAAATCAATGTTACTGATACCCCAGTTGGTACGGATCCTAATAAACTAACGTTCGAACCCAATGAAGCCATCTATGTTTACGATTGTTCTGGCCCATATGCGGATCCAGAAGAACACATTGATGTCTACAAAGGCTTGAGTCCTATGCGACAAAGTTGGATAGAAAAGCGCAAGGATACCCAAGTATTGCCACAAGTCTCATCCGAGTTTGCTAAGTCTCGTTTAGATGATCCTGAATTAGAGGCGTTACGTTTTAAGCAGAACACCGCTATACGTAAAGCCTCTGCTGGGAAATGTGTTACCCAAATGCATTATGCGCGACAGGGTGTTATTACCCCCGAAATGGAATACATCGCTATTCGTGAAAACCAAAACATTGATGCCATTAACAGTGAATTACTGCTAAAGCAGCATCCCGGTCAGAGTTTTGGTGCTAATTTGCAACAGCGTATAACGCCAGAATTCGTCCGCGACGAGGTTGCTCGTGGCCGCGCCATCATTCCAAACAATATTAATCACCCAGAATCTGAACCCATGATCATTGGCCGTAATTTCTTGGTAAAAGTAAATGCCAACATAGGTAACTCAGCGGTCACTTCTTCCATAGAAGAAGAGGTAGAAAAACTGGTGTGGTCGACCCGTTGGGGTGCTGATACCGTGATGGATTTATCGACAGGGAAAAACATACATGAAACTCGCGAGTGGATATTACGCAATTCTCCCGTCCCCATTGGTACTGTGCCAATTTATCAGGCATTGGAGAAAGTCGACGGGATGGCAGAAGATCTAAACTGGGAAGTTTTTCGCGACACCTTGATTGAGCAAGCAGAGCAAGGCGTGGATTACTTCACTATTCATGCTGGGGTGTTACTGCGCTTTGTGCCGATGACGGCCAAAAGGCTCACGGGCATTGTTTCTCGTGGTGGCTCTATCATGGCCAAATGGTGCTTGGCACATCATCAAGAGAGTTTTTTGTATGTGCGTTTCCGTGAAATCTGTGAGATTTGTGCCCAATATGACGTGGCGTTATCCCTTGGTGATGGCCTGCGCCCAGGCTCTATCATGGACGCTAACGATGAAGCGCAAATGTCGGAGTTACGCACACTAGGAGAATTAACAAAAGTGGCGTGGGAATACGATGTACAGGTGATGATTGAAGGTCCTGGGCATGTACCTATGCAGTTAATTGAAGAGAATATGCATCAGCAATTAGAGCATTGCCACGAAGCGCCTTTTTATACGTTAGGGCCGCTTACGCAAGACATTGCCCCAGGTTATGACCACATTACTTCTGGTATAGGGGCGGCGCAGATAGGCTGGTATGGCTGTGCCATGCTGTGCTATGTCACGCCCAAAGAACACTTGGGGTTGCCGAATAAAGAAGACGTTAAGCAAGGGATAATTACCTATAAGATTGCTGCCCACGCCGCGGACTTGGCAAAAGGCCACCCAGGTGCCCAAGTGCGCGATAACGCCTTATCTAAAGCGCGTTTTGAGTTCCGCTGGGAAGACCAATTCAACTTATCTTTAGACCCTCATACCGCCCGAGCTTACCATGATGAAACCTTGCCGCAGGCCTCAGGCAAAGTGGCGCACTTTTGCTCCATGTGTGGCCCTAAATTCTGTTCCATGAAAATCACCCAAGAAGTGCGTGACTATGCCAAAGGTTTGGAAGTGGAAGAGCAAGCACTAGAATTGAAAACGCTTAGTGAGGCAGAGCAAGGCATGCAGGATATGTCGCAGCAGTTTCGACAACTGGGCAGTGAAGTCTATTTAACACAGGCTGGAGTGACGCAAGATGAGTAATCAATCGCCAGCTCATAAGGTGTCTATGGGCTTTGCGCCCATGGACATACAGAAAATGGGCTTGTATCCCGTAGTAGATACGGTCGAGTGGCTTGAAAGGGTACTAAAGCAAGGGGTGAAACTGACGCAATTACGCATCAAGGACCCCGACCCTTTGCAGCTTAAGGCACAAATTTCTCAAGCAATTGCGTTAGGTAAACAGTACCAAGCCCAAGTCTTTATTAATGATTTTTGGCAGTATGCGATCGAACTCGGAGCCTATGGTGTTCATCTGGGTCAAGAAGACTTGTACGATGCGGATCTTGAGGGTATTCGCCAAGCAGGATTGCGTCTAGGCATCAGTACCCATGATGAGCACGAAATGCAAAGAGCCTTGGCGATTCAGCCTAGCTACATAGCCCTTGGGCATATTTTTCCCACCCAAACCAAAATGATGCCATCGAAACCTCAGGGTTTAGATAAGCTCAAAAATCAGGTGTTAAAGCTGGCAGGCAAAGTACCAACCGTTGCCATTGGTGGAATCAGTCAACAACGTTTTGCAGAAGTTGTAGAAACGGGTGTTGACAGCGTGGCCGTAGTGACCGCTATAACTCTGGCTGACGACCCAGATCAGACCATCTTAGATTTACAAGCCAGCTTTGCCGCTAACACAAGGAAGCAAGCATGTCAGAGAGGTTAACGATTCACTTAAATGATCAAGAGCATCAGTTTGTCGGTCGCACTTTGCAGAATCTCTTAGATGATTTAGGGCGAGAACAACAGGGCATTGCTATTGCAGTAGATCAACAAGTCGTGCCGAAAAGTCGCTGGGTACACACCGAATTGACCAGTGGCAGCCAAGTTTATATTTTTGAATCCATAGCAGGAGGCTAACCATGAGTAATGTAGTCATTGCCGATCACGAATTTGGTTCACGCTTGTTCACTGGTACGGGAAAATACGCCAGTGCTGAGACCATGATAGCGTCGCTGGTGGCCAGTGAAAGTGAGCTGGTGACCTTATCCCTGCGACGTATGGATCTACAAAATAATAGCGACAATATCTTGCAGCCTTTGCAACGCCAAGGGATGAAGTTATTACCTAATACTTCTGGGGCGCGAACTGCAAAGGAAGCTATCTTCGCGGCACAGTTGGCTCGGGAAGCTTTACAGACCAATTGGGTGAAATTAGAGATTCACCCAGATCCTAGGTATTTAATGCCAGATGGCATGGAAACGTTATTGGCTGCTGAGGAGTTGGTGAAGCAAGGCTTTGTGGTCATGCCTTATGTGCATGCCGACCCCGTTTTGTGTAAGCGCTTAGAAGAAGTGGGTTGCCAGTGTGTGATGCCGCTGGGCTCACCGATTGGCTCCAACATGGGTTTAGCAAGTCGACCTTTTTTAGAAATTATCATTGAGCAAAGTAATGTTCCTGTCATTGTCGATGCGGGTATTGGCGCCCCTTCCGATGCGGCTTTGGCATTAGAGATCGGAGCGGATGCAGTGTTAGTGAATACTGCCATGGCGGTGGCGCAAGACCCTCAAGCCATGGCTCAGGCATTTCGTATGGCGGTAATTGCGGGGCGTATGGCCTATGAAGCGGGGTTAGGGGAAAAACAGGTAAAAGCTCAAGCTTCTAGTCCGCTAACAGAGTTTTTGGGAGCGCTATCGTGACAGGACAGCTCATTGGCAGTGATCGTAAAGATAAGTTTGCACCGGTACAAAGCCCTGCTGTGCTGGGGCAGTTTAGTGCTTGGTTAGAGAATGTCGACTGGTCGCAAATTGTCGAGCAACAATCTCAAATTACTGAGCAGGATGTATTAAAAGCGTTAGCTAAGCCAAAACGCAATGTGGCGGATTTTGCCGCGCTTATTTCTCCTGCTGCGGAACCCTTTTTGTTGCAAATGGTACAAAAGAGCGAACAGCTTACCAAGCAAAGGTTTGGAAACACCATGAGTTTGTTTGCGCCTTTGTACTTGTCGAATACCTGTGCCAATGAGTGTACTTATTGTGGCTTTTCCATGAGCAATGCCATTAAGCGTTTAACCTTGAATGAAGGGCAAATAGCAGCGGAAATCGAGGCCATTAAAGGCAAGGGGTTTGATCATATCCTTTTAGTCACTGGCGAGACAAAACGTGTCTCTATGCCATACTTTGAAAAAATGTTGCCCCACATCAAACCGCACTTCAGTCAGCTTTCAATGGAAGTACAGCCGTTGGAAACAGACGAGTACGCCAGATTACAAAGCTTGGGCTTGGATGCTGTGCTGGTGTATCAAGAGACTTACTCAAAAAAGACCTATTTAGCGCACCACTTACGGGGTAATAAAGGGAACTTTAATTACCGACTGGATGCTCCGGATCGTTTAGGAAAAGCGGGCATTCATAAGATAGGGCTAGGCGTTTTGTTAGGCTTAGATGATTGGCGCATAGACTCCGTAATGATGGCCCATCATCTAAGGCATCTTCAAAAAAATTATTGGCGCAGTCGCTATAGTGTGGCCTTTCCGCGTATTCGTCCTTGTGAAGGTGGAATTACGCCAAAAACGGTGATTTCTGATCGACAATTAGTGCAGTTGATCGCCGCTTGGCGTTTGTTTGATGCGGATGTGGAGATGAGCTTGTCCACACGTGAGTCAGCAGCGTTTCGTAACCATGCGGTGAATATGGGCTTTACCACCATGAGTGCAGAATCTAAAACGCAACCGGGTGGTTATGCTGAGGATGCACAGCAAGCTCTTGAGCAGTTTGAAATAAGCGATGAACGAAGTGTTCAAGAGATTGCCGCCATGATACGAGCGCAAGGAAAAGAAGTGGTTTGGAAAGATTGGGACCCAGCACTGTGTTGAGTGTATTAGTCTGATAGTTGGATTTGCTTTGCATTGACTTGCGCCTGTCTCGCTCCTCGACGCGTCAGTGTAAATGCCCAAACAACAATCAAATTATCTTGAGAGGGTTACACGGAACCTCTGCTCGCTCGCTTAGGCTGTGCTTTACATTTACTTGCGCCTGTTTCGTACCTCAACGCGTCAGCGTAAATGCAAAACAACAACCTATTTAACTCGTCCTTTCGTATAACACTGAAATGCTTCCGCATAAAACAAGGTGGCTTGTTGGTTAATGGCTCACAACGGTAAATACCATGCTGCGATCAATGAAGCCAAAACGAAAGCTGTTGACTTGAGCTTGCTCAATCGTTATCTGGCTTTCAACGGCATTTGCTGCACAGTTTGTGTTCGGTAAGGCGCCTATTAGATGTGGCCCTGCAGTGACATGAAGCTCAAGTCTCTCACCTATATTGAGCGGCGCAATCTGAGTTCTATCGACGACAATCATTGGGATACAAGACGATCCTCGCAATCCAGAGTCTCGGGTAATAACAAGCAAGCCGGTATTTTCACCTGCTAGTCTAAAGTCACCTGTTCGCCATTTGCTTAATGGAACAAGTGATGACGCAGTGGACAAAGGTGTTGTATTGCCAACACACGCAGCTAATAAAATAGCGAAAGGTAAGAGGATGATCAGTTTCATAGTGAGTGCTCCTTGGTTGATTGAAACTTACTTATCGTTGCCTCATATTTCTGCCGCGGTAGGGGCAAGTAAAGAAAGCTCAGGTGATTAGTTTCTGTTTAAATTTTAAACACTCTTTGCACTTTATACTAAATGCGCTAAACAAACACGGTTTCTTTATTAGCCATACTGGCTCTCTATTTAGTCTTTAAGGGTAATGAACTAAACGAAAATCTAATGTGTAATAGAGTCTAAAGCTGTTGAGATAGGGAAAGTAAGCGCGCATTGAAGGCTGCGCGCTAAAATTGTCGGTACGAGCTATTGCGAGTGGATGATTTCTGTAATGCCTTGAGCAGAAAAAATTTCAATCCAATAACCGTCTGGGTCTTGTATGAAAGCCAAACCTTTCATGGATCCGTCGTCGGGCTTTTTAACAAAATTCACTTCATACTTTTCAAAACGTTCGCAAGCTTCATAGACATTTGGGACGCTGATGCCGATATGCCCAAAGCCTTTCGGCGCGTCGTTGCCATTATGGTAGCCAGTAAAACTATCGTCGAGTTCACTTCCCCAGTTATGGGTAAGCTCTACTAAGGCTGGGCGTTTAAACACCCACTCGGTTTTTTCTGGGCCATCTTCTTCGGGGACGTTTTCTTCATACCCCAAAAAATACAGGGTGAATTTCATGGTAGGGAAGTCGTATTTGCCCAGTAGTGTCATTCCCAAGACATTTTGATAAAACGCTAAAGAGGGTTTTGGGTCTTTAATGCGAAGCATGGTTTGCTGCATCACATATCCTTTGGTTGCTAGGGATATTGCTTCGGGTGACTCGTTAAATGATGACATAAAGAAAGCCTTTTCTGTAATGAGTTAGCGTATTTTATGGGGTAGCATGGGCAGGGTACAACAAAGAATTTCGCAATCAATAAGGTCATTGTAGTTAGAAAATAGAGGAAACTATGTCTGAGTATTATGCAAAAGTGATTTGGCAACGTGGAAGCAACGAAGCGTATACTGATAATAAATACAGCCGTGCTCATCAATGGTCATTTGATGGTGGTTTGAATGTACCAGCATCTTCTTCACCTCATGTGGTGCCATTGCCATACTCTAATGAGGATAATCTAGACCCCGAAGAGGCGTTTGTGGCGTCTTTGTCGAGTTGTCATATGCTGTTTTTCTTATCCATTGCCGCTCAAAAAGGCTTTGTAGTGGATCATTACCTAGATAATGCAATTGGCATTATGGCTAAAAATAACCTAAGAAAAATGGCGATGACAGAAGTGCGTTTGCGTCCACAAGTGAACTTCTCCAGTGGTCGGCAACCCTCATTACAAGAATTGGAAGAAATGCATGAGTTGGCTCATGACAAATGTTTTATCGCCAATTCTGTGACCACTAAGGTGGTAACGGAAATCTTACTTGCTGACGAGGAAGCTAACGAATATGGCCAAAATTGAACTGGAGCCTAGGGTAAAAGCCAAAATGATCGAGCAGCTAAAGGAATACCTCGATCAAGAATTGAATACTCAGATCGGCACATTCGAAGGCGAGTTTTTCCTAGACTTTATTAGCGAAAATTTTTCTGCCGCTTTTTATAATCAAGGACTTGCTGATGCTCAGCAAGTGATGATGCAGAAGATAGATACTATTAATGAGGATATATACGGCTTGGAAAAGCTGGATAACAGTTAATAGCGAGGAACGAAAAAGGCGCCCTATAAAATAGAGCCCCTTTTTGAGGTTTACTGACTTACAGAGCGGAATAACTCAAAGTAAGTCGGGAAGGTTTTGGAAGTACAACCCGGATCGTTAATGGTTACAGGTGTATCCGAGAAAGCTACCAGTGAAAAGCACATGGCAATACGGTGATCATTATAAGTATCGATCGCGGCATGCTGTAGGGTTTTAACCGGGGTGACACTGATGTAGTCTTCACCTTCTATCACTTCAGCGCCTAGTTTCTTCAACTCAGTGGCCATTGCATATAAACGATCCGTTTCTTTTACACGCCAGTTGTAAATATTACGAATCGTTGTAGGACCATCGGCGAATAAGGCTGTCGTAGCAATGGTCATGGCGGCATCAGGAATGTGATTCATATCTAAATCTACACCCTTTAGCTCGTTGCGCTCAGCTTCTACCCAAGTTGGGCCATAAGTGATTTTGGCCCCCATTTTTTCCAGTACTTCCGCGAATTTTACATCGCCTTGCACGCTGTCTGTGCCAATACCATGAACCTTGATTTTACCACCAGCAATGGCCGCCGCCGCTAGGAAATAAGACGCTGAGGAGGCATCACCTTCCACCATGATTTCGCCCGGACTTTGGTAAGTCTGTCCGCCTTTGACAACAAAGGCTTGGTAATTTTGGTTTTCAACGTCCACACCAAACTGTTTCATCGCATGCAATGTAATGTCGATGTATGGCTTAGAAACCAACTCACCTTCAACTTTAATGGTCAAGTCACCTTGGGCTAACGGCGCACTCATTAGAATAGCCGTTAAAAATTGGCTGGAAATATTGCCTTTAATGGAGACTTCACCACCTTTTAAACCATTAGCATGAATGCGTAGCGGCGGGTAGCCAGTTTCACCTTCATAACGAACATCAACACCTAGGTGTTGTAGGGCATCGACTAGGTCTCCAATTGGGCGTTCGTGCATTCGTGGTTCACCGTGTAGGTGGAATTCACCTTGGCCTAAACATAATGCTGCGGTTAATGGGCGCATGGCGGTCCCAGCGTTGCCCAAAAACAAATCGCCTTTGTTAGCTTGGATTGGGCCTGCTAAGCCATCTAGGTAACAAGTTGTCCCTTCATCTTCAAGACGGTAGTTCACACCTAGTTGCTTCAAGCTGTCTAACATATGACGAATATCGTCACTGTCGAGCAAGTTGGTAATTTTTGTGGTGCCTTTTGCCAAGGTGGCTAAAAGTAAAATGCGGTTCGAAAGGCTTTTTGAACCAGGAATTTGGATTTCACCATTGGCGCTGCTTAGGGGGCCAAGTGTTATTAAATTCATGTGTTTGTCCATCACTAAGAAGTTGTTTTTTATATGCTTTTAAAGTTTTTTAGAGAAAGTTAAGTGGCTTTTTATTAGGTGTAGAAGTATTCCGTGTAGTGGTGGTCGCTTCGCTCTTAATGAAGAGGTCTGTCTCGAATACGGATTAGTATACCTAGGAAGAAGTGGGATGTCATTTTCAAAAAAATTACGACAAAAACAAATCTATATAAAGATGTTGTTGATAATGGTTATGATAATCATTATTATTTGCAAATAGATTACATGGACGCATCGAACTTTTCATCCCAACTAACTTAGGTTTTAGATATGCAGTTTAAGAAAAAAGAATTGGTTGTCCTTATTTGCTCTTGTTTAGGTGCGAGTAGTGCCGTATTTGCGGCAGAGAATACGCCTTTAGAGCTAGACTCCATTATTGTTTCCGCTAAGGCGCCTGTAGATGAGAGCAGCTATTCGGGCTCGGTAAGTGTGATAATGTCGGAAGATATTCAAGCCAGTGGGGCGAGTGACATCACCGATATCATCAATATGTCCCCAAGTGTACAGTTAGTGAAAACGGGTAATAACCCAGCCTTGGCGCCACAAGTTCGAGGTTTCAGCTCTGAACAAGTATTGATATTGGTAAATGGTAAACGTATTCCGAATACGGATCGCAGTGTTCCCTCTGAGCCTGCCTATCGCTACGGGTTAGTGCCTGTCGCGAATATTGAACGTGTCGAAATCATCCGTGGCCCAGCCTCTAGTTTATACGGTGCAGATGCCCTAGCGGGTGTGATTAATATCATTACCAAGAAAGCGACAGCGCAATGGACCGGTTCGGTTTCCCTTTACAGTGAGGTAATGGACGATGCAAATGGCGGTGATGGCCAAGGCTTAAGTCTTTCTGCCTCGGGTGCGGTGACCGACAATATTGACCTATTGATTTCTGGTGAGGCCACTTCAACGGATGAAATTCTTGATGAAGATAATTTGGCTAGCCTGCAGTCTTCCAAAGATGTTGATAATTACCAAGTTGAACTAGGTGTTGATCTAGACAATGGCGATCGTTTTGAACTGGGCGCCATTTCGTCTGACGAGCGTTCAAAAGAATTTAGGAGTACTGGTGAAGAAGGCGATACCACGGATATTGAGAATAAGATATTTACAGCAGAATATTTCACAAACATAAAGGGCTTTGATACGTCTGCCTCGTTAACAACAGGTGAAGCGGATGTGATTGAAGGCACGAAAGTGTGGACGGTTAATGAAGATGATTTAGCGCTAGATACGCAAGGTTATCTAAATGATAAAAACTACTTGAGCTTAGGGATCAATTACCGTGAAGAGGAGGCCGTGCGTGATGACACAACCACCTTCCAAGATAAAGTAGATGCCACAACATTAACCGCTCAGGATGTTTTCCAAGTTTCAGAAGATACCAGCTTAACCTTTGGTGTTGCTTATGACTCTCATAGTAAATATGGCAACGAAACCAGCCCTAAGATCAGTGTCTTGACTAAACTGACCCCAAGCATTGGCTTTAAAGCTGGTTATGGTAAAAGTTACCTAGCCCCTTCTATCAGTCAAGGGTCTTCCAGTTATGTGGTCAGTGCAGGGCCAACTCGTCAATACCAGGGTAATGATGACCTAAAACCAGAAACTGCGAAAACGGCTGAGGTTGGTTTAACTTTGCAACAAACTAATTCAGCGGGTGCTATTACCCTGTTTCGTTCTGACGTAGAGGATTTGATCTCAACGACGTCGACTACGACATCAGGCTTTACTTCTGTTCAGTACAATAATGTCGACTCCGCTATTTTGCAGGGATTAGAAGTGAATTGGTCGGTATACAGTAATGATGAGACCCGTAAATTAACCCTAAGTTATACCTACCTAGAGACTGAAGATAAATCGACAGGTAAAGAACTGACGGATCGAGCTGATCACCTGGCTAAGCTAAATTACCAACACAAAGGCGCCTTTGCTGGCTTTGATCTAGATGCCGCCGCTCGTTATGTTGGTGATCAGTTTACCGATGACGATAATACTGAGGTCATTGATGCGTATTTCGTTGCCGACCTTGGTGTCAGCAAGCAAGTATTTGACAATACTCGCGTACGTTTTGGTATCAATAACTTGACCAACAAAGTTGTGCTTAATGACTCGGATCAATATCTAGAAAGCGGTCGTTCTTACAAATTGTCTCTGACATCAACGTTCTAATTAACACCAAGTGGAGTAACCATGTCGTTAGACGCATTATTTGATAGACCAAGTGTGAAGTCTTCTCTAGTAGAAGACTATATAGACTTTAAAAAAGAGCATCCAAAAACTCGGCAACGTGATGTCGCTCAGGGGCTTTCTGTTCCTGAGGCAAAGTTGATCAGTAACCAACTGGGTGCGCAGAGCTTGTATTTAAACGGGGACTTTTCGTCCCTGCTTAAAGACCTACCAAGCCTAGGTTATGTAATGATCCTCATGCGCAATGATTATGCTGTGCATGAGCGTAAAGGGGTTTATGAAAACGTAAAAGTTGGTGGCCCCATGGGAATGGGCTTAATTATTTCCTCAGACAACCGTATTGATTTACGGTTGTTTTTAAGGCGCTGGAAACATGGCTTTGCTGTGCGCGAACGTTTGCAAACAGGTGAGCGTTTGAGCTTGCAGTTCTTTGATGAGTTTGGTGTTGCGATCCAAAAGCTTTACCTTCAAGACAACAGTAATTTTGAGGCCTATGAGCAATTATTAAGTCGCTATCGAAATACAGATCAATCAACGGCGATCGATTTTGTTCAAGCTGCTGAGGCGGCGCCTTTGGCGGATATTAGCGACATTGATCAACAAGCGCTGCGAGAGGATTGGTCGAACATGACAGATGTGCATCAGTTTGTAGGGCTGCTGAAAAAATACGCAGTGACTCGGGAGCAGGCATTTGACATTGTGGGTGAAAAGTATGCCCAACCCTTTGACGTGAGTAAATTGAAAGCTGTCCTTAACACGTTAGCGGAAGATCAAGTGCCAATAATGTGCTTTGTGGGCAACAATGGAGGGATTCAAATTCACTCAGGGGAAATTCACTCTGTAGTAGAAATGGGGGAGTGGTTAAATATCTTAGATCCAGAGTTTAATTTGCACCTATTGATGAGCGGTGTAAAGAAAGGCTGGTTGGTAAGAAAGCCAACCTCTGATGGCATTATTACGTCACTGGAACTATATGATGAAGAAAGCCGTCAAGTGGCTCAGTTCTTTGGTAAGCGGATTGAGAAGAGCCCAGAAAATTTAGCTTGGCGTCATGTTGCAGAAGCGGCATTGGTTGCCTAACTTAGTGATTGCCTAGTTAAAATGATAAATTCAGCGTCATAAAAAGGAGTGCCTCGGCACTCCTTTTTTGTTCATGGAAAGTTTGATGAAAATTACTGCTGAGTATCCAACACAATGGTTGGTTTTGTTTGAGCCGAGAACTGATGGTAGTCTGCCTTCACTCCATACACTTGATTTAAATAATCCCGTTGCAGAACAGTTTTGGCTTCACCTTGCACAACAACTTCCCCCTGACTAAGCAGAATTAATTGATCCGCAAAGCTTGCAGCCAGAGATAGGTCGTGGACCACAGCTAGTACGCCAATATTGCGTTTGGTGAGTTCTTTCGCCAAAGTAAGCACATGGTATTGATGGAAAATATCTAGGCTTGAGGTAGGTTCGTCCAATAATAGGAAGCGTGCTTCTTCTTGCTCATAAGGAAACCATAGTTGCACCAGCACTCTAGCAAGCTGAGTGCGCTGCTTTTCTCCTCCAGAAAGGGTCATAAAGTTGTTCTCACTTAAATGTGAGATGCCTAAATATCCCATTGCTTCGTGAACAATTTGCCTTTTTTCTTGTTTGGATATTTGCCCTTCGTAGGCATAGCAGCCCATAGCCACAATTTCGTGAACGGAAAAACTAAAGCCCATTTCATAAGACTGAGTCATCACAGCACGGGTTTTGGACAGTTCCATCGCGGAATATTCCCCAATGCCCTTATCATTAATGGTTACCTGACCCTGTGAACTGACAATGTCGCCGCTGCAGGCTTTTAATAGGGTCGATTTCCCCGCGCCATTAGGGCCAATTAAGATGGTTAGCTCGTTTGCGGCACTGGATAGATTAATCTTCTTAAGGCATGGCTTGCCATTAAACATAATAGAAAGATCGTGTGTTTTTATAGACATAATAATTACCTAATGGACTAGTGGCTCAAGCGACTCGTCTGCTTATAAAGTACATAAAGGAAAAAAGGTCCGCCCAGTGCGCTGGTCACCAAGCCTATGGGTAACTCGGCTGGGCTAATGGCCACACGAGCTATGATGTCAGTGAGGGTTAGGAAACTGGCACCGAGCAACATACTAGTGGGGAACAGATACTTGTGGTCTGGCCCAATAAGGATACGAACCAAGTGGGGGATCACAAAACCGACAAAACCTATCATGCCACTGATAGAAACCGCAGCGCCTATGGCAATGGCAGTAAATAAAAAAACTTGTTTTTTGAGCTTGGCAACGGGGACGCCTAGGTGTTGGGCTTGAGCTTCTCCAAGCAAGTAAAGGTTAAGTGGCTTAGCAAGTCTATTGAGCCCAACCAAACTGATGAGGATCAAGGCAAACACCGGAAGACTTAACGACCAACTATTGCCGCCAAGGCTGCCCATGGTCCAGAAAGTAAGTTCCCTTAACTCTGCATCGGTACTGATTAAGGTCAGGATACCGATTAATGAGCCGACAATGGCATTCACCGCTATCCCCGCCAGTAATAGGGTAATAATAGTGAACTGGCCTTGGCGGTTGCTAAGTTTGTAGATAATCCCACATACCCCAAGGCAGCCAAGCATAGCGCCTATCGGTAGGGCGTAGGAGCCAAAATAGACCATAAAATTCGGCGCAATTGCATTGCCTAGTACTATGATCACCACGGCTCCAAACGCCCCCCCACCAGCAACTCCAATTAGGCCTGGGTCCGCTAAGGGATTACGGAATAGCGCCTGCATGGCAGCACCGCATATACCTAAAGCCGCGCCAACTGCCATGGCAAGAAGAGTGCGTGGCAATCGAATTTCCAATAAAACATTAGTGCCTAATGCATAGTTAGCATGGGATGTGAAGCTCAGTAAGTCGTCTGCAATTTGTCCAAATGACAAAGGCATAGCGCCAATAGTGATTGACAAGACAAAGCCAACCACTAACAAACTAATAGAAATAGGGTGGGCGAGATTTTGCCTTAAGCTACGCTCCGTACTAAGGGTAAGAGTATCCATTACGAACCATGCCCACTGCTATTTTTTGTGTTGTTGTCATAGCGGAATTGATACCCGTTCGGTAATGGGTAATCAGAGTAAATCATGGTGCCAAGTTCAATAATGGCTTGTGGTGTTCTAGGGCCAAAGCCCAAAAGGTAGCCGCCATCAATACTGTAAACAGCCTTATTTTTCACGGCGCTTGTGTATTTGAAATGCGCCAATTTTTTGATGGCATCATAGGGGGCGTCATGATGATTCATAACAACGATCACATCGGGATTAAAGGCTAATGCGGCTTCAGGGGAAAGCTTTATCCAGCCTTTTTCGGTTGCTAGGGCATTTTTACCGCCCGCTTCTAATATGGTCGTGTTAGCGGAGGTTTGGCTGCCCGCGGCAATAGGAGTGCCATTTTTTAGAGTTAATAAAAACAGCACGTTAGGCTTTTCAATAGAAGATTTTTTAAGTTTCGCGCTGGCAAAAGAAAGGGCGTCTATGTCCACCTGAATTTCATTGACTAAGGCTTCACCTTTGTCTTGGACCTTTAACAGCTTGGCAACGTGACGGATTTTCTCTGGAATAGAGGCAAGGGTACCGTCCTCTTCAATGATGGCTGTTTTTAAACCAACGGCAGCAACTTGCTCCAACGCTTTACTTGGGCCTGTATCGTTTTCACCAATCAGTAAATCAGGGCTGAGAGACAACACACCCTCAACTGAAATACTCCTTACATAACCTAGTAATGGGTGCATTTTGTCTGCATTTTTGTAGGTGCTGGTGGAATCGACCCCAACAATTCGTTGCTCTTCGCCTAGTCGATAGATAATCTCGGTAATCGATCCTCCCGCAACAGCAATGCGGTCTGCCGCGTGAAGAGGCATTTGAAGAATTGCCAAGAAAAGAGAACACGCGGTGATTTGACGTAGAAGGGTCATATTAGAAGCCTAGTTATATAGAGTTTACAGAATGATAATCATTATCAAATGAAAGTCAATTCTATATTGCCTATGGGGGCTTGTTTTACAGCTTTGGTGTTAAACATTAAGGAAATATTCGAGGCAGGTGGGTTAAGACGCTTAATCTAAGTTAAGGTCGTTTCCGTTTGTGCTTTTGTTGATTAAAATGGCGGTAAATAAATAAAAGGATAGTTATGATGAGACACCAATATCACCCATTAGGCTTTGAAGGTTCCCGTATCGCTCAAGGTTTTTGGCGAGCCAATGAATGGCAGATGTCATCTGCTCAATTGCTCAGCTTCGTGGAGTCATGCATTGAGTTAGGTGTGACGACTATGGATCATGCGGATATCTATGGTGACTATCAGTGCGAAGCACTTTTTGGGCAGGCGCTGGCGTTGAAGCCTTCTCTACGTGAAAAAATAGAAATTGTAACCAAATGTGGCATTCTATTACCCAGTTCCCACAAGCCCGATGTCAAGGTACACCGCTATGATTATCGCGCTGAGCATATTATCGCCAGTGTCGATCAATCGCTTACCAACTTAAAATGCGAATACATTGATACCTTGTTGATGCACCGTCCAAGCCCATTAATGGATGCCGATGAAGTGGCTCAGGCGTTCGATTTGCTGTTTACCCTAGGCAAGGTTAAGCATTTTGGGGTGTCTAATTATTCCCCCGCACAATTCGACCTGCTGCAATCTCGTGTCGAAGCGCCTTTGGTAGTGAACCAAGTAGAGTTATCTGCTTTACAGCTAAAACACTTCAATGATGGCTCTCTGGACCATATGCAACAGCATGCAGTGACGCCTATGGCTTGGTCACCATTAGGTGGTGGGCGCTTATTTTCATCTAACGATGAGTCCTCCGTGAGAGTACGCACTGTGCTAACAGAACTTGCAGATAAGTATGAAGCGGGCATTGATCAGTTAGCGTTAGCCTGGTTATTACGCCACCCTGCCGGTATTTGCCCGGTGGTAGGTTCTGGTAACCTTGAACGTTTAAAAGCTGCCGCAGGTAGTCTTTCAGTCACATTGAGTGATGATGACTGGTTCAAAGTTTGGGTTGCCTCACAAGGTCATCCTGTCGCTTAAATTAATCTTTAAAATTTAGCAGGATGTTAATGAAGCTTAAGTCATAACTTAGCTTCATTCTTAATTGTAAAACTTGGTTTGAAAAACGTAGCGTTTCGTAAGTGAATAAAGGAATCTAGTGGGTAATTACATATACTCCCGAAAAATAACAAAAAAATTGGAGTGAAATATGAAAAATATATTTTCAATAAAAGTATTCGCTATTTTTATTATAGTAGGGCTCAGTTGCACTCATACCTTCGCATCGCCTTTATCAAAACCAACGGGTAAAGTAATTCTTACTGTTTCTGGGCAAATCAGCCACACCAACGTTGGGGATACTGTACAGTTTGATCGAGCAATGTTGCTAGCACTTGGTATGAGTGATTTACAAACAGAGACGCCATGGTCAGAGGGCAGTGATTTATACCAAGGTCCCATGCTTTCAGCTCTGTTGGAAACAGTTGGTGCTCAAGGAAACGCCTTAAAGGTTACAGCATTAAATGATTATAGTGCTGTTGTACCATCTGAAGACGCCAGCAAATACAACGTTTTATTAGCTATGGATATCAATGGAAAACCAATGTCTGTTCGTGACAAGGGGCCTTTATTTTTCCTCTATCCGTTTAGCGATAACCCTGAATTGAATAATGAAGTGATACATAACCGGTCTGTTTGGCAGATTAAATCTATAGTTGTTCAATAATCACTTTATGAGGTGGTTTCTCTCAGGCAATCTAATTAGCCGTTCAGTTTTTAAACGCTCACCTATTCCTATTATGGTGAGCGCAGCCGTTATATTTATGGCGGCTGCTGTCGGGACTTTTTATGAGCTAGTAGAAAAGCAGAAAGTCATTATGTCGGCAGTCGAGGAAGATGCTCTTTGGGCATCCTACCAATTGGATAGGGAGGCATTAAAGCTACGTAATGCTTTAAAACTCCTAGAAGATCAGCCCGATGACATCCGTTTAGAAGAAGCTCGTAATAGGTTCGATATTCTCTATAGTCGCTTAAACGTCATTAAAAATGGTCAGCTTCGTCAAGTATTTTTGCGGCTGCCTAATTCTCAAAAACTAACTTCTAACATCACAGAAAAGCTCAACAGTATGGATACTTTGCTTTTTAATGATGCTGCAATGGTTAACGTAATGCTTATTCTCAATGGGAGTAATCAGGTTCTACAGATTACAGAGGATATTGTTCTAAGTTCTCTTGCAATGCGTTCAGTTGAAAAGGTCGATCGTAGAGAAAGTTCGTATGACTTATTTATTACGCTTGCCAGTCTTATTGCCTTACTCACTGTCACAGTAATGTTTATTATTTACATGCTATTTAAGCAGTTGCGCTTGAGGACTAAGTCATACCACAAGTCACTTGAGCTTACTCACAAGTTAGAAACTGCGGTTGAAGAGGCTCAAGTTGCGGTTAAGGTTAAGTCTGAATTTATGGCAACAATGAGTCATGAAATTCGAACACCGATGAACGCTATTATCGGCTTTGGTTATTTATTAATGGAAGAGGACCTTGCTCCTAAGATTCGTGACAGAGTTAAAAAAATTCAGACTTCTGCAGACAGTTTATTGCACATCATTAATGGTATTTTAGAGTTTTCTAAACTTGAATCTGATGCTGTTGAGCTGGAAGAATCAGAATTTAGTTTAGATCAGGTTCTGGATTATGTTTTTCAAGTCAATGCCGAGATGGCAGCCAGCAAGAAACTTCACTTCAGTGTGTCGCGAGACTTTGAAATAAACGACTTACTAATAGGTGATCATAATCGGCTACAGCAAATACTGATAAACCTGCTGGGTAATGCGATTAAGTTTACTCCTACAGGTCGAGTCGATTTACGAATAACTAAGCAAAACAATCAGCAGCTAATTTATGAAATAGCAGATACTGGAGTAGGTATTGCCAAGGGGGTCGATGTATTTGAAGCGTTTAAACAAGCGGACAGTAGCACTACTCGTTTGTACGGTGGGACTGGGCTGGGTTTAAGCATTACTCGTCAACTCGTTATATTGCTAGGGGGAGAGCTAAACTATGAAAGTATGGAAGGAAAAGGAACCGTCTTTAGAGTTAGCTTGCCTTATCTTCCAGTCAGTAATGAAAGTACATTGTATCAATCTGTCAGTTACTTGAATGATGATACCGACCTTATTTTATTTCTGGAGGATGCTGGATTTAATCAAGGGCAAAGGTTACTGGAGCAAGATCTAGTCACGACAATTCCTAGTAACAGTATTAATACTCGAACTCCTCTCATAATGAGCGATAAACGCTTTATCGAACTGTCTGAAACCTACCCAACCAAGATGTCTCAATTGGTTAAGATTTGCGCTGTCTATTGTAAGGATAAAAGGGCAGAACTTTCTGAAGCTTGTTCAATGTTGATCACGCCAAGTGAAGTCAAGATGCTTATCGAAGAAAGCGTTAAGCACTCATCTACTGATGAAGATGAGCAGGTAGGCTTTATCCCAAGTTATGTGATGAACAACGATTTTTTTATAAGTAACAAAAGAGTTTTACTGGCCGAAGATAATACTGCTAACGCCAATATAGTCTGTGATTTATATCGTAAAATAGGTGTTGATATTGACTGGGTGGAAAATGGCCAGCTAGCCCTCGAGAAAGCAATAACAAAAAAATATGATCTAATTCTCATGGATATTCGTATGCCTGAGATGGACGGTTTTGAAACGGCTGAACGCATTAGGGAAAAGCTACTAGACAGCACCCCTCCTATTATCTGCTTGACGGCTGATGTAGTGAATATAGATTCGGGTGAACACTTAGAAAAATGCTTTGATGATGTGATGTACAAACCTTTAGATAACAAGGTTTTAATCGAGAAGTCGATTGGATTTTTGAAAGGTGATGAGGTAGAGCAAGTCGATCAATGTGACGACGAAAAGAGTCGTAAAATGTTAGATGAAATTGACTATATAGAGTCTTTACTTATCTCTGGTGATATTCAAGCTGAAGAGAGAATAAAGGCGTTATCGCTCAGGATAACAAACAAAAAACAAGAAGAAATTCTGAAACATGTTTTGGCTTATATTGCAGACTATGACTTTTTAGATGCTATTGAGTCTCTGCATGATTTAAAGAAGGTGGTTTAGTGATGAGTTTAAATAGTTATGATTCGGTTAACAATACCATGCAGGGTTCAAGTTATTCATCTAATAAGAAGAAAGTACTGATAGTAGATGATGTGCCTAAAAATATTGATTTATTGAAAGATATTTTAGCCGAGCACTATCATGTACAGGTGGCAAAAAATGGTTTGTCCGCATTAAAAATTGTCTCTTTAAGTGCACCAGATATTATTCTTCTCGATATTATGATGCCTGGAATGAGTGGTTTTGAAGTGTGTGAACATTTAAAAAGTGATGCGTCGACTAAAGATATTCCAGTAATATTTTTAACGGCCGCAACTGACATGGAGCATGAAATTAAAGGCTTCGATGTCGGTGCAGTCGATTTTATTACGAAGCCTATTTCACCGATGACAACGTTATCTCGTGTAGCGACCCATCTTCAGTTGGCTGAGAATGACAAAAATAATAAGAAGATAATAAAGAAGCGAACCAAACAACTTGATCAAGCGCTAGAGTCTGCAGTTTATATGTTGGGTGATATAGGCCACTTCAATGATACGGATACCGGTGTTCATATGTGGCGAATGGCTGATTATAGTGCCGCTCTTGCTAAAGCCCTAGGGTGGGATGAAGAGGAGGTTGAATTATTGCGATTAGCTGCCCCTATGCATGACACTGGGAAGGTTGCCATTCCACACTCAATTCTTAAATCTCCTAACAAATTAAGCGAAGAAGAATGGGAGGTAATGAGAACCCATACAGTAACTGGCCACCACATTCTTTGTAAAAGTTCCTCCCCTTTGTTTAAGTTGGCAGCAGAGGTAGCACTCGGTCATCATGAAAAATGGGATGGTACGGGCTACCCTCATGGTCTGAAAGGCGATCAAAACCCTTTGTCTGCTCGTATCGTTGGTATGGCAGATGTCTATGATGCGTTAACGATGGAACGTTGTTACAAGCGAAGCTGGAGTGTCGAAGAGGCATTAAACTATATAGAGGAAGTGTCTGGAAGTCACTTTGACCCCGCTTTAGTTAAAGTGTTTTTCTCTATCCAAGAAGAACTTAAAGAAATACAAGAAAAGTGGCGCCTAAAAGAAAGTGAATCTGGGGAATAGATCAACAGTCCCCAGCTCAACTTAGCCTATCCGCAGCACTTCTTGTATTTTTTGCCAGAGCCACATAAACATGGATCGTTTCGGCCTATCGTCATGGCAGCATTTTTAACAAGAGGTGTGTTTTTATGTACTTCGTGTTCACCAGAAATGTAAAGCCATTGACCTTTAACTTTTTTGAACAATGAGCGCTCACTTAAGCGACCAATGTGCTTGCCTTCCTTGAAGTGGGCTGAAAAGGAAACCATGCCGGTTTTGTCTTTTTCTAAACCATTTTCTGTGGTGTTTATTTCAAGTTTAATCCATTGAGTACTTTGGTTACTGTCCTTAACGTCGTCGCCCGTTTGGCCCGGTTCATCTTCAAGCTTTTGCGTGGCGGCAATGTAATCAAAATTCCCGAGCGCAAACGCGGAGTAACGAGAGCGCATTAGGGCTTCCGCCGTAGGGGCTGTGCCAGGGTTGTTGTGATACATGCCACAGCAAATTTCATATGGGCTGCCGTTACCGCATAGACAGTTCTCAGGGGTTGGCATAGAAAGACTCCTTACATCGCCAAATAGTCGCCAAGATGCGTATAATACCTTTTTCTTTAACGGCTAACAGGACTTATTTGTGACCTCAGTGGCTCCAACATCATTTTTTTGGTTTGATTTTGAAACAACCGGGGTAGACCCAGCCCGTGATCGCCCCATGCAATTTGCCGGTATTCGCACAGATTTGGACTTTAACCCGATCGGCGAGCCTATTATGTTTTACTGCCGTCTCGCCGAAGATGTCTTGCCGCAACCTCAGGCTTGTTTGTTAACCGGAATTGCGCCACAAGATGCAAACCGTGAAGGTCTATGTGAAGCTGAATTTATGCAAGCCATAGAGGCGGAATTATCACAGCCAGGTACCTGTGCGCTTGGTTACAACACCATTCGCTTTGATGATGAAGTTGTCAGATATGGCTTTTACCGAAATTTTATCGACCCTTATGCCAGAGAGTGGCAAAACAACTGCTCTCGATGGGACATTATCGATCTCGTTCGCATGACCTATGCCATTCGTCCAGAAGGCATCGTTTGGCCGAAAAATGAAGATGGGCAAGTGTCTATGAAGCTTGAGGCATTAACGCAAGCCAATGATATCGCTCATGAACAAGCCCACGATGCCTTGTCGGATGTGTACGGCACCATTGAAATAGCCAAACTCATAAAAGCCAAGCAACCAAAATTGTTTGCTTACTATGTGAAAATGCGCCAAAAGCATGAACTTCAGCAGTTTATTGATGTGGCTAGAATGAAACCTTTTTTACACATCAGTGGCATGTTCGGTCAAACAAAGAAATATGCAGGCTTTGTCGTACCTATTGCCCCACACCCAACCAACAAGAACGGGGTAATTGTTTATGATCTCATGGCGGATGCTCAGCCCTTGGTTGATTTAACTGCTGAAGAAATTCGTCAGCGAGTATTTGCGAGCCGTGACAGCCTTGGTGATACGGCGCGCTTGCCTTTAAAAGTCATTCACTATAATAAGTGTCCTGCGGTTGCTCCATCGACTTTTTTAAAGGATGAAGAGGTCGTAAAACGCTTAGAGCTTGATGGTGATGTGTGTCGTCAAAATTTAAGCATCATCAAAAAGCATTCAGGGCTTGCCGCTAAAATTAGTGATGTCTATGTCCAAGAAGAACGCCCAATTTTAAAAGACCCAGATCTGATGCTTTATGCAGGCGGCTTCTTTAGTCGTGAAGACAAAGCGCGTATGGAAACAATTCGCACCACCCCTGCAAACTTGCTGGGTGAATTGGAAATGTCATTTGATGATCGTCGTTTACCTGAAATGTTAATGCGCTATATTGCTAGAAACTACCCAGAACATTTAAACGAAAGCCAGCGGGAAGAGTGGGAAGAGTACCGACAGCTAAGATTGCTTGAAAAAGATGGTGGCGGCTCCATTCATATGGATGCCTACTTTGCCGAGCTTAATGCGATAGCACAAACACCGGACTTGCCGCAAAGTAAGCAAATTATGTTACAAGATTTGGCCGATTACGCCCAAAGCATTTACCCGATAGGATAAGGTGTCAACATGAGTGAGCAGCATAAAGGAACCCACTGGTTAGTTGGGGTAGCCGCATTTGTAATTATTATTGCCGGTTTGAAAGCCGCGTCGCAAATTGTTGTGCCACTCATGTTATCGATCTTTATTGCCATTGTGTGTGCGCCTGTCATGGCCAGTTTGCGTCGTCGACATGTGCCCACTTGGTTGTCTATCTTGCTGGTGGTGCTTTTCATTATGGTTGGCATTGGATCATTGGGCGTATTGGTGGGAGCTTCTTTAGACAGTTTTTCCAGCCAGATCCCAACTTATCGAGCTCGCTTAGCCACTGAAATGTCTAATGCGATTGCCATGCTTAACCAGCTCGGTTTGCAAATCTCCTATGATCAGGTGAAAAGCTATGTAGACCCTTCAGTATTAATGCAGATGGTCGCCAATGCTCTGCGAGGCTTAGGCAGTGCCCTGACCAATATGATATTGGTGGTGATGATCGTCGTGTTTATTTTGTTTGAGGCAGTAGAGTTGCCCAAAAAACTGTCTTTGGCCCTCAATGATGCATCCCAATCTTTGCAAGGTTTTCAATCTTTTATCCAATCCGTGAATCGCTACCTTGTCATCAAAACCTCGGTCAGCGCTTTAACCGGTGTATGTATTACCATTTGGTTGTGGCTGCTGGGAGTGGATTTCCCCGTGCTATGGGGTGTGTGTGCCTTCTTATTAAACTTTGTGCCGAACATTGGTTCTATCATTGCGGCCGTGCCAGCCATCATGTTGGCCTTTGTTCAGTTAGGTGCTTTGTCTGCCGGCTTAACAGGAATAGGTTTTTTCGCGGTCAATTTGATTGTTGGTAATGTCATCGAGCCTCGTTATATGGGGAGGGGACTAGGGCTGTCTACTCTGGTGGTGTTCTTATCTTTGATTTTATGGGGCTGGGTGTTTGGTCCGGTAGGTATGCTACTTTCTATTCCCTTGACCATCATAGTAAAAATCGCTCTCGAGGCGAACCCTAGAACGCAATGGTTGGCGATAATGATCGATTCCCACCCTGAAGCCGAAGCGAAAAAATGATCAAGGGGCCGTATGGTTCGGTGTAATTTACCTCTGGTTATAAAATAAACAGTTTTACCTGTATTCTCGGTAGCTTATTTTTGAGGCTTGTTATATACTTCGCCTCCAGGTTTTATCCTCGGTATTTCTTGTAAGGTACATCAATGGTGATGCGCCTTATCCATCCCATTAAAAGGTACACATTTACATGTCAGACGCTGATATTCAGCCTACATTCGATTCGTTGGGCTTAATTGCCCCTGTTCTTAAAGCTGTTTCCGACCTAGGTTACGAACAGCCTTCAGCTATCCAAGCGCAAAGTATTCCACATTTATTAGAAGGTCACGATCTTCTGGGGCAAGCGCAAACGGGTACTGGTAAAACGGCGGCGTTCGCGCTTCCGCTATTGTCTCGTCTAGATGCAACAGATAGAACAACCCAACTTCTTGTTTTGGCGCCAACTCGTGAACTTGCTATTCAGGTTTCTGAAGCATTTCAAAGTTATGCTCGTAACATTCCAGATTTCCACGTTCTGCCAATTTATGGTGGTATGTCTTATGACACCCAATTGCGCCAATTGCGCCGCGGTGTTCAAGTTGTTGTGGGTACGCCTGGTCGTGTTATGGACCACATTCGTCGTAAGACCCTAAAACTAGATGGCCTTAAAGCTCTGGTTCTTGATGAAGCAGACGAAATGCTGCGCATGGGCTTCATTGATGACGTTGAATGGATTCTTGAGCATACTCCTGCTGAGCGTCAAATCGCTTTGTTCTCAGCAACTATGCCATCCATTATTCGCCAAGTGGCTAACCGTCACCTGAATAACCCGAAAGAAGTTAAAATCGTTACGAAAACTTCTACGGCAACCACTATTTCTCAAAAATACTGGCAAGTAAGCGGTCTGCATAAGCTAGACGCACTAACTCGTATTCTTGAGATGAGCGAACACGATGGCATGATCATCTTTGTTCGTACTAAAGCGGCAACGGTTGAATTGGCTGAGAAGCTAACGGCCCGTGGTCATGCTTGTGAAGCCCTAAATGGCGACATTAGCCAAAACTTACGTGAGCGTACGGTTGATCGCATCAAGAAAGGTCAAATTGACATCTTGGTGGCAACTGATGTTGTGGCGCGTGGTTTGGACGTTGAGCGTGTAAGTCACGTTGTAAACTACGACATTCCTTATGACACAGAGTCTTACGTTCACCGTATCGGTCGTACTGGTCGTGCTGGTCGTTCTGGTACTGCAATCTTGTTTGTTGCACACCGTGAGCGTCGCATGTTGCAAGCGATTGAGCGTGCTACACGTCAGCCGATTGAGCGCATGGAGCTACCAACTGCTTCAGACATCAATGAGCAACGTGTCTCTCGTTTCAAGCAACGCATTACTGATACTCTTGATAACGAAAACTTGGATTTCTTCCTTGAATTGGCACAAAGCTACCACAAAGACAACGATGTTGATCCTTTGAAAATGGCCGCAGCGCTAGCGCACATGGCTCAGGGCAAAAACCCATTGCTATTGTCTGAAATGGAAGTTCGTCAAGAACGTCGCGAGCGACGTGACCGTGATGATCGTCCTGCTCGTGGTGACCGTCCTGATCGTGGTGAACGCCAGCAGCGTAAACAACGTCCTGTGACAGCTGATGCCATGCCGTTAAAAGATGACCCTAACATGAGCATGACGCGTTATGTTGTGCAAGTGGGTTACAGCAACGGTGTTAAACCTGGCAACATCGTAGGTGCGATTGCCAATGAAGCGGACATCGAAAGCCGTTACATTGGTCACATCGAAATCTATGAAGATTTCGCTACGGTAGATTTGCCTTCAAATCTAACCGCTGATGCGATTGGCAAGTTGGGCAAAACGCGTATTTGTGGTCAACGTTCTGAAATCGCTGTGTTGGAAAATGCAGACGAAATGAACAAACGTGCTGCTGCGCCTTCCCGTAAGCGTCCTTCTGGTGATCGTCGTCCTGGTGGACGTGACCGCCGCCCGTCTAATGGTGGACGCGATCGTGATCGTGACAGCCGTGAGCGTCGCCCAAGAGCGCCGCGTAAAGACAGCTAATTGTTCGTTTATAAAAAAACCGCTTTATTGCGGTTTTTTTTGATTTAAAATTTATTCTGAATTTTGTAGTGACTTTTTATAGTGAAAGGTGGGGCAGTAATGAATGAAATAACAATCACTAAGCCGGATGACTGGCATTTACATTTTCGTGATCAAGACATGTTGCTAGAGACGGTGCCTGCTACTGCGCGCTGCTTTGGTCGTGCTGTTGTGATGCCAAATTTGGTGCCACCTGTTACCACAGCTGATCTGGCCTTGGAATATAAAGCACGTATTCTTGCGGCACGCCCTGAAGGCAGTGATTTTGAACCGGTAATGACCATCTACTTAACCGACAAAACCAGTGTGGAAGATATCAAAGCGGCTAAGCAGGCCGGTGTGTTAGCTGCCAAAATGTATCCTGCTGGGGCGACCACAAACTCTGACTCGGGTGTCAGCTCATTAGAGACACTTTACCCTGTATTTGAAGCGCTAGCTGATCATGGCATGTTGTTGCTGATTCACGGTGAAGTAACGCAAAAGCATGTGGATATTTTTGATCGTGAAAAAGAGTTTATCGATCAGCACATGGTCAACATCGTTAATAAAGTGCCGCACTTAAAAGTCGTATTTGAGCACATTACCACCAAAGATGCCGCCGACTTTGTGCTAGGGGCGCGTGAAGGGGTGGCGGCGACCATTACGCCTCAACATCTAATGCTGAACCGTAACGATATGTTGGACGGTGGTATGCGCCCACACAACTATTGTTTGCCTGTGCTAAAACGTAGCATCCACCAAGAGGCGTTGCGCGCTGTGGTGAAATCTGGCTCGCCAAGATTCTTCTTGGGAACAGATTCTGCGCCGCACACGAAAGACCGTAAGGAATCTGATTGTGGTTGTGCGGGTTGTTACAGTGCTTGGTCCGCATTAGAGCTTTATACGCAAGTATTTGATGAGCTGGATGCGCTGGACAAACTAGAAGGCTTTGCGAGTCATTATGGCGCAGACTTCTATGGCTTGCCGCGTAATACTGAAAAGGTCACCCTAGAGCGCAAAGAATGGGTAGTGCCAAGCAATATTACATTAAAAGACGGTCATAATATTGTGCCTTTCTACGCAGGCAAAACCGTATCCTGGGCACTTAAAAAGTAATTTTTTAACCTGCTAGACAGAAACCGAATTCAGCAATGGGTTCGGTTTTTTTATGCCAAAAAAACAGCAAGAGCGTTAGAGTAAAATATAGGAGCTATTGAATTTTTGGAGGGTAATACAGGATGTAGAACAGAAATAGTACAAGAGATTTAAGTGGTGCGGATGGAGAGACTCGAACTCTCACGCCGTGAAGCACTGGAACCTAAATCCAGCGTGTCTACCAATTCCACCACATCCGCATGTCGTGTTGACGGCGAGTGATATTACGGATTTATTGCGCTGATGCAAGCTTTTATTTTAAAAAAGCCTGCTTATTTTTAAGGATGACGTAGTGATTTTTTAGCCGTAAAGCAAGGACAAAAAACCAGAAAAATGCTCTAATTAGGTTTCCTTAATGATCGCTTAAAAATTGAGTAAATCATGGCTAATCACTCGTTCTTTTTGTTAATAAACCCCGTGGATTTGGCAACCCTGTTTGTCTTTTTTGCTTGTTGGTGGGGCTATGCCATATACGCCCAATATAATGCAAAAAGAAAATCCTGCTTGGTGAGCGTATTGCACCAATTTCGTTTGGCTTGGATGTCTCGTTTATTAAGACGCGACAACCGAATCGCCGATGCGTCGGTGATGGCAAACTTAGAGCGTAGTAGCCTGTTCTTCGCCTCCAGTAGCTTGTTGATTATTGCGGGTTTGTTTACCGCGTTTAACTATTCCGAGAAAGCGCTCGGCATTATTTCAGATTTTTATTTGATGGCTCCGATTAGCCCCCAAGAGTGGGAGCTTAAAATCATCGTGTTAGTGGTGATCTTCTCGTATGCGTTTTTTACTTTCACTTGGTCGGTCAGGCAGTACAATTTCTGTTCGGTGTTGGTAGGCAGTGCACCCTTGGCCACCGAGCGTGGTGTGGAAGAGAGTGAGCGAGAGCTTTATGCCAATCACATGGCGCAGATTTGTAGCCTAGCAGCGAATCAGTTTAACTATGGTTTGCGAGCCTATTATTTTGCCATGGCCTTTTGTGGTTGGTTCCTAGGGCCATATTTTTTCATGGCGGCCAGTGTAACTGTTGTCGCAGTGCTTTATCGCCGTGAATTTAGATCAAAAACCTTTAAAACCCTTAGCCGAGGTCTGGTTATAAAATCTCATGCTTCCTAATTTTCCCAAAGCTGTTTGTGATGAAAACAAACCGGTCAATCGCACCATTAAAGTCGATGACCGCATGTATGATTACCTGATTAATAACTCGGTACGTGAGGCGGACATTTTAACGGCATTGCGCCGTGAGACCGCTCAATACCACATGGCTAGAATGCAGCTATCGCCAGAAGTGGGACAGTTGTTGGCCTTCCTTATACAACTTCAAGGGGCTAAAAAGTTGCTTGAGGTGGGTGTTTTTACCGGCTACAGCACCTTGTCTATGGCGTTGGCCATGCCCAAAGATGCCAAGCTGGTGGCCATAGAGAAAAAGCAAATGTGGCTCGATATCGCCAAGCGCTATCTGCAAGAAGCTGGGGTTGCGGATCAGGTAGAAACTCATTGCGATAAGGCTTTGCCTGTTTTAGAAGCGATGCTTGATACTGATTCGAATAGTTTTGATTTTATTTTCATTGATGCGGATAAACAAAACCTACTGGCCTACTATCAGCTGGGTAAGCAATTGCTGCGAGAGGGTGGCTGTATGGTCATCGACAACACTTTATGGTGGGGGAATGTGGCGGATGAGTCGTTCGATGATAAAGATACTCGCATTGTTCGTGAACTCAATGAAATGATTCACCAAGACCAAGAGGTGACGCTTTCTTTAATTCCTATTGGTGATGGCCTGACCCTAGTACGCAAATCTCACTCTTCTTAAGCTATCTTCTCCCTCATTTTAAATAACCCTAAATTTATTAGGTATTAGCCTCTTGAAATTACAACAAGAGGCTTTATCTATGTTGCATGTGTTTAGTACCCCTTTGTTTTAGGCAAAGGTTCATTCAAATTAGGAGAAAGCAAAAACATGGCAACTGATACTCAAAAAGAAACGTTAGGGTTTCAAACGGAAGTAAAACAACTGCTTCATTTGATGATCCATTCTTTGTATTCCAACAAAGAAATCTTTCTAAGAGAGCTTATCTCTAATGCCTCCGATGCAGTAGACAAGCTTCGCTTTGAGTCCGTCGCTAACTCTGATTTGTTGTCTGATGACCCGAATCTACGAGTGCGTGTTGAATTTGATAAAGAGGCCAACACCGTCATCATCGATGATAATGGTATTGGTATGAGCCGTGAAGAGGCCATTACTAACCTTGGTACCATTGCTAAGTCTGGTACTTCTGCCTTCCTTGAGCAGCTAAGTGGCGATCAGAAAAAAGACAGTCAGCTAATCGGTCAATTTGGTGTTGGTTTTTACTCAGCTTTTATCGTCGCGGATACCGTTTCTGTGGAAACGCGTCGTGCTGGCGCTGCAACGGACGAAGCGGTTCGTTGGGTATCTGACGGTTCTGGCGAATTTACCATCGAGACGATTGAAAAAGCCACTCGCGGTACTCGTATTACCTTGCACTTGAAGTCTGATGAAGCCGACTTTGCAGACAATTACCGTCTACGCTCTTTGGTTACTAAATACTCAGATCACCTTTCCATTCCGGTTGAAATGGAAAAGGTTGTTTACCCTGAGATGGATGAAGAGGGTAACCCTAAGCCAGTTGAAGAGAACTTAGTACCAGAATTCGAAGCGGTTAACTCTGCAAAAGCGTTATGGACGCGTCCACGTAACGAAGTAACAGACGAAGAATACCAAGAATTTTACAAGCACGTTTCTCACGACTACCAAGCGCCATTAAAATGGTCTCATAACAAGGTAGAAGGCAAGCTTGAGTACACTAGTTTGTTGTACATTCCTTCTAAAGCGCCACATGATTTGTGGAACCGTGAGATGCAACGTGGCCTTAAGCTTTACGTACAACGTGTATTCATCATGGATGAAGCGGAAGCTTTCTTGCCTCCGTACATGCGTTTCGTGAAAGGTGTAGTGGATTCTAATGATCTGTCTTTGAACGTCTCTCGTGAGATTCTACAGAACGACAGTGCTGTGGATTCAATGCGCGCTGCTTTGACGAAACGTGTATTGGACATGTTGTCTAAAATGGCGAAAAACGATGCTGAAGCTTACCAGTCTTTCTGGGATGAATTCGGTAGCGTTCTAAAAGAAGGCCCAGCCGATGACATGGGTAACAAAGATAAGATCTCTGCTTTGTTACGCTTTAGTACTACGCATACAGATAAAGTTGAGCAAACGGTTTCTTTAGCAGACTACGTGTCTCGTATGGCTGAAGGTCAGGATAAGATCTACTACATCTACGCTGAAAACCACAACACGGCGAAAAACAGCCCGCATCTAGAAATCTTGCGTAAGAAAGGTTTCGAAGTCTTGTTGCTAAGTGATCGTATCGACGAGTGGATGATGTCTTCTCTACAAGAGTTTGATGGTAAGTCTTTCCAAGACGTGACCAAAGGCAAACTGGACCTTGCAGAAGAAGAAAACGAAGAAGCGAAGAAAGAGAAAGAAGAAAAAGCTGAACAGCTTAAGCCTCTATTAGACCGCATGAAAACCGTGTTGGAAGAGAAGGTGGCGGGTGTTAACACCACAGACCGTCTAACCAATTCTCCTGCTTGCCTAGTGGTCGGTGAGTACGACATGGGTCTGCAAATGCGTCGTTTGCTAGAGCAGGCTGGACAAAGCTTGCCTGAGTCTAAGCCAACATTGGAAGTAAACCCTGATCACCCAATCGTAGCGAAAATGGATGCGGAAGCAGACGAAGAGCGTTTCTCTGATATGGCATGGTTGTTGTTCGAACAAGCTACCTTGTCTGAAGGTGGACAGCTTGAAGACCCAGCGACCTTCGTAAGCCGCATGAACAAACTTATCGTGCAACTTAGCAAATAACGCAAGCGTTACGCGCTAGCGAGCAATCACCGAAAGCCCATACTCACATGAGTATGGGCTTTCCTGCTTAACAAGACACCACTAAAGCTTTAAAAATGCCTGTTCTACCAAATTCTGCCACCATTTGAAAATGGCATTCCTCCTCGAAACTATCGCCTACCTCGTTGGGATGCCATCTTTCAAATACCCTAACATGCGTGTCTTCTTTTCTCTGAACCTTTAAAAATGCCTGTCCTACCCAATTCTGCCACCATTTGAAAATGGCATTCCTCCTCGAAACTATCGCCTACCTCGTTGGGATGCCATCTTTCAAATACCTAACATGCGTGTCTTCTTTTCTCTGAATCCTTAAAAATGCCTGTCCTATCAAATTCTGCCGCCATTTGAAAATGGCATTCCTCCTCGTAACTATCGCCTAGCTCGTTGAA
This sequence comes from Marinomonas sp., assembly GCF_039940335.1. GTDB lineage: Bacteria > Pseudomonadota > Gammaproteobacteria > Pseudomonadales > Marinomonadaceae > Marinomonas. Next base: position 147,387 of record NZ_JBDVGW010000010.1, on the reverse strand, counting down.
ATGCCATCTTTCAAATACCTAACATGCGTGTCTTCTTTTCTGGTTAGAGTTAAATTACGCCCCTTGCCGAGCACACCTTCGTGCCCCTTTTGCGTAGCGGTATGGTAATGGTTTCTCAAGACTCTTTACTATGTATAATAATGGTTCTTATTAATTGTGTTGTTTGTTGGAGGGTACATGGAGCTTAATGTTTACATAATTTGCGGGCGTGGTGAAAAGGGTGACAAATTTCAGCTTGGTCAAGTGTTTAATGAAGCCGGTCACTACTTTCAAGGTGAGTACGACCCAACAACCCAGTACAGCAATATGGACGAATTGCAGGAAGTGTTAGCCAACATGGTAAAGGTAGAGAAAGAAGCGCTAAAGATTAACAGGATTAACCTTTAGTTGGTTTGGAAAAGTGAAAGGGCGATGTAAGTATGCCTGCGCCAGTATTACTGCATCTTTGTTTTCGACTAGCCTGAAAAATAGTCGCGATTGTGTGTGCTTTAGTTGGTCGTTACACAAAAAGTTTTTTAGTATCAATCAATCAGATTTTCCAGTGTCGAAATATTTCGTTGCAGGTAAAAGGAATTATGAGTGTGCTCGTTTTGCCAGTTTTTGATTTTTGAATGGCTTTGAAAATGCTGAAAACTCGGCTGCCAATTAAAATATTCAAATGGTTTTAAACATGTATGCACGCTATTAAATTATTAACTGTCATTTATAGTAAAGGTGTGCATGAAAGAATTTGAATTGGAATCATTGGCTGAAAGAATTCACTTTGGAAAAACTAAGAGTTATTTCTCTGAAGTCATAAGTTCATATCAAAACAAATGTTACCGATCTTCAGTTGTGATGCTATGGTCGGTGTCGATTTGCGATCTGGTTTATAAACTTCAAGTTTTAGTAGACCAATATGACGATAAAGTGGCAAAAAGCATTTTAGACAATATAAAAAGCTCCCAACAAGCAGATCCGAAGTCTGCTAGTTGGGAGCTTCAAATATTGGATGATGTTCTCAATAAAACTAATCTGATTGATAGTTCTGAATATGAGAACTTGCGCTATTTACAAAAGCAACGCCACTTATCTGCACACCCTGTATTGAAAGAAAATCTCGAACTCTATACTCCAAATAAAGAGACTGTAAGGTCTTTAATTAGAAATACTTTGGAAGGGGTTTTGATAAAGCCACCTTTCTACACACAAAAAGTGACTCAAGAGTTTCTAGAAGACTTAGATGAAGCAAAAGACGCATTAAATTCTTTTAAAAAGTTAAAGAAGTATATTGAAAGCCGTTATTTGGAAAGACTTTCACCAGATTTAGAAATGGCACTTTTTAAGACACTTTGGAAGTTAACTTTTAAAGTCGATGATGAAAAATGTGCTGAGAACAGGTTTGTTAACTTAAAAGCCATGCGTGTAATCGCCGACAGAAATAAAGGGTTACTTACAACCACAGTAGCTAGTGAACCTGATTACTTCAATAATATATCTCCAAGTGGAACACCAATTGAAGCGTTAACTTTCTTTTTATCTCTGTACCCTGAAGTTTATCTAGTCCTAGCCGAAGATTCTAAATTGAAAATTCAACATGGGGTTGAAACTACAGATGTTGGTAAAACCTGTGGTTGGTTCATAAATGGCGATCTTGAAAATCATTTTGAAAACATAGTTAAGTGGATTGAGGGTGATGAACACCCTAAATTTGCTGACAATCAATGGGAATATCTTTTAGACCTATCAGATTCTGATGAGTGGGAGCAATGCTATTGTAAAATGGTTGCTTCTTATTATTGTGCTAGCAGGAGCTTTGACACTGCAGACTTAAGGTTCTCGCAAGTGATTTTACCTAATTTGAAGCTCTTCAATGTTGCTAGTGCGATTTATCTACTTGAAAAGATAGAACCAAATAACCAAGTTTGGGCGCGGGGTAGAGCATACAGAGATCACCCTAAGGTACGTAGCCATTTTGATAAGGTGCTAGGGGTTGATTTTGACTACAGCCCTTACCGGAGATTTGACGAGTCTTCAAAAGAAGAAGCCGATGAATAGTTAGTTGTTAAAAAGTTACTCAAAAGGACGCAAAATGCTTGGCTTGTGTTTCTTCGAGATAATAGGGGAGAAGCATAAGGATAATTGAGGTCAGAATAAAATTAGCCCCCTTCCTATTAATCCTTCTGGGTGCGATAACATTATTTGTCGAAAGCTATATTGATAGGGCAGGGACAAGCTCAAATGAAACGAGGAAGAAAAAGCGAGATACTGAGTTTTAATTTTACTCAGACCCTAAAATGCTCTGCTGTTTTTTTATTTGGTTCATGCGTTTTTGCAGCTCCTTTTCTATTTTGTTTTTGTCATAAGGCTTCATTTTTTGCCATTGGTTGCACTCTAGGCGAGTACGAGCGCAACCCAAGCACCAGCCTTTCGGCCCAGAGAAATCACAAAGGTCGATGCAGGGACTTTTCTGGCGCTTTACCATTCTGGCTCAACCTTCACTTCGTCAAGTGTTTGCTCAATACTGTCTGCCAGTTGGCGCAGTCGATTCAGTTCTTCAAAGATACGTTGTTCTAGGTTTTTGAAGTTAAGCGGCATGATGCGTTCGCAGATGTGATAACCCTTACCGATGGTTTGGTAGCCTTTCCAGCTTTTTATGCGACCGCTTTCTAATTCAAGAAATTTTTCAATAAACTCTGGTTGTGAAGGGCAGTCTTCTTCGGCGTGCATGCAGATAGGAAACGACTTTTGTTTGATTTGTGGTGCTTCAATGAAGGTTTCGAAATGAACGCCGCCTTGGTTGTGGTTGTGCCAGTTTGTTTTGTAGAGTTGCAGGTAAGGGCCACGGTTGTATATTTCCCAATCGTCGTCAAACCAGCTGGCGTTTCTTAATAGTTTTTCGAGATTACGGAAAATATTTTTTATATCTTTCATAGAATTAAAGTCGTATTGGTCATTTGAGGTGGAGAGAGCATTGAGTGGTTTTACGTTCACCCAATGCTCTATTTTATATTACTAAGGGCGGAAATGTTATTTATACAAACATCTTTCCAATGAGCCGCGTATGTAGTCTTCATCAAGGTTTTTGCCAATAAAGATCATGCGGTTGGTGGGTGTTTCATCTCCCCAAGGTTTTCCAAGTTGTCCACCAAATAGCATGTGAACGCCTTGGTACACAATTCGATGCTCTTCGTCATGAATAGCAAGTACGCCTTTCATACGATACACATCGACGCCTTTTTCTTGTAGAAACATTCCCATCCAAGCATTGAGGATGTCACCGTCAAATCTGCCTGCTAACTCGATAGAAATCGAGGAAACCGCATCGTTATGTTCATGTTCGGCATTAAAATAGTGATCTACCACAGGGAAGTACTCAGCGTTGTCTTTGTCTAAAAGCGCTAACTCAAACTCTTCTGGCGTGTGTTGAGAGAATACGGCAATCTCTTGATCCGAGGCCAGTTCTAATTGAAATTCATAGTAATCTTGGCCTTCAAGTTGTAGACGGTAGCAGTGATTCCTTACGCTTAGTGTTTGCCCATGCGAAATAGGCTCGCCAGATTCGGAGAATGCCACAAAGATAGTTTCTGCCAAATCTAATACAGTCGTTTCCGCTGTATGTTTAACGTCTGAGATCAGAAATGCCATGTCTGGATCTGGGCCGTTGGCCATCTTAAAGCGGTATTTACCAGCAGGCAGTTGCCATATTCCACCCCATTCAAATGGGTATTCTGGCTCTAAGAAGTTGGGTTTCATGTCCATGGCGCGCTGAATGTTGAATCCACCAATGTCCAGTAATTCGGCAATCGGTGCATCAGCCATGGTTGCAGAATAGAACCCCGCCATTTGGTTCATGCCTTTTAGGCGATTTTTCAGGCTGAGCATGTCATCTTCTGCGACTAAGTCGGCTTTGTTTAATATGATGTGATCAGCGAAGGCCACTTGGGCCATGACTTCATCTGTACTTTCGTCTAGGTGAGTGCTGACGTGCTTGGCGTCTACTAGAGTGATGATGCCATCTAGTTCATATTGTTCGCTGATCGAAGGATCTACAAAAAAAGTTTGTGCCACAGGGCCAGGATCTGCCATGCCAGTAGTTTCTAGAATGACGCGATCGAATTTGTCTTTGCGTTCTGCTAATTCATTTAAAATACGAATGAGGTCGCCGCGTACCGTGCAACAAATGCAGCCGTTATTCATCTCGAATATTTCTTCGTCAGCATTGATGACCAGATCTTGATCTATGCCGATTTCACCAAACTCATTTTCAATGACCGCAATGCGCAGGCCGTGATCTTCAGACAGTATGCGGTTCAGCAAAGTGGTCTTGCCACTACCAAGAAAACCAGTGAGTACGGTAACGGGGGTGGGGTTAGACATATTGCTCTCCGAAGGTATAAAAACAAAAGTAATGTTATATCATAACGTATTTTATGTGGAGATAAATGGTGTAAATTGGGAGTAGAGTAAAATTAGCCCCTTTTCTAGCAATCCTTCATAGCAGTGCTAATCTTTTCTTGTGGAAATGTATGACATAAGGAGCCTCTATGCCACGTCGTCCAAGACTATCTATTCCCGGTTATGCTGAGCATTTAATTCAAAGAGGTCATAACCGCCAACCTATTTTTGCCTGTAATGAAGATATAAAGGCTTATGCTCATTGGCTTAGAGAATACGCAGGTATGGACTTCCCAGACTTTACTTGTCATTGGGCAGAACAAAAGAATAGCTGTGCAGTATTTATCGAGCATGGTTTCAGTATAAAATGGGTAATCAGCTATTCGAAAATATTCGTTTCAGTGCAAATAAAGGCTTGGCGTTAGGAAATGACAAGTTTAAAGCGCAAGTAGAGGCATTGACAGAGCAGAGACAAGCGCACATGGAGCGAGGAAGGAAGAAAAGGAGAGAGTGAGTTTTAATTTTACTCTGACCCCAATTAAAACATTCAAAGGAGTGAATGATGATGTTACGCATGTGTGCCTGTATTTTAACTATGGCTTTCTCGGCTGTGTTGTATGGTCAATACCCGGTTGCGTTAGCAAAGGTGTACGATGACAAGGTGGTCGTTAGCGATTATCTTGTCAGTGAAAAGTACGATGGTATTCGAGCAATATGGACAGGTTCGGAGCTACTGACAAGAACGGGTAAAACCATCCATGCGCCAGCTTGGTTTACCAAAGGGTTACCCAATCTCTGGTTAGACGGTGAGTTATGGTCAAAACGCCAAGACTTTGCTTTTATTCAATCCACCGTATCTAAACAAACACCCGTTGATCAAGAATGGCGAAAGCTTCACTACATGGTGTTTGATGCGCCAGACAAGAATCGAACTTTTACGTTTGAACAAAGAGTCAGTCGTTATACCCGTATCCTCCAGCAAGCTAATCTTTCTCATGTGATTCCGGTAGAGCAATTTACTGTCACAGACAAAGCCACGTTATTTAAATTGCTTGATGAATACGTTGCAAAGGGTGCGGAAGGCTTAATGCTGCATTTAAAAACCGCGCAATTCAGTCAGGGACGTAGTGATCATCTGCTTAAATTAAAGCCCTATATGGATGCGGAAGCGATTGTCCTTGATGTGTTGCCAGGCAAAGGCAAGTACGAAGGGCAAATGGGGTCTTTATTGGTGGAGTTGCCTTCCGGCATTAGGTTCAAAATTGGCACAGGCTTTAGTGATAAAGAGCGTTTGTCCCCACCATCCATTGGGAGCAGGGTAACTTTTCGTTATCACGGTTTTACCAATAATGGGGTCCCAAGGTTCGCTAGCTTTTTGCGAGTTCGACCCTAGCGACCATTATTGGGCTGTCAGTTCACTTAATTGTTCTATCTGATAGCCCTGCTGTGCTAGTTGTTTTAGTAAACCGTCTTCACCCGCCATATGGGAAACACCCACTAAGATAAATTCCGTTTTGTCATCTTTTAGCATTTTCAGGATTTGGGGTAGCCAATTCTGGTTTCGAGTGACATATAAGCCTTGATGAATTTGCCGAAAATCTTTCTTTAGGTCAACGAGTGTGTAATCGGCGAGACGTTCCATATTTCCCTCACGCCAAGCACTATGAACGGCCCCCAAACTTTCTGGCATAGCTTCGATATCAAATAAGGTGTAAAGAATCAATTTGTCCGGATCTTCATCTCCTAAGCTGGCCAATGTCTCTAATTGAGATTGAGGGGACTCTAACCATTGAACTTTTTTATTATCCAGCATGGCTTGTTGATGGTAGTAATTATCCACGCCTGTGGTGTTAAAGCCCATGGATTCCAGTTCAAACATACTGATGGAAACACTGACTAAGGCGGCCTTATAGTACTGGAATGTCATGGGGTTAATGTTTTTCTGGGTAAAATATTCAAGTAGCTTTTGATACGTACCTGGACTTAACTGTTGCGATAACGGAATGTCAGATCTAAAAATTTGGCCGATTTTTTGCTGAAATTGAGCGCTATTAAGTACGCTCATATCTGTTTCAAAAAAAATGGTATCGGCGGCTTGGTAAGCCTGTTCATATTCACTCGGTAGTGGGTAGTCCTCTTGAGCCAGTAAGTGAAGTGTGCCCCCCAAATACAAAGTATGTTCCCCAGATGAAACTTTCCATACCGAAGCGCTGTTGGCTAATGCGGTGAAACTGGCCAAGCATGTGATAATCATCAGCAGGGAAAGTTTGTTCATTTTAGGTGCTCTAATAGAGTAATAAGGTGCGAAATATTGTTGGTATTTCCAAAAGGCTTGTCAGTATGTTTTAGGATGACATTAATGGAAATGGAAGTCATCCACATAGTCTGTGGATAAATCTGGGGGTATGCGTAAATAATAGTGGTTCACATCAGTAACAGCGGCCTTTGTAAAAATAGTGCAAAAATTGATCAAAAAAGGCCGCTACTAAATAGTGCTTAATCGAGTTTGAAACTTGTCCAAATTGGCGCGTGATCAGATGGCTTTTCTAAGCCTCTAAGTTCGTAGTCCACGTCACTATCTTCCAAGTATGGCGTTAAGCCATTTGAAGACATAATGACGTCGATGCGTAGCCCGCGTTTAGGGGTATCATCAAAACCTTTGGAGCGGTAATCAAACCAGCTAAAACGGTCATTTTTCTCTGGTTTTAATTGACGGTAGGTATCTGTAAGTCCCCAGTCGCATAAGATTTTGAACCATTCGCGCTCTTCTGGTAGGAAACTACACTTGCCTGTTTTCAACCAGCGCTTAGCGTTTTGCGGGCCAATGCCAATGTCTAAATCTGTGGGAGAGATATTAATGTCTCCCATCACTATGATTTTTTCATCGGCGGTATGATTCGTCAGATATTCCATAAGATCTGCGTAAAACTTTCGTTTCGCTGGAAACTTAGTTTCGTGGTCACGGCTTTCTCCTTGTGGGAAGTAGCCATTCAATACTTTTACTGGTCCTTGTGGGGTATCAAAGGTGGCAATGATCATTCGACGTTGGGCGTCTTCTTCATCTCCCGGGAACCCATACTCAACACTAGTCGCTTCTTGTTTACTAAAAATGGCTACTCCGTAGTGAGATTTCTGGCCGTAATAGTAGGCGTGGTAACCCACTGACTCAGGGATTTCATGGGGGAAGGCATCATCGTGCACTTTAATTTCTTGTAGGCCAATGACGTCTGGAGAGTGCTTTTCAACCAATGCTTCTATCTGGTGAGGGCGAGCGCGTAAGCCATTGATATTGAATGAGACAAATTTCATAGTAAGAATTCCTAAAGTGTTTCTGTAATCATACCTTGGTGTTATAAGGGCATAAAGTTTTTGCCAAAAAAGTCCGTGATGGTTTGCCATAGAGCCATTATTTTAAAGGCTAATGCCTCGGCGGAGGTTTAGCTTTATGGTTAAAATGCGGATTTTCATGGTTTTTCAGCATTTCAGGGCAGAATAGTCACGGCTTCTTTTTAACTTATAGGTGCGGTACTGCTACACTTGGCGAATCGAATTTAATAACACTGACGTAGGAAGGGGCTGTAAATGGCTTATCAGTATGATCTTTTTGTAATTGGTGCCGGTTCTGGCGGTGTTCGCGCAAGCCGTGTGGCGGCATCTAAAGGTTATAAAGTTGCTGTCGCTGAAGGCAGTGCTTTGGGTGGCACTTGTGTCAACATAGGTTGTGTACCGAAAAAGCTATTTGTCTATGGCTCTGAATACGGTCATGGTTTTTCAGAAGCCGCTGGTTTTGGTTGGAAGCACGAAGGGGTTAGCTTTGACTGGTCTGTTTTGCGTGACAACAAAACCAAAGAGATTGAACGTCTAAACGGCATTTACGGCAACATGCTGGGGAATGCGGGAGTAGAAGTTATCTCCGGTTACGCAAAATTTGTCGATGCTCATACGGTTGAAGTGGCGGGGCAGACCTACACAGCGGAAAGAATTTTGATCGCTGTTGGCGCTAAGCCATTTATTCCTGAGTTTACCGGTTCCGATCTGGTGGTTAGCTCTAATGAGATGTTCTATTTAGATTCACTACCAGAAAAAGCACTTGTTGTTGGTGGTGGTTATATTGCTGTTGAGTTTGCTGGTATTCTGGCAGGCCTAGGGGTGGATACTTCACTAGCGTACCGTGGTGACCAGTTACTGCGTGGCTTTGATGAAGATGTACGTGCTTTCGCCAGCGAAGAATATGTGAAATCTGGAATTGATGTGCGTTTAAATACCGACGTAGCATCGATCGAATTGGCAGATAAAGCTGACCCTGCTGGTAAGCGTATTGTGCATTTCAAAGATGGTCGTTCTGAAGAGTTTGGGCTGATCTTATATGCCACAGGTCGTGTGCCAAATGTTGCTTCTTTGGCGCTTGATAAAGCAGGCGTTGAAACGGGCAAAAACGGTGCGGTCATCGTTGATAGTAACTTTGTCAGCAGTGCGCCAAGTGTGTTTGCGTTGGGTGATGTGACCGATCGTATTCAGCTAACCCCAGTGGCAATTAAAGAGGCCATGGCATTAATTGATTTTTGGTTCGAAGGCAAAGCGGTCGATTTTGACTACGACAATATTCCGACTGCCGTGTTTAGCCAGCCGTCCATTGGTACCGTGGGCTTATCGGAACAAGAAGCCGAGGCTCGTGGTTTAGATTTCCGTGTTTATCAAACGGATTTCCGTGCGATGAAGCATACTTTGTCTGGCGCGCAAACTCGCTCTCTAATGAAACTTTTGGTCAATAACGCCGACGATAAAGTGATAGGCGCTCACATGGTGGGTGACTATGCGGGAGAAATTATCCAAGGTTTAGGCATTGCCATTAAAGCGGGTGCAACGAAAGCAGACTTCGATGCTACCGTTGGCGTTCACCCAACCAGTGCCGAAGAGTTTGTAACCTTCTCGGCAGGGGCTCTTAAGAAACGCTAAGCGTTTTACAAGTCAGCAAGTTAAACGAAGGCGCCTAGTGCGCCTTTGTTTTTATGGGAGCAGGGTGTTATAACTATGTTTGAGTGTTTAACGCACTTTCTAATTCCAGTTGTTAACTGAATTAAGCAGGTTGCTTTATTCAGATTAATTACGAATAGAGGTACATAATAATGATTTCCCCCTCTAGTAGTGAACAAGTTATTCGCAAGCTTTATCAAATTACCAATAACCACCACTTAGGTTTTGAAGAACAGATCAGGCAATTACTTCGAATGGGCTTAGAACGATTCGATTTAGACATTGCCATTCTTTCCAAAATAGATGGAGAGGATTACGTTATTCAATATTGTGTGACGCCTGTCGAGATCCCTTTGCAATCCGGGGACAAATTCAATTTTGATGCCACTTACTGCTCCATTACCTGTGCCGCAAACCAAGCTGTTGCAATTGAGCATGTTGGTCAAGATGATAGGTTAGCTGTGCATCCGGCTTATCAAGCTTTCGGTTTAGAAGCTTATATCGGTATTCCTATCTATGTTCAGGGTGAGTTATACGGGACATTGAACTTTTCTAGCCCTTTGCCTTTTCCACGTAAATTTCATGACTTCGATCTAGACGCTTTGCAGCTAATGGCCTCTTGGATAGAGGTGGAGTTGGTAAGAAGAAGCCAAGAGAAGCAGTTAAGTGAGCTTAATAAAGAATTGCAATATATGGCGGACCACGACAGTTTAACCAATGTGCTTAACCGACGAGGGATTTATAGCGCTCTAACTCGGTCCATGAACAAGTTGTGTCAGAAGGCGGATAAGGGCTTATTGGCCATCGTCGACATTGATAATTTCAAAGAGTTGAACGATACCTATGGTCATAAAAATGGCGATGAAGTATTGGTTTCTCTGGTTAATGTGCTTGATGGCTCGATTGGGCGACATGATGTTTTAGGGCGATTGGGTGGAGATGAGTTTTTAATCTTTTTGCCCGGTAAAGGTCTGCAAGAAGGTACCGAAGTCTTCAAGTCCATGCAGGAGAAGGTTAGTAATCTTAGTAAGAATGATATATATCTTACTCTTTCGATTGGCTTTTGTAGCATTGATTTTGTCACCTCAAATGGCGAAGTGTCTAACACACAAATTGAGGGCTACATTAGCCTAGCTGATAAGGCGTTATATATCGCTAAATCCCAAGGCGGTAACCGCTTGATAAGCCTTATGGCCGAAGGCTAAGATTTATAATTGATTGGCTTTCCGATAAGGGCCTTGGTAATCGAAGAGGCGTTCTGTTACTTGCCAATACTGTTTCTTCTTCTTAGCGATCACAAAGTCAGGAGAAGGTAAGTAAGGCAAAAAAGGCAGCAGCTCCTCAACGCTCTCAAAGCGGATGTTTTGTGTCGCCGCCGCTAAACGTTTTGCAAATATGTCATTAAAGGATTGCCGAGACTTGTTTTGTTTAAAACGGAAGGTCTCGGTCAGGGTAATGCCTTCTTCATCGTGGTAAATAATTTTCAGCGTGTCTCCACTAATGGAGTGCTCGGTTGTGAACCCAGAGCAACGTAATACCTTACTATCCTTAAGGTTGAGCGCATTGCGCAATTGGTCGTCTGCATCGAGCAACTTTTCGAAACACTGGTGGCATTGTCGGGCGGCGATATCATTCTCACTGTCACAATAGGGGCAGCGCTTAAATTTAAAGCGGTACTGACATTGCTCCTCGCTATCCCCTGTCTCTACTAGCCCATGACAACGGCGTCCAAAGTGTTCAAGAATGTTTCCTTCTGTGTCTACTCGTCCCCAAAAAGTGTTGGCGAAATCGCATTCAGGGCAGTGAATCTGTACTGCCACTGAATCGCTGGTAGGCTTTTTTTCGCCAATTTCAGGTTGGAAAATGTTATAGCCATTGTTGGTGTAATCCAAAATTAAGCAGTCTTGCTTACCTTCACTGAGTCGTAAGCCACGGCCCACAATTTGTTGGAATAAGCTAATGGATTGAGTAGGGCGTAAAATGGCAATAACATCCACATGAGGCGCATCAAACCCCGTAGTCAGTACCGAGACATTCACGAGATATTTAAGCTGCTTTTGTTTGAAGGCTTGAATGAGTTGGTCTCGCTCACGAATAGGTGTTTTGCCGGTAATAATGGCGGTTTTATCATTGGGTAAATAGCTGCCAATTTCATAAGCATGGTCTATGGTTGCGGCAAAGATCATCACCCCTTGGCGGTATTCACTCAGTTGTAAAATTTGCTCGGTGACCGCTTGAGTCACCCGAGGGTACTTATGAATGAGTTCATTTAGGGCAATATCATTTGGGTCTTGTTCGCCGTCTAGGCTCTCTGTGAGTAAGCTAAAGTCATAATGAGCGATGGCGGCATCGTAATGTATTGGTGGCGTCAAATAGCCCTGTTTGACCATGTGTTGTAACGGGAGCTCAAAAATGCATTTTTTAAAGAAGGCAGCTTGCTTGGCGTCCTCCGTTTGACCACGACAATAGCCATGGTAGTGCTGCTGATAAATCCAGCCACTGGTTAAGCGATAGGGGGTAGCGGTTAATCCCAGTATCTTGAGCTTAGGGTTGAGCTTCCTAAAATGCTCAATAGTCTGTTGATATTGGCTACTGTCCTGCATGCTAATGCGATGACATTCATCAATGACTAATAAACTCACCGGCTCTTGAAAGTCAAACAGATTGGCAGAAATAGACTGTACACTGGCAAAGGTGGTCTTGTGATGGCTGGCTTTTTCATTTAGTCCAGCTGAAAAAATACCTGCCGTATTGCCTGTGGCTTCAAACTTTGCGTGATTTTGTTCGACCAGCTCTTTGACGTGGGCTAGGCAAACAACTCGACCATTTGCTAGCCGACTAAGCTCTGCGATCACTAGGCTTTTTCCAGCACCAGTTGGTAAGACGATCACAGCAGGGTCCAGATGTCGACGAAAATGCTGAATGACCGATTCCACCGCTTGTTGCTGGTAATCACGTAATTTGAAAGTTTGTTCCATAGTGAGCGAATCTTGGTGTGTTGAGGCAAAGGCTACAGTATGATGGCAGCGCCATCCATTTTGCCTTTTTATAAGTGATTAATCTATTGACGATTCCCGAAAAGTTAATTCTCGGTTCTTTGTATTTTGGAGAGCCACTTACTCTCGTTGAACGAGAGGAGCCGTTTTATAGCTTGTTGCATGACCTACAAACAAAAGGGTGGAGTGTTCAAGATGACTTTTTTTCAACTCGCTTCACACAAGTCTTGCGTGATGAAGCCCATGGTTTATCTGTAGATGAAATGCAAAGAGCAGGTGTGGGGCGCCAGCAAGATCATCAGGTACTGTTAAAGGCTAGGCGAGATTATATCCGCTGGATCGATCCTGAGTCGGCCATACGCCATGACTTTTTGAATGCCATGGAGTTATTGCGAGTGGCGTTAAATCGTCATTTGTTCATTGGGCTGTTTGATTATGAAGCGCATTTTGCTCGCTACCAGGAAGGTGCCTTTTATGAAAAACACATTGATGCTTTCAAGGGGGAAAGTAATCGCATTCTTTCTACTGTTTTGTATCTGAACGATGATTGGCAAGAAGGCGATGGCGGGGAGTTAGTCATTTATGATGAACATGACCCAGAAATCGAGCTAGGACGATTTTTTCCTAAAAATGGTCGTATGGCGTTTTTTTTGAGTGAATGCTTTTATCACGAAGTGAAAGTGGCTAAGCGAACGCGCCACAGTATTGCGGGCTGGTTTCGGGTTAATAACACTACTGGACAAAAGCTTGATCCGGATCAATAAAACTAATGCCCTAAAATAGGGGGTAGAGTCTCGAAACACAGGCAAAAAATCTCTATAATGCGCGGCTTGTTTAATTGCTCTGGTTTTACGTTCCAGATCGCAGAGGAGAAAGAAATGTCGAACGTTGTCGTGTGTGCCCTGTATAAATTCGTTGAGCTGAATAACTACGTAGAGTTGCGAGAGCCTCTACAAACGGTTCTAGAGGAAAATGCTATTCGTGGTACTTTATTGTTAGCCAGCGAAGGTATTAACGGTACAGTGGCTGGTAGCCGTGAAGGTATAAACACCATGTTGGCATGGCTAGATGCACAGTCAGGGCTAGACAATATTGTTTACAAAGAATCTTTCGACGAAAACATGCCTTTCTACCGCACCAAGGTGAAACTGAAAAAAGAAATCGTCACCATGGGCGTTGAGGGCATTGACCCGAAACGTGTGGTGGGTACTTATGTTAAACCACAAGATTGGAATGATCTGATCTCTGACCCAGACGTGGTGTTGGTGGATACTCGTAACGATTATGAAGTGCAAATCGGTACCTTCAAAAATGCCGTTAACCCAAAAACGGATACCTTCCGTGAATTCCCATCCTATGTAAAAGACAATATGGATCCGGCGAAACACAAGAAAGTTGCCATGTTCTGTACAGGTGGCATTCGCTGTGAAAAATCCACGGCCTACATGCTTGAGCAAGGCTTTGAAGAGGTGTATCACCTAGAGGGCGGCATCTTAAAATACCTTGAAGAAGTGCCAAAAGAAGAGACACTTTGGGAAGGGGACTGCTTCGTGTTTGATAACCGTGTTTCGGTTAATCACGATCTAGAAAAAGGCGATTACGACCAGTGCCACGCTTGTCGTATGCCGATCACTGAAGAAGAAAAGCAGCTTGAATCTTATGTTCAAGGTGTGAGCTGTGTACACTGTATTGATAAATATTCCCCAGAACAACGTCAGCGTTTTATAGAGCGTGAACGTCAAGTTCAGTTAGCGAAAGCCCGTGGTGAAGAACACATTGGCGCAGAAGTAACAGAAGCGGTTGCAAAACACCGTAGTGAAAAAGAAGCTGAAAAAGAGCGTCAGCGTAAAATTCGTCAAGCGGCCTCTAAATAACTTGTTCAAAAAACACTCGGACTGAGTCCGAGTGTTTTTAAACCTTTGATCTTTCGCTCAAATTCTCCAGAATTCTGTTAAAATCCCTCCCCAATGTCGTTTAACAATGGTTTCGAAATTGCTTCGACTACCGTACAATAAAAAATCGCTTTTCATTAGCCAGTATCTATCATGAGTTATCAAGTTTTAGCGCGCAAATGGCGCCCCCAGACATTTCTTGAAATGGCTGGACAAGACCATGTTTTACAAGCCCTTGTTAACGCTTTGCGCCAACAACGTTTGCATCATGCTTATCTTTTTACCGGTACACGAGGGGTCGGTAAAACCACCATTGCGCGAATTTTTGCTAAATGCTTAAACTGTGAAACCAATGGTATCTCACCAGAGCCCTGTGGCACTTGTGATAGTTGTCGTGAAATTGCCGAAGGTCGCTTTGTTGACCTTATCGAAGTGGATGCGGCATCACGAACCAAGGTGGAAGATACTCGCGAATTATTAGAAAATGTCCAATATGCACCAACCCGTGGTCGCTTCAAAGTCTATCTAATAGATGAAGTACACATGCTGTCGACACATTCTTTTAACGCCTTGTTAAAAACCTTAGAAGAGCCGCCAGCCCATGTTAAGTTCCTATTAGCAACCACCGATCCACAGAAATTACCCGTGACGATCTTGTCTCGCTGTTTGCAATTCAACCTTAAAAATATGACCCCGCAACGGGTGGTGGATTATCTGCAAACCGTGCTACAAAGCGAAACCATAGAATACGACCAGCCTGCCTTGTGGCAAATCGGCCAAGCCGCTAATGGTAGTATGCGTGATGCGCTGAGTTTGACAGATCAAGCCATTGCTTTTGGCAATGGCCATATTTCTGAATCTGGTGTGACGGCCATGCTTGGGCTTGTTAACCAGTCGCAAGTGCTGGATTTACTTGAAACGGTTGTCGCTAAGCAAGCCGCACAAGTAATGCACAAAATTGAATTGCTCGCGGATTACCAGCCTGACTTTAGTGCCATTTGTGGCAGCCTGATGGACTGTCTGCATCGCGTCGCCATCGAGCAACAGGTGCCCGGTGCTTTACAGGATCAATTAGGGGATTTATCGCGTATACAAGCGATGGCGAGCCAAGTCGCTGCAGAAGAAATTCAGCTAATGTACCAAAGTTTATTGGTCGGCAAGCGTGATCTACATCTGGCTCATTCGGTACGCGCAGGCTTTGAAATGCTAATGCTGCGCCTTATTGCTTTTCGTCCCGCACCGCCGATGACAGTGAGCTACGAAGCACCTCCAGTAACATCAGCTTCGGCTTCCCATGAGGCTCCTGTAGTCGCTGCACCAACACACACAAGTGCTGAGCCTGTTGTGGCTGAAACGCCCGTATCTCATGAAGCGTCATCAGTACCTGCGGAAAAGTCACTAGAGACGCCAATAGATGACAGCATGCCATCTGAAAGTTCCGAGACTTTAATGCCTCAGGCGACCAATGAGTCACTAAGCCCAGCAGAAGCGCCAGCTGAACCTGCAACTCAAGCATCATCACTGCCACAAGATCAACGACCCCCTTGGGAAGAAAGTGGTGTTGAGGAAGAACATGATGCTCAACCTGCAATGCCAGAAAGCCCAGTAGAAGACACTCCAGAAGCACCTGTTGCTGAGGATTCTATCGGCGAGTCGCCTATTGAGCAGGTTTCTAGCGATCAAGGGCCGTCATCCGCTGATCCTGCTGAATCTATGGATGAACCAGACGAAAATTCAGCTGCCGATTCTGCTCTTAAAGCAAAAAAAGAGGTAGATCCATTCGCGCCAGCCGATGAAATAAAGCCAATCGCCCCCATAGAAGATGAGGACGAGGAAGATGAAGAAGAAGCCGAAGAGCGGGCGATCAGTGATGTTTTAGACCCGTATAACTCATCGGCCGCCTTGGTTGAGGCATTAAACAGCGATGTGGAAGAAGACACTGCAGAGGAAGAACCTCAAGCTGAGGCGTCTGCGGATAATCGATTGGCTAAAATCCCCGATCGAATTGCCCAGCCAGCTCTGGGTATTCCAGTGCCAGAAATGTCCCACTATAACCAGTTGACCATGAAAATTTGGTGGCTGGTGGCGCCAAGGTTAGCGTTATCGGGTTTGGTTCATAACATTTTAATGAACTCAAGCTTGATAGAGTCCACGGACCAGGGGGTACGTCTGCAAGTGCCGTTGGAATATGGACACATGCTCAATCAAACACGCTATGAGCAAATACAAAATGCCCTAAGCGACTTTTTTGGTATTGCTGTTCCGCTCATCATTGATACGGTAGAAGATGTGAGCGGGGTTACCGCAGAAGAGTTTGCCGCCAGTAAGCGTGCAGAAGCCTTACAGGTGGCCATAGATCATTTAAATGCACACCCAGTTGTGCAAGCCCTTTCAACTACGATGGGCGCACAATTGATATACGATACAGTCAAAGTTAAAGCGTAAATTGGAGAAAAGATATGTTTAAAGGTGGAATGGGTAACATGATGCGCCAAGCGCAGAAAATGCAGGAAAACGTGCAGAAAGCCCAAGATGAAGTCGCCAATATGGAAGTTGAAGGTCAAGCGGGAGCGGGCCTTGTTAAAATTACTATGACAGGCCGTCACGATGTTAAGCGTGTGTCAATCGACGATTCTTTATTTGAAGATGATAAAGAAATGTTGGAAGACTTGATTGCTGCAGCGGTCAATGATGCGGTTCGCAACATTGAATCTAGCCAAAAGGAAAAGATGGACGCCGCGACTGCAGGCATGTCTTTACCACCTGGCTTCAAGATGCCTTTCTAGGAGGCCGACTTGTTTAGTCCTCTGATCAAAGAGCTGATTGAGTCTTTGCGCTGTTTACCCGGTGTCGGGCCAAAATCTGCGCAAAAAATGGCTTTGTACCTGCTTGAAAGAGAGCATCAAGGGGCCGATCGCTTAGCGAATTCATTGCGTGAAGCTCTTGATAAAGTTGGGCGCTGTTCTAGTTGTCGAACACTCACGGAAGAGACTGAGTGCAGTCTTTGTCAATCATCCGATAGAGACCCGAAAAAACTTTGTATCGTTGAAACTCCTGCCGATGTCATCGCTATTGAATCTGCAGGAACCTTTGACGGCCGTTACTTTGTATTACTTGGGCACCTGTCTCCCATTGATGGCATAGGTCCGGAAGAATTGGGCTTAGACAGACTCGAACAGCTGGTGCTGCATAACTCGGTAGAAGAGGCGATTATAGCGACAAACTCCACCATTGAAGGTGAAGCAACCTGTCACTATATTGCGGAACTGTTAAAAAAACTGAACATCAATGTGAGTCGAATTGCTCATGGGGTTCCCATGGGTGGCGAGCTTGAATACGTTGATGGTAACACTCTGGCACTTGCGCTAGAGGGACGGAAGACACTCTAGTATGAATGATCAAGAGCAAGCGTTGAATATCATTTGGGTTGCTGACAATGCCTCATTAAGAAGTTGGTGTGAGTATTGGGTGGAATTACCTGTGATTGCGGTGGATACGGAATTTATTCGCCGTAGCACCTATTACCCAATCACCGGTTTAATCCAGATCAGTGAAGGGGAGAAGGCCGTATTAATCGACCCTCTTAGCATTGATGATTGGGGACCGTTACGCGACCTAATGATCGATCCCAATGTGATGAAAGTATTTCACGCTTGTTCGGAAGACTTGGATGTTTTCGATCGTTTGCTAGGCGTACTGCCGACACCTTTTTATGACACACAAATCGGTGAAGCCTACGCCAATGCCCAATGGTCTTTGAGTTATGTGAAGCTGATTCATGCGTATTTAAACATCGAAGTGGCGAAAGATGAGACCCGCTCCGACTGGCTACAGCGTCCTTTAACGGATGCTCAAAAGCGTTATGCTGCTCTAGACGTGGTGTATTTGGCGCAGGTTTACCCTCAGCAAATTGAAAAGCTGAAAACCAAAAATATGCTGGATTGGGTGTTAGAAGACTGTGAGTCTCTTAAGTGGCAATATCAGCAAAATTCTGACCCTGAGCAAAATTGGGCCAATATTAAAACCGCTTGGCGTTTATCGCCAGAAGGCTTAACGCTACTGCGTTTGTTATTTATTTGGCGGGATGAACAGGCTCGAAAAGAAGATGTGCCGAAAGGCCAAATTCTGAAAGATCGAACGTTGTGGGCGTTGGCGAAAGATCTACCGAGCCACCATAGAGCGATTTCCACCACGGAAGAATTAACCGGTCGTCAGCACCGCTTATATGGCGATGTGATACTAGAAAAAGTCCATTGGGTGAAAGGCTTATCCCCTGATGAATATCAGTTCGCGTTAGAAATTCCTCTGCCTTCCAAGGCAGGAGAGTTAACCAAGGCCATCAAGGCTTTTGTACGCGAACAAGCACAATCATTAGAAATTGCCCCTGAAGCCATGATGAAGCGCAAATTACTGGACCCTTTGGTTCGTCATTTGTTCGATGGCTCGGAGATGGATTGGCAAAATCCTGCTTTGCTGGGGTGGCGCCGAGAGGCAATTGTTAACCCTGTATTAGAGAAATTCAAGTCAAACCCTTAGTTGTTAACGTTACTTAGCGCGTGACTGTAAAACGACAAAATTGAGAAAACTATGAAACAGCATTTAATTGTAGAAGTCTTTCGCTCTTCCAAACACGACGAAATGTACTTGTATGTGGAAAAAAGCACAGGTCTTAAAAAAGTGCCAGAAGAGTTGATGGTGCGTTTTGGTAAAGGCATCAGCGCTATGACCATGCTGCTAACGAAAGAGAGTAAATTAGCACGCTCTAAGCCTGAAAATGTCATTAACGATATTCGGGAAAAAGGCTTTTATTTGCAGCTTCCTCCAGCAAAAGATGACTATTTGTTGGATCTGTATAAAACGCCAACTCAGGCTGCTTACTGATTATGATTGCGAAGCGTTATGAGCCGTTTTGGAAGACCACTTCTTTAGAAAAGATGTCGCCTTCAGAGTGGGAGTCTATCTGCGATGGTTGTGGCAAGTGTTGTTTACAAAAACTACAAGATGACGAAAGCGAAGAGGTGTTTTACACCACTTTGGCGTGTCATCAGCTTGATATCAATGCTTGCCAATGTAAGGTGTATGAAACACGCCAGAAAAAAGTGGCCAGCTGTATTACGCTTACGCTAGATCAGCTAGAAGAATTTCATTGGTTGCCAGACACTTGTGGTTATCGTGTGCTTCATGAAACAGGGGATTTGCCAGAGTGGCACCCTCTGAAAATCGGTAGCCAGAAAGAAATGAAGCGTCAGGGTTTAACCGTTGAGCATTATGCTGTCAATGAGAACAGTGTAGAGGAAGATGATTGGGAAACCCATATTATCAAATGGGTGCATGGCATGCCTGAACCGTATTCAATAGATTGACGTATTAGTTTAGCCGTCAATCGCCTGTATTAGGAGTTCGTTAACGTGAAGTGGTTTAAACAAAATCTTATTGTAGTGTTAATGAGCGTGCTGATTTTCGGCGCAGCCAGCAGTCGTGCGGACACCCAGTTTCGCATTATTGTGGACGCTTCTGGCAGTATGTTAATGAGTGATCCAGACAAGCTGACCTCCGAAGCGCTCCGCCTTATTTCTAATCTCGCCCCAGAAGAGCATGCCACGTTAGGCATTTGGTTATTTGGTGAAACCCCTCGGGTGTTGTTACCTGAAGCTCGCATCAATAAGGCAACCAAAGCCAAATTAAGCCAGTACGTTGACAGCTACGCCACGGAAGACCTTAAAACCGATTTAGAAGCCATTATTGCCTTACTGCTTAACACGCCAGACCAAGGTGAATTAGCACCAGGCTTCGATCGTCACTGGATCTTAGTGACCGATGGCATGGTGGATATTAGCCTTAATGAAGAGGTCAACAAAGCCTCCAGAGAGCGCATTCTCTATGAACTGACAGCGCGTTTAGAAGAGCAGGGAATTCATCTACACACCATTTCAATGACAGGCTACACAGATAAAGCGTTGTTAAAAAACTTATCTTTGAAAACCAATGCCAGTCATGTGGAAGTGGCAGCGCCAGAAGATTTACTCGATACCTTTGAGCGCATTTTTACACAGGCGTCTCCTAGTGAAGAATTGCCTTTTGATGGCAATCGTTTCTCCGTAGACGATGCTATTGAGGAGCTTACCCTAGTGGTCTTCCATCGCGTAGGGGAACAACCAGAGATCATTACCCCTAACGGCCGTGTATTGCCTTTAAATAATGCTCAAGGGGTACGTATCGCAGCCTCTTCTCATTACACCTTAGTCACCATTACCAAGCCTCAAGTGGGGGATTGGCAAGTTAATAATGTTGACCTTGAGCGCAGTAGTATTCGAATTATCACCGACCTTAATGCTCAAGTGACGAAGATCTCCCCAGTATTGTTTATTAACGAACCGATTTTCTCGACGTTAGGCTTGTTTGAGAATGATCAACAAATTCAAGATGACAGTGTGCTGGGGTTATTAAAGGTCGAGCAAAGCTTGTTTAAAATTAATGGTGAAAGTCGAAATCTTGTTTCCCAGCACGATATGATTCCATCAGGCTTCAGCTTTAAATCCAAACTAGGTGATTCACTGACTCCAGGTAACTATGAGTTACTAAGTTACGTAGACGGCCAAAGTTTCTCCCGTCAAATGAGTCAGGTGTTTACCGTTCATCCAGCCATTGATTTTAGCGCTGAAAAAGTTGGTCCAGAACTCATGGCCTTTTCGGCTAAGCCTGTGAATCTAAAGCTGCACTTATTGCGCTCAAGTGTGCGTATTGAATACGTTTACCAAGATGGCACTAAGCGTATTGAAGATATGCCCTTGATAGGTCAAGGTTATTGGCAACAAGTTGTCCCACTAGAGGCGGATCAAAATCTAAGAGTGCGAGTGTACTTGCAAGGGGTGACGCAGAACGGCGTAAACTTTGAATATTGGTCTCAACCTTGGCAGCAAGGTCAAGACATTATCGCTGAACCCATTACTGCGACTGCTGAAAGTAGCGAAACGGGTGTCGTTATTGCCGCGCCTAAAGTTGATGTGATGCCGATTTATGTGCCTTCTAGTGTCGTCGAAGTGGCTGACCCGAATGCCCCCGTGCAAAATGAAGGCGCAGACTTGTCGCCAGAACCTGCTCAAATAGATATGACCATTGAAGGTGATCAGCAAGATATCTTCTCTGTTAAAGAGTGGATGCTCTATGGGGCGTTAAATCTCGCTGGGCTGATCGTTTTAGTCGGTGGTGTAATTTTGTACCGCCGAGCCAAGAAAAAATCTGTATAGAGTGAATGTATAAGCATGTGTGAGTTATTGGGCATGAGTGCCAATGTGCCAACGGATATTTGTTTTAGTTTTGCCGGCTTGCGCGCGCGAGGTGGTCGTACAGGCCCCCATAAAGATGGTTGGGGTATGGCTATGTATCGGGACAAGGATGTGTGGGCAATTCACGACCCAAGACCCAGTGCTGACTCAGACATGGCGGAGGTTATGAGCAACACCTCTTTGAAATGTGACATAGTGATTAGCCATATTCGTCAAGCCAATGTGGGGGCGGTTTCATTACTCAATACCCATCCTTTTAGTCGGATGCTGTGGGAAGAAACTTGGACATACGCCCATAACGGTCAACTTGAGGATTCATCTGCTTTGCCGGTTGATGACTATGCACCGCTTGGAAATACGGATTCTGAACGTGCTTTTTGCTGGATTCTATCCCAGTTAAAACAGCGTTTCGCTGATCAGAAGCCAGATTTAGATTTGCTTGCAGCAACCTTTTTTGAGCTTGCTACCCAGCTTAAAGAGCGTGGCGTCTTTAATATGATGTTATCCGATGGTCAGAGACTGTATTGTTTCTGTACCACCAAACTGCATTGGATTACTCGCCGAGCGCCTTTTAGAAAAGCCAGCTTGTCTGATGAGGATGTCACCATAGATTTTAAAGAAGTGACCACAGATAAAGACGTAGTAACGGTAATCGTCACCCAGCCTTTAACGGCGGATGAAGTGTGGCAGCAAATGCAGGAAGGGGAGCTTTGTGTATTTGAAGGGGGTGAAGTGGTGGCCCAAATAAAACCCTAGTCTATTCATCGGCAACCATAGTGAAGTAATCCCGCTTAGGTAACCCTACCTAAGCGGGATTTTTCGATCAAAGTGTGCGATTACTGCACAAGCTCGTTGTCGGTGAATTCGCCTTCAAACAAAGCGGTAGATAAGTAACGCTCGCCAGAGTCTGGTAAAACCACGACAATTTTCTTGCCTTCAAACTCTGCTTCTTGGCTTAGGCGTTCTGCCGCCACAACGGCTGCGCCACATGAGATACCACACAGGATGCCTTCTTCGCGCATCAAGCGCTTGGCCATAGCAATGGCATCTTCATTAGAGACTTGTTCTACGCGGTCAACGATTGATAGGTCTAGGTTTTTAGGCACAAAACCTGCGCCAATACCTTGGATTTTGTGTGGCGCTGGGGTTGGCGTTTCACCATTCATTGTTTGGGTGATAACAGGCGAACTGGTCGGCTCAACGGCCACACTGGTAATAGCTTTGCCTTGGGTGTTTTTAATGTAACGGCTCACGCCCGTGATCGTACCACCTGTACCGACACCGGCGACAAACACATCAATTTCACCCGCTGTGTCTTCCCAAATTTCTGGGCCAGTGGTTTTTTCATGGATTTCAGGGTTGGCTGGGTTTTCAAATTGCTGCAGCAAGACAACGTTTTCGTCTTGAGCGATCTCTTGGGCTTTCTCTATGGCACCTTTCATGCCTTTAGCCGGCTCAGTCAATACGATGTTGGCGCCGAGAGCTTTCATTACCTGACGGCGTTCCACACTCATGCTTGATGGCATGGTGATGGTAATAGGGTAGCCACGAGACGCCGCGACAAAACACAAGGCAATGCCTGTGTTGCCGCTGGAAGGCTCAACAATAGACTTACCTTCGCTCAGAATGCCTTTTTTCTCAGCGTCCCACACCATGTTAGCGCCGATACGACATTTCACGGAAAAAGCAGGATTACGGGCTTCGATTTTCACCCAGATATTACCATTACCAATGCGGTTAAGGCGTACCAGTGGCGTGTCGCCAATGGATAAAGAATTATCTTCGAAAATTTGCTGAGACATACGATTTCCTTATTATTGAGATGTTTTATAAGACGTCGAAGGTTTAGTAATCGAACCCGTAAACAGACAACACTATAACCCCTTCATAGGGATTAATGTTAGAATTTACAACCATATAGATAGAAACGATGCGCTCGGCTTACAACATCAAGCGACTTCGCATCAACTAAATAGGATAACCTTTTGGATACCATGGATCATCATGTCTTAATGACGCGCGATCGTCATCTTATTGCCCAAAAAACGGCGCAATTGGCAAAACGTAAAAAAGACGGCTTACCCCATGACCGTATGGCGAACGAATTGCAGCAAATGATTGATAGATCAGCGGCTTTGTTTCAATCTCGTCAAGTATGCATGCCCACCATCAAGTACGATGAAAGCCTACCTGTCGCAGCTCGCGCCGAAGAAATAATAGGCGCTATAGAAAATAACCAAGTGGTTATCATTGCCGGTGAAACGGGCTCTGGTAAAACTACCCAGCTCCCCAAAATGTGTTTGCAGGCGGGGCGTGGTATTGCAGGGTTAATTGGTCATACTCAACCTCGTCGAATTGCAGCGCGAAGTGTAGCGGAACGTATCAGCGATGAAATGCAGGTCAACTTAGGAGAACAAGTGGGCTTTCAGGTGCGATTCAGCGATGAAAGCAATGAGCAAACCCTCGTTAAGTTAATGACAGACGGTATTTTGTTGGCTGAAATCCAACAAGATAAACTGCTGTATAAATACGATACCATCATCATAGATGAAGCCCACGAGCGTAGCTTAAACATCGACTTTTTGTTGGGCTACCTTAAGCGTGTGTTAGAAAAACGTCCTGATCTTAAAGTCATCGTCACCTCTGCGACCATAGATGTGGAACGCTTTTCTCAACATTTCAGTGATGCGCCTATCATTGAGGTGTCCGGTCGAACCTACCCTGTGGAAGTACGCTACCAGCCATTATTGAGCAAATCTGACTCGGAAGCGTTAGATGAAGATCAAAGCATGGAGCAAGGGGTGTTGGATGCCGTTGAACTACTGATTGCTGAAGAGCGTAAAACGGGCTATCGGGGAGCAGGTGATATTCTGGTGTTTTTGCCAGGTGAACGTGAGATTCGTGAAACGGCTGAGATTCTGCGTCGAGCCGAATTACGCAGTACCGAAGTGTTACCTCTATATGCTCGCCTAAGTGCCAGTGAGCAAAAGCGAATTTTCAAAGCCCATTCCGGTCGTCGTATTGTATTGTCTACCAATGTAGCTGAAACCTCATTAACCGTACCCGGTATTCGGTATGTGATTGACCCAGGTCTTGCCCGTATTAGTCGCTACAGTGTACGTTCTAAGGTTCAGCAATTACCGATCGAGAAGATCAGCCAAGCCAGTGCGAACCAGAGGGCTGGGCGCTGTGGACGAGTGGCCGATGGTATTTGTATTCGTTTATACGATGAAGCCGATTTCCAAGCGCGCGCCGAATTTACCGACCCAGAGATATTTCGAACCAACTTGGCATCTGTAATTTTGCAAATGGCAAACTTGCGCTTAGGTGCGGTCGAGAAATTCCCGTTCGTTGAAATGCCAGAAAAACGCATGATTAACGATGGTTATCGAGCGTTAACTGAGCTTGGCGCGCTACAAGGAGAGCGACTTACACCAATAGGTCGCCAATTAGCAAAACTGCCAATTGACCCGAAACTTGGGCGCATTCTGATTGCTGCCCAGCAGCATAACGTACTGAAAGATGTGGCGGTGATCGTCAGTGCCTTGTCTATTCCGGATCCGCGTGAGCGCCCACAGGATAAAAAAACTCAGTCAGACCAAGCGCATGCTCAAGACAAAGATGAAGACTCGGATTTTGCGGTATTGCTAAACCTTTGGGAGCGCTTTGAAGGCCAGCGTCAGGCGTTGTCACAAAATCAGCTTCGTCAATATTGTCGTAAACAGTTTCTAAACTTCATGCGTATGCGTGAATGGCGTGATATACACAGACAAATCTTAATCGCCTGTAAACAGCTTGGTTTTAAAGAAGTGGCGAGTGATGAGCATAACTATGAAGCCATACATCGTGCTTTGTTAGCGGGTTTGTTTACCCAAGTGGCTAACAAGATGGACGACAGCAAGGAAATGCTGGGCTGTCGCTCACGCAAGTTATCTGTGTTCCCCGGTTCTATGTTGTTCAAAAAGCCACCTCAATGGATTATGGCGGCGGAACTCATGGAAACCAGTAAATTGTACGCTAGGGTAGTGGCTAAAATTGATCCAAGTTGGATTGAAGAATACGCAGCCCCCTTTGTGAAACGTCAGTATTTCGATCCGCATTTTGAGCGTAAGCAAGGTCGTGTGATGGCCAATGAGCAAGTCTCACTATACGGTTTGGTTTTGGTGGCAAAACGTCGCATTGATTACGGTCATGTGAACCCAGAAGAGGCTCGTGAGATCTTTATTCGAACGGGTTTGGTGGAAGGCGAATTGCGCACCAAGCAGAAATTCTTTTTACGTAACAAAACTTTAGTTGAGCAGTTAGAAACTCAAGAAGCAAAACTGCGCACCCGTGACATCTTGGTAGACGATGAAAGCCTGTTTAACTTTTATGATCAACGTTTGCCAGACAATGTTCGTAACGCGAAGAGTCTAGATTATTTTGTTAAAACTTCCCCAGACGCCTTATTCATGACTCGGGAAGATCTGGTGAACCAGCAGGTAGAGGTGGACGATTTTGCCTTTCCGGATACCTTTGGTCTGCATGGGGTTGCCTTACCGATTGATTATCAGTTTGATCCTGGTAAAGCTAAGGATGGTGCCACGTTGAAAGTCCCTGTGGGCTTGTTGCGCCAACTGAGTTTGGATGATCTTGGATGGGCGGTACCTGGCTTTATCAAAGAGCGATGCGAAGCTTTGTTACGCGCCTTACCGAAAGCTTTGCGCCGTAGATTCGTGCCTATTCCACAATTTGTTGATCGTGTTTATCCAAATTTATCTAAGGATAAAGGCGAGTTGCTGGCGCAATTGAGTCTACAAATTAAGCGTGAAACCTTGATTGATATTCCACTAAATGAATGGAATGCCGAAAAACTGGATTCTCACTTAACCTTGAATCTAGAAGTGGTAGATGAGCGCGGTAAGGTACTGGGTGTCGGTAAAGATTTAGCCAAATTGCAGAGTCAATTTAGTGAACTGGTCGAGGAGAGCTTTGCCAAGTTCGGCACCAAACAACACGAACAAGACAACTTAAGCGAATGGCCTGATCAAGACATTCCTGAGCGCCAAGAAATTACCCAAGCTGGCATTAAAGTAACAGCGTTTCCTGCCTTGGTGCCACAAGGTGAGAGTGTGTCATTGAAAATGTTTGATGACCAATCTACCGCTGAAGAGAATCATCGCCAAGGGGTGATTACCTTGCTTAAACTGACCTTGCAAAAAGACATGCGGTATTTGCAGAAAAACTTGCCTCACTTGCGTGAATCTTTATTGATATTTGCTCCCTTAGGTAAGAAAGAAATGTTATTGGAAGACTTACTTAATGCTATCTTGGATAAAGTGTTTTTAGATGGCCGACCTTTGCCGCGTCGCCGAAGTGAGTTTGAGCAATGTATCAGTGATCATAAGGGTCAATTGGTTACTGTAGCCAATGAGATGGCAACCCAACTGTACCGTGTGTTGTCGTCCTACCAAGGGGTAGCGAAAAAGATGAAAGGCCAAATTCCTTTGCCTTGGACGCGCGTTTACGGAGACATTAAAGTGCAATTGGGGAATTTAATTTACCCGGGCTTTATCGGTAAAACGCCACTTTTTTGGCTAGGGCAGTTGCCACGCTATTTCAAAGGCATAGAGGTGCGTCTTGAGCGTTTTCAAAATCATTTGAACAAAGAAAACGCTTTTGTGTCTGAGTTAGAGTCTTTGTGGCAAACTTATCAAAGACAACAAACGGCACATAATGAAAAATCCTTGTACGATCCGGAGTTGGTGAAATATCGCTGGATGTTGGAGGAATATAGAATTTCATTGTTTGCTCAATCTGTTGGCACATTAGAGCCCATTTCAGATAAGCGCTTATCAAAGCAATGGCAGCTGGTGAAAAAGCTTGTGTAAGGTTTACATGAATCACATTACCCATGGTGTAAGAAAGGAAGTTAACTCATGAAAAGTCTAGTGGCTGCTTTTAGCCTAAGTTTTGTAATGCTTTGCGCTCAACCGGCTATTTCCGCCACGGAAGAAGACCCTTGGGAAGGTTTCAATCGAGCTATGTTTAGCTTTAATGACGGCTTAGATTCGGTGTTTTTAAAGCCCGTTGCAGAAGGTTATAAAGCGATTACGCCGACTCCGGTACAAAAGGGTGTCAGTAATGTTTTTTCAAATCTTGGGGAGATTGGGAATTTTTCCAATAATTTGTTGCAAGGTAAGTGGGACGCGACTGCGTCATCGTTTTTTCGCTTTGTGATCAATAGTACGGCTGGCTGGTTTGGTATTTTTGATGTGGCCAGTGAGTTGGGCTTAAAGCGTTATGAAGAAGACTTTGGTCAAACATTAGGTTATTGGGGTGTTGGTTCTGGCCCGTATTTAGTCTTGCCCTTCCTAGGACCTTCCACCGTTCGTGATACAGGGGGGTTAGCAGTAGACTACTCTAACTATGATGTCACTGATGATGTGGGCTTAAACCACGATGAGCGTTGGGCTATGCGTGGCCTTGATGTGGTGGAGACTCGAGCGCGTCTATTGGCTGTTGAAGGCTTAGTGTTTGGTGATCGCTACTCTTTTGTTCGTGATGTGTATCTACAAACTCGTATTAACGACGTATACGATGGGCAGCCGCCTCAATCTGCAAACGATACAGGCGCTGGCGACAGTTGGGGAGATGACAGCTGGGGCGACGATGACTGGGATGATGAAGAGTTTTAAACTCAGCCGAAATAACGCTCGTCCGCGGCCACATCACGGCTAACAACAGCATTGGCGGCTATTATAGCTCGGTCGCCAATGGTAATTCCGGGTAAGACTTTCGCGCCACCGCCTATCCATACCTGATGACCAATGTGAATTTCCTTGGCGTAGCAAATGCCTTCTGCACGTTGCTGTGCATCCCTTGGGTGATCGACCGTATAAAGGTGTACATCTGGGCCTAATAGAACATTATCTCCGATATAAATGGCGGCACTGTCCAGCAGCACACATGCAAAATTCATGTAGACATTCTTGCCGCAATGGATTTGACTGCCATAGTCACACTGAAAGCCCGGCTCTATTTGTAAATGCTCAAAACTTCCTAAGAGGCGAGTAATGTGGCGCAGGTTGCCCTTACTTGGATGAGCGTTGTATTTGCCACAGGCAAGACGTGCCGCCTCTCGGCGTAAGCGTAGGTCTAGGTCTAATGGGTTGAAGACTTCACCAGCGAGCATTTTCTCGAATTCTGAACGCATAATTACCCTAATTTTAAAGATAAAAAACGCGACATAAGGTCGCGTTTTTATTGAGCTATTTTTGCCAGTTAAGGCTAAGCCATTACAGCATAGAAGCTAACGTTTCTTCTAGTTTGCGTTGGTCTACTGCAAAGTTACGGATACCTTCAGAAAGCTTCTCTGTGGCCATGGCATCTTCGTTCATTGCCCAGCGGAAATCAGATTCTGTGATGGCAGCAGGGGCTGTCTTCACCTCTGTCGTTGGGATAAGTTTTCGTTCTAGAGTGCCTTCGTCTTTCTTCAGCTCTTCTAATAGAGAAGGGCTGATCGTCAAACGGTCACAACCTGCTAGCTGCTCAATTTCGCCAATGTTACGGAAGCTTGCGCCCATAACAACCGTGTTGTAACCGTGCTCTTTGTAGTAGTTGTAGATTTCAGTAACGGATACTACACCTGGATCTGTTTCTGCTGTGTAAGTTTCGCCAGTAGATTTTTTGTACCAGTCAAGAATACGACCTACGAAAGGAGAGATCAGGTAAACGCCAGCTTCAGCACATGCTTGAGCTTGAGCAAAAGAGAACAGCAACGTTAGGTTACAGTTGATGCCTTCTTTTTCTAGCTCTTCTGCGGCTTTAATGCCTTCCCAAGTTGAAGCGGCTTTGATCAGTACACGGTCACGAGAAACACCTGCTTCTTCGTACAAGGCGATCAATTTGCGTGCTTTAGCAAGGGTCGCGTCTTTGTCGAAAGACAAACGTGCGTCGACTTCTGTAGAAATACGGCCTGGTACGTATTTTAGGATCTCAGTACCGACGATAACGGCTAGCTTGTCACCCGCATCTAGAATTTGCTGGGCTTTGTCATCGCTTTGGGTTTTCGCCCAAGCAACGGCTTGCTCAAGGAAAGGAGCATACTCTGGAATTTGCGCGGCTTTTAGCATCAAAGATGGGTTAGTGGTTGCATCTTCTGGTAAAAAATCTTTGATAGCTGTGATATCACCTGTGTCGGCTACAATGGTCGTGAACTCTTTTAGTTGAGATAACTTGTTGCTCATTGCTCTATCCTTTGTGTTGATGATGTTTGACCAAATCAATGGCCTCTAATAATACATTAACTTTTGCGTCGGCTTTATGACCATTTTCAGAAAGGTAGCGACGGAACTGTTTGCCGCCTGCTTGACCTTGGAAAATACCTAAAATGTGTCGT
This sequence comes from Marinomonas sp., assembly GCF_039940335.1. Taxonomy (GTDB): domain Bacteria; phylum Pseudomonadota; class Gammaproteobacteria; order Pseudomonadales; family Marinomonadaceae; genus Marinomonas. The sequence goes on along the minus strand of NZ_JBDVGW010000010.1, from coordinate 117,482 downwards.
GTAAGGTGCAATAGTCGTTCACCTTCTGCGAGTTTCTGTTCCACATAAGGAACAAAAGCTTCCAGCGCTTGGTAGCGATCACTCACACAAGGTTGACCATGGTAAATTTCTTGGTCAACTTGACTGAGTAACCAAGGGTTATGATAAGCCTCGCGGCCTAGCATCACCCCGTCTAATTGGGTTAAATGATTTTTGCATTCTGCTATGGTTTTAATGCCACCATTAAGAATGATTTCAAGGTCTGGGAAATCTTTCTTTAGCTGATAAACATAATCGTATTTGAGCGGCGGCACTTCGCGATTCTCTTTTGGGCTTAAACCCTGCAAAATCGCATTTCGGGCATGCACAATAAAAGTGCTCACTCCTGTGCTGGCGATATCGCCAACAAAATCTCTAACTACACTGTAATCTTCTTGGTCGTCTAGACCTATACGGTGTTTGATCGTGACGGGTAGGCTAGTAGCATCTTGCATGGCCCGCATGGCATCTTTCACCTTGTCTGGGTGAGCCATTAAACAGGCACCAATTAGGCTGTTCTGCACTCTATCGCTTGGGCAGCCTGCATTGAGATTTACCTCATCAAACCCTGCACGCTCTGCCATCTTGGCGCACTCGGCTAATGCTTTGGCATCCGCGCCCCCTAATTGCAGCGCAATAGGGTGTTCACATTCATCGTACTTTAAAAAACGCTCAGGATGATTGCCTTGTAACAAAGCGCCCGTGGTGACCATTTCAGTGTAAAGCAGTGTTTGTTTAGTGAGAGTACGGGCAAACACTCTATAGTCACTGGTGGTCCAATCCATCATGGGTGCGACAGAAAAGCGTCTATCCAGCTTATCCTCTGTGTTTACAGGGCTTACGCCTAATTCTTGTGGCATTTTATAAAATCAACAATCTTGTAAGTGGTTCGCTTTACACCAACATCGTGCTGCGAATGATTACTGATATTATGTCATAAAATTACAGGATTTCTAAGCGCATTGGCTTATGGTTTTTCACATAAATTAAATACTTGGTTAAGAATTTTCTAAAAGCGCAGGCGGTATTGCGACATGCGGAATTGTTGGGTGCTGGTAAGATATATTGTAGGTCCCCCTTTAGGGGGAAGTAGAAATGATGTGGCCCATGAAATGTTCATTTGCCCTTCAGAGAAAGCTGTACATAGAAAAGATTAACAGATGTGAATTTAGTAGATAACTTATGTATGTGGCTTTAATGCTTTACTAGTTGTCTTCTTACCAGTTTAGTATGCAAATCGTCGTAAGGTTGGGTCTGTTGTGTCCAGCTACACAGATTTGGAAACAGGGCAACCAACGTCGCTGCAACTTGGTTATGGCGATCCTGTTTTTAACATCGTCTATCCATTTAACAGGGTTTGGTCTGATACGGATTCGGTTCAGCTTACTTTGTCGGCTACATCTGAGAAGTCCAAACCAAAAAACAGGGCGGTGATCGAAGATCAATGAGTTACTTCATTACCCTAGACATGGTAAAAGAACAGATCATGGCCGAGCGCAACGAAAGGGCAAACTAGCCCGCCGCTAATTCATTGACTGCGAAATACAACTCAATGAGCAAAAACAACTCCCCACCACCACGCCCAACACCGCACTCCTCGAAACCGACAAATACCAACTGCTAAATAACATAGTAAAAGCCATGAAACTCAGTAGCGATCCAGCCTTTGTTCCATCAAAAGAACTCGTCGACCTAATCCAAGTTACCTGCATGTGCCAACAGCAAATAGCACAACAGTAAACACCAGGCTCGGTAAACGACAACATCAGCTAAATGGCTGGCCTTTCCAATCAGCAAAAGCAAAGCCCACTGAAGTGGGCTTTTTTTGTGTCTGTTGACCTAGTTTGGGTAATAGGTTAAGTTCGCATATAGGCTTTTTGGATGCCTGCCCGCCCCAATGTGGCAAATTCTTTCGAGAACCAATTGAAACAGTGCTTTTCACATTATTGATCTTATTATAACCACCTTTGAATAAGTGGAGATTAGGGGCGAATTGACACGTATTCTCGCTTGGAGAAATAAGACAATGTCAGAAATTACCATCACAGCTACCTTTCTTTCTAATATTAAAAAAGAAGCAAAAAAACTCAAGAAAGAGTTACATATTCTTCACACAGACGCTCTTGAGCGTGTTGCAAGAAAATATGACTTTACTTCATATCATGCGCTACAAAGACGTTATGAATATGTGAAAACTCAAGGTAACAGAGGGAAGCAGCTGAACCCAAACCAAAAAAGCTCCTTGTTAATTGCGATCCTAGAAAACACAACTTTTCGAATAGATAATAGTAAGCCTTGGGGGGATTTTCAGTCAGAATTTGTTGAAAAAGGGTTTATGAAGCAGATCGGTGCTAGGCAATTAGGAAGAAAAGAAGTAGATGATAAGGGGCTTGTTGATGCCTATGGCATCGAACCGCTTGATGTTGGTAGTGATAAATACATGTTCTTTGAATTTACGAAAAATGATTCAAGTGAGTGGTCTTATCAAGAGGCTTGCGATCATCTTAAATCTAAAATCGATAAGAAAGCGGGTAACGTTTATGATGGGCATTTCTGGATTGATGACAAGGCATTTTTTAGCCACCACTACAGTGATGACGATGAAAACCTAAAATGTTTTATTAGGCGTAAACCTGACTTTGACGAAGATCCTTATGACCCACCATCATATTGTCCTGCTATAGATGGGTATCATGATGTGTATTAGTTGTTCAATCTGAGTTCAAAAACTTAAAGAGCCTGCTAAGAAATTAGTGGGTTCTTTTTTTATTTAACACTCAGTTGCCAATATCGCATCAACAAATTCAGGATGATCAATAAACGAATTTTTTTGCCACTGTACCTCTTCTTCGAGACCGTTATTGTGTCATTATATTGGTGCTTCGAAATAGGGCTTGTCTCTTTAGTACCCTCTCCTGTTTCAGAGGGAAGTGGAAATAATGTGACTCATGTAATGGTCATGCTCCTACTATATATAGGGGTGTACTTAGTTAGTTAAAATCGAAAAGGGATTAGGCTCCTTAAATTGAATGATTAGGAAGTAGGCTTCAATATGAAATTATTGATTTCTCGTCATAATTTTTTCAAGACTATATTTTGCGGCATTACGTTTATTTATGCCAAAGCCAATGTCACGGTTATCTTTGTCTGTTATGACAACTAAGTCGGAGTTGGGAAGGTATTTACGAACTACTGTGTGATCAGAGATTTTAGTTATTTCGTTTGCTTGTATTTTGTATGTAATGCTGTATTGAAAGGTTTGAGTGTTCCAGTAGGCAAGGTAAGCTCCATTCTCGGTAATGAAAAATGTTCCACCAAGAAGGCTTTCACGAGTGTCGTTTTCATACATTGTTACGTATTGTTCTTTAAAGAGGATTTTATGAGATTCATCCTTTACTAGATCTAATGCAATAGGTTCGAAGGCTGGTGTGTTTATCGGGCCTGGCTGCATTTGCATTGGCCCTGGTGATGAACAGGCGGCTAAAAGAAAGAAGATGGGGGCTACAAAAAAAGCTTTATGAAACATCATATAAAATCCTTTATGTTACATTCCAACAGTTGAAATGGAATAAACGTACAATCCAAGTTGTTGATGTTACAGTAATTTAAAGTTTCCTGGAACTGTAAGAATAGAATGTATTCGGATAATATCTTATTGTTTTACTAACAACATATGCTGTGTGTATAAGCAGGGATAGTTTGGTATTAGTGTCTTTATCAGATTTTTTTAGATTGAGTTGTTAATGTTTATTTTACTTATTCATCTAAAACTAAAGTTAGGGCGGTAGCATGACAACCATTAAAAAACCTGAAATATGCACTTGCTACCTCTCAGAGATAGAGCGTTTGCCTTTCCCTAGGTTTCGGATGATTTGCCATTGCCAAACCTGTCAGGATTTTTTGAAGTCAGGCTTTAATGATGAATGCGTGTATCTTCTAAAAGACTGTGATGAGCTGGATTTAACCAATGTGGCGTTCAAAAGTTATCAGGCTGGATTTTCGCCCGTAAAGCGGGGCACATGCAAGCGTTGTCATAAGCCTAGCTTTTGTCGTATTAAGGTTGGTTTTTTACCGGAGTTTCTAACGGTGCCTTCAGCTTTGGTGTCGATCCATAAGCTTCCTGATGCGTCAGCTCATGTCTACTATCATGGGCGTGTTACTGATGCTAAGGACGAGTGCAAGAAGGTGAGTGGGCATTATTTAAGTCAGCTATTTATAGCTTATTCAGGCATAAAGGCTTTGCTAAAATAAAAAATGGCCCATGTGGAGTGAGGGCCATTTTTTATGGGGTAGGTTTACATGTTGTAAACGCCGCCATTGATGTCCAGAGTGGCTCCTGTGATGAAACCATCGTATTCCGAGGCTAGGTAAGTCACAGCGCGGGCTACGTCGTCGGCGTTACCCGCACGTTTTATTGGAATGCCAGCGGTTGTTTCATCTGCAGATTCTTTGCTGGTATGAGTGTTGTGGAAGGATGTACCTAGGATTAAGCCAGGAGCCACCGCGTTAACACGAACACCTTGCGGGCCAAGTTCTGCAGAAAGGGCGCGAGTGAAGGTTAGAATTGCACCTTTGCTGGTCGAATAAACCAAAGAGCCTGGGTGGCCACCCTTACGGCCAGCAAGAGAAGCTAGGTTTACTATGCTGCTGTTTTCGTTCTTGGTTAAGTAAGGTGTTGCGGCGCGAGTTACAAACATCATGGAGGTTAGGTTGATGTCCATTACCTTGTGCCAGAAATCGGTTTCCATTTCGTTAAGTAATTTACGCGCGACTAAAGAGCCTGCGTTGTTGATTAAGATGTCTAAGCTGCCAAGTTCGCTAACGGTTTTTTCAACCAGTGCGTTAGCTTGTGTTTCATCTGTAAGGTCGCCACTAATGGCGATTGCTTTTTGACCTTTGCTTGCAGCGTATTCGATAAGTTTGTTAGCCGTGCCGGCACTAGAAAAGTAATGAATGGCAAGGTTTGCGCCACTATCAATTAGGTGCTTAGTGATGGCTTCGCCAATACCTTGAGCGCCAGCGGTGATAAGAATGTTCTTTCCTGTCAATTTATTATTCATGTTATTCCTATATTAAATACAGTAGACAATGTAAAGAAGGCTTTTTGCCTCGTTCATTTCAGGGAAAGTTATCAAGGGGTGTGACCACATCCTTGGCCTGAAATTGTCATACAATAATATACGAAAATTCACTATGGCGTGTAGTCAAAAGGGAAATTTTCTCATTGCTCATTGCCAGCAAAATTCAACCCAAAAGATAAATAAAATATATAATTTATTTTATTGTTCTTTTGTGAAGAGTATGGTGGGTCTTCCACAGAAAGAGAGTAAAGAATCTTAGGGCGTAAAAATCAGTGATTAGGTCGGGTTGGTTTGTGGGCCAACCCGACCTAATACTCACCTTGGGTTTATGGGGTCTATCGGTGGGCTTTGATTAAGTTCACACCCTAGTTTTGTATTTCTTGGGCTGAGTGGGCGAATTTTTCCATGGTCACGATAAAACCCCAAATCATTTAGGTAATGATCGTTTAGGTGGTTCAAGCTTCTTTGAGTGCGTGCTTGATGAAAGTAGTTTTTTGCGTAGTTGAGTAGGGCGATTAAGCTCATAAATTTTCTCCAATAAAAGGCGAAATTTACGAGGTTTTGAAAGGGAATTCGAAGCAAGACCGCGTAAATTTCGCGGTCAATGTAGTGGTTTTACCTAGCCATTGAGCGCGTGACAAAACGAATGGTATTTCGTTTTGAGCAGACGGATCGAGAGATGGTGGCGTAGGTCACAGCGTTAGTAATCATGCGTATCTCCTTCAAATAAACTCAATGGAATTAACTTATTTCTAAAGTGAATAAGTATCTATATTCAGCCTGATAAGCGCTTTTATGTCAACCAATTGTGGTGAAAAAATAGAAAGGTATTTTTTCACGAAAAGTGACGGTTGAGTTTAGCCTTGTTAACCACTCCTGTCGGCGTTTTTGCTGTACAATACACGCGCCCAATATTGGGCTTTCATCCTTTTTAGAGTAGTGATTCACCAGCATGGCCATTAAAGCAACTGTCTACAAAGCATCCGTACAAGTTTCCGATATGGATCGTCATCATTATCAGGGTTACGACCTAACATTAGCGCTACATCCATCTGAAACTCAGGAACGAATGATGGTACGTTTGGCGGCATTTGCATTGTTGGCCGATGAAAAAGAAGGTGAGGAACAGCTCGCTTTTACAAAAGGAATTAGTACAGAGGATGAGCCGGATCTCTGGCAAAAAAATTATTCCGATGAAGTGTTGATGTGGGTAGAGTTAGGGCAACCGGATGAGAAGCGCCTTCGTAAAGCCTGTGGTCGTGCTCAACAAGTCATTGTTGTAAATTATAACGACAAATCCGATATCTGGTGGCAGCAAAATCAAGGTAAAAATAGCCGCTTTGATAACCTACGTGTATTGCAGTTTGTTGAGTCACAAGTGGTGCAGTTGGCAGAGCTTTGTGCTCGATCAATGCAGTTGAATGTCACCATTCAAGACGGTGAAATGTGGATCTCAAGTGAGCGTGGTGAATGTTTGATGACGCCAATATGGCGAGGCGAATCCTAGTCCACCTCGCGATAGGTCGCTTTAGCTTTTATGCAGGGTGTTTTTAAACAAAGCGACGGCTTTTGCGTAAAACTCTAAGGCTAATGCGGGATCGTAACGGTCCCCTTCGTCACGCATAAAAGCGTGCTGGCCATTTACTTCATACCAAGTGAAATTGCGCTCGGTATCCATCAATTGCTGATAAACCTTTTGACGGCCAGTAGATGGTACGTGAGGGTCTTGTTTGCCCCATACCATGACCAATTCGCCTTGAATTTCCTCAGTGCGAGTGAAAGAGTCGTTGCCTTCTTCGCATGGCAGCGTATTGGAGTGGATGTCTGTTGCATAAAGACAAAATGCTGCTTGTATGCAAGGGTTTAATGCTGCTCGATAAGCTAAGTGCCCACCAAGACAAACGCCCATTGCGCCAAATTGGCCACTGCAATAATCTTCTTGCTCGAAATAACTGATCATCGCCACAGTGTCGCTGTCATGGGCTTCTAAAGGCTTGGTGAATTTATCGTTATTGCCCTTGTCCTTCCCTTCATCGTCATAGCCCAATACTGTACCAATAGGGTTAAGTTCGTGATGAACTTCCGGCACTAATACGACAAATCCGTGACCTGCCATAATGGCCGCTGAACGCGCGATAGGGGCAGTTTGCTGGAAGATTTCAGAGTAAAAAATAATGCATGGGTAGCGACCCTCTGCTTGGGGGCGATAGATGGTGCAACGCATTAAGCCTGTAGGGGTGGTAATGTCTTGATCGTGTTGTTGGATGATCATGGTGTTCCTTAAATTGTGTTACTTTCCTACATGATATGCGACCTAGCTTGGAAAACGAAGAATAGAGAAGGAAAATCGTGAGAATATTATTGATCAGTGCCTATGAGGCAAGCAGTCATAAAGCTTGGGCGCACACATTAATGTCGGGATTGAGCGAGCATCAATGGCAATACCTGGCGTTACCTGCAAGGCACTTTGCTTGGCGTATTCGAGGCAATGCATTAAGTTTCGCCATGGATGCTAATTACAGGTCGTTGTTAGATGCCCAATACGATCTTGTGGTAGCGACCTCTATGACAGACTGCGCAGGTCTTAAGGCGCTGTGTCCGAACTTACAAACGATTCCTTGGTTGCTGTATTTTCACGAGAATCAATTTGCCTATCCTGCTAATGACAAGCAGCAAGGTTTGGTGGAAATGCAGATGGTCACTTTGTACAGTGCCATGGCGGCTGATATATGTGTGTTTAACAGTCGCTTTAACCAGCAAAGTTTTTTCGATGGCGCCAGAGCGTTACTCAAAAAGCTACCAGATTACTCATCCCCTAACTGGTTGCAGGCTGTTGAGGCGCGCTCTTGTGTATTGCCTGTCCCCATTGAAGTCGCTGCGGATTTAGACAAACCTGTTAAGCATGACTCTTCTGGGTCTATCAAACTGGTTTGGAATGCCCGCTGGGAATTTGATAAAGGCCCAGATAGGCTGCTGGCTATATTGCAAGAGCTGGAGACACGGCGTTTAGATTTTAAAATTGCCGTCTTAGGTGAGCAATTTCGTGAAGTGCCAAAAGCGTTTGATGAAATAAAGCAGCGGTATTCCCATCGTATTGAGCACTTTGGTTATGTACCAAGGCGTAAGCAATACCTGAATTACCTTGCTAAGGCAGATGTGGTGCTCTCAACCGCCTTGCATGAGTTTTTAGGGTTGGCGGTGTTGGAGGCTGTGAGTCTAGGTTGCATTCCTTTGCTGCCTAATCGTCAGGTGTATCCAGAGCTGTTTGCAAAAGACTATTTGTACGACAGCATAATAGAGGATGTGGAGCAAGAAGCCGTGAATGCGGTCGATACGCTTCTAGCTCTGTTGGAAAACCCCCAGCCCTTGCCTAGTTGTCAAAGTTTTAGTCGTAAAGAGCTCTTGCCGAGTTATCAGGCATTATTCGAGCAGTTATCAAAGTCTAATTAAGCCTTGTTGGCCGGATGGAAGGGCTTTAAATCCAAGCAATTGCCCTGCATGGCGCTGGCATCCTCTGTATCGTGAGTGACCAGTAGGGCTGGAATGTTGGCGTCGCGAATTTCTGCTAAGACAAACGCCCGCACATCTCTTCTTAAGGCTGGATCTAGTTTACTGAAGGGTTCGTCCAATAACAGAAAGTCTGGCTGGGCGAGCAAGGTTCTAAGTAAGGCAACGCGGGCTTGTTGGCCGCCTGATAGCTGGTCCGCCATGGCGCAAGCTTTATCGGCTAACCCAAGCTTAAGTAAGGCTTGGTGAGCCTGTTCTGCTCGCTGTTGCTTTGGCATTTGTTCTGGAATGGCAAATAGCAAATTTTCCAAAATGCTCATGTGCGGAAATAGCAAAGGGGACTGCTGTAATAAGCCGACTTTACGACTTTGGATAGACTTTGCGTGAATCGGCTGTTGGTTGAGTAGTATTTCGCCTTGGGCGCTGAGCTGAGGCGCCAAGGTGCCACTAAGATAACTCAATAAGCTGGATTTACCGATTCCACTTGGCCCCATTATAGAAAGCACTTGGCCGTTTTCTATGTCGAAGCTTAAATTGTCAATGAGTTTTTTGCTGCCATTATGTAGGGTGAAGTTTTTTAGACTTAGCACTGGCGATCCTTTTGTGTTTGAGAAGTGGTTGGGCTGAGTCTTAAAAATAGGCTCTTGCAGGCCAATCGCCACTTTGTCCAACGAGGTGGTAAGCTTTGGGCGAGCCAAAATACCAAAATTGGGAAGAGGGCTTGAAGCAGGGCCATGGCACCCACTTGTTTTCTATCGCCTGATGCCGCTTGGGCGACAGCCTCGGTAGTCAGTGTGCTGTAGCGGCCTTCGCCCGCAATCAAAGTAGGTAAGTATTGAGCAATGCTGACCGAAAAGCCGATCGCAAAAGCGGTAAACAAAGGTGGTTTGAGCATAGCCAATTTGATTTTGAAATAGTTACGCAATGGTTGATGATTTAAGCGATTAGCTTGTTGTAAATAGCTTTGGTTAAATGCCAAGTAGGGGCCTTGCAGTGTTAAATACACATATGGCAATACATACATGAGATGTAGGGCAATAATGGCGCAGAGATCACCGTTTAAATCTAAATAAATTAACAATACATGCAGGCCAAACAAGAAACCTATTTGAGGCAATAAAATCGGCACATAAATGAGCCAATCAAATATGTGTCGAGTATGGCGTGTGCCAGCACTTTGGCGCTTGCTTTCCAGCATTAGTAGGCTAAGACCACAAGCTAATAGCGTCGTAATGGTGGCAATGGTCAGGGTATTGGTAGAAAGCTCCATCAGTAATGGATAAGCCCGAGAAAGGTTGTCCAAGGTCCATTGGGATGGCAGCGCATCAGGAAAGCGCCAGCGTTTGGCAAATGACCAAATTGGCAATAACAGCAAAGCCACAACACTCAGTAGTAGGGTGAACTGCCCTAAGAAAGCACCAAATCGAAGTAGATAGTCGGAAGGGCCACAACGTCGGCCATTGCTCCGTTCCGCTCGGGTTAACAGGCTTAGTAATTTATGGCTCATTTCCCAACCCGCTAGGGTGAAGACGATAACCAGCATTAAAATGACGGCGCCTGCACTGGCCACAAAGCGCATGGCAAGGTCTGGGTCATTAAACCAGCGTAATAAGGTGACCGCCAAAGTGGAGGGGGTGTTAGGCCCAATAACTAGGGCTAAGTCCACGACGGTTAGGCTAAAGGCGATAACAATGAATAAGGGTAAGCGAATGATAGGGTAAAGCTGGGGGATTAATACCTTGCGCCAAAGGGTTAAGCGACCATAACCAAGGGCTTGTCCCACTTCTAGGCTTTGTCTGGCTTTAATGCTCTTCATCGAGGACAGCATGACAAACAGCAGGTAAGGCATTTCTTTTACGATTAAAGCGAAGATTAGCGATAAGCCATAAGGGTCTTGCACACTGATCCAATTAGGGGGGCGTTGAAAGTCCGTTAGCCATGGGCTGAAAATCCGTACCAACCAACCCGATGGGCTTAGTAAAAAGAGTAATCCAATGGCGATGGCGGCATGGGGAATGGCTAAAATAGGCGCTAACAAGCTCTCTAATTTTGCAAAAATTGGCTTTTGATAGCCCCAAGCTAACAAGGATAAAGCTAACCATAATGACAGTATCGGGGCACCAATACCTGTTATTAGCGTGAGTTTTAAACTGCTATGAAATTCACCCTGAGAAAATAGCTTAGTCCATGATGTCAATGAGAACTGATATTCCCCGAGCGGTGGAAAATAATGGAAAGCAGGTAATATAGTGCCCACTAATCCTATGACAATAGGAAAAGCGAGCAATAGGCCAATGAGTGATGCTAGCCAACGAGAATGAGATAATGACATCTATTTTTTTACTTCACCAAGTAAGATAATTTATTGGGCATAACGTGTACGCCATTCGTTTTCTAGGGCGGTGCTCCAGCTGCTGTGAGGCTCCGGTAAAGTATTGCCTAACTCTTCAATGGTCAGTGTGGCAATACCACGAGGTAAATTATCAAATTGGCGTTGCGCTTTTTCGCTTAACTTATTATAAGCTAAAACACTCAAATCTCCCCAAACGGTTGGCGTTTGCTTATAGATTTGTGCTTCAAGAGAAAGTAGGAAGTTAGCAACCACTTGAGCGCCTGCTTTGGCGCCACTGTTGTAAGGAATGGCAACAAAATGTGTGTTACCGATAGTGCCTTGATCAAACACGTAGGAACGAACGGAGTCAGCTAGATTACCTTGATCGATCTGCACAGACGCTGCGGATATATCAAAACTCAAGGCGATATCAATTTCTTGATCGTCCAGTAGGCGCATCATTTCTTCAGAACTCGATGGGAATGTTTGGCCATTGCGCCAAGCCACCTGATGAAGTTCATCCAAGTAGTGCCAAAGCGGCGCGGTGACATTGGCAAAGTCTACCGAGTCAACAGGCTTGAGAAGAACAGATGAGTCTAGAGTTGTCTCATGTAGGATTTGTTTTAAGAAGGCTGTACCAACAAATTGTGGTGGTTCTGGGTAAGTAACGCGGCCTGGGTTTTGCTTGGCATAAGCCAGTAGCTCTAGGCTAGATTTTGGTGGAGTGGCCAATGTTTGGCTGTCGTGCATGAAAATGACTTGTGCCATCCCCCAAGGAGACTCCATGCCTTCTACTGGCGTACCAAAGTCTTGAGTCAGGCTTTGTCTTGCATTTTCATCAATATAGGCCTGGTAGTTGGGTAGGTTTTGTGAGAAAGGTCCAAACAGAAGTTGGTTGTCTTTCATGGCACGAAAGTTTTCGCCATTGAGCCAAATGAGATCGGTTGAGCCTTGCTGATCTTTCCCTGCAGCTTTTTCAGCGAGTACCCTGTTAACCGCATCAGCGGTATCGGTAAGCTTTACTTGCTTTAGGTTTACATCGTAGAGATCTTCAATTCTGTCTGCTGCCCATTGGATATAGCCATTTATATTATCGGCTCCCCCCCAAGCGTTAAAATACACAGTTTGCCCTTTGGCTTCATCTAAGGTGTCTTGCCAAGCGCTGTATGCAGGCAAGCTGCTAAAAAGTAAAGAAACACCTAAGGAAGCGGCTGCAAACGATAATTTCATCAATCTCTCCGAATTAAACTTATTTTATGAGTCTTAGACGTAAGGTAAGTTCAATTTATTACAGTAGTTTTTTAAAGGAATAGGTTTTTATTAACAAATTGATTTAGCGTAACATGTTGCAGGCTCAAATGGACTGAGTGTTTTCCAATTTAATTCGAGGTGTTATGGCTTATCAAACTTATTCACATACGCTACCTAGTGCGACACCGGGCACACAGCGGGTTTTAAAAGCCCATCATTTTGGTGAGGCGGGCGCCCGACCTAAAGTCTATTTACAAGCGGGCTTGCATGCGGATGAATGGCCAGGCTTCCTCGTGCTCAACCGCCTGCTGAAGCGTTTAAAAACTGCAGAAGAGGCAGGCTTGATTCAAGGTGAAATCATCATAGTGCCGGTGGCTAATCCTATTGGTTTGGCGCAAAACTTTCACGGTTATATACCAGGTCGCTTCGCTTTTTCTGATGGGGGTGGGAACTTTAACCGCAATTGGCCGCAACTTGGCACGAAAGTCGAAAAACGAATTCAAGGGGAAATAACAGGTCATGAAGATCAAGACTTAACCCTAATCCGGCAAGCCATTAACGATGAGTTGGCCTTGCTTCCTGAAGCAACGGAGCTGCAAGGCATGAAGAAAACCTTGCTGGCCTTGTCTATGGATGCAGATGAAGTTATTGATCTTCACTGTTCGGGGGAGGCTTCTATGCATGCTTATGTAGCGCAAGAATTTGAAAGTCATTTTGCTCCCTTGCTGGCGTTATTAGGCGCAAAAGTTGGTTTGTCGGAACTGGACACTGGCGCATCGTCTTTTGATGAAACCAATGTCAGTGTGTGGCGTCATTTAAAATCCCATTATGCGCATTTAATACCTTGGGGCGCACGTTCACTAACCCTTGAGCTTCGTGGTGAAAATGATATTTCTGATGAGTTTGCCGAGCAAGATGCCAAAGCCTTGTATGACTATTTCATACTGCGTGGCGTCGTAGCGGGTGAGCCTCCTGTGGTGGATGTGAGCGCAGTAGAGTATTACCCATTAGACGCTATGGATCTGGTCAAAGCGCCTTGTGCAGGTATTGTCTGCTACCACAAAGACATTGGCGAAGAAGTAGTGGTTGGTGAGGTGATCGGTGAAGTGGTTAATCTTATGGAAGACGATGTTAGTTCTTCTAGCTATCCGCTGGTGGCGCGGACCAATGGTGTGTTCTTCGCACGAGTGCAACGCAGGTTAGTCGTGTACGGAGAGTCCATTGCAAAAATAGCTGGCCGAGAGCATTTGGCTTTTCGTGAGATTGGTCACTTATTTGAAGATTAGGCAACGTTATTTTGAGTCAGATTCAAACAGAATCCGTTAAGGCGTTTCCCTTAACGTTAGAACAACAACAAGTTGTTCAGCACGATGTTACCAAGCCGGCCAAAGTGATCGCTGTGGCCGGTGCGGGTAAAACCACGACACTTATTTCTCGGATTGAGTACTTATTAGCTCAGGGGGTTGCCGCTCGGAGCATCGGCGTTTTTATGTTTAATAAAAGTGCTCAAGAAGAGTTTACCCAGCGACTCACCCTCCATCTTCGCAAAGCGGGTTACAGTGCTGTGCCAAGTGTGATGACGTTTCACGCTTTTGGTATGAAGCTGTGCCGCCGCTTGGAGCAACAGTCTTGGTTGCCAAGTGCAAAATTAATCACTGATGACTTCAGCTTGGTTAAACGTATTCGTGAAGCTCAGCAAAGATTGTTTCGTCAAGGAGTGAAAATCACCCTTCAAGATGAGAAAGACTGGCTAGAAGATGTTTTGTTGTTTATTGATCAAGTAAAGGCCTCGGGTTTACCTGCAGCAAAGGTTTTCAGCGAGATGTCTTGGTCAAAAGAACGAGATTTCTTTGTTCCGCTGTATGAACAACTCGAACACATACGTAAGCGGGATAACATCCGCTTTTTCTCTGACCTACTTAGTGACCCTCATGCTCTGTTATCCGAGCTTGACGAAAGTGAGTGTCACCGAGTGCGAGGGCAGGTGCCGGCCTTTAGCCATCTATTAATCGACGAGTTTCAAGACATCAATCCTTGTCAGTATGAATTGCTAAAGCAGCTTTATGGGCAGTCTTGCCAGTGGATGATAGTCGGTGACGTGCAGCAGTGTATCTATGAATGGCGTGGTGCGAGCCCCAGTATCATGGCACAACAGTTTGACGAAGAATTTCCCTCGGCGATCACCTACCCATTAAGTCAAAGTTTTCGATTCGGCCACGGTGTAGGTTTAATGGCCTCCAGTGTTATTAGCGAAAATGATAAACAATCGTTGGTGCTTGGTGTTGGGGATCAAACTCGTGTGTCTTTTGCTCGGGCGCCCAAAGTAGGTAAAGCCTTACTGGGGGAATTAAAAGCTTGGCTCGAAGAAGGGCAAAGCTTGAACGACTGTGCGGTTTTGGTTCGCCTGTACAGTGACATGGTGCCAATTCAGCTGGCGTTAATGCATAAAAAATTACCCTATCAGCTACACGGCGACTCACCCTTATTGGATAATCGTCAGATCCGCATGTTAATGGCTTACATGGCAGTTATGGCGGGCGGATTAGAAGATCCAAATGTGTTTTTTAATCCAGATGATGTGGAATACTTGCTAACCGTTCCTAGTTTAGGCTTGGCGGCTGCGCAGCGTAATTTATTGGTTCAGCAAGCTAAGCAGTCTGTTCACTTATTGCCACAAATGATTGAGTCTTTGGCAGACAGTACCGAGGGTTGGCGAGCGAAGAAGCTTTATGAGCGGGCCGATTGGTTACGAAGTTTAAGTATTTATAAGAATGATCCAGCCCAAGGTTTGCAACATACCATAGAAAAACTAGGCATTTATCGTTACTTTGAAAGTACCAGTAATAAAGACATTCAAACCCAAGAGAAAATCGCCACCTGTGACGCCTTTATGGCCTATGTCAAAGGGGTTGGCAGTGATGCCCAAGCAACCCTGCTAGAGCTGGCAAACTTGAATGCAGGGCTTAGCAATAGTGACCATGGTATTCACTTAATGACGATACATAAGTCGAAAGGACTTGAGTTTAATTTGGTGTTGGTATCAGGTTTGCAAGAAGGGCGTTTTCCCTATTATGAGGAAGATTTAAGTGCCATTGATAAGCAGGCTGCCCTAGAGCTTGCCTCAGAGCGGCGTCTATTTTACGTGGCGATCACCCGTGCTAAGCAAAAGCTGGTGATCTTAGAAGCTCCAAGCACCCAAGAGCATAAATGCTTAAAGCTTGGGGAAATCCCTAGAGCAGCGTTAAAGAGTTTATCGCTATCGCGCTTTGTGTTTGAGGCGCAGCCTTATGCGGTCAGTCAAATTTGTAAGGCCTTATCGGGTGAGCTCATTAACGCGCCTATCGATACAGAGAAGGGAGGAGTGTTTCAGCGCTACTTGAATGCTCTACCAGAAGTGCCTGAGCTTACGTTTCGACAGCGCATGGGAGATTCTCAATCTTCTCTTAAAGCGGGAGACAAAGTTCGCCATGAGCAATATGGGCAAGGTGTGGTTGTGCGACAGGAGCAAAACGGTAAGCAGATGATTACCGTCGATTTTGGTGAAGTCGGGTTAAAACGCTTCAACCCTAAATATACTCAATTGATTAAGTTGTCTTCACGGACATAATTTTAAAAGCAGGAGAATCCTTAAATGTCTATTCCTCTCATTGATCTAGCGAAGTTGACCCATGCTAGTAAAGACATTCGACAAACTGAAATTAGTGCTCTAGATAAAGCCTGTCGCGAAATTGGCTTTTTTTATCTGGTCAATACAGGTATTTCTTCAGAGCTAATGACCGGGCTTATGACTCAAGCAAAGCGCTTTTTTGCCCTTCCTCAAGAAGATAAAAAAGCCATCGATATCAAAAGCTGTGTGAACCATCGCGGCTATGGCAGCATAGGGGAAGAGCAGCTGGATGAAGTGGGTCATTCCGATTGGAAAGAGACTTTCGATATGGCGTTGGACCTACCTAGCGATCATCCTTTGGCGGCGAAATACCCCACCATGTATGGTCCTAACCAGAATCCATCTGACCCGCAAACTGTTGAAGTATTGCAAGAATATTATGTGCAGGCATTCGAAGTGGCACAGAAGCTTCTTACTGCCATGGCAACGGCGTTAAAGCTAGAGGAAGATTTTTTTACTCGATGCTTCAAAGATCATGTCACCGTATTGCGTATGATTCACTATCCGCCACGCCCAAGCCAGGATCATGATAATGGTGCCGGCGCTCATACAGACTACGGTTGTGTCACCTTGCTACTGCAAGATCATATCGGTGGCTTACAAGTAAAAAATCGCAATGAAGAGTGGGTAGATGCTACGCCAATCAAAGACGCCCTAGTGGTTAATATTGGTGATCTCATGCAACGTTGGACGAATGATGAATATGTTTCGACAGCGCACCGTGTAAGAGCTTCTCAAGCGGATGTGCATCGCTACTCTTTCCCATTCTTCGTGGAGCCAGATTACGAAACCGAAGTGGCTTGTGTACCAAGTTGCATGGCTACTGACAAGCCTGCTAAGTATGAGCCTATCTTAAGCGGTGATTGGATTCAGTCTCGTTTCGATGCCACTTATGCTTACAGAGAAGGTAAATAATCTCTCCACTGTAAGTTGTGGGTTGGTTAATTAAGGGATGTTAGGCAGAGGCTCGATTGTGTAGCCTTTGTCTGAGATTCTTGCTACATGGTCTGCCGGCACGAGCTCCCACCCCTTATTTGATAGGTCGAGAGGTTCAGAGCCGATCACAGTATGTTGCTCGTAAGCCTTACAATACAGGCTTGGGGCTTTGTCATCACTAGAGTAACGAACCGCAATAATCTCTTCACCGTTTGACAACACCGCGGTAAAACGCAAGGGCTCAGAGATATTCTTTGCCGCCATGACTTCTAAAATCTGTGCAAGAGTCGTAGTAATGGCCTTGATCGGGTCGCTTTCTAAGCCATTGGATATCATCAACAGAAATATCACTTCCGAATCCGTTGCGCCTTGCTTTTCATTGTACAGGTGTTCTGGAATCATGCGGTCCAATTGCCAGCGAATGGATTCATATTCGCCAACTTGCCCATTGTGCATAAACAACCAGTTCTTATAGCTAAAAGGGTGACAATTGGCTCGGCTGGTGGCGGTGCCAGTGGACGCTCGGACATGAGCAAAGAACAGAGGGCTCTTTATATGCTTAGCAAGACTTTTTAAATTACAGTCACTCCAAGCAGGTAAGATCTCGTGATAAAGGCCAGGCTCTTCTCTTTCATCATACCAGCCTAGGCCAAAGCCATCGGCATTGACCGTTACGGTAGATTTTCTTGCACTGATGCTTTGATGTACCAATGAATGTTCTTGTTCAAACAATAAGGACTCAAGGTAAACCGGGGCACCTTTATAAGCCATCCAACGACACATCTTTGCTCCTAATAATGAGGCTGAGCCTCGTTTGCTTTATTACACTTTAAAATAGCTGATCTTGCGAGATAACTGAGTCGCCAAGTGGGCGAGTTTTTCGGAAGACTCGCTGATGGCATAAATCGATTCAGTGGTTTTTACCGCAATGTCAGAGATATTGCTGACGTTCTTGCTCACATCCGCTGTCACTATGGCTTGCTGTTCTGCAGTGGCGGATATTCTGTCATTCATGTCACGAATCTTGGTCACACTTAAGTTAATATTTTGTAACGAGGCTTCTTCATGTTTAACCTGTGATACCGCATTTTCTGAGCGTTGTTGGCTGCTGGACATGGCGGTAACCGCGCTGGTGGCGCCCGTTTGCAATACCGTAATCATTTTCTCAATTTGTTGAGTGGCATTTTGGGTGTTTTGAGCAAGATGGCGAACCTCATCGGCAACCACTGCAAAACCACGGCCTTGCTCGCCCGCTCGGGCCGCCTCAATGGCAGCGTTCAAGGCGAGTAGGTTGGTTTGTTCCGCTATACCCAAGATGACATTGAGAATGTTGCTAATCTCGTTTGTATTACTTTGCAAGTCGTTAATAGTTGAGGCGGAACCGGAAATTTCAGACGTGAGTTCTTCAATACTGGAGATGGTGCTAACGACAATTTCCATACCAGCATTGGCCGCGCTTTCTGCATCGTGGGCGGCTTGGCTGGCTTCTGCGGTGGACTCAGAAACATGTTGGGCCGTCGCTTGAATTTCATCGACAGCTTGGGAAATACGGCTGGTTTCCTGTTGTTGCTGATCAACCATTTTAGATGATTGATCCGTAATGATATTAAGATGCTGAGCCGATTCACTTAACGAGCGGCTAGATTCTGCTACGTCGTACAAAATACTGCTGAGTTGGGTGACGAGTTTATCCATCGCCACTTCGAGTAAGCCAATTTCATCTTTACGCTTACTGGTGCCAAGGCTTTCTTTAAGTTCTCCTGAAGCAATTTCTTCCGCGCGTTTTACTGCTTGGCGTAATGGACCACAAATGCCATTGACAATCACTAGACTGATAATGATGCCAGCCACTATGAGCACACCTGCAAGTACGCTGCTGGTGAGCAGCGCTTGGTCTAATTTAGTATTCTGCTGGGAGGCTACCTCGTTAGTGTATTGATCAATATGGGTAATGATGCTTTCCATTTGCACTTGTACATTGGCTAAGCTGGCATCGGCAATTCGACGAGCTTTGTTCGCTTGCAGGGTCTTTAACTTAATCCACCATTCATAAGTCGTGTTGCTTGCCTCCAAGAAAGAAGCTTGCTCAAGCTCTAGCGTTTCAATTTCTTGGTAAAGAACGTCTTTGAATTCGTTGTCAGGCATTTGTGCTAATACAGCTTTTACATTAGTTATGCTGTCGATCATCTCTGACGTAAACGCTTTAAACTTTTCCGCAGACTCTGCGACTTGTTCGATGCCGTAGCCGCCCATAGATTTGGCAATGGAGACTTGGAAAAAGCCTCGTTCGAATTCAACGGACTGTTGCAACAGTAATTGACGGCTTTTTTCTAAATCCGTAGTAAGTTGTAAACTTTGTGATGATAGTTGTTGCAGCTGATTCGAAACGGACTTACTGGTGAAAGTAGAACTGATGCTGACACCAATGATGACACATGAAAATAGCGCAATTAGAGCGAGAATTTTTGTACGAACTGAAAAGTTGATCATATTCATTACCTTTCGGGTAGATTAATCATGCTTAGCAACAACTGTGCCTTATCAGATATTTAGAGGCAAACCAAATGTATATCGTTAATACAAGCAGGCACTAAAACTTCAAAGTATAACTTTACTGACAAGTGATCTTTTGAATCACTAGTAGGCATTTGTTGGCGATTTAAAAAGGATGTTAGGAGATCCGTCCGTAATCATCCCCTAACCAAGCTAATTTAATTGCACTGTTCAGGTGCGGAATCAATGACAATTTCATCATTGTCTACAGTAAAGAAGAAACAGTTTCGTCTATTAGTGTGACAGGCAGCACCTTTCTGCTCTACTTTTAATAAGATGCAGTCTCCATCACAGTCAAAAGACATAGACACCAATGTCTGACGGTGGCCAGAACTTTCCCCTTTGCGCCAGTAGGTTTGTCTTGAACGAGACCAATAACACACTTGGCCTGTTTCGAGTGTTTCTCGAATGGATTTTTCATTCATATACGCCAGCATTAATACCTCTCCAGTATCGTGCTGTTGAGCAATGGCAGCTATTAAACCTTGATCATCCGTTTTAAGGTTAGTGAGAATGGTGTCGAGGGGAAGTCTTTCTCCTTTTGGGAGATCTTCAAAGGCTTTCAAGCTCATAGAGGATAAGGTGTCCTGTAAATGTAATAGAATGTAAACACTATCTTACCGTATTATTTCGATACCTTGCTAATCTAAAATGCTAATAATTGATCCAATTTCGGCATTTTCATCTGCTATTTCATGTTTAGTCTAGACTAAAGACTCTCCAGGTTGTTAATTACCTACATAATAAATTGTACCTATATTTGTATCGGTAAAAGAGAGGTTAGGTTATGCATCAGAGTGAATTAGAAAAAATCGCCTTGGAGCATGAGGCCGCTAAACTTTTTATGCGCTACTACGAACGAAATACGGGTAAAGCCATTCGCCATATTTGGCACAATGACCCAGTGCGTCCAGATGTATCCTGTATGTTTGAAGGAGAGCGCTTAGATATTGAAATCGCCCATCTATATGGCTCCGAAGAGGAGGCGATGGAAATTTTAGGTCGTGACCTCACTGATAAAACCCGACAGGTATTGTACAAACTAAAGTGTGAGCCTGCGGACGATAGATTATTATCTTCGTTAAATCGTATTCTGGAAAATAAAGCCACTAAAACATATCAAACAAAACGCGTCTGGTTAGTGATCCGTAATGCTCATCCAGCTTGGCAACAAGAAGACATTAAAGCTTTGGAAGATAAAATACTGATGCCTACAGAACATGTTTTTGAAAAAGTTTGGATACTTGCCGATATGGAAGGAAAAACGGGTATTGTACGAATTTATCCAGCTTAAATAAGCATATTAAGATAAAAGTTGTGGTTTAGATAAGTGATGGAGCATTTCTAAAATAAGGTGGCATCTCTACCAGCCACACCTCGGCACACGAGTCGAT
Organism: Marinomonas sp.; assembly: GCF_039940335.1. Lineage (GTDB taxonomy): Bacteria > Pseudomonadota > Gammaproteobacteria > Pseudomonadales > Marinomonadaceae > Marinomonas. The sequence continues at coordinate 96,743 of NZ_JBDVGW010000010.1, read as the reverse complement.
CGTTGTGGCTGCTTCCTTCCGGACCTGACCAGATTCACGATTTATCGTTGCGAGGGGACCAGCAGAGACACCATAGAGGAGGCCTGTGACCTTGGGGCGAGATTATACGCATGCCATTCTAAATATCAACCTGCTTTGTTCTATTTTTCAATGGATTAGCTAAAAAGCTAAGTTATTATTTTGTTTGCCTAAATGTTAAAGTGCGAACCTAGTTTCGCAGGCTAAAAATAATAGGAGAAGGAAATGGGTAAATTAACGAATAAGGTCGCGGTTGTGACAGGAGCGGCCTCAGGTATTGGTTTAGCCAGTACAAAAGCCATGTTGGCAGAAGGCGCTAAGGTCGTTTGTGTGGATCGCGATGAAGCCACTTTGTTTGATCTTAAGCAGCAGCTGGGAGATGGCTTTATACCTTTTGTGGCGGATTTGTTGGACCCTGTAGCCTGTAAACAGTTAATTCCTAAGATTTTAGAGCAAGTGAACACAATCGATATTTTTCATGCTAATGCAGGTTTGTATGTGGGTGGGGATCTGGTGGACGCGGATGTGGATGACATAGACCGAATGCTAAATCTAAATATCAATGTTGTGATGAAAAATGTGCGACAAGTCATTCCCCATATGGCGGCAAGAAAGACAGGTGACATTATAGTGACCAGCTCATTGGCAGCCCATTACCCAACCCCATGGGAGCCTGTATACGCATCTTCTAAATGGGCGATTGATTGCTTTGTTCAAACTACTCGTCGGCAAGTCTTTAAAGATGGACTACGTGTTGGCTCGGTATCTCCAGGGCCTGTGGTGACATCTCTTTTGGCGGACTGGCCGGCGGAAAAATTAGCGCAGGCGCAAGCCGAAGGGAGCTTAATCGATAGTCAAGAAATTGCCGAGATCATTATTTTTATGCTGACAAGGCCGCGAGGTGTGACGATTCGTGATGTGGTGGTATTGCCTACTAACTTTGATTTGTAAGTAGGCAATATTGACCAATTAAGACTCTTTTCGAGGTGGGTTCTTGTCGGTGTTGCCATGATTATTGGCATCGGTAAGACCCGCCTCTCTTTGCACCGCTGCTAACACACCACGTAAAATGCCCAATTCTTGTTTCTCGGGTCTGGAGCGATTAAAAAACCTTTGCAGCTTGTCTAAAACCTTGCCTGGGTGATTCCGCACGATAAAGTTAATACCGTACAGCGTTTCCTCTAAATGCTGGTGGAATAAATCCATGTCTTTTTTGTGGGGGTATTCAGGGGTGGTTTGTTCGGTGATTTTGGTATTTTGGTTAGCCATCCAAATTTCATAAGCCACAATTTGAACCGCTTGGGAAATGTTCAATACAGGGTACTCTTGGTTAGCATCGATATAGACCTGGCGATGGCATTGAGCAATTTCTTCGTTTAAAAGTCCGGTAGTTTCGCGGCCAAAAACAATTGCCACATTGTGCTCTTTCGCTTCTGGAATAACGCTTTCGGCACATTCTCTTGCATTCATAATGGGTAACTGGAAAGTACGGTGACGAGCACTGGTACCGATGACTAGGCTACAGTCGGCAATAGCGTCGTTCAGGGTGTCGACTATGGTGGCATTTTCAAGCAGATCCACAGCCCCCGCAGCACGGCTGGTAGCTTCTTCTGATGGATAGTCATTCGGGTCTACCAAATAGAGGTTAGATAAGCCCATATTTTTCATGGCACGGGCAATCGCGCCAACGTTTCCAGGGTGAAAAGTGTTGATCAATACAATGCGGATATTACTTAACATTTGGTCTGAGTACTCATTATGTTGAGAAAGGATTTATTGAGCTTGCAAGGTTAAAGATTGTTCTGTGCTGGCAAAATCAACGTTATTTAAGATGACACGGATTTTATCATCAAAAAGGAATTTATTGCAGGCATGATGATAAAGTGACCCTGTCTCGAGTGATAATCGATATTGCCCTCTAGGAATAAAGTTTGCTGCATAGGCTTGTTTGGCATAGAGGTAAATCGAGAAGGGTGGGCGACCATCAAAAGACTCGAAGGTTAATAATGAGGCCGTGGGTAATTGATTGAGTATTCGTAAGCGGCTGTTGCCATTAGCATCGCCGATTAAAGCGCCATGTTTGGGGGCGGCTCCGGGTTGTCCTAAGCATTGAGATTGTAACGCCTGCTGCGCCCCACCAAAGCCTATGTTACGGGCATCTACCCAACCATTAGTTTGCTGGTATCGCACGGTTAGCCAATCCCCTTGGGCTTTGATGCTTTGGATGTCTTGTAGTGCTGGTATTTGGGCAATGTTAGGGGCATGCCCATGGGGCTCTGCTTTCAAGGACGTAGGCTTTATGGTGTGGTTCAGACCGGTACGATATTGCGGATACAAGCCTGTCTGGTATCGATTTTCAGGAGGGGCTTCAGCGGGCGTATTGTTGGATTGCCAATATAGCGAGGCATAAATGCCAGCGGCAAAGCACACGATATACGTCACAACACGAAACGCGGCTTTAGCGGCATAGAGTCGAATAGGGGCGACTTGAGGCTTTAATGGTGTGTCATAAGTGCTGGTCATCTGCTCATGAAATGAGGGTTGTTCTGTCTGGAAGGCATCATCAGAACGCAATGATTCCTCAGACATGCTTTCATTATCTGTATGGGCATAATTAAACGCGTTATTATTTTTAAAGGCTTCTTCATAAAGGGCTTTGACGCGCTTTTCATTTAAAGCATTTCTGGCCGCTTGAATCGCATCGTTTCGAGCTTTGTCTTGATGGGCATTGTTGCGCCGCATTTCTTCGTAGAGGCGTTGCTGCTCTTTTATATAGGCTCTTTGTTCTGCGTCCGTCGTTTGAGTCGAGTGTGACGGCTCTGTGTAGCTTGGGTTTTCAGCACTAAACTGGAAAGGTTGCCAATGATTCACTTGCTCACCGCGTTTTATGGCGGCCAATATGTTTTGGTAGGCCAGTTGTAGTTTTTGAAAGTGAGCCGTTGTGTCTTGTGTGGGATTTTTATCTGGATGATAAAGTCTTGCTAAGCGCCTAAAGGCGGCTTTAGCCTCTTGCTCAGTTGCATGGGTAGGGATTTCTAGGAGTCGATAATCGTCTAATAGGCTCATGCAATACCAAGTTTTTACGGTCTAAACGGAAGGTTGGTTATTATGCATGAATTGCTCTTAGGGTTAAATCCTCATTGGAATTTTGTTATCTCATCAAGATAAGCTTGCGTAGACATAGGGCGATAGAAATAATATCCCTGAGCCGCTTGGCAATTCCAGCTTCTAAGCAAATCTGCAATCTCTTTCGTTTCTATGCCCTCGGCAACACTGATGATACCCAGCTCTCGGCTAAGATTAATCATACTTTGACAAAGTGTTGCGCTTTGGGGGTCATCCATAATTTTATCAATGAAAAACTTATCAATTTTTAGCTCGCTGGCATTAAGGGTAACCAGATTCTGCATGGAACTATAGCCCACCCCAAAGTCATCTATAGCAAGTTTGAACCCTACATCGCGCAAACGTTTAACATTTTCCACCACCACATGGCTTTTTTGGAAGATACTGGTTTCGGTCACTTCAATAAAAAATTGCTTGGCTAAAATGTTGTATTTTCTTTGTTGCTCAATAACTCTTTTGGCAAAGTCGGGCTGCAATAAGTCTTGAGCAGATATGTTGATAGACAAGGTATGGCCAATTAATTTGCTTTCATGTTCTGATGCCCACTTGAAAGCATTGCCAATGATGAAATTTGTGAGCTTGTGAATCAGTCCAGATTTCTCCGCAAGCGGGATAAATTCTCCTGGAGAAATAATACCCAGATCGTCATTTTTCCAGCGTAGTAATATTTCTCCCCCAATAATTTCTCCATGAGAGAAGTTCACTTGTGGTTGAACTTCAAAATATAGTTTGTGTTGTTCAATGTCTTGAGTAAGCCGCGTGATTAAACGTAATTGATGGGCTTGATTACTTTCAAGGCTTATATCATAGGCAACCCAATTGGTGGGCAATTGAGCAGAATTACAGGCAACCAAGGTGTTTTGGTATAGCTTATCTATCGTTTTACCATGAATGGGATAGATGGTACTGCCAATTTTATATTGATGAATGAATGGCACTTTATCAATAGAGATGGGAGCGTTGAGAGTATCTTGGACCTTAGTGATTTGAGCCTCTAAGTCGTTAACAGACAGGCTAACAAAAGCGACTCTGTTAGAGGTTACTCTAATTAAATGTTTGATTTGATGATCTGGCATTTCCAGTTCTAAGATCGCATTCATTTCACCAAGGGTGTCATTTAGCTTGTTAACCAGTTTTGAGAAAGTAGCGTCCCCACGGGCTGGTCCGAATGCTTGGCTTAATTGAGCATGGCTGGATACTTCAATCATAACAAAGACAGCGCTAGGCTGATCTTTTAATAAGCTTGTTAATGTTTCTAGGCAAAAAGAGCGGTTTGGCAGGCCAGTGAGAGAGTCTGTAATATTGTTGAGTTGTCGGTTCTTTTCAATGATTTTCGCTTTGTCGGCAAAGGCAAAAGAAAAGCCTAGTAGCTGCAGTACACAGGAAATTGGTAGGATCATTTCTGTAAGCATGTTTACAGGCAGTATACGCCAATAAATCAATGTGCTGAGCATACTGCCGATCATTAATACTAACCACGAAAAAAGATAAAAGCGGGCAGCGACGAAACCGTTTTTATAGGCTTTAATTCCCCAATAGTTACAGCATATAAACAGCACTAGCTCAAGGGTGAGCATTATGGCTGCTATAATTGGTGCGGGTAAAAAGAAGGAGCTAACTAGGTAGTTGATAAATAGCCAATCGCCATACTTGCGAACGATAGAGTCTTTACCGAGAACACTTAAATCTTGAAAAAATAAAATACTAAATCGGAAAAGCATCCAAGCGCAAACACCAAATAGTGTAAAGACCTGATGGGCAAGCCATTGGTTGAGAGCTTGGCCAAATAGCCACTGATTAAAGCCAAGCAACACAGAAAGAGAGATCAAAAGAGCGGCGTTTAGGGCTAAGTAGTAGAAAAAACCAGAATAGCGCAACAGGAAGAAGACAAATAAGTTATGAGTCAATAGCGCTAATAAGCTGCTGAACACGATTGCCCAAAAAATTATTTTGATACTTTTTTCGTTAGCGGCTTTTTCGACAGAGAAAAGAGTGATCGGAGTAATAAGAGGGTGAGAGCCTTGTTTTCGAATGAGTAGGGTGGTTGAACGCTCTTTTGAAAGCTCAATGGGAACCCAAATACCGTCGCTGAGTTTATCCGAAGCTGGTGGATTCTGAGCGTACCCATAAGCCCAATGTTGTCGTAAATTGCTACCATCAAATAGATAAAAATCCAGTTTTTCTGTTAGGTAGTAGTTAAAATTGAGCTGTATTTTATCGGCATTAGAAGATGAGGCAAAAGTTAATTTGTGCCAAAAAGCCTTATCTGAGAAGCTTTGAGAGAGTGAATACAGTGAGGTGCTATAGTTTGCTCCAAAGGCTTGCTCAGGCGTGAGAGGGCTATCTTCTTGGTGAGTAGGTATGTCATCAAGCAATTCTCCTAGTGGTATAGTCACATGGCCAGCCCAACTCAGGTTTGCTATTAAAAATGAAATGAATAATACGATGAGTTTCATTTAAAGCCATCCTAGCTTAGTAACATGTATAGATAAGTTGATTAATCATACAAATATATGTGCGCCTATTCTACATGGTACAAGCCTAATTAATATAAAATAGAAAATATATCACTACTAATGTAACTCGTTGTTATCATGGTAAGTATATTAACTCAAGATAAGAGCTTATTTATGACAAATGAATCACTAACCCATCTAGATGAGCAGGGTCATGCTCATATGGTAGATGTGTCCGATAAAGCACGAACTAAGCGCGTTGCGATTGCTCAGGCGCAATTATCAATGAAAAGCGAGACTCTTAAGTTAATTCTTGAGGGCGGTTTACCAAAGGGCGATGTGTTGGCAACAGCCCGTATTGCGGGTATTCAAGCGGCCAAAAAAACCTCCGACCTAATCCCACTTTGCCACCCTTTAATGCTCTCTAAAGTTAGTATAGACATAAATTTACTTTCTGATACAAAATTAGAAGTTTTATGTGAATGTACGTTAACAGGTAAAACTGGCGTGGAGATGGAGGCACTAACTGGGGCCAGTGTTGCAGCTCTCACTCTGTATGATATGTGCAAGGCTGTCGATAAAGGTATAGTGATCCAAAATGTTGCTTTGGTTGAAAAAAAAGGTGGCAAAAGTGGTGATTGGAGCATGTTAAATGAACAAGTTTAAAGTTGTTTTCTTTGCCTCGTTACGCGAAAGTCTGGGTATCGCTGAAACTGAATTAGAAATGCTTCAAGACATGACGGTGGCGAAATTAAAGTCACATTTGGCGCAAAAGCTGCCAAATGGCGAGCTTTTATTGCAGTCCGGTATTCAAGCCTCTATTGATTTTGAATTTGCTCGAGAAACTGATGTCGTGACAGTACAGACAACAGAAGTGGCTTTTTTCCCGCCCGTAACAGGAGGATAAATGATTCAAGTTCAGCAAGATGATTTTGATGTGGCGGCATTATACAGAGACCTTCTAGTAAAGAATAAAACCGGTGCTGTGGCGATGTTCGTGGGGTTGGTTCGCGAGTTTGCCCCAGACGGTGGCGATAAAGGCTCTTTTGAACTTGAGCATTACCCTGGCATGACAGAGAAAAATTTGGCGTCCATTGTTGATGAAGCAAAACAGCGTTGGCCATTATTAGCCACTCATGTGGTGCACCGCGTAGGTCAGCTGTCTGTGAATGATCAAATTGTTTTTGTCGGGGTCAGTGCTGGGCATCGAAGTGAAGCTTTGCAGGCCTGTGATTTTATTATGGATTATCTGAAAAGTCGTGCGGCTTTTTGGAAGAAAGAAACTCAGGGTAATCAAAGTAAATGGGTCGAGGCTAAGCAAGAGGATTTACAAAGCCTCGAAAGGTGGTGAGTTGCTGAGATTATTAATGGGGGCGGATGAGCTTTTTTCGTCCGCTGGCGTGTCTTTCTCTGTACTCAGTATCAATGTATTTATCGGTCGTGGCCATACTAGCATGGCCAGCGTCTTCACGAACATGCTCTTTTGGTCGGGTCTTTACATCTTCAGAAATGCCTGTGTGTCTTAACCAGTGAACGGTTGCAACTCGCAAGTCGTCTGCATCCGTCGCTAACCCTTCAGAACACATTTTTTCATAGCTTTTATCGAAACAAAATTGCACGATATTGCGTACCTGTCTGGAGCTGGTCATTGCACCTTGCCCTCTATTTTTAGGGATGAGAGGGGTGCTTTCTGCAACGGTTGGTAAGGCAGGCAGGTTACGAAATTTACGGTAGCGAATTAGTGCGGACAGCATATCATCTGAAACGGCGACTAATCTTTCTTTATTACCTTTGGATAAAACTTTAAACCACCAATGTCCATCGGCATCCTTGATAAAGTCGCCCATGACGGGAGCAGACCTTTCATCAGCCACCAATTCGGATATCCGCAGATACATTCCTAGCAATGCGTTCATGATGAACAGGGTTCGTTCGTGAGTTGCGGGGTCTTCCTGAGCTAACTCTTCTGCGGTATCAATCACATAATCCCATTGTAGGTTCGAAATACGCCGAACCTGCTTTCTTGTAACTTCCTTTTTGACGAATTTACTCTTTTGGCGGATCAGTGCAACAGGGTTTTGTTGTACGGCATCTTCTTGCATTAGAAACCCATAATAAGAAGACAAGATCGAAAACGTTGCGCGAATGGCGGCTTGAGATAAAGTGTGATGCTTGGCTAAAGGTGTTTCCCCTTCTTTAAAATCGAGCTTGCTAACATGAGCCACAAAAGGTCGCCATGTTGGGTTCTGTATGCGTCCTCCCATATGGTTTTTAAAGCGAGAAACGTTTTTGGTACCGATCCATTCTTGTGGTGGCGACATACAAAAGTGAATGAACTCTTCTATTTGCTCTCTTCTAAGGTCAGTAGTTGGGCATGTTTGGGTCTGCCAAGACCACAGGATTAGGCGCTCAACTTCACGGCGATATGAATTAAAGGTAGCGACCGAACCGTTGTAGCTGTAAATGAAGCAGAGAGCTAGCTGAAGGTCTCTTCGGTAATCCGTTTGGTCAAGTTTGTTTTCATAAGCGGATAGTTGATTGGTTACCTGATCAAACTGGGTGAATGGATTGGGTAAATGCTCTAAGTTGTCTATTAGGGCTAAAGGCGTCATAGGGAAGAAATCCGAACAATACAAAAATATGCTTTATGTTAGCGCTAAGAGAGGGAAAACCCTAGCACAAAGCCGTCAATTGACGAGATGACTACTCCTAGGCAAGTAGCGAGTGAGTTTTTATTTCCTTTTCGGTAGTGAAATTTTGAATAGGTTAGGCTTGCTATTCGATGGAATGTGCAAATGTCGTGCTCATTCTTTGCGATAATCTTGACTATACATGGATGTTGAAAGTTTTTCTGGCTTTTCCTTTGCAATATTCTTTCTTATTCCGCGCTCTGGTGAGTATTTTTTTGACACTTTATTTTATTGTGCACCGATTACTATATATGGTGGCATTTTTGCCCTATTTCAGGTGTATACGAAAAAAAAATGGAAGCAGGTGTTCAGGTCTTTTTATTTTAATTTTAAAGATTACTATACCCACATCCCAAGCAAACATAGCTTTGCTGAGAAAAATTAATTTTTAAAATATTATATTAAAGGTATCAAAATGAACTCTTTTACTAAATCTGCACTATCTGTTTTCGCTGCTGTTACTATTTCTGCTTCCGCTTTTGCAAGCAATGATGATAACACGATCGAGCGTATGTACACTGCGAAAGCTGGCGTTCAAGCGCTAGCAAAAACGTTAGAGAATCTAGGTGAAACTGTTAACACACACGTTGATTTAACAGATGCTAGAACCTTCACACAAAAAGAAGCAGTTTACTTAGCTAAACACAAAGAGCTTCAAGCACAATTTGATGAAATTAAATCTGAAAGATCTTAATTCAATGTGAAATTTAAAAGCCAGCTAAATTAAGCTGGCTTTTTTGTTTTTAGAATTATGATATTAATCGTCTTTTAAATCTTGATGAGTTTCAGCTTCTTTAATAAGTTTAAAACGCTCAGAGGATTTTATAATGACTTCTTTATCATTATTGAAAGCTTCATTCTTCGCACGCCGTATCAAAAATTGAGCCTCTTTTGTTTTGCCTTGGCTGAAATCAAGCAGAGAGCGATAATAGAGGGCCATGGGAATATTGTTGCTGTGTTGATAAAACTGAATGTTGGCGCGCCATATAAGACGTTTTTCGTATAGATACTCTGTGCCAAAATCGAGAGCTTTGGTATGTGACATTTGTGCTTTCAAGGTGGCAAAGAGCAAGTTTTTTGGCGCCAAATCTAGCTGATACTGAATGACTTTAATCGCTTGGTCACTCTCACCTGTTTTTATTAAACTCAAGGCTTTTAGGTACTCTGTATAAAGGTTGCTATCTGTAATTTCTGATAACAAGGTTAAAGACCTTTCCGGCTGATTGATTAAATATGAAAATAGCGCTTTAGCAAAGTTACTGGCATTTATATCGGTGATTTGTTGGCCTAGGTAGTCATAAGGTTGATCATTAAGGCCTGCTCGATAGGCAAGTACACTGGCTCTAAAATAATTAAACTCAGGGTTGGTCGCGGTACTAAAAATATCGTTTGATTTCTCGAAAGTTAATGAGTCTGCCAGACGATTATTAGGGGAAGGGTGAGTGGATAAAAACTCAAGGGTTGGTCTGCCTAAGGCTTTTTTGAAAAAAGCTTGGAAAAGCTGAGTCATACCTTCTTCTGGAAGTCCTGCCGCCGTTAAATACTCTCGTCCACGTCGATCTGCTTCTTGTTCTTGCTCGCGACTGTATTTAAGGGTGTTTTCAGCTTGATTGGCGATTCCCCCTAACCATAGCGCGGTCGTGGCATCGCCACCAGCCCCAGATAAAGCGGCTGCAATACCGGCTCCTAGCAGTACTAAGGCTTTGCTCAATTCTTCGGAGGATTGTTGTTTCTGTCTTTCGTAATGTTTTAGCTCTAAATGGGCAAGCTCGTGGGAAAGTAGCCCATAGAACATATTTTCATTATTGATCATCTCCAATATATCGGAGTAAATAAACATATGGTTGCCGGGGATGACAAAGGCATTACTTTGTGTGCTATTTAACAGCGTCATTTCGACGGTTTTGTTGTACAGTCGAGTTTGAGGTGTGAGCCTGGCGATAGCGTCTCTAAAGTATTCATATGCGGGTGGAAAGTCGATAAGGGCACGGCTGCCATTTAATTTACGAAACCAATATTGGCCTAATATGTAAGATGGGTTAGACAAGCTGCGCTCGTCTTTTATCGCGGCGATATCAGGTGTTTCTGCCAAAGATGTGTTTGTAAAACTTCCTGTAAAAACAAATACTAAGATGGTTAAGCGGCTGGTAACATGTTGAAATAGTCTCATAATAACGGGAATGATCTCAGCAAGGTAAAACGATGAATGATAGTGACTCTCAACAGTATGACGTAATCTTAGAGGCAAGAGAAGATCGTTGTCCAATGCCCTTGCTTAAAACCAAACTGGCATTAAGTAAAATGTCTTCTGGTGAGCTCTTGCGTGTTGAAGCCTGTGATGCAGGTTCATTGAAGGATATCCCTCAATATGTCGCGATGAGTAATTTAACGTTAGTTTCACAAACTGAAGATAATAATGTGTATATTTTTTCCATTCTTAAAAACTAAAACGGACCTTGTATGTTCAAAATTGTAGATTCTCTCATAAAACGCTACTTCTCTCATGAGGAGGTAGTGGTTTTTATTCTATTACTGATTTCTACCTTGTTTGTATTGGCTTTTTGGGGTGGCGTGCTAGCACCGGTATTGATCGCAGTAGTATTGGCTTTCCTACTACAAGGGGTGGTCGAAAAATTACGCCGTATTGGGGTTAATCATACGGCTTCAGTTTTTATCGTTTTTTTGAGTTTTATGGCCAGCTGTGGGCTGTTTATTGGTGTGATGGTGCCGATTATTTGGCGACAAGCAGTGCGTCTGGTAAATGATGCGCCGCGTATGTTTACGGTGATCCGTGACACAGTTCAAAGTTTTGCCGAAGGTAATAGTGAAATCGTTAGTCAAAAAGCTATCGATGAAGTGATTAATTCTATCGCCACAGAGTCTGCCAATCTTGGTCAATGGTTGGTGTCTTTTTCTATATCTAGCATTCCATCATTATTTTCATTGATGATTTATCTAGTGCTCGTGCCCTTAGTTATGTTCTTTTTGCTCAAAGATCAGGCGAAAATTCTTGCGTACTTAACCTCTTGGCTACCAAAAGAACGCCGTATGATGCGCAATATTGCCTCAGAAATGAATCAGCAAATCGCTAACTATATTCGTGGCAAGTTTATTGAAATGTTGGCCGTAGGGGTTGTTACCTATATCACCTTTTTAGTCCTAGGTTTACGTTATGCTGAGCTCTTGGCGCTATTGGTGGGGTTGTCCGTGTTAATTCCATTTATTGGCGCCGCGGCGGTTACGATACCGGTGGTTCTGGTGGCCTTTTATCAATACGGCACTCAGAATGAATTCTTTTATGTGGTTGGTGCTTATCTTGTGGTGCAAGCGCTAGACGGCAATGTGTTAGTACCCTTGTTGTTCTCGGAAGCGGTCAACCTTCATCCTGTCGCGATCATCATTGCGGTATTATTTTTTGGCGGTGTCTGGGGGTTCTGGGGGATTTTCTTTGCGATTCCATTGGCAACCCTAGTAAAAGCCATCATTAATGCTTGGCCAAACCAAGCATTATTAGAACCTTAGAATTTGTTTTTATGCTTTTGAATAAACAAGCTCAAAAGTTATTGAGCCTGTTTCGTTCTAGCGTGTCATTACGAATGGACAATGGCAAAGAGGGCAGAGCAGGGCAATAACACCATGGAGCTCTCCTCCAGATAGCCAGACTGTATCGCTTCTGGCATAACTTGTAGGGTTAGTTTCAACTCAGTTGGCAAAATTTTGTTTTGTTCTGCACAGTTTAAGGCGATTAACAGTTTCCTGCCTTCAAATTGACGGGTGAACACCAGAGTGGTTTCGTCATCATAGAGGAACTCAATATCTCCATAAATCAGCTCGGGATGCTGCTTGCGAAAATGCATGAAGTCCCGGTAAGCGTGTAACACAGAATGCCTATTGTCTTCTTGAACGCTCACCGCTAATGGGCGTTGGCTGTCTGCAATTGGCAGCCAGGGTTGATCAGAGTGAGTGAAGCCTGCCATTTGCTCTTCATTCCAAGGAATGGGCGTACGACAACCATCACGCCCTTTAAATTCAGGCCAAAAATTGATCCCAAAAGGATCTACCAACTGCTCCAAAGTGAGTTCTGCTTCAGGTAACCCCAGTTCCTCTCCTTGATACAAACTAATACTGCCTCGTAAAGAAAGTAGCATCAGCATATGGATTTTACTGCGAGCACTGTTGTAGCCATCGGTGTTCCAACGTGTCGCCACTCGTACCACATCATGGTTACTCATAGACCAGCAAGGCCAACCGTCACCCAAACCCTCTTCAATCGTTTGTATAGTTTGGCGGATGTGACTCATAGAGGCATCGTGAGTAAGTAAATCAAATGAGTAGCACATGTGCAGTTTATCTTTGCCTTGGGTGTACTCAGACATGGTTTTAAGGGAAAAATCGCAGCCTACTTCGCCGACAGTTGTGGTATTGGGGTATTTATCTAGGAGTGATCTGAGTCGTTGCAAAAAGGCAATGTTTTCTGGACGCGATTTATCGTAAAGGTGCAATTGGTATGCATAAGGGTTGTCTAAACGTACCCCGATACTTCCTTCTACTATCTCTTCTTTGGGTGGGTTATTACGAAGCTCTAGGTCGTGGAAATAGTAATTTGCAGTGTCTAATCTAAAACCATCAACCCCACGTTTTAGCCAAAACTCGACGGTTTCAAGTACCGCATCAACAACATCTGGATTGTGAAAGTTTAAATCCGGCTGACTGTCTAAAAAATTATGTAGATAGTATTGTCTTCTGCGACTATCCCAATGCCAAGCTGGCCCACCAAAAACAGATAACCAGTTATTCGGTACTGTGCCGTCAGGGTTGGCATCCACCCATACATACCAATCGGACTTGTCGTTATCTAGGCTGCTTCGAGATTCCTTAAACCAAGGGTGTTGATCTGAAGTATGGTTGAGAACTTGATCTATGATGATTTTAATATTGTGCTGGTGAGCCACTTCGATAAGCTTGTCAAAATCCTCTAGTGTGCCGAAAATTGGGTCAACATCGCAGTAATCGGAGACATCATAGCCAAAGTCCTTCATGGGAGATGTAAAGAAGGGCGATAACCAAATAGCATCGACTCCTAGTGACGCTATGTAAGGGATTTTTTCCGTGACACCAGTTAGATCACCAATGCCATCGTTGTTCGCATCGTAAAAACTGCGTGGGTAAACTTGATAAATAATACAGCCGCGCCACCATTCCTGTTCAGTGCTCATGGTTATTCTCCTATGAGGTTATGATGCGTTAAGGTTAAGAGTATTAGCCTTTGGGTAAAGGTCACTATTTAAGTGATACGTTGGTTATATCATAAGACAAAAATTATGCGCAGTTGAATGATTGCGTGATGCTTTTTGTCTATATTTCTAGCATACTTCCAATACAGCATACGCTTAACTGAAATTGTCTGCCGCTCGGTCGATGATAATTGATTTTTCTTGGATACATCATGTTTTCTAAAACTGCTCGCCCGGTAGCTTGGCCGCTCTTTATTTACTACTTTTTCTTTTGTGCGCTCATCGGCGTGATGATGCCCTATATCTCCGTTTACTATAAAAGCATAGGTTTGAGCGCTTCTGAAATCGGCTGGTTGATGTCCACATTTACCTTATCAGGTATCTTGATTCCATATTTCTGGGGCTGGCTTACTACGAAAATAGGTTTGCCCAAACGTGTCTTGCAGTTGGCGACCATCGGTTGCTTCGTCGCTCTTGTGCCATTCAATTGGAACAAAGACTTCCAAACTTTATTCATTCTCACCCTTGGCATGGCATTATTTTATTCTGCAATGTTACCAATGACAGATGCCTTGGCTGTACGCAGTATTCGTACCTTAGATGTTCCGTACACACGGATACGAGTTGGTGGGTCAATGGGGTATGTCTTTGCTGTCGCCATTGCCGGTTTTTTAATTGGACAGTTTGGCGCCGCGGTTGTGATTCCAGCCATGTGTACGTGCTTGCTACTGGCCGTTATTACGACATTCTTTGTTCATGAACAGGCTTATGAAAAAACCACAGCCAAAGAAAATGTGTCATTTTTTAGTGTGCTACTCACCCCTGAATCGTTGCTCTTCTTTGGCTTGGCATTTTTAGCCTTTATGTCTCATGCCCCTTTTAATGTATTTTTCGCTGTTCACCTTGAAAATCATGGCTACTCTGGGTCAAACATTGGTTTGATTATGGCCTTAGGGGTGATCATCGAAATCTTCCTGTTCATGTTTTTCGGTAACATGATATATCGCTTTCATATTTTCCATTTAGTGTCCCTGAGTTTCCTATGTGGGATTTTACGTTGGGCATTAGTGGGCTGGTTTGCTGATGTACTGTGGATTTTACTCTTTACTCAACTATTGCACTGCATCACGTTTGCATTGTTCCATATGGTGTCCATAGAGCAGATACGTCGACTGTTCCCAGAACGCATTGCTGGTCAAGGTCAGGCCATGTACAGCGCTTTTGCCATTGGCCTGGGTGGTGGACTTGGTATGGTTATTACTGGCTATATATGGGAATGGTTAGGGGGCTCTTGGGCGTTCACCGCCGCATCACTCGTCAGTGCGAGTGCGCTGTTAGTACTTTTCCTGAGTCAGCGTCGATAGACTTAAAGGCAGTGAAGAGCGAATTCAAGGTTGAATGATCTCGCTCTTCAACAATTCCATGAAGGCAATAGCGGCTCGGCTAAGAGTGCGTTGTTTGTGGTGAATAATCCCTAACTTTCTTTCTACGTTAACGTCTGGAATGTTTAATACCACCAGTTTATCGTCCACTAGGGTTGAGGGTAGCAATGACCAGCCCCAGCCTATGCTGACTAGCATGGCTAAAGTTTCCAAATTATTCGTATTCATTCTTACTTGGGGTTTTAAGCCGTGCTTGCCTAATGCTTGTTCGGCAATTTGTCGAGTAAAGGTATTTTTGTTTGGCAAGACACAAGCATAGTCAGCAAGATCTGTAAGACTCAAATTTGCTTGGTTTGCCAAGGGGTGATCTGCGCTCACCACGCAAGTCAGCGGGTCTGACCAAATAGCGGTAGATTCCAGCATTGGATGCTCTGCATGAGAAAGGGTAATTATCGCAAGCTCGGCTTGGCCTTTAAGGATTTGCTGGTAAGCATCTTCAGATTGAGTAAATTCAATTTCCAGCTGGGCATTTGGAAAGTCCTGTTGGAAGCGCTTTAAGGATTTTGGAAGTCTTCTTAAGCCCACATGGTGGCTGGTCGAAATACGTAACTCGCCACTTACGCCTTCCATTTGTAGGGTCATGCTACGTTTGATGTCTTGTAAATCCACGGCAATTTTTTTTGCCTTAGGCAGCAAGCGCAACCCCGCCTCGGTAAGTTGAACCTGTCGACCAATACGATCAAAAAGCTTAACTCCCAAAGCGCTTTCCAGCGCCGCAATACGTTTACTGGCGGCGGGTTGAGTAATAAACAACTGATTCGCAGCATCTGAAAATGAAGCGGATTCGGCCACTTTAATAAAGGTCAGGAGTTCAGTGATGTCCATCATTCCAAGAAATTATCCAAAACATGAAAAATATGAATTTGAGTTATTTAATACAAAGTTTTAGGATAGCGCAACAGGATATTTAGGAGAGAATTTATGTCAGCAAGAACCCTTTATGACAAGTTGTGGGACAGTCACCTAGTCCAGCAACGAGACGATGGTAGTGCCTTGATTTATATTGATTTACAGCTACTTCACGAGGTGACTTCACCACAAGCGTTTGAAGGGCTAAGAATAGCTGGGCGCAAGCCTTGGCGAGTTTCTTCTAGCTTGGCGACTCCAGACCATAACGTCCCCACTACTAAAAATGAGCGGGCTCACGGTGTAGATGGTATTGAAGATCCCGTTTCTAAAATACAAGTTACCACTTTAGATGATAACTGTAATGAGTTCGGCATTACCGAATTCAACATGAAAGATATACGTCAGGGGATTGTGCACGTTGTTGGGCCAGAGCAAGGTGCCACACTTCCAGGAATGACGGTAGTTTGTGGTGACTCCCATACCTCGACTCACGGTGCATTTGGTGCGCTTGCCCACGGTATCGGTACCTCTGAAGTTGAGCACGTCCTAGCAACTCAGTGTTTGGTTCAAAAGAAAAACCGTAACATGTTGGTTCGAGTAGACGGCGAATTGTCTCCGTGGGTGTCAGCAAAAGACGTTGTGTTGGCGATTATCGGTGCGATCGGTACAGCGGGTGGTACAGGTTACGCTATTGAATTTGGTGGTACGGGTATCCAATCTTTGTCTATGGAAGGTCGTATGACGGTCTGTAACATGGCCATTGAAGCAGGCGCTCGTGTAGGCTTGATCGCGGTTGATGATACGACACTAGAGTACGTAAAAGGTCGCCCTTATGCACCAAAAGGTGAGCAGTGGGATATGGCGGTGGCCGCATGGAAAGATTTAGTGTCTGATACTGATGCCAAGTTTGATGAAGTGGTGGTGATCAAAGCTGAAGATATTAAGCCTCAGGTGACTTGGGGAACATCTCCAGAAATGGTTATCGCCATTGATCAACCTATTCCTAAAGCAGAAGACCAAACAGATCCCGTTAAAAAAGAAGGTTATGCTCGAGCTTGGAAATACATGGGGCTTGAAGGCAAAACCAGCTTAGCTGATGTCACCCTTGATCGTGTTTTCATCGGTTCTTGTACCAACTCACGTATTGAAGATCTTCGTATTGCGGCTGAAGTCGTAAAAGGCCGTAAAGTTGCAACGACATTGAAACAAGCGATTGTCGTTCCAGGCTCTGGCTTGGTGAAGGCGCAAGCCGAAAAAGAAGGTTTGGATAAAGTTTTCGAAGAAGCGGGTCTTGAATGGCGCGAACCTGGTTGTTCAATGTGTTTGGCGATGAATGCGGACAAATTAGGTAGCGGTGAGCACTGTGCTTCGACTTCAAACCGTAACTTTGAAGGTCGACAGGGCTTTGGCGGTCGTACTCACTTGGTGAGTCCTGCTATGGCGGCGGCTGCCGCAATTGCCGGTCACTTTGTTGATGTAAACGAGTTGGTTAAACACTAGACCTTAATTAGGAGAAACTATGCGTCCTTTTACGAAACATACAGGGTTAGCCGCACCTCTTGATTTGGCTAATGTTGATACAGACATGATTATCCCTAAGCAGTTCTTGAAGTCCATCAAGCGCACTGGGTTTGGCAAAAACTTGTTTGACGAGTTGCGCTATGAAGATGAAGGCCAGCCTGACCAAGAATGTACGGGCCGCCCTTTACGTGAAGATTTTGTACTGAACCAAGAGCGTTACGCTGGTGCGAGTGTGTTGTTAGCTCGTCAAAATTTTGGTTGTGGTTCAAGTCGTGAGCATGCGCCGTGGGCCTTAGATGACTACGGTTTTCGCTCAATTATTGCGCCAAGCTTTGCCGACATTTTTTACAATAACTGTTTTAAAAATGGTTTATTGCCGATTGTTCTACAAGCAGAAGAAGTGGATCAACTGTTTGCAGAAGTAACAGCCAGCGCCGGTGCTAACATTGTGGTTGATCTTGAAGAGCAAACGGTTACGTCACCTTCTGGCGCTAAGTTTGAATTTAGCGTTGATAGTTTCCGTAAACATTGCCTATTGAACGGTCTAGACGATATTGGCTTAACCTTACAGCAAGAAGCACATATTCGCCGCTACGAAGAGAAGCGCATGAATGAAGCGCCATGGTTGTTTTTATCCCGTGGTGAGTAATCAGACAATTATTATTTAAGGATTTAGGTAGCAAGATGACACAGAACGTATTGATATTACCAGGTGATGGTATTGGTCCAGAAATCGTAGAGCAAGCTGTACGTGTTTTAGATGCAGTGACTGAGCAGTTCTCATTGGACATTAAGCATGAGTCAGCGCTAGTTGGTGGCTCTGCCTATGATGAAACCGGCTCTCCATTACCAGAGGTTACCCTTGATAAGGCCAAAAACGCTGATGCTATTTTGCTAGGTGCAGTGGGTGGCCCTAAATGGGATGGTCTAGACATGGCCGTACGTCCAGAAAAAGGCTTGTTAGGCTTACGCTCTAATCTTGAACTTTTCTCTAATCTGCGCCCAGCTATCTTGTACCCTCAGCTTGCTGAAGCTTCTAGCCTAAAGCCTGAAATCGTTGCTGGTTTAGATATTTTGATTGTTCGTGAGTTAACCGGAGGTATTTACTTTGGACAACCTCGAGGTATTCGTACTCTAGATAACGGTGAGCGCCAAGGCTACAACACTTATGTTTACAGCGAGTCTGAGATTCGTCGCATTGGCCGTTCTGCTTTCGAAGCGGCTCGTCAGCGTGGCAAACGAGTATGCTCTATCGATAAATCCAACGTACTTGAAGTGACTGTACTTTGGAAAGAAGTCATGGAAGAAGTGGCGAAAGAGTATCCTGATGTCGAATTAACCCACATGCTAGTGGATAATGCTGCTATGCAGCTTGTTAGAGCGCCAAAACAGTTCGATGTAATGGTTACTGGCAATATGTTTGGTGATATTCTATCTGACGCTGCTGCCATGCTGACAGGCTCTATCGGCATGTTGCCGTCTGCGTCCTTGAATGCACAAGGCCGTGGTATGTATGAGCCATGTCATGGTTCTGCGCCAGATATTGCAGGGCAGGGCATTGCCAACCCATTGGCAACAATTTTATCTGTTGCTATGATGTTACGCTATTCTCTAAATGCCAAGCAAGCGGCTGATGCTATTGAAGTTGCCGTGAGCAAAGTTCTAGATCAAGGTCTAAGAACAGCGGATATCGCATCAAATGGTTGTAACACAGTTAGTACTCAAGCCATGGGCGATGCGGTACTAGCAGCACTAAAAGCTTAATAGCAAACGGTTATTGAGTGTTTTCATTCGGGATAATGCTCTTGGTATGAGCGACCCCACAAAAAAAGGTAGTAAAACCATGTCAAAACAAACTGTAGGTTTAGTCGGTTGGCGCGGAATGGTCGGTTCTGTGCTAATGCAACGTATGCGAGAAGAAAAAGACTTTGATCATATTGAGCCAGTCTTCTTCACCACCTCGCAAGCAGGTCAAAAAGGCCCTGAAATTGGTCAAGACATTCCACTTTTACAAGACGCAATGGACATTGAGTCTCTACAAAAAATGGACATTATTATCACCTGTCAGGGTGGTGATTACACCAAGGCTATTTATCCTCAGTTACGTAAGGCTGGTTGGAAAGGTTACTGGATTGATGCCGCATCTTCTTTGCGTATGGAAAAAGATGCCATCATTGTATTGGATCCAGTTAACCAAAACGTTATCAAGCAAGGTTTGCAAGATGGCGTGAAAACCTTTGTAGGTGGTAACTGTACCGTTAGCTTGATGTTGTTAGCATTGGGTGGTTTGTTTGAAAAAGGTCACATCGAATGGATGACATCCATGACCTATCAAGCAGCTTCTGGTGGCGGTGCTCGTCATATGCGTGAACTGATTAACCAAATGGGGATGCTACAGTCTTCTGTTGCAACTGAGTTAGCAGACCCTGCCAGTGCCATTCTAGAGATCGACCGTAAAGTTGCTCAGCAAATGCGCTCAAATAGCATGCCTGTTGATCAGTTTGGCGTACCGTTAGCGGGTAGCCTGATCCCTTACATCGATTCACAGCTGGAAAATGGCCAGAGCCGTGAAGAGTGGAAGGCTCAAGCGGAAACTAACAAAATTCTGGGCAACACAGGTTCTATCATTCCTGTTGATGGTTTGTGTGTACGTATTGGTGCGATGCGTTGCCATAGCCAAGCCTTCACTATTAAGCTAAACAAAGATATCCCTGTGGCGGATATCGAAGGTATGCTAGCTGAGCACAACCAATGGGTTGATGTGGTGCCGAATGATAAGCAAGCGACTATGGAGCGTTTAACGCCAACGGTAGCGACCGGTACATTAGGCATTCCAGTTGGTCGTATTCGTAAGTTAAATATGGGGCCTGAGTACATTAGTGCTTTCTCAGTAGGTGACCAGCTATTGTGGGGTGCTGCAGAACCTCTACGTCGCATGTTGCGAATCTTATTGGCTGACTAATCGCCAGAATTCGTTTACGCGATACAGAAGGTGCTGACGTGATTGTCAGCACCTTTTTTTATGGCGTTGAAAAATCATTGCTCGTGACATGAAGCTGTGCTATTGATAAGTCATGGAGTGGTTATTAAGTGGTTGAAGTTTGGTATTAATATTTAATCCATTATTCATCACAAGTATTTACATTCTAGACGTTGAAATTTACCCGCATCATCCTTAGATTATAAGTATGAGCATAACAAAGGAGAGCAAAAACTTAGCAAAAACAAACTTTTAACACAGAAGGATAATTTCTATGTATACATTGAATATTAGTGGTCACCACGTTCAATCAGGTGAAGAAGTTCAAGAATTGGTTAAAGAAAAAATGGATCATTTGGCGCGTATCAATAACCAAATTACCAGCATCAAAGTGATTCTTAATACCGAAAAACATGAAATTCATGAACTAATAGTAGAAGCCAGTGTGCACATTCCTGGTCATGACCTTTTTGCCACCGTTAAAACGGATAAACAACTTAAGCCTGCCCTAGACCTCTTGGTAGGAAAACTCGAAAAACAGTTAATTAAATATAAAGCTAAGCATACAGGACGCCAACATCATATTAATGCTCACGATGTAGAAAGTGCGGATGAGCGACAGCAGCAAGCCGAATTTAACGCCTTGGTTGAGCGTGAAGTGATTTAACGGTTTAAAACATTAACTGATAAAGCCTCGTTTAGCGGGGCTTTTTTGTGTCTGTTTGAATGTCAAAATTTGGGCAATAAAAAACCGCTGATCCAAAATGCTTAGCATTTTTTCACAGCGGTTTTGTCATTCGTTAGTGTTGTTTAATTTTTGACTTAAACGTTGCTAACAGGAATGAATTCAACGGGTGCTGTTGTCATTTCTTCCGCTGGTGGCGCGAAATCAGTCAGGTTGATACCTGCTACAGAAGCCTTGTACTCTTCTAAAGTAGGGAAGCGGCCTAGAACAGAAGAAAGTACAACAAGAGGTGTTGAGCCTAGTAGAGACTCACCTTTCTTCTCTGTCGTATCGGCAACAACGCGGCCTTGGAATAAGCGTGTAGAGGTTGCAATAACGGTGTCACCAGGTTCTGCTTTCTCTTGGTTACCCATACATAGGTTACAGCCAGGGCGTTCTAGGTATAGGATGTTTTCGTATTTAGTACGAGCTTCGCCTTTTGGTTTAGCATCATCAAATTCGAAACCAGCGTATTTCTTAAGGATTTCCCAATCGCCTTCAGCTTTCAACTCATCAACGATGTTGTAAGTTGGTGGCGCAACAACAAGAGGGGCTTTAAAGCTAACTTCGCCATTCTGAGCTTCAAGGTTGCGAAGCATAGAAGCGATAATTTGCATGTCACCTTTGTGAACCATACAAGAACCAACGAAACCAAGATCAACAGGTTTGTTCTCATAGAAAGAAACCTGACGGATAACATCGTGGGTGTAACGCTTAGAAACGTCGTCGTTGTTAACATCTGGATCGGCAATCATTGGTTCAACGATTTCGTCAAGGTCAACCACAACTTCTGCGTAGTATTTGGCATTGTTGTCTGGTGCAAGCGCTGGTTGCTCACCAGATTGGATGCCAGCAATACGCTTATCAGCAAGCTTGATTAGGCCGTGAAGTGTTTGTGCTTCGTTTTCCATGCCTTTATCAATCATGATTTGAATGCGTTTTTTCGCAAGTTCAAGGGATTGAACTAGGGTGTCGTCCTGAGAAATACAGATAGAAGCTTTCGCTTTCATTTCTGCAGTCCAGTCAGTGAACGTGAAGGCTTGGTCAGCAAGCAAAGTACCAATGTGTACTTCGATTACGCGGCCTTGGAAAACGTTCTCGCCACCGAATTTCTTGAGCATCTGAGCTTGAGTTGCGTGTACCACATCACGGAAGTCCATGTGGCTCTGCATTTCACCTTTAAAGGTTACTTTTACAGACTCAGGGATAGGCATAGTTGCTTCACCTGTTGCCAGTGCCAAGGCTACAGTACCGGAGTCAGCACCGAATGCGACACCTTTAGACATACGAGTGTGAGAGTCACCACCAATGATGATAGCGGTATCGTCAACCGTGATGTCGTTCAATACTTTATGGATTACGTCTGTCATTGGCGGGTAAACGCCTTTTGGATCACGAGCAGTAATCAAACCAAACTTGTTCATGAAAGACATAAGTTTTGGAATGTTAGCTTGTGCTTTTGAGTCCCATACAGAAGCTGTGTGACAGCCTGATTGGTAAGCACCGTCAACACTTGGGGAAATCACAGTGGCTGCCATAGACTCAAGTTCTTGAGAGGTCATCAAGCCTGTTGTATCTTGTGAGCCAACAATGTTTACCTTAACGCGAACGTCGGAGCCTGAGTGTAGAGCTTTCTTAGAGGTAACGCCTACAGCATTTTTGTTGAAGATTTTTTCAACAGCCGTTAGGCCTTGGTCATCGTTAGAGATCTCTTTCGCTGGCGCGAATACCGCAGGCATTTCAGTGCCAAGTGTTTCGGCAGCAAAAGTTTGTAGTTTCTTACCGAATACCACGGCGTAAGAACCACCCGCTTTCATGAACTCTACTTGTTGTGGTGTGAAGGCAGAAGATATATCTACTAGTGCTTCGCTACCTTTATAAAGCTTTTTCTCTTTAGTGTTGATGGTAAGTACTGTACCTGTTTCAACAGAGTAAGCTTGTTCTAGGATAGTATCGCCATTCGCATCAACCATTGGTTTGCCAGCTGAGTCTAATTTTTTCACCCAGTTTTTAAGGTCAAGACCAATACCACCTGTTACACCTACTGTTGTTAAGAAGATAGGTGAGATGCCGTTAGTACCCGCAACAATCGGTGCAAAGTTAACAAATGGAATGTAAGGACTAGCTTGTTTGCCTGCCCAAAGTGCTACGTTGTTCACACCAGACATACGAGAAGAACCCACGCCCATTGTGCCTTTTTCGGCAATCAACATAACTTTAGCGTTAGGGTGTTTAGCTTGTAGCGCTTTAATTTCGTCCTGAGCTTCAGGAGAAATCATGCACTTACCATGTAGTTCACGGTCAGAACGAGAGTGAGCTTGGTTACCTGGAGACAGTAAGTCTGTAGAAATATCACCTTCGGCAGCGATGTAGGTAACAACTTCAATTTCTTCTTCAATATCAGGAAGCTTGGTGAAAAATTCAGCTTTTGCGTAGCTTTCTAAGATATCTGTTGCAATAGCGCTACCGGCTTTATAAGCAGCTTCTAAGCGCTCCATGTCGGCTTCGTACAAGAACACCTGAGTTTTAAGAACTTCTGCAGCGGCTGCAGCAATTTGTGCGTCATCAGATAAAGCAAGGTCTAGCAATACTTTAACAGAAGGGCCACCTTTCATGTGTGAAAGAAGCTCTAGGGCGAACGTTGGTGTAATTTCAGCAACCACTTCATCGCCTTGGGCAATTTCTTTTAGAAATTGTGCTTTGGCATCAGCGGCGCTGGTAGTACCAGGTAAAGTGTTGTAAATGAAAAAGTTCAAAGACGCTTCGCGGTGTTCATTTTGAGTGTCTTTAATTTGAGCAATGATTTCAGCTAGTAGGTCGCTGCTGTCGATCGGCTTAGGATGTAATCCTTCTAATTTTCGATCTTCTATTTCTTGTAGGTATGCAGTATACAGGCTCATTTTCACCTCTGAATATTGGTTGCTATATCAGTAAAAATTACTGATAAGTTAATGCAGTAGGCGGATTTTAAGGTCCGTCTAATCGAGAATCATTCATTTAGTTAGTGCTATTTTATAGAAAAATAGCACTAAAAGCTTATGGTGCATCATAACAATTTCGAATAGGTGACATTTAGTGGAATTATTCCGTTTTAGGGTTTTCCACATTTTCGTGAATAATACGAACCACACGGAAGCCCCAATTACTGGCTCTTAATTCGGGGTTGGCTCTGTATCGTGTTGAGCTACGACCGACTCTGGGAATATCAAACCATGACCCACCGCGGATAACACGACTGTCACATTGGTCTGAAAGCCACACCTGATTATCAGTGGGGGCGCCATCATAAGAATTGTGGTAGCAATCCTCTATCCATTCGGCCACATTACCATGCATGTCATATAAGCCAAGAGGGTTGCTTGCTTGGCTACCCACAGGAGCACTTGAAAGTCCGTCCCACTGGCTTCCACAGCTGTCACAGACGCTATAACCAGGCTTAACATTTTCCCCATACCAGTAAGAGGTATCGGAGTCCGCTCGAGCGGAGTATTCCCATTCAACTTCGGTTGGCAGGCGGTATTCTTGCCCAGTTTGCTCAGAAATCCATAAGGCATAAGCTTTCGCATCGTGCCAATTAACATTCACGACAGGGCGTTTTCCGCGACCCCAGCCGTTATCTGGGGGTAACGTTCTACCAGTGGCCTTAGCGAATTGATCATACTGATCAAAGGTGACTTCATATTTACCAAAGTAAAACCCTTTCGGAATGTCAACAGTATGAACGGGGCGCTCGTTGTCGTCACCAATCCTTTGCTGATCTCCCATTTGAAATACAGTCGGGGCGATTTTCTCAACCTTAGGGGCTTTGCCGCCCACTTTCAGTGGCTCTTCTAAGGTTTGGGGTAAGGCTTCGAAAATCTCTTCTGCCGTTTTTTCTTCAGGTTTTGGTTCAATCACTAAAGGAGTCGTCGGAGCTGGGTTTTCATCCTCTGGCCAAAAACTGGCGGCCACGACGGTTAATGTCACTAATATACCTGCTGGTATAAGTATTTTAGGCGTTAAGCGACGGGATATCTGTCTGGTGATTGGTCGCTTGCGGGGTGTATTGGTTGGGGCTGGTTTGAAAAGGTTGGCCCGGAGCATCTGCATAACTTCTGTCAGAGATTTAGGCCTATGTCTTTCTTGTGGGCGACTCCACTTAATTAGTTTGCTCCATGTTTGATCACTTAAAGTTGGGTGATTGTCTTGTAAGGCGGCAGGGAGCTCTTTATCAAGAATGGATTCACCACATAAAGCTGCGATCAATAAGCGCATAAAAGTGTATCGGTCAGCGGCTGGTCCGCGTTTTTGGTCTTTCTTTTTGAACTCGGGTGGAAATAGCCTAGGATCCATTTCATCTTTAGAAATGCGATCCATCCAATGATGGGCGCCAAAGCCAGTCATAACCCCTGTGCCATTAACAACGTGAATGGCGTTTAAATCCAAATGTCCATGGGATAAGTTTTTCTCGTGAACTTTATCTAACGCCTTGGCAATATTGTCAAATAGACTGATGACGACATTGAGCGGGGCGCCATCTGGGTATTTGCCAAGAAAGCTATTGAGATTCTCACCACCACACACAGCAGCACAAGAAAATACCCATAAATTTGAATAGAAAGGTGGGTAGCTTGGGGTAATGGCAGGGTGTTTGATGCCTGCATACTTTCTGGCATTTTGGAGGAAATCTTCTACTTTGCCCTTATTGGTTTGAAAGAAACGCAACACAAAAGGCCGCCCGCCTTGGTCTGCTACCCAGGTAGTTTTACTGTCATTTGCTGGGTAGTTGAGTACATAGGGGTCCAGCTCAACACCGACATGCTGACTGATTTTTAGCTTTTGTGGATCGTAGTATTCATTCATCAGAAATTTGATATCCAAAACAAGACGTTGGTGCCTAAAAGGTATAATAACGAGTATAATCAGCTTTTTTTAGAATAAAAGGTAGAATAATGTTATCTGCGTATCCTGAGCTCGTTAATTTCTTGCCATGCGAGTCCCCGAAAGCTTGGCTTAATTGGGCCCTTGAAAATCAATCATTGCTACTTAATGATCACGCGCATTGTGAGAAAAAGGCCGCAAGCACAGCGATGAGTCTCATGTACCGATATGTTGATAGAGATAATTTGCTGCATAAGATGTCTCGTTTGGCACGTGAAGAGCTATTGCACTTTGAACAAGTGCATAAACTTATGCGTAAGCGTGGCGTGGCATACGAGCATTTAACTGCATCACGTTATGCAGATGGCCTACGCAAGCATATTCGTACTCATGAGCCTGCACGTTTAGTAGACACCTTGATCATTGGCGCCTTTGTCGAGGCACGTTCATGTGAACGGTTTGCGGTTTTAGCACCTCATTTGGATGAAGAACTTTCAAAATTCTACCTTTCTCTGCTGAAATCCGAAGCACGTCACTTTGAAGATTACTTAGCGTTGGCAGAAGAATACGCCGGTGAGCCAATTGATGAACGCGTAGCTTTCTTTAGGGAGTTAGAAGGGAAGTTAATTACCGAGCCTGATGTGGAATTTCGTGTACACAGTGGGCCACCAGCTGAAGTTAGTTTGAGTTAGTGTTTTTTACCAGTGTATTTAGGTGTGTATCTCTAAAAGCCTGCTAGACTCATATTATCTACTCTTAAGTTGGAGGTGGTGATATGGGTATAGTAAACGGAGATAAGTTGTCTGATGTTACCTATTGGATGGCATTGGAAATTTCGAAAAGCCAATATGTGGTTGATTTGGATAGTATATATCGTGGATCACTGGAGCTGGATTATCTTTATCAATTATTAACCACCAAGGCGACCCTTTATTGGCGACAAAAACATGCGATCGAGCTGACCCCCGTTATGGTTAACAATGCTTTTTTTCGGGCGATTGGTATATTGCAGGAAAGACAGACGGAGTACGAACGTTCCCGCAATAAAAAAGAAACCAACTGGGTTAAAGCCTTATTACATTTAGATTGAGTAATGTGGCGGAGTGTGAGCAGAGCTTGTTCTCTGCATTACAGACGCAGTCTTTGTCTGTGTTGTTCAACCAACGCGTTCAATTGAGACGTTATAAACGATTCAACATCACACTTGCTTTGAATGAATTCATTTTCTTCTATACGCGCTAACCAAACACATTTATCCCAATCCCCTAAAACGCAGCGTATATGACTCGTTTCATTGTGGATTTCAGGGCGGTGGGTATGGCCATGTATCATGTTGTGGCATTGATGTTGGTGTAGAGACGCTTCCACAGCACTTTTTGTCACGTCCATTATTTCCATGTTTTTTTCGGCTGAATTGGTTTTGCTGTCATTGCGTAATTTAGCGGCAAGAGCCAGTCTTTGTTCAATGGGGAGGGAGAGGATCTGTTGTTGCCAAGCAGAAGAGCGCACCATGGATCGGAATGTTTGGTACTCTTTGTCATCAGTGCAATACTCATCCCCGTGAGCGAGTAGCAAGTTTAACTCAGAAATGGGGCTTTGTTCGCTGAGAGGTGAGGTACCCGTGCGATGGAACCATTCTTTACCGATTAAGAAATCTCGGTTGCCATGTAGAAAAAATACTTGCCAATTGGCCTGCTGTAATTTTTTGATGGCTTGCTCAATAGTGTCGTTCCATTCAGATTGAAAATCATCGCCGATCCAAGCGTCGTAAAAATCACCCAAGATATAGAGTTGTGCCGGTGGCTTGGTGTCTTTTAGTGACTGTGTCAGCAGAACAAATGCCCGGATAAGATCCGGGCGTTTGTCACTTAAATGCAAGTCGGATATGAAGTAACGAATCATTCCGCTTCGTTTTCGACCAATTCAGCACTTTCAATAATAACATCTTCAGCAGGCACATCTTGGTGGCCGCTTTTAACGGTTGTTTTCACTTCTTTGATTTTGTTTACTACGTCCATGCCCGCAGTCACTTTACCGAATACAGCATAGCCCCAGCCGTCAGTGGTTTTGCTGCGGTGGTTCAAAAAGCTGTTATCCGCTACGTTAATGAAAAACTGTGCTGACGCAGAATGAGGGTCCATGGTGCGAGCCATCGCTAATGTGCCCACTTCGTTTTTTAGGCCATTGTCTGCTTCGTTTTCTATAGCGGTTAGGGTTTCTTTTTGCTTCATGCCAGCTTCAAAGCCGCCGCCTTGAACCATAAAGCCATTAATCACACGGTGGAAAATAACACCGTCGTAAAAGCCAGATGTAACGTACTCTTCGAAGTTTTTCGCAGATTTAGGGGCTTTTTCGTAATCCAATTCAACGTGGATATCGCCGTGGTTTGTATGCAAAATGATCATTTTAAATTCCTGTATTTATTAAAAATAAACAATAAAGCCGTAAGCTTTTGGGCTGGCTACGCTGTTGTCGGGCATTTTATGTGTTTGTGCCTAATGATGCCAGCGTGATGGCAAAATTTCGTGCTGTTACTTTTATTGGGTTTCATAACGTAAAGGGTCTGTCGCACCTTGCTTGGCGAAGGCTTCAAGGCGTTCGTGGCAAGCACCACATTTACCACAGGCTCGCTCACGGCCGTTATAACAGGTCCAAGTGTGATTATAGTCAAGCTTCATTGCTATCCCTGCGGCTAATATTTCCCCTTTAGAGGAATGTAGGAAAGGGGTGACTATTTCTACAGATTGGTAATTGGCAATCTTCGATACAGCATTCATCGCATTGACAAATTCAGGTCGGCAATCTGGGTAAATATGATGATCACCTGCGTGGGCACCATAATAGACTTCACCCGCCTCTAGAGAAACGGCATAAGCGATCGCCATAGAAAGTAGTACCATGTTGCGATTGGGTACGACCGTAGACTTCATATTATCACTTTCATAGTGACCTTCAGGAATAGCTTCATCTCCAGTTAAAGATGAGCCTGCCATCAAGCTGTTAATACTAGTGATATCGACTACCTTGTGAGGGATGTTTAAGCTTTGGCAAACTTCGGCAGCGACAATCAATTCTTTGCTGTGCTTCTGCCCATAGTTAAAGGAAATGGCGAATACCTGTCGGTTTTGTTTCAGGGCGTGGTGTAAAACGGTGTAAGAGTCCATTCCGCCAGAATAGACAACAACAGCTTTGGGGTTCATGACAAGGGGTCCTACTGTGTAGCAAAAGCGCCATTGTAGCAGAATTAACGCCATTACAGTCTTGCTAAAAGGGGGGGGCTTGGTTAATATTCCAATATATGTAACTGGTTACCTATATTGAAGGGTTAAATGGAAGAATTTGGAGTTTTGTCCCTAGGGAGTCGCTTAAAACGTTTAAGTGACTATCTATTTCAAGAGGTGCAGGTCATTTACCATGATCAGCATGTGCCTGTGTCTTCGACGTATTTCCCAATTTTAAGGAGCTTGCAAAGCTCAGGGGCCATGTCTGTCATGGAGCTTGCTCATAGTTTGCAGTTGAGCCATCCGGCGATCAGCAAACAAACCAGTAAAATGCTTAAGGAGGGCTTGTTACTTAAAGACATGGATAAACAAGACCAGCGTCGTTTTGTGTTGAAATTGTCACCAAAAGCTGTGAAGACCATGGCGCAGCTTGAACCCATTTTGCAAGAAATGCAGTGGTTGTTGGAACAAACTTGCCAGCAACGTAGTGAACATTTTATGCAGGCGATCGAACATTTAGAACGTCAGGTTCATTGTGGTAGTTTTGCCACCAAGGTGCTGGAGCGTTTGGAGGGTTATCAGCTTGTACCCTATGATGGCGCTTACCAAGATGCCTTCTATCAGCTCAATATGGATTGGTTGCAGCGTTATTTTAGTGGGCAAATCGAAGAAGCCGATCATCAGCTACTTACTCGCCCTGAGCAAATGATATCTGCTGGTGGGGAAATATGGTTGGCCGTTAGTGAGCGGGGCAATTTGCTGGGGAGTTTGGTGTTAGGGCCGCCAGTAAACAAAATGATTAAATTGTCTAAGCTGGCGGTAGCGGCCCATTATCAGAAAAAGGGTTTGGGTCAGGCTTTTATTGATCTTAGTCAGCAGCGTGCCATTGGGCTTGGTGCCAAGAAACTTTGTTTGGAAACGGCTAGCTGCTTGCAGGCGGCGCGTCAGCTTTATGAGAAAAATGGCTTTGTGTTGATGCCAAAGACTTTACCGAGCGAGTATCGACGAGCAGATATGTATATGGAGAAACAGTGGTGATATCAATATGAAAGGTTTTACACAAATGCGCCTTGGTGCGATGACCTCAATCCCTATGTTGGTAGGGGGATTACCCTTTGGTATCTTGTTTGGATCGTTAGCTTCCGCTAACGATTTGAACGTTTGGTTTGCTGTTGCCATGTCGTCCATTGTTTTTGCAGGCTCTGCTCAGTTTGTCGCCATCGGTTTGATTTCCATTGGGGCGCCAATTTGGGTGATAGTTTCTACTACTTTTATTGTCAACCTCCGCCACCTTCTATATGCCGCTGATCTAGTGAAGTTTGTGAAGCATTTACCCTTTGGTTTAAGACTTTTTATGGGTTTTGGGTTAATTGATGAGACCTACGCTGCGGTGCGTCCTTTGTATCAATCAGGCCAAATTAATGAGCAAACTGGGCATTTTGCTTACATAGGCTCTTTTGTCTCATTTTACCTAATGTGGAATGGGGCCACCTTACTTGGTTTCATGAGTGGTGAATTGATTCCTGGTATGAGTGAGTGGGGGTTGGAATTTGCTATGGTGGCGACCTTCATCGGCATTATTACACCTCATTTGAAAAGGCGTCCCTTTGTTTTGGCTATGGTTGCCTCTGCTATGGCTTCCCTGGTTTTAAATGGGTTACCAAATAATCTTGGGCTTTTGTTATCCGCTTTGATTGGTGTGCTGGTTGGTTTTGTCGCTGACACACTTGTTGCGAAAACGCTGAATGTAAGTAAAAAGGGAGAGGCCTAATGTCAGTGTTGGATAGCGTATTTATAATTTTTGGGATGTTTATTGTCACTTTCGGTGTTCGCTTCGTTTTGTTTGCCAGAGCTCATAAAGTCGTAATGCCGGACTGGCTGGAGCGAGCGCTAAAGTTTGTACCAGTAGCCGTGCTAACGGCCATCATTACGCCAATGATCTTTGTTCTTAATGGACAGTTAACCTTGAGCTTAGCCAACCCTTGGCTATGGGGTGCTAGTGCGGCGTTTGCTATTGGGATTTGGCGGCAACAACAGTTGCTAACCATCTCTGTAGGGGTGTTGGTGTTTTTTCTTGGCAAATATCTTTTGCTTTAGAGGAAAGTTAGTGGAAAAAAGTGTCTGTCATTGTCCCTATGAAAGGGAAATCAGATATACTTGCTGGCTAAAGTAACAATACGGTTAGTCGAAAATTTATCAGGACTCACATCTATCATGTCAGAAACGTCAAAACCCGGTAACTTTATTACCCAAATTATTGATAAAGATAACGAATCAGGAAAGTACGACGGAGTTGTAATGACCCGTTTCCCACCTGAGCCAAATGGCTATTTACATATCGGCCATGCTAAATCTATCTGTTTGAACTTTGGTTTGGCGCAACGTTTTAATGGTCAATGTAACCTACGTTTTGACGACACTAATCCAGAAAAAGAAAGTGTTGAATACATCGAATCCATCAAACGTGACGTGGAATGGTTAGGTTTTGAGTGGAAAGATGAGCCTAAGTTTGCTTCAGACTATTTCGATCAATTATTTGATTTTGCGGTACAGCTTATCCAAGCAGGTAAAGCTTATGTTTGTGAATTAAACGCTGAACAAATGCGTGAGTATCGCGGCACATTAAAAGAGCCAGGCAAAAATAGCCCGTACCGTGATCGCAGTCCAGAAGAAAACCTTGCCATCTTCATGGATATGAAAGCGGGTAAGTATTCGGACGGTCAAGTGGTTCTTCGCGCTAAAATCGACATGGCAAGTCCTAACATTAACTTGCGTGATCCAATCATTTACCGCGTACGTCATGTGCATCATCATCAGACAGGGGATAAATGGTGTGTTTATCCTATGTATGACTTTACTCATTGTTTATCTGATGCCTTAGAGAACATTACTCACTCTGTCTGTACGCTTGAGTTTCAAGACCACCGTCCACTTTATGATTGGGTGCTTGAAACCTTGCAGACGGCACACCCTAAGCAGATTGAATTTGCTCGTTTGAACTTGAATTACACAGTGACCAGTAAACGTAAGCTGAAGCAGTTGGTTGACGAAAAACACGTAATTGGTTGGGATGATCCACGAATGCCAACCATTTCTGGCCTTCGACGCCGTGGTTACACTCCTACCTCTATTCGCAACTTCTGTGAGCGTATTGGTGTGACAAAATCCGACAGTGTGGTGGATATGGGTATGCTGGAGCATGCTATTCGAGAAGATTTAGATGCTAATGCTAATCGAGCTATGGCTGTTTTAAATCCTATTAAAGTGGTTTTGACCAATTATCCAGAAGACAAAGAAGAAATTTTCACTGTTAATAATCATCCTAAAAATGAAGATGCAGGCACTCGTGAAGTGCCATTTAGCAAAACTTTATATATAGATGAGGCAGATTTTGCCGAAGTGCCACCTCGTAAGTGGAAGCGTTTAACACTTGAGGGTGCAGTACGTTTACGTGGCGGCTATGTGATCATTTGTGATGAAGCCATCAAGGATGACGCCGGTAAAGTGGTTGAGTTGCGTTGTCGTTATGATGAAAACACCTTGGGAGTAAACCCTGAAGGCTACAAACCAAAAGGTGTTATTCATTGGGTTAGTGCTAAGCATGCCGTTGACGCGACTGTGAACCTTTATGATCGCTTATTTAATGAAGAAGCACCGGACGCTAACCATGAAGGTAAATCTTTCTTAGACTTCATTAACGCAGAGTCTTGGACTCAGATCACCAATGCCAAATTAGAGCCTTCTTTGTTGACTTCAGAGAATGGTCAAGGCTTCCAGTTTGAGCGTGAAGGCTACTTTTGTCGTGACCTAGAAGAGCAGGGTATGGTGTTTAATCGTACCGTTACACTACGTGATTCATGGGCAAAAATTGAGGCAAAAGGTAAGTAGGCATGTTGAAAGTTTATAATACGCTATCGGGTAAAAAAGAAGACTTTAAACCCATTGTTGAAGGCAAGGTCAGCATGTATGTGTGTGGTAACACAGTGTACGACTTTTGTCATATTGGTCATGCGCGCGCCATGATCTCCTTTGATATTATTTCGCGTTTTATTCGACACCTGGGTTATGACCTTAATTATGTGCGCAATATCACAGATGTTGACGATAAAATCATCAAGCGTGCCCAAGAAAATAACGAGAGTACTCAATCTTTAACTGAGCGAATGATTGCTGCCCAACGCGAAGATGAGCTTAAGTTGGGTAATAAAATGCCTGATCGAGAGCCTAAAGCCACGGAGTTCATGCAAGAAATTATCGACATGGTGCAAATCTTGATTGATAAAGGGTTTGCCTATCAAGGAACATCTGGTGATGTGTACTATCGTGCCAACAAATTCAAAGAATATGGAAAGCTAAATAACCGTAAACTTGATGAAATGCTGGCAGGCGCTCGTATTGATGTGGAGAGTGCGAAAGAACATCCAGCGGATTTTGTGCTGTGGAAACAAGCTAAACGGGACGAAGTGTCTTGGGCTTCTCCATGGGGGCAGGGGCGTCCGGGCTGGCATATTGAATGTTCCGCTATGTCGACCAGTTGCCTAGGCAGTCATTTTGATATTCACGGTGGTGGGCCGGATCTTAAATTCCCGCACCATGAAAATGAAATCGCTCAGTCTGAAGCGGCGACAGGAAAACAGTATGTAAATTACTGGATGCACTGTGGCGCGGTTCGGGTCAATAACGAAAAGATGTCTAAATCTTTAGGTAACTTCTTTACGGTACGTGATGTGCTAGAAAAGTTTAACCCTGAAGTGATTCGCTATTTAATGGTATCCAGCCAGTACCGTAGTGCTATTGATTACTCAGACCAAAGTTTACATGAAGCTAAAGTGGCTCTAGAACGTTTGTATACTGCTTTACGCAACCAGGTTGTGGCGGAGCGATATGAGGCGACTGATTACACTGAACGCTTTGAAACCGCCATGAAGGATGACTTTAATACTCCTGTGGCTGTCTCTGTTTTGTTTGAGTTGGTTCGAGAGCTGAATAAAGCAAAAACCGAGGATGCAGGTCTAGCTGAGAAATTAGCGGCAGAGCTCTTATCTCTGTCATCTTTACTCGGCTTGTTGTATCAAGATCCAGAGTATTTTTTGCAGAACTCTGTCATCAATGACGGTTTGGATGAAGTGGCAATACAGGCTTTAATCGATGAAAGAACTCAGGCCCGTAAAGATAAAAACTTTGCCCGCAGTGATGAGATACGTGATGAGTTGGCCGCTCAAGGTATAGAGCTGTTAGATAGTCGAGAGGGGACGAGTTGGACTCGTAACTGATAAAAAAGGCGATGTGTAAACATCGCCTTTTTTGATCGGCTTTAGTCTTTTTTAACGCGTACGGCTAATACATCACAAGGCGCGTCATGCAAAACGCCGCTTGCTGTGGAGCCCAGTAGTAAGGCTAGTCCATGCTTACAGTGGCTACCGACAACAATTAGGTCTGCTTGCTTTTCCTTGGCGATTCGATGGATTTCGCTTTCAATGCCACCTTGAGTAATGCAGGTATCTTGGTTAGGTAGGTCAAGCTGGGCAGCAAGAATAGCCATACGTTCGCTTGCCGTTTCTTTTAGTTGCTGTTGAATGTCTGTCACATCTATGGGCACATCTCCGCCATAGGCATAGTTAAGAGACTCGATGACGTGAATGATGGTGAGGTCTGCACCGGTAGATTGGCAGAGGGATAGGGCTTTGTTTGCGACTAAAATACTTTCATCGGTAAGATCAACTGCGAGTACTATTCGTTTATACATCATGGATTACCTCCAACTAAAAAAATGGCTCTACTGGTTAGTATAGTCTCAAACCTTAAGAGATTTATAAAATGACTGCTTTAATTATAATCTTTATTTCACTCTCTTTAATGGGGTCTGCACTATGGGTTTTGCCACCCAAAAAGGAGCGACTAAAAATGGCGCTCAGAATGAAGGCGCGTCAATTAGGTCTTACTGTTCAGCTTACCTCAATAGATCTTCCTGACAAGTGGGATAAAACAACAAGCGCGCAAAATGTTTGTGCTTACCGCTTATATCGAGCCAAAGCAGTGGACAGTTTACCAGCCAATACTTGGTTGTTGCCTTATGATGTCTGGAAATATGTAGAAATTTGTGAAGGCTGGTGGTGCAGTAATGCCATGTCAGTCCCTCAGGCTGTTACCGACATCTTAATGGAATATGAAAAGTATTTAAGAGGGGTGGAAATTACGCCCGAAGGGGTTAGTTTTTATTGGCATGAGCGAGGTGATGAGGCAATGTTGGAAACTTTGAGTGAATTGCTCTATAAACTAGAAAAAATACACTCAATAGCTGGTTAACTACGGACTTGGTGGTGTCGGTTGGTCAAGGTTTTGGATTAATTGCGTCAGCGCTTCTTCCGGGTCTTCTGCGTTTTGAGCCGCTTCGATGCTTGGGGAGAGCATTTTTTTCATACGCTCTTTTACAAAGTCTTCCAATATTTTCTTCTCTGGTCTTTCAATGCTGTCTGACTTGATGTGAGACAAAATGACACCATAGAGGGTTTGGGCAACTCGAGCATCACCGTTAAGAAAATTAGTGTTTGCTTGTACCAGTTGGCGATTAAGTTGAATCCATAGGTTCAGCCAACGTAAATAGTCATAACAAGCTTGGTAGTGGTTGTTGCTGATACGGCCTTTGCGGCGTAAAAACAATAGCATTTTAGCGACTTTGGTAAGACGTTCTTTGTAATTTGTTTTCGCTTGGAAGGATAATGCTTCGGCCTCGGGGTTGAATATCACAGATCCACTGTCTCTTGCTTCTTCGGCTTTCGCGATCATGACTTCGACTCGCTCTGGGTCATCGGCGTGTTGCAGAAGTTCGCGAAGTGTGTCTAGATAGAAATCATAAAGGACATCGGTGGCAATGGTATCTGTGTTGATATCTACTAGGCCTTTAATGTGTTGTTCTACTCGTTCAGCCCGATTAGCCAATTGCATTTGCTTAAAGCGCCTTGCAGTGGCTTCTTTCTCTTTTTGATGGGCGCGAGTGCCAACAATAACGGACAGCACAACGATGATCATGAGAAAGATTATGGTTAGAATTTGAAGGGTGGCCATGATTGTCCTTAAGCAATGAATTCAGTATGGTAAATAAGAAATGCTGACTTCGGCAAGATTTAATGTGCGAAACATTACAGGGATTGCTTGTTATATAAAAGGTGTTTGCTTAATATCAGCGCCCAAAGACGTAAACTACGTGCAAGCAGGGTTTGCAAACGTACTTAATAAAAGGCTTACATAGTTCAATGGGAAAATCACTGGTTATCGTGGAATCGCCCGCTAAGGCGAAAACCATCAATAAATACCTTGGTAATGACTTTGTTGTGAAGTCGAGTGTAGGACACATTCGAGATTTACCATCTGGTGCGACGGCGACATCGACGCCACAAGAGCGAGCAAAGCAAGCGGCATTGACGCGAAAAATGAGCCCAGAAGACAAAGTAGAGTACAAGCGTAAAAAAGCACGCTCTCAGTTGATTAATCGCATGGGGGTTGATCCAGAAAATGACTGGGCCGCTCACTATGAAGTGTTACCCGGCAAAGAAAAAGTGGTTGATGAGCTTAAACGCTTGGCAAAAAATGCTGATACCATCTATCTCGCGACCGATTTGGATAGAGAGGGTGAGGCCATTGCGTGGCACTTAAGAGAAGCCATAGGTGGTGATGATAGCCGCTACAAGCGTGTTGTCTTTAACGAGATCACTAAAAAAGCGATTAAATCGGCTTTTGAGACGCCATCTGAGCTTGATATGAACCGTGTTAATGCTCAACAGGCTCGACGATTCCTAGATCGCGTGGTTGGCTTCATGGTATCGCCTTTGCTTTGGGCGAAAGTTGCCCGTGGTTTATCGGCAGGTCGCGTACAATCAGTGGCCGTAAGGTTAATCGTTGAGCGCGAAAAAGAGATTCGAGCATTCGTTCCTGAAGAATTTTGGGAGTTAGATGCTTTGCTGGCAACACCGGCAAAAGAAGTGATCAAGTTTGAGGCGGTAAAATACCAAGGGAAGGAGTATCGACCGGCTACCAGTGAGCAGTCTGCTAAACATGTAGCGCGCCTAGAAAAAGCTAATTTTGTTGTTAGCAGTCGTGAAGATAAACCGACAAAAAGTAAGCCTTCAGCCCCTTTTATAACTTCTACCTTGCAGCAAGCGGCCAGTACACGTTTAGGTTTTGGCGTTAAGAAAACCATGATGTTAGCTCAAAGGCTATATGAGGCGGGTTACATTACCTACATGCGTACCGACTCTACTAATTTGAGTGCAGAGGCGGTTGAATCATTAAGAGAATACATTGGTACTAATTTTGGCGACGCTTACTTGCCTGCTGAGCCTATTCGTTATAGCAGTAAAGAGGGGGCTCAAGAGGCACACGAGGCGATTCGTCCATCTGATATTAATGTACGTGTTGATGATTTGTTGGGGATGGAGAAAGACTCACACCGCCTATACGACCTGATTCGCAGCCAATTTATGGCGTGTCAAATGACACCAGCTGAATATACCTCTACAACCATTACTGTTAGCAGTGATGAATACGAGTTTAAAGCCAAAGGCCGTATTCTACGTTTTGATGGTTATACCCGTGCCATGCAAACGGTTGTGAAAAAAGGTGAAGACAATATCTTACCAGATGTAGCGAAAGGTGAATCGTTAAGTCTTAACCAGCTATTACCTGAGCAGCACTTTACTAAGCCAATTGCCCGCTTTAGCGAGGCTAGTTTGGTAAAAGAGCTTGAGAAGCGTGGTATTGGCAGACCATCAACTTATGCATCAATCATTTCAACCATCCAAGATCGTGGTTATGTGCGTGTTGAAAACCGTCGTTTCTATGCGGAGAAAATGGGAGACATAGTTACTGAACGCTTGGTGGATAGTTTTCATTCGCTAATGAACTTTAGCTTTACTGCGCAGATGGAAGAGCAGTTGGATGAAATAGCTGAAGGTCGCGAGAATTGGATTAAAGCGCTAAATGCTTTCTACCATGACTTTAGTGGTGTTTTAGCGAAAGCTGAAGATCCTGAGCAGGGCATGATGCTCAATGAGCCGACACCGACTGATGTGGCTTGTCCGACTTGTTCTCGCCCAATGCAGATTCGTACAGCGAGTACGGGTGTGTTCATGTCTTGTTCTGGTTATGCTTTGCCACCGAAAGAGCGTTGTAAAGCCACTATCAACTTGGTTCGTGGCGACGAAGCAGTTGCCGTGGATGATGAAGAAGGCGAGTCTAAAGCCCTTATCAATAAGCGCCGCTGCAGTATTTGTAGTTCTGCCATGGACAGCTACTTGATGGATGAGAACCGCAAGCTCCATGTTTGTGGTAATAACCCATCGTGTTCTGGCTATGAAGTCGAGACTGGTACTTTCAAAATAAAAGGCTATGACGGTCCTTTATTGGAATGTGATAAATGTGGCTCCGACATGCAGTTAAAAACAGGCCGTTTTGGGAAGTATTTTGGCTGTACCAACGAAACCTGTAAGAACACTCGTAAGCTACTTCGTAATGGCGAAGCTGCGCCACCAAAAATGGACCCTGTACCCATGCCGGATCTGGCCTGCCTTAAGGTCGAAGATCATTATGTATTGCGCGATGGGGCCACCGGTTTATTCTTGGCGGCCAGTCAATTCCCTCGTAAGCGTGAAACACGTGCGCCGCTAGTGAGTGAGTTGTTGCCTTATATGGAGCAGATTGATCCTAAGTATCATTTCTTCCGTACCGCACCTGTTGCTGACTCTGAAGGTCGACCAACGGTTATTCGTTACAGCCGTAAAACGAAAGAGCAGTATGTAATGACAGAAGAAGAAGGTAAGCCGACTGGCTGGAAGGCTTTCTATGTTGGTAGTAAATGGGTCATCGAAGAGGGTAAGAAAAAGAAATGACAGGGGCGAGTATCGCAAGCGCGACCAACCAAAAATTAGACGCAGCCCGTCGGTTGATACAGCAAAGTCAAGCCTGTAATGAGCATTGGTTATGTGCAGGACTTGAAAGTTCTGCCATTTTTCAATTGCGCAGCGCGTTGAATGGTTTGTTACAAGAGGTTCGTACGGCTTATGGCTTGTCATTTTCTTGGGATGTGTCAAATCTATTGGAACAGGCCGTACAAAAGGGCTTGGTGATTCCAGTATTATCCGAGCTGGGGGATTTACTTGCTCAACCGCAGTCTTGGTGCTCGCAACTAGAACAAGCTTATTTAGTTGAGTTCGAATGCAGAACCTCTACCGTGGCGGTAGTTGGTGAGGATTTAATTGGTAAAGGTGGTGATGAAGGTGCGTCTGTTGGCTTCTATTTATCAAAACTGGTTGAATTAGTGTTACGTTTTAGAGAAGAGTCATCAGAGTATTAAAATGAAAGAGTCCTATTTAGAAATTGTAGAGTTAGATAATGGTGACATTGTGTTGCGTCCTGCCAGTGAAGATGGTGAAGAAACTGAACCATTAGCGACCTTGCAAATCTCTGACGATACTAAATCTTACCTGAAAGAACGTTATTTTGAGTTGGCAAAGTGTATGTTTCATGCGGGTATCGATTTTGTGTATTCAGATGAGCAAACTTTTGGTGAAGAGACCGAGTCTTTAGAAGGGGATATGCGCCCGAAAATTCTCCACTAGAGGCGATATTACAAATAAAAAAGGTGAAGCCTTCGCTTCACCTTTTTTATTGGCGAGTACTTTAAGGTCGTTATAAGCCTTGACGAATGACACCGACGGAAAGGCCTTCAATGGCAAATTCTTCGCTTTCAAGGTCGACTATGATGTCATTGAATTCTTCATTTTCAGGGATTAGTCTTACTTTACTGCCCTTTTGCTCAAAGCGTTTTACAGTAACTTCATCACCAATTCGAGCAACAACAATTTGGCCATTACGCACGGTAGTGGTTTTATGGACAGCTAGTAGGTCGCCTTCCATAATGCCAATATTTTTCATGCTGGTACCGGTGACAGATAAAAAGTAATCTGCTTTTGGGGAAAACATCGCAGCAGGGATGCTTACATGTGAATCAATGTTCTCCTGGGCTAAAACAGGGTAGCCAGCAGCGACTTTGCCGATAACGGGTAAGCCGAGCTCGTCGCTTGCTTCGTTGGCGGCTTGTTCGACTAAACGAATCCCGCGGGAAGCACCAGATAGCATTTCGATCGCGCCTTTTTTCGCCAAGGCTTTAAGGTGTTCCTCGGCGGCATTAGGGGATTTAAAGCCCAATCGCCTCGCGATCTCTGCTCGTGTTGGCGGGAAACCTGTTTCATTAATAAATTCGCGAATGGTTTCTAGTACGTCAGATTGTCTTTTGGTTAATTTAATCATAGGTCATCTGGTTGTTTATACAGTAACTGTTATTATATACAGCATTATCCACGATACTCAATAAATTAAATGCTTTCAGACGAACTTAAAAAACAAATCCAACAAGCTTACCGTGACTCCCTTGACGCTAAGTCCCATAAACCAAGAGTAGGTCAGCGCCAAATGATCGGTGCTATCGCTCGTACGTTGGGGAATATTCGCCAAGACAGCGAGGGCAACCGCTTAGAAGAAAAGCATGTGGCTGTGATTGAGGCGGGAACGGGTACAGGTAAAACCTTATCCTACTGTCTGGCGGCGATTCCGATTGCTAAGGCTAAGGGATTGAAGTTGGTGATATCGACTGCCACGGTCGCCTTGCAAGAGCAGATACTTCATAAAGAGCTACCAAATTTATTGGAGCATACGGATTTTGCCTTTAAATATACCTTGGCGAAAGGTCGGGGGCGCTATCTTTGTTTAAATAATCTAGAAGGTTATTTGAGTACCGAAGAGCAAGCCATAGATGATATGTTTGCAGGTTTGTTTGAGCAGCATTTACAGTCTGACGATGTGAATACTGTGCTCTATCAAGAAATGGATACTGCCATATCTGAAGGGGAATGGGATGGCGACAAAGATAATTGGTCTGGGATTATACGTGAACAAGATTGGCGCCGCTTAACGACGGATCATCAGCAGTGTACGAACCGAAATTGTGCTAATTACTCAGCTTGTCCGTTTTTTAAGGCTAGGGCCGAAATTGAAGTAGCAGATGTGATTGTTGCTAACCATGATTTGGTGTTAGCGGA
This sequence comes from Marinomonas sp., assembly GCF_039940335.1. Lineage (GTDB taxonomy): Bacteria > Pseudomonadota > Gammaproteobacteria > Pseudomonadales > Marinomonadaceae > Marinomonas. The sequence goes on along the minus strand of NZ_JBDVGW010000010.1, from coordinate 55,530 downwards.
TCTATCTTTGGGGGGCGGTGCTATTTTGAGTGCCCCGAAAGAAACCATCTATGTATTCGATGAGGGCCACCATTTGCCCGATAAAGCCATCGGTCATTTTCGTCATGAAGTGCGTTTACAGCAGAGTATTTCTTGGTTGCGTCAGCTGGAAAAAAACCTTGTCAATCTTAAGCAAGAGTTAACGGATGATGTGAGTTTAACCGGGCAGCTCTTGTTGAAAATCCCGCAACAGATTCAATCCATTACCAACTTTATTCAATACGCGCAACAAGGCCTAGCCCCATATATTCAAGGCTTAGGGCTAGATCAAGATAATAACCAACATAGATTTGAATTTGGCGTGGTGCCAGATGAATTGCGTCAGCTGGCTTACAGTTTGCAAACCTCTTACCAGAAGTTATTCAATAATATTGAAAGCATTCAGGACGAGTGTAAAAAAACCAAACAAAATGAAGGTATGGGAGTTACCCCAGAAACGGCTGAAACATGGCAACCGATTCTGGGGGTGATCTTAGGACGTCTTGAGCAGTGTGTTGAGCTGTGGCGCCTGTATTCAAGTTTAGATGATCTAAATTATCCGCCTAATGCCCGATGGTTGTTACTGACGGGGCAGGGCATGGAGCAAGATATTGAGTTGGGCGGTTCACCCATATTGGCGGCTAATACCTTAAGGCAGCAGTTATGGGACAAATGTTTTGGGGCTGTGGTGACATCGGCCACCTTAACCGCCCTCAATCAATTTCATCGTTTTAATATGCGCTCTGGTGTACCCAAAGATAGTGAATACCTACGGGTGATCAGTCCCTTTGATTTCAATGGTAAAGGTAAGTTAGTCGTGCCTGATATGGTTAACGAGCCTAATCGGGCAGACCTTCATACTAGTGAAATTATTGAGTATTTGAACGACAAAGTGGAAACCCAAAAAGCCAGCTTGGTATTATTCTCGTCCCGTAAACAGATGGAAGAAGTGGCGCAATCTGTCAGCGCTGGCTTACAGGAAATACTGCTGATTCAGGGAGAGCAGTCTAAGCGCGTTATTTTGGACTCTCATAAAGCTAAAATAGATGAAGGTAAAGGAAGTCTCTTATTTGGCTTGGCAAGCTTTGCTGAAGGGGTCGATCTTCCTGGTGATTATCTAACCTGTGTTTACATAGCGAAGATACCTTTTGCTGTGCCGGATGATCCAGTTGAAGCCACTTTGGCAGAATGGATACAGAAACGCGGTGGCAATCCATTTATGGAAATCACTATTCCTGATGCTTCGTTGCGGCTGGTACAGGCTACTGGACGTTTATTAAGGAGTGAAACAGACAGTGGTGAAATACACATATTAGATAAACGTTTAAAAACCAAGCGATATGGCTCCCAGTTAATCAACAGTCTGCCCCCGTATCGTTATCAATAGAAGACTAAGTAAGCAGAAGAAAGGGTGATAAACGCCACTCAATTAGGTACACTTCACTCAAAGAAACATTAATTTCACTCGATTAAAGAAGCAAAGATTCCAATATGGAAAACCAAACTCAAGACGCATCACCTGCAAGCACTACAAAACCAAAACGTACCCGTCGCCAAAACAAGCGTCCTCGTAATCACGAGGCTACAGAGTCTTCTCAAGTTGCGGCCCCTGCAGCAAATAATCAACAAGATTCTGGCAAGCAAGGCTTGTGGTCTATCGATGACTTCGTGGTAGAAAGTGTCGAAGGCAAAATGCGATTTCACGATCTTAATCTACCCGATCGAGTATTGAAATCCATTGCGGAAATGGGCTTTGAGCATTGCAGTGAGATTCAAGCTGAAACGCTGCCTATGACACTATTGGGTTATGACATTATTGGTCAGGCGCAAACGGGTACGGGGAAAACTGCAGCCTTCCTGATTGCTATGATCAGTGATTTCTTAGACTACCCTCTAGAAGAAGCGCGCCCTAATAATCTGGCTCGCGGTCTGATCATCGCGCCAACTCGCGAGTTGGCTCTGCAGATCGCCGATGAAGCAGAAAAATTAACCGCCAACTGTCATTTGAATGTGGTTTCGTTAGTAGGCGGTTTAAGTTATGAAAAGCAAAAAATCGCGCTGCAAACCGAACAAGTTGATATATTGGTGGCCACACCGGGTCGTTTGTTAGACTTTGCTCGCAGCAAGAAAGTGTTGCTGAATAAGGTGGAATGTTTAGTACTGGATGAAGCCGACCGTATGTTGTCTATGGGCTTTATTCCAGATGTTAAGAGCATTATTCGTATGACGCCACATAAAGAAAAGCGTCAAACCATGTTGTTTAGTGCGACCTTCCCGAAGGATGTGCAAGCCTTAGCCCGCCAGTGGACATACTTCCCGAAAGAAGTGTCTGTGGTACCAAAAGAGGCCACTAACCAAAATATAGAGCAGGTGATTTACACCGTTGAGGCAGAGCAGAAGTGGCCTGTGCTTAAGCAGTTAATAGAAGAGAACGGTGGTCAGCGTACTATCATCTTTGCCAACCGTCGAGATGAAACCCGTGACTTGTATGAGCGCTTGCATAAAGCCAACATCAATTGCGCGATTTTATCCGGTGAAGTTGCCCAAGACAAACGAGTAAAAACCCTCAAGGGTTTTAAAGACGGTCGCATTCAAGTGCTTGTAGCAACGGACGTGGCTGGACGTGGTATCCATGTAGATAACGTTGAGTTGGTAGTGAATTACGCGCTTCCAGAAGACCCTGAAGATTATGTACACCGTATTGGCCGTACAGGCCGTGGTGGTGAAACCGGTAAGTCTGTGAGCTTTGCCAGTGAAGATGATGCTTTTATGATCCCTGAGATCGAAAAGGTCGTTGGTGAATCGATCCGCTGTGAATATATGGTAAATACGTCTTCATAATTGCACTTTATTGATAAGTGAGTTGAGATGCGTTTAAAGCACAACTTTTCTACTCTGGGTGAGTCTTTCTATTCGAAAGCACTTATCCAGCCTCTCTTAGAGCAGCGTTTGGTTGAATGCAACCAAACGCTCGCTGACAACCTTGCCATCGACCTTAAAGACAGTGAAACACTTGCCCAACTAAGTGGTGAGCAATCTATAGCCGCTAGCCTTAGTATGGTCTATGCGGGCCATCAATTTGGCGGCTATTCCCCTCAGCTTGGTGATGGTCGCGGGGTACTGTTAGGGGAGGTTGTTGATCAACAAGGTAAGCTGATTGATCTACACATGAAGGGGGCAGGGCCTACCCCTTATTCTCGTCGTGGTGATGGTCGGGCAGTATTGCGCTCATGTATGCGTGAATATCTGGCTTCTGAGGCCATGTTTGCCTTGGGTGTTTCTACCTCAAGGGCATTGGCATTATTCGATAGTCGAGAAGCTGTTTATCGTGAAACCCCAGAAATGGGGGCTATGTTATTGCGCACAGCCAATGGTCATATCCGCTTTGGTCACTTTGAGTACTTCTTTTCTCGAGGCATGGCGGATGAGTTGGATGCGCTTATTCAATATTGTTTGAGCCATTATTACCCTGAATGCTTAGAGACGTCATCTCCCCTCGAAAATATGTTGCTGTCAGTGGTCGAGCGAACCGCTCACATGATTGCAAAGTGGCAGTCCTTTGGCTTTCAGCACGGTGTTATGAATACGGATAACTTCTCTTTTACCGGTGAAACCATAGATTACGGCCCTTTTGGCTTTATGGAAGACTATGAGGAAAGTTGGGTTTGTAATCATTCTGACTATGAAGGTCGATACGCTTTTAACCGACAACCGGGTGTAGGCTTGTGGAATCTCAATTGTTTAATGCGTTGTTTCTCGAATCATTTAACGCGAGACCAGCTGGTCGCTATTTTGCAAACCTATGAAACCGCTTTGCAAAGCCACTATGATAGCCTGATGCTACAAAAGTTAGGGTTAAGTGACGTGGCGGATCTTCATAAATTATGGCCATCTCTTGTCACTATATTGAGTCAGGAAAAGCTGGATTATAGTTTATTCTTACGCAGTTTAAGTCTGCTTAGTGCAGACGATTACAGCTTGCTGCTTGATGAGGTGATCGACAGAGAACGCCTTCGTACATGGTTGGATGAATATATGTCTATTCGTTCGTTACAAGGTAAAGATTGGCAGCAAGTACAGCAGGGGATGTTAGCGGTAAACCCCAAGTATGTATTGCGGAATTATTTAGCGCACGAAGCGATTCAGGCCGCTGAGGCGGGGGATTACCTACCGTTCCGGCGTTTGTTAAACCTTATTACACATCCCTTCGATGAGCATCCGGCTTGCGAAGCATTGGCTCGCAGGGCTCCGGGTTGGGCGAAATCACTAGAAGTAAGTTGCTCTTCTTAGTGAATAGATTGGTAAAGGACGTATGAAATGAAACATTCTGTTTGTGTATTGGGTGGCGGTAGTTTTGGTACTGTGTTGGCCAATATTATGGCTAAAAATGGTCACCAAGTTAGCCAATGGATGCGCAATGAACAGCAAGTGGAAGAAATCAATTTAACAGGTTTAAATAGCCGCTATTTGCCGGACTCGCCTTTGCATCGAGAGTTGTTGGCTACTAGTAACCTTGAACAGGCTATTCGCGAAAGCGATACGGTTTTTGTGTCGATTCCTTCCAAATCCTTTGAGCAAGTGGTGCAGAATATTGAGCCCTTGCTGACGGCGGATAAAATTCTGATCAGCACCACTAAGGGGTTTAACCCTCAGCACTTTGAATTGATGAGTGACATACTTAAGCGTAATTCCGTGACGCAAAAAATTGGCGTGCTCAGTGGTCCTAATTTAGCCAAGGAGATTGCCGCCGGCCACATGACTGGCAGTGTGGTGGCTAGTCATGACGAAGCGGTACGTAAGTATGCGATCGAGTTGTTAAAATCGCCGACTTTTCGAGTTTATGAGAGCGCGGACACCAAGGGGGTTGAGCTGGCTGGTGCGCTAAAAAATATTTACGCCATTGTGTGTGGTTTAGCAAAAGCCTTAAACGTTGGTGAAAATACCATGTCGATGATTATGACGCGTAGTTTGGCGGAAATGAGCCGTTTTGCGGTGCACTTTGGTGCTAACCCTATGACCTTCTTAGGTTTGGCAGGTATGGGTGACTTAATAGCTACCTGTACTTCGCCATTGAGCCGAAACTACCGAGTTGGCTACGGCATTGGTTCTGGTAAAAGCTTAGAAGAGATTATTGATAGTATCGGTGAGGTGGCTGAAGGGGTAAATACCTTGCGCATGGTGGTGGCTGAAGCAAATAATCATCAGCTTTATATGCCCCTCGCAGATGGCTTATCAAAATTATTATTTGAAGGTGCTAAACTGGAGTCATTGATTGGCTCTATGATGACTGGCGAGCAAAAATGGGATGTCGAATTTGCGACAAATGATGAGGTGAAAAATGTCTAAATCAGGTTATGCAGAACAAGGGTTTTGGTTCAGGTTGATTTTTATGTTGGTGTATTGGGCACTGCTTAATGTGGCCATCACTGTGTTTGGAATCTTATTGATTATTGTCAGTATTATTAAATTTGGCTCACGCCACCACCCAGAAACCTTAGCGTCATGGTTGCGTAGTGTGGCTCTGTTTATTCAGCAGACTTTTGAATTCCTGTCTTACAAGTCTGAAGATAAGCCTTTTCCATTTCAATCCTGGCCCCAGGTAGATACGGATGAAGAAGCTTAAACGTCTGTATGTCTTACGCCATGGGGAGGCCGAACCCTATGGTTATGATGTGGCTGATGAGCAGCGTCAGTTAACAGAATTTGGTCGCCAAGAAGTCAGTGCTACGGCTAAAGACTTTTCAGCTAAGGGCTTAGTGTTAGATGCGGTGATGGTGAGTCCTTATCTTCGTGCTCAACAAACCGCTGACATATTTTGTGATCAGCTCGGTAATGTACCACCTCGTGATACTAATGCTTTGATTACGCCCTATGGCAAAGCTATGCAAATTGCGGATTGGTTGGTTGATCAGCCTTTCGAATCTATCTTGCTTGTTACTCACCAGCCTTTTGCTTATGAACTTGTGGCATATTTAGCGGATGCGCCTTTGCCGAGAGATTTTGGTATGACGACTGCGACATTGGTTTGCTTGGAGTCTGACGATTGGTATATGGCATGTGCGCAATATCAATGGTTTATCTCGCCTTCATCTTAATGAGGGATTCTTGATGGAAGCTCAGCAGCTTGTATTTTCTTTGCCTCATACTCAACTGCGAGGCCAAAGTTGGTCGAATGATGAGAGTGATGCACCGGTATTGATTGCATTGCATGGATGGCTGGACAATGGTGCGAGCTTTCTGCAGTGCTTGCCTTACATTGGTGGCTATCGTTGTCTGGCAATTGATTTGGCGGGACACGGGCTTTCGGATCATAGGGGAAATGGTAGCTTTTATCATTTATGGGACTATGTTCAGGATGTGGTTTATCTCATTCGTCAGCAACAGGGGCCAGTGGTATTGTTAGGTCATAGTTTAGGCGGTGCTGTGGCGATTTTGGTGGCCGCCATCCTGCCTGAAAGTATCTCGAAACTTATCGTTTTGGATTCAGTAGGCCCCCTTGTTGAGAAAGCCACAGAAAGAGTTACTTCCTTAGTAAAAGCCATTAAGTCGATGCATGTTAATGCTGGCCGCAGCGTTAAGGGCTACGACTCTATGGACGCTATGATAATGGCTCGTAGTCAAGGTTTTACCTCCCTATCAATGGAGGCAGCGGAACATCTGGTTGTCCGAGGAAGCTATCAAGGCAGCGACGGCAAATGGTTCTGGCGCCATGATAGTGCTTTAAAATTTCCTTCTCCTTATAAAATGGACGAAGAAAGCGTGCGGGAATTCATGGCGAAGATTACTTGCCCTACGCTTATGCTGTTTGCAGAGCAGGGGTTGTTTTCATCCGACGATGTAAGGTTGCAAGAAAGAGTGGAACAAATACCTGTCGTGGTGACTAAGTGGTTACCGGGGAATCATCACTTTCATTTGGAACCCATAACGGCACCTGCTGTCAGGGCGGAAATCCAACGATTTATTAGGCAGAATAATTATGAATAAAACACCACAGGCCTTAGTTAAAAAAAGTTTAAAAATAACCTTTGTTGCAGCCTTGCTACTATCCTTACCAAAGCTTCATGCGGGAGTGGCAGACATTGCGCCTTATCAAGATGCTCAACTTATTAAAAGCTCAACAAAAGAAGATGTTTCTGTTGAAATTCCTCTTGGTGCAATAAAGCGTGCTGGGCGCGGCTGGGAGCCAGAAGAGGTGTTGCGAGTCAAGGCGGAAGCGTATCAGTCGCTCTATAAAATTCATCGTAATGCCGTGTTAGCGGATGTAGAGCGCTATTATCGAGACGCTATTGCAACTACTAATAACGCTGTGGTTTTTGAATGTCATAGTCGTGACTGTGGTAGCAGTAATGCTTGGGCGAATGACTTCTTTAAAGAATATTTGTTGTATGGTGGAGATCAAAACCAAACTTTGCTGGTAGTGCAAGAGGCTAGTGTTTATCAACTAATGTACCTAAACCGTCGAGGTACAGGGGACATTATGGTGCGTCTTGATGAAATCAAGATGGCGGCACCACAGGGTCTAGGTTTTGATCTGGTTGCTCAGATGGACGCCCAAGATGTGCCTCGCATTAGACGATTCTTGAATGATTTATCTGCTGGTGAAACGGTTGTAGCTTATGTTTCAGCCAAACAAGAAGGTGGATTGTCGGCGATCGCAAGAGCTGATCAATATATTTCAGACATATCCTTGGCACTGGGGCCAAGGCTAAGTGATAAGGTGCGCTTTTTGAATGTGGCTAATGTTGCTCGCGAGGAACTATCTGAAGGGCGTATCTCCTTTGTTTACGAGGACTTAAAAAATTAAGCTATTAGCTTAATGGGTTGATGCTGTTCTCTCTTAGTAGAGCGCAAAGGTCGATTAAGGGTAATCCAATCAAGCTGTTGGGATCATCTCCTGCCATTTTATCAAATAAAGTCACTCCCAGACCTTCACATTTAAAACTGCCAGCACAATCGAAAGGTTGCTCTAGTTGTACGTAGCGCTCGATTTCACTTAGCGTTAGTGCTCTAAAGTACACCTTGTAAACATTTAAGCGGTAGCTTTGCTGCTCTGTTTGGGTGTTATAAACGCCGAGCCCAGTTAAAAAGGACACCGCCTGACCACTAAAGCTTTGCAGTTGTTTAACGGCGGTTTGATGGTTCTTAGGTTTGCCAAGTATTTTGTTGTTGATCAAGGCAACTTGGTCTGAAGTGATAACGCAGTGAGCGTGCTCACTATTAAGTTGTTGACAAACACTTTGAGCTTTTTCTAAGGTTAAGCGCTGTACCAATTGTTCAGCAGATTCCTCTGCTTTAGGGGTTTCGTCTATGTCTGGATTCACGCAATCAAAGGGGATTCTGAGTCTTTCTAGGAGTGCTTTACGGTAGCTTGATGAAGAGCCTAAAACTAATTTTGGGGTCATAAAAATGCATCGTGATCTAAGAATGTTTGAAGATTTTACTCTTTTTCTGAATATATGCACAAAAACAGCGAAATAAATGGCTTTCAAGGCACTTAGACTTTGACAATAGGGCGGCTTGGCAATATTATTTGCCGCCATGTTGAATGACACATTACCTAAATATTTTGACCCTCGTAAATACGCTAACCATGAGTCAGCGATTGATGGGAATATACCCCTTAACCAGTTTAAGGAGCTATGTGCTCTCTTGGCGTCGGATGAGGGTGATGCTTTTATTCATCTAGACTTTAGAGTTGATGAGGATAGGCGCTACATTGCCACAGGTACATTAACAGCAAAGGTACAAATTGTGTGCCAGCGTTGTATGGGGCCTGTAGCACATGATCTGACGTTAGATTTATCCTTGGCATTCGTTTATGACGAAGACCATGCGAAAAATATACCGGCTGATTACGACCCTGTTGTCATGACCGATGGTGACGTAATCTTGGCAGATATGGTGGAACAAGAAATTATACTTGCTTTGCCTATTGTCGCTTATCACGAAGAAAGTGGTTGCAACCCAACAGCTGTAAAGTATGCCTCGTCTACCGATGACGCACCGGATGACGAAAAACCGAATCCATTTAGTATATTGGCTAAATTGAAAGCCAAGTAAAAGTTAGGAGCTCCAAAAATGGCAGTACAAAAAAGTAAAGTGACTCGTTCACGCCGCGGCCAACGCCGTTCACATGACGCTTTGACAGGCGCAACGCTCTCTGTAGAACAGACTACTGGTGAATTACACCGTCGTCATCACGTTTCTGCTGATGGTTTTTACCGTGGCCGTCAAGTTATCACTCCTAAAGGTGAGTAACTAAGATACCCATGATCAGGGTAGCTTTAGACGCTATGGGCGGGGACTTAGGTCCCCGCATTGCTTTTGAAGGCGCGCTCGAAGTGCTGTCTCAATACCCAGATATAGCGATCGATATATTTTATGCTCCAGATGTTCATCTTGAGCTTCCTGCGCCTCACGCGCGACTGTCCCTAATACCTTGCCATGATACAATTGCCGTTGATGAAGAGGTGACTCGCGGGCTATTTCGTCGTTGCGATAGTACCCTTTTTCAAGCGTTGACAAGTCTTAAGGAACAGCGCAGTAGTGTAGTGGTAACTATGGGAAATACTGGTGCTATGGTAGCCTTGGCTCGCCATGTACTGGGTTTGTTGCGACCTAAGCTTTACCCTGCGTTAATACGTGAATTGCATTCCAGGCCGCTGCGTTGTTTGGTGGATCTTGGTGCTAATGTCCATTGTCCCGCGACTATGTTGCAAGGTTTTGCGCAATTAGGGGCAGCTTATGTAGAAGCCTTGAGTGACGTACCGCCGCGCATTGGTTTGCTTAATGTCGGCGTCGAAAACTCAAAGGGTAGCTCTGTTATTAAAGAAGCGGACCGTCTTCTATCGGCAAAAAGCTGGCCAGTGTATTTAGGTTATGCCGAAGGTAGTGAGCTTTTTCATGGTGAAAAAAATGTCATTGTGTGTGATGGCATGGTTGGTAACGCAGTCTTAAAGGCCTCAGAAGGTTTACTTAAGTTCTTGCTAGGTCAGATTCAGTCTCTTGGTTCTAATACGCCTGGTTTTTTTGAGAGTTTTTACCAAACTGAACGCCGACATGGTGCCTGCTTAGTGGGTGTTGGTGGCAATTTGGTAAAAGGTCATGGTAGTTCTGATCGTGCGGCTATTGTCGGCGCGATTGAATATGGAATTGATATAGCGCGTGCGGATCTTTGTTCTGCAATTGATGCGCGCCTTTGTAATGAGGAAATGTAATGAATACTGAATTAGCGTTTGTTTTTCCGGGTCAAGGTTCTCAGCAGTTGGGAATGTTGGCGGATTTGGCTGAAAAACACGATGCAATAGGTCAAACCTTCGCTGAGGCATCTGAAGTGTTGGGTTATGATCTGTGGGATCTTGTGCAAAATGACGCTGAAAAGCTAAGTCAAACAGATAAAACTCAACCCGCTTTGCTAACGGCGAGTGTTGCTATTTGGCGTTTGTGGCAACAACTTGGTGGCGAGCAGCCTGCTTATGTTGCCGGTCACAGCCTAGGTGAGTATTCGGCGCTGGTGTGTGCAGGCGTGATCAAATTTACCGATGCTGTTGAATTGGTGAAGTTGCGTGGTGAGTTTATGCAAGCGGCAGTTCCTGCTGGTACTGGTGCTATGGCGGCTATTATCGGTTTGGCTGATGATCAGGTTGTCGCGGCTTGTAAGAGCGCTAACGGTATAGTTAGTGCGGTGAATTTTAATTCTCCGGGACAAGTGGTTATTGCTGGTCATGTCGCTGCCGTTGAAGAGGCTATGGCAAATGCTAAAGAGGCAGGCGCTAAACGTGCTCTGCCATTGCCAGTAAGTGTGCCTTCTCACTGTGAGCTGATGATCCCTGCTGGTAAAAAACTGGCTGAAAAACTAGAGTCTATTGAATTCAGCGCGCCGACTTGTACTTTGGTGCAAAATGTTACGGCTAAGGCTGTATCAGATGCAGCTATCATTAAGGCAAACCTAGTGTCTCAGCTGAGCGAGCCTGTATTATGGACGCAATCTGTAGAGTTGCTATCGGGTCTGGGTGTAACGTCTACCCTAGAGTGTGGCCCGGGTAAGGTCTTGAGTGGCTTGAATAAGCGCATCGTTAAAGGTTTGGGTGCCGCTTCGCTTGGCGATCTTGCGGGTCTTGAAGCGGCACTATCTGCTTAATCTAAGTGTTTAAAATTATTATATGGAGACAGTGATATGAGTCTTGAAGGAAAGATTGCGCTTGTAACAGGGGCAACTCGTGGTATTGGTAAAGCCATTGCAACCTTGCTGGCAGAGCAGGGAGCGACCGTAATCGGTACAGCGACCAGCGAAACTGGTGCTCAGAGTATCAGTGAGTACTTGGGTGGCAAGGGTAAAGGTTGGGTGCTCGATGTATCTTCTTCCGAATCTGTTGACGCTGTGATCAAAGAGATTAATGCGGCTTATGGTGCACCAACGATTTTGGTGAACAATGCGGGCATTACTCGTGATAACTTAATGATGCGAATGAAGGAAGATGAATGGGAGCAAGTGGTAAACACTAACCTGACATCTGTTTTCCGTGTTACCAAGGCTTGTTTGCGTGGCATGACTAAAGCGAAATTTGGTCGTGTAATCAGCATTAGTTCTGTTGTTGGTTCTATGGGCAACGGTGGGCAAACTAACTACTCAGCTGCAAAAGCTGGTTTGGAAGGTTTTAGTCGTTCATTGGCGGCAGAAATCGCTTCACGTGGCATCACTATTAACTGTGTTGCTCCAGGCTTCATTGAAACTGATATGACTAAGGTGTTGCCAGAAGAGCATAAGGCTAAATTAGTCGAAAAAGTTCCTTCTGCACGTCTTGGTCAACCCGAAGAAATTGCGGCGGCTGTCGCATTTTTAGCGTCTTCTGGCGCTGCATATATCACTGGTGAAACGTTGCATGTCAACGGCGGTATGTATATGTCGTAATTTGTGTTGAATTTTTGATTCAATTCAACGAAAATACAGGTCTGGTTCTTGTTGTGAATCACACCGTATAGGTAAGAATATTATAATATGCTCACAATGAGCTGTTAACCGAGTAGAGTAGGAACTTCTAATGAGTAGCATTGAAGAACGCGTTAAAAAAATCGTTTGCGAACAACTAGGTGTTAAAGAGGAAGAGGTTGTTAGTTCAGCATCTTTCGTTGATGACTTGGGTGCCGATTCCCTAGACACAGTTGAGCTAGTTATGGCTCTTGAAGAGGAATTCGATACTGAAATTCCTGATGAAGAAGCAGAAAAAATCACCACTGTACAAGCAGCGAACGACTACATCAACGCTAACTTGTAATATCTTGGTGAACTGAGTTTCCCGAAAAGCCGCTTGTATTCCGTACAGCGGCTTTTCTTATTGATAGCCCTTTAAGTTTTTTGGGCATTTTACTGGAGGAGTTCTATGTCTCGTCGTCGGGTTGTGGTCACAGGTTTGGGTATGGTGACGCCCCTTGGCAACAATGTGAAGGATACGTGGGATAATGTATTAGAAGGCAAAAGTGGCGTTTCTGACATTACATCTTTTGATACCAGCTTATTTTCCACGCGCTTTGCAGCACAAGTAAGCGATTTTGATGCCACTCAATATATGAGTGTGAAAGAAGCTCGTAAAATGGATCTATTCATTCAATACGGTATTGCCGCTACAGTGCAAGCCCTTGAAGATTCAGGCATCAATGAAGACAGCACGAATTTATCTCGAGTAGGATGCGCGATAGGTTCTGGCATTGGTGGTCTACCAATGATCGAAAAGAACCTTGAATTATTAAATGAATCTGGCCCAAAGCGTATTTCGCCTTTCTTTGTACCAGGTGCCATTATAAATATGATTTCAGGTCATGTAGCCATTCGTTTTGGCTTCAAAGGACCGAATATTTCTATTGTGACGGCTTGTACGACAGGTACTCATAATATCGGTATAGCCGGCAGAATGATTGCCTATGGTGATGCCGATGTGATGATTGCCGGTGGTGCAGAAATGGCCATCACTCCGTTGGGGATTGGTGGTTTCGGAGCGGCAAGAGCGCTTTCCACTCGAAATGACGACCCTAAAACAGCGAGTCGTCCCTGGGATAAAAACCGTGAAGGTTTTGTTATGGGGGATGGTGCAGGTATCTTGGTACTAGAAGAGTATGAGCATGCTGTTGCTCGTGGCGCGACGATTTATGCTGAACTAGCAGGTTTTGGTATGAGTGACGATGCTCACCATATGACCGCGCCGCCAGTGAGTGGTGAAGGAGCTGCCTCAGCTATGCGGGCAGCCTTAATCGATGCTGATATTCCTGCCCACAAAGTAGATTATATTAATGCCCACGGCACGTCGACGCCGGCAGGGGATTTGGCGGAAACCCAGGCCGTCAAGTCTGTGTTGGGTGAAGATGCTTCTGATGTTGCTATCAGCTCAACCAAGTCAATGATAGGGCACTTGCTAGGGGCTTCTGGTGCAGTGGAGTCAATCTTTTCTATCTTGGCCATTCGTGACCAAGTCGCGCCTCCGACCATTAACTTGGAAGAACCCGGTGAAGGCTGCGATCTGAATTATGTTCCTTTTACCCCGCAAAAGCGCAAAATAGAGGTGGTATTAAACAACTCATTTGGCTTTGGTGGCACGAACGGAACCTTGGTGTTCAAGAAAGTTTCTTGAAGCCGGTAAGGGTGAGAGCTTCTCGCCCTTTATCTTAATGCACTGGTAAGGAGTCACCCCTTAAGGTGGCAATTTCTTTAGCAATATCGTATGGGGTATTTTGTGCCTCTAGTGCATAAAGTTGGTCTTCTAACTGTTGGTAAAGTGCCATTTCTTCATCACCTAAAAAGTGTAAGCATTCGCCACCGACAAACCAAAGTAACTCGCGCTTAATGAGTGGCACTAGGTTCGCATAACAGCGGATAAAACGAGACAATAAATCTTGCGCTTCAAAGGTGTAATCAGGGCTGCTGGACTCGATCGACGTCATTAATACATCCCATTTTTCCAGAAAATCTTCTTCCTCTGGGCTAAGGTCTGTTTGATCGAATGGGGAGTGTTCAGAAATACGCTGGCGTAAGTCTGCAAAGGCATCATAGATATATTGTGTACGAGATTCCACGTAAAACCCTATTTAATAAATAACTGCTAAATCGGCAAGTGCCGTATGAGAGCTGTAATTATGACATATGCAATTGAAATAAGTGACCTAAAAAAACGTTATGAAGGGGGCTTTGAGGCATTAAAAGGTATCAACTTACAGGTAGAAAAGGGCGACTTTTTTGCTTTGCTTGGCCCTAATGGTGCGGGTAAGTCCACCACTATAGGTATTTTATGTTCTTTGGTGAATAAAACTTCAGGCAAGGTGTCCATCTTTGGGGCGGATATTGATAAAGATTTTGCGCTGGCTAAAAAACATCTTGGTGTGGTGCCGCAAGAATTTAACTTTAATGTTTTTGAAACAGTTTTCAATGTGGTGGTTACCCAGGCTGGTTTTTATGGCATTAGCCAAGAAGTGGCTAAAGTTCGTGCTGAAAAATACCTTAAGCAGCTAGATTTATGGGATAAGCGTAACGAGCAATCCCGCACCCTTTCTGGTGGTATGAAACGACGCTTGATGATTGCTAGGGCTTTAATTCATGAGCCGCAAGTCTTGATATTGGATGAACCAACTGCTGGGGTGGATATTGAGTTGCGCCGTTCTATGTGGGCGTTTATTAAGAAGCTAAATGAACAAGGCGTAACCATTATACTTACTACCCACTACCTCGAAGAAGCCGAGCAATTGTGCCGCAATATTGCCATCATTAATGCGGGTGAGATTGTTGAAAATACCAGTGTTAAAGCCTTATTAAAAACCTTGAGTTGTGAAACTTTTATTTTAGACCTAGATGCCCCATTGCCGTCTGGATTTGAAGTTCCCAACTTCACCTTAAGCGCCAATGAAGCTGCGCAAAATGTTGAGATTGAAGTCATCAAAGGGCAGTCCATTAATGATATTTTTCGTGCCTTGGATGCCGTGTCCATCAAGGTCTTGAGTATGCGAAATAAGTCGAATCGACTAGAAGAATTGTTCGTCAAACTAATTAAGGGTTAACTACATGAAAAACTCTGAGATCTGGATTGCCTTCTATACCATCTTGGTTAGAGAAATACGCAGGTTTACTCGTATTTGGCCGCAAACCTTACTACCACCCGCCATTACTATGTCGTTATATTTCGCTATTTTCGGCAACTTCATTGGTGATCGTATTGGCCTGATGGACGGCTTCAGCTATATGCAATACATAGTGCCGGGATTGATTATGATGTCGGTTATTACCAACTCCTATTCCAATGTTTCTTCGTCTTTTTTTTCCGCGAAGTTTCAGCACAGTATCCAAGAACTGTTGGTCTCACCGACGCCTAACTGGGTTATTTTGATGGGCTATGTGTTGGGTGGTGTGGCCCGTGGTTTATGTGTCGGCTTTATCGTTACCTTGCTTTCTTTGTTCTTCACTCAACTGTCCATTGAAAACCTTTTTATTACCGTGTTGGTGATCTTCTTGACCGCTGTAATGTTTTCTTTAGGTGGCTTCGTGAATGGTATTTATGCCAAAAGCTTTGACGATGTTTCCATCGTACCGACATTTATCCTCACCCCATTAACCTATTTGGGTGGGGTGTTTTATTCGATTAGTTTACTACCTGACTTTTGGCAGGGCTTTTCTTTGTTAAACCCTGTCTTGTATATGGTGAATGCTTTCCGTTATGGCATTCTGGGTGTGTCTGACATTAATGTTTATTGGGCCTTAATCATGGTCTTGGTGTTTATTGTAGTGTTTTTTTGGTATGGCCTTTACCTGTTAAATCGTGGGCAAGGCATTAGAAGTTAAGGAAGTATGTATGGGCTTTTTACCCTTAGGTCAGCAAACGGAGTATGTTGCTGAGTATGATGCAGGGTTGCTTTATCCCATTGCGCGAGTCGATAAATGGTCAGAAATGGGGATTTCATCTGAAGGCTTGCCTTTTTATGGTGAAGATATTTGGAATGCTTATGAACTATCTTGGCTTAATAGCAAAGGTAAGCCGATTGTTGCGCTAGCAGAGTTCCGTATTCCCCACGACTCACCTAATATTATAGAGTCCAAATCCTTCAAACTGTACTTAAACTCATTAAACCAAATGCGTTATGAGGATCAATATGCAGTGCAGGCTTTGCTAGAAAGAGATTTGTCAAAGGTGGCGGGTGCGCAAGTTAGCGTAAAAATACGCGATGTAAATGCCCTAGAAACCTTGGTTATTCTCACGCCCGACTATTGTATCGATGATTTGGATATCGAAGTCAATGATTATCACCCTAGTGCGGATTTATTAACGAATGATACTCATGGACAGATGGTTGAGGAACGCTTAGTCAGTCACTTACTTAAATCTAATTGCCCTGTGACCAATCAGCCAGATTGGGGGTCTGTGTTTATCGAGTATTCTGGCCGCAAAATTGATCATGAAAATTTATTGAAATACATCGTGTCTTTTCGTGAACATACGGATTTTCATGAGCAATGTGTCGAGCGTATTTTTATCGACATCATGCGTCAATGTCAGCCAGAAAGTTTATTGGTTTATGCGCGATATGTGCGCCGAGGTGGTCTGGATATTAATCCGTATCGTTCAACCACAGATCAGCGAATGGGCAATGATCGACTAACTAGGCAGTAGTTCAGATGAGAATTGACTAGAGAAATGAAATTGTTTGGGGCAAGGTGAGATAATCATCTTGCCCCAAACTTTATTGCTAGCGTTAGTTTAAGATTTGAGCGGTATGTTCTTTGGTTTTTACCTTGCTAATAATGTCGCTGATTACGCCGTTTTCATCGATGATGAATGTAGTTCGAACGGTGCCCATGAACTCTTTGCCCATGAACTTTTTAAGCTGCCAAGTATCATATAGCTCGTGAACTTCGCGCTCAGTGTCGGCAATCAATGGGAAGGGAAGTTCATGTTTAGCGATAAAGTTCTGGTGACGCTTCTCAGTATCGGTGCTCACCCCAAGTACGACATAACCTTGGTCAAATAGCGCTTGATAGTTATCACGCAAGTTACAAGCTTGGGCAGTACAACCTGGCGTTGAATCTTTTGGGTAAAAATATAAAACGACTTTTTTGCCTTTAAACTGACTTAAAGTGATGTCTTTACCATGTTCATCTTTTGCAGTGAAATCTGGTGCTATTTGGCCAATTTCTAGGGTCATTAGGTTACTCTCCGTTCGGATAAAATCTTTTCAATATTATTAGCTTAACAATTCCAACCGAAAAAATCCCGCAGATCCAATTTTCTTGTGGTTTTACTCCCGCTTTACCCTTCTCATTATTGTGTAAGGAGAAGCCGAACGGTAATATAGGCGCGCTTATTATTTTTTATTGGAGACTTGAAATGATCACAGGTAGTTTAGTCGCTCTCATCACCCCAATGCTGTCGAGTGGAGCGGTAGATACTAAAAAATTAGATGATCTGATTGAGTTCCATATTCACTCTGGCACCCACGGCATTGTAGCAGTGGGTACCACTGGTGAATCTTCCACCCTTACGACTAAAGAACACGCTGATGTGATTCGACAAGTTGTGCGTACTGTAAATGGTCGCATCCCCGTCATCGCAGGCACCGGTGCGAACGCGACCCACGAAGCGATTGATTTGACTCTTGCTGCGAAGGAAGCCGGTGCTGATGCTTGTTTACTGGTCACGCCTTATTACAACAAGCCAACACAAGAAGGTTTGTTCCAGCATTTCAAAACCATTGCTGAAGCTGTGGATATACCTCAAATTTTATACAATGTTCCAGGACGTACCGCTTGTGATATGAGCAATGAAACCGTTGTTCGGTTATCGAAAATTTCTAATATTGTTGGCGTGAAAGATGCCACAGGGGACCTAGCCCGCGGCAAAGCGCTAATTGCGGCTGTGGAAGATGACTTTGCGGTATATTCTGGTGATGACCCAACTGCGGTTGATCTTATGTTGCTAGGCGGTAAAGGGAATATTTCTGTGACGGCAAACGTTGCTCCAACCAGTGTTTCTAAAGCTGCCGAGCTGGCGATTGCTGGTGATAAAGCGTCCGCTTATGCGGCAGATGATCTCATCAAACCTTTGCATGAAAAATTATTCGTTGAGTCTAACCCCATCCCTGTTAAATGGGCATGTAGTCAGTTAGATCTCTGCGAAGAGGCGATACGCTTGCCTTTGACTGTGCTTTCAGATGACAAAAAAGCGACTGTTAAGCAGGCAATGATTGATGCTGGAGCTCTTGTGCTATGAAGAAATTGACTTCGACTATGGTTACCCTTGCAAGTACTGGTTTATTGCTAACAGGTTGTAGCAGCTTCCTAACAGACCATGCAGATGATTACCAAGATGGTATTGATCAAAATACTGCGTTGATCGTTCCAGAAGGTTCCGCTTCTCTCGAAGATAGTTTGGTCATCCCAAACGAGGGAGCCGTAGCAGACTTGCAACAAAAGACAGAATTTGTGGCGCCAAGAGCCCCTTTCTTGTATCAGTCCATGGCCAAAGTTGTCATGACAGAAAAACAGGATGCGGTTGAGTATGTTTTTCCTGCCGATGTTAGACAAAGTAAAAAAATTATTGAAGATTTCATGTCTAGCTTTGACGTGTCAGAAGCTCCTCTAGCAACTGATACTGACTCCAGGATTGTAACAACACCGATTCCATTGGTAGAGCAAGGCCGTTGGCGTTCCTTATGGAGTAAAATAACCCGAGTTTACCCGAGTAAAACTGCTTTTTCTTTTGTCTTGCTTCCTCAAGAAAATGCTTCCACTTTAGTTAAGATGCAGATGCGTGAAGTATCAGAAGAGGGTCAGGTTGGTGAGTGGGTAAGTCCAGCTATCGATTTGAATACTTATGGTATGGCGATCAAATTATGGGGAACCATTGGGCGCAAGCTTGATCAAAACTCAGCGTATTTGTCCGAAAGTAACAAGCAAGTTGACCCATCACCAATCTGGATTAATGGATCTGGCATGTTTGCCGCTTATCTAGGAAAAAAAGCGACTGCTAAGCAGGCCCAACAAGAAATTCTTGATGCCGGGTTATATTTAATAGGCGAAGGAAACCAATTGGCTGTTGTTCCTGAGGATGAAATCGCCAAAGTCGGTGATGTAGTCGCTTTAGAAGTGCCTGTTGGTAAAGGTAAAACGCAAAAACTTTTTAATGTATATCGCCGAAACTTAGATGATGTTAATTGGGAAGAGCGAATCTATCCCTACAAAATAGAGCGTCAAGCGGCGGGTGACTTTTTGGTGATCGATGTTTCTGTTGCAAAAAATCAGCAGTTAACATCCTATTTCTTCGCTAAAAAATTTTTAAAATAACGAACAATTTAACACAAGCAAACCGGAGACCTTCTAATGGAAAAGCGACAAGAGCTGTATGCAGGAAAAGCCAAATCTGTTTTTCGTACAGATGACCCTGATAAAATGGTTCTAGTATTTCGTGATGATACCTCTGCATTTGATGGCAAAAAAGTAGAGCAACTAGATCGTAAAGGCATGGTGAATAATAAGTTCAATGCGTTCATTATGTCCAAATTGCAAGCAGCAGGAATTCCAACGCATTTCGAAAAGCTCCTTTCAGATACCGAATGTCTTGTTAAGTGCTTAGACATGATGCCGGTTGAATGTGTTGTACGAAATGTCGCTGCTGGTAGCTTGTGTCGTCGATTAGGTGTGGAAGAAGGTCAAACTTTGACACCACCAACCTTTGAGCTGTTTTTAAAGGATGACGCTTTAGGTGACCCTATGATCAACGAATCCCATGTTGAATCTTTTGGATGGGCGAAAGCTGAACATTTACAGAAAGCGAAGGAGTTGACGTATAAAGTAAATGACGTATTGAAGCAGTTGTTTGCAGAGGGTGGCATGATTCTGGTTGACTACAAGCTGGAATTTGGTGTGTTTAAAGGTGAAGTGGTATTGGGTGACGAGTTCTCGCCAGATGGCTGTCGCTTGTGGGATGCGGACACGAAAGAGAAGTTAGATAAAGACCGCTTCCGTCAAGGTCTAGGTGGTGTTATTGAAGCCTATGAAGATGTCGGTCGTAGAATAGGCATTGATTTCGACGCCTAATATTTTAATGATCTTGTTAAAAATGAAGGAGCTTTTGCTCCTTCACTTGCCTTAAAGGATCTATTCTTGATTAATTTTCTCCCTGTGGCCATTGGCTTACGCTACGCCCGTGCTAAGCGCTCAAATCATTTTATTTCATTCATCAGTTTTTCTTCAATCGCAGGCCTAGCATTAGGTGTTGCCGTGCTCATTACGGTGCTTTCGGTCATGAATGGTTTTGATAGAGAGTTACGTCAACGCATTTTAGGTATGGTCCCTCACGCTACCTTATGGGGAACACCGACACTTGAAAATTGGCGTGAGACGGCTGAGCAAGTTTCACAGTTGCCTGGTGTTATTGGTGTCGCCCCACACACCCAAGCTCAAGTTATGTTTCAATCTGGCTCTAGTGTTCATGGCGCCTTATTAAATGGTATTGATCCGAGGATGGAGAAAAAAGTCTCTATTATAGGTGATAATATGAAGTCTGGCTCACTCGAAGCGCTAAATGATGGTCGCTTTGGTATTGTTTTGGGTGCTCAATTAGCCAAAACTCTTAGGGTTGGTTTGGGCGACAAAGTAACCGCTATTCTGCCTCAAGCAAATGTGTCGATCGCTGGCATAGCGCCTGTGCTTAAGCGATTTACATTAGTCGGCACCTTTGAGGTAGGGGCAGAGTTGGATAGCAGTTTGGCTTATATCAATTATCAAGATGCCGCCAAACTTAAACGCTACCAAAAAGATCAGGTGGAAGCGTTGCGCATTTCTTTTGATGACTTGTTTGTGGCCCCCAGCAAAATCTGGGAGATCGCCCGTGCAGTTCCCGGTCAAAATAGAGTGAGCGACTGGACTCGTACTCATGGCAACTTATTCCAAGCCATTAAAATGGAAAAGACCATGATAGGCTTGTTGTTGCTGCTTATCGTTGCCGTAGCCGCATTTAATATCGTCTCAACCTTGGTGATGGTCGTTACGGATAAGCGTAATGATATTGCCATTTTGAGAACCATGGGCCTAACCTCGGGGCAGGTGATGTGGGTCTTTATTGTTCAAGGTGTGTTTATCGGTATGTTAGGTACCCTCATTGGCGTTTTGCTTGGGGTAACTCTTGCTTTAAATGTCAGCGATATTATTGCTGGCATTCAGAGCTTACTGGACGTCCAGTTCCTAAATGCTGATGTGTATTTCATTAATTATTTGCCCTCTGAGTTAGTTTGGTCTGATGTGCGTTTTATTGTGATCTGTGCTTTTGTGATGACCGTCGCTGCTACTATTTATCCAGCTTGGCGCGCTTCGAAAGTGGAACCTGCGGAGGCTCTAAGATATGAATGATACAGTCGTAATTGAGTGCCAAGGGCTTTCTAAGCAATACCAAGATGGAAAGCGAACGGTTGAGGTTTTTAAATCCATTGAGCTTTCGGTACGTCGTGGTGAAGCTTGCGCCATTGTGGGAGCTTCTGGCTCAGGCAAAACGACTTTGCTTAACTTATTAGCGGGCTTGGATTTGGCGAGCGGTGGAGATGTAAAGCTAGCGGGTCAGTCTTGGTCCTCAATGGGGGATGCTAAGCGCTCTAAGATGCGTAATAAGCAAATGGGTTTTGTCTATCAATTTCATCATCTATTGCCAGAATTCAGTGCTCTAGAAAATGTCATGATGCCTATGTGGATTGCTTCTAGTAATAAGCAGCAGGCCAAGAAAGATGCTGAAAAGCTTATGGAACAAGTTGGCTTAGCTGAGCGCTTACATCATAAGCCTTCACAGTTATCTGGCGGTGAACGCCAGCGTGTGGCCATTGCCAGAGCATTAGCAAATACGCCTGCCTGTGTGTTGATGGATGAGCCAACAGGTAACTTAGATGAGTCCACATCATTGGAAATTCAAAAGCTTATCACTGAGCTAAAAGAGCGTCACAATATGGCTTTCTTGGTGGTAACCCATGATGAAAAAATGTTGGACTGGATGGACAGTGCTTACAGGCTTTCTAAGGGTGATCTAGAGCAGCTAAAGTAAGGTTAAGTGAATTTAAAAAAGCCACTTCAAAATTGAAGTGGCTTTTTTTATTTTTTGCAACGACGGATTTTTCTTTCTTTCCAGCGTTTTAAAACATGCAAACGCCAAATTACCATGATGATCAAGTAAGAAAGTGCGCCCGCGATTATGGCATTGACAAATGAGCCGACGTAAAGAGGAAGCCAAATATGCTCAATTTTGTGCCAAATCCATTCTACAGAAAGCTTAAAATGCTCTTTTTCTCGCGAACCTAAAATTAACGTGCCAATCTTATAGTTAAAATAAAACACAAAAGGCATGGTTAGGGGGTTTGTTAGCCATACAAGCGCAACAGATAGCGGTATGTTAGCTCTTAATGGAATGGCTAACACCGCCGCCGAAAGCATTTGAAGAGGCATGGGAATGAAAGCCCAGAAGACGCCATTAAGAAAAGCTAAAGCAACCGATTTTCGGTTTAAGTGCCATAAATCTGCGGCATAAACTTTATCGCCTAGCAATTTCAACATCTTATTTTGTCGAAGTGTCTCTGGGTTCGGAGTCAGTCTTTTAAAATAACGTTTTGGCATAGGCAAATAAAAATCAGTTTAGCGACAAAGACAGGGAGGTCTTATGTTACTAAGTGGGTTGTTTACTTTAGTCGGCGCGATCATTCTGCCTGCTAAATTAGAGTTGCTGTATTCTACGCACATCATTGTTACCTGTCTCTATCTAATCTACACAAAGCGATTAATTGCATTATGTTTGTTATTTATGTCGATTTTTTCTGTCGCTATTCTTGAGTGGCAGGAAACTCCTGTTTATGAATTCTCGCCAAATCAAGTTGTCTATGTGGATTTTTCTTCAGCAAGTATCGCCATAGATGACTCTGGACACTCTTTACCTCTAACGGCTTATGGTCGCTATGGCATTCGCTGGCAAAATGGTGAAGGTCGCTTTCATCAAATACAGCCTTTAAAGCTGACTCGTTACAACGAAAAAAGTTCCGCCTATAAAGGTGTGATAAAGAAGGTGACTGTCTCTACAAAGGGGGAGAGTTGGATACAAAACTGGCTCTACAGTAAACGCCTCCAAGCTCAACTTGAAATAAATTTCGCTAGCACTCAGGTGGTAACAGAGGTTAATCAAGGTTTTAAGTTGGATCGTTGGGTATTAAACACATTAAATGAAGGGCTGGGGGGCTTTCAATCCTGGCGGCTGACTCAGGCATTAATACTGGGGCGTGATCAACTCTGGTCTGCTAAGGATACATGGTTGGTTCGAAGTTTAGGTCTGTCTCATCTATTTGTTGTATCAGGCTTACACGCGGGCTTCATGTATCTGTTGGGTGTAATGCTAGCGAGATGTATTTGGTGGTGTCTACCCGCTAAATGGTTGCTTATGGGTCTTAATACCGCCTCTCTAAATTTTTTAGTGATTACACCCATGTTGTTGCTTTATGCCTACTTAACGCAATGGGGAGAGCCAATTCTCAGGGCCAGTTTAATGCTTGGGGCGGTTTTGTTCTCTAATATGTTTGCGGTGAGGCTACCTGCCTATCATCTTGTAGGCTTTGCTTTGTGGCTTATTCTCTTATTCGAGCCTAGAAGCATACTACAGCCTAGCTTGTGGCTCTCTTTTAGTATGGTAAGTTTATTGATTGTGTATTGTCAGCCTAAACCACATCGGCTGCGACTGGTTAGTCTACAAATTATGTTAAGTCTGGCGTCCATGGTGCTGGTTTTGGGCTGGCAAACTGAAGTCTCCATTATAACTATTCTGGCAAATTTGCTTATGGTTCCTCTGGTGGCTTTTTTCTGGTTTCCTGTCGGTGCTTTATCTGCTATCGAATGGTTAATCCTTAAGTCGACTTATGTTTACCAGTTGTTAGATTTCCTAATCGACTATGTTCTACAATTTCTAGAATGGTCGGCTTTTCATCTACCGATGTTAGGGCTCTGGATATCGGCGTCCCAGTGGGCCCGGGGCTTATTGATTGTGCTCATCCTATATTGGGTTTATCACGCCCCCTTAAAAAGGAGTTTTCTTGCTGCAGGGTTAATCTTATTTATGCTGATTCAACCCTTTGTTTTTGTTGCTCAAGAGGGAAAATATAGGATAAGTCATAAACACAACGAACTGATTGTGACGCGCGGCAATGAATGGTTGTTTTCGGACGCATGGCATCATGATGATCAGCTTATTGAGCTAAAACTCATTATGCCCGAAGTTAAAGAAAATGTGGCGTTAGCGACTTCATCAAAGATTTCTTTAGTAAGAGATGCTCTAATCAACAAGAAGGTAGAGTGGCTACTAATTAAAAAGCCTATAGAAGAAGATGATAAAGTCTTGCTAAAAGCACTGAGGGTTAATTGGTTACAAATACGTCAGGGTCAATACTTGGATTTTGATATGTCTGAGAGGCATATTCGACTGCATTTTTCTCCTTGTCATTTTACATTTTTTACCTTTAAATCTGACACTTGCAAGCGTATTGAAATACTTGAGAATATGTTAAATTAAGGTCAAATTTTATTGGGAGAGTTTAGTGTTAGCTTTTATTCAGTCGGGTGGTGTTTTCATGTGGCCCTTATTGGCCTGTTCGATTCTCACATTAGCTATCATTCTTGAAAGGTTCTGGACCTTACGTAAATCCCGAGTTGCGCCAGCCGGCTTGTTATCGGATGTCATGACCCGTCTTCGTGATGACAGAATGTCATTGGAATTCATACGAGGTATGCAGGCAAATGCGGGATTAGCCTCAGTATTTGCAGCGGGGCTTTTGAATACGAAACATGGTCGCAGCGCTATGAAAGAAAGCATTCAGGAAGCAGCTAGTCACGTCATACATGAACTAGAACGTTTTATGAGTGCTCTGGGCACCATTGCTGCAATCGCTCCCTTGTTGGGCCTGTTAGGTACTGTGGTCGGTATGATTAAAGTTTTTGCTGTGCTCATGGAAAATGGTGCGGGCAATACCGCGCTATTGGCAGGTGGTATATCTGAAGCATTACTCACTACTGCCGCAGGGCTTGGTGTGGCTATCCCAGCACTGATCTTTCACCGTTACTTTATTCGTCGTATTGATGAACTCGTGGTGAGCATGGAGCAGCAATCTACCAAACTGGTCGATGCATTACATGGAGAAAGAAACAATCATTCAGGAGGCTCTCAGTGAAATTTAAACGTCAAAAAATGGATGACGTGCAAATTAACTTGACGCCTTTGATTGATGTGGTTTTTTTGTTGCTAATCTTTTTTATGGTGAGTACCACTTTCAATCAAAGTACTGAACTAACCATTGATTTACCTACTGCAACAACGGATGCTCCTAAAACCCAAGTGACTCGTGTTGAAATGGTAATTACTGCCGATGGCCAGTACGTTATTAATGGCCAGACGCTAATCAACGAAAAAGTGTCCACCTTGGTTCAGGGTTTAAAAGAAGTGTTTGAAGGGGATTATCAGCGTCCTTTAATCATTACCGCAGACGCAAAGTCCTCCTACGACATGGTGTTGAAAGTCTATGATGCAGCCGCTCAAATAGGGATTACCAAGCTTGCCCATACCGCAAAAAGAGATGTATCTCCGTGAGTCTAGAAAAAACCTTTAATCGCTCTTGGTATCAAGAGAAAGGTTGGACTCAGCTGTTTAAACCTTTACTGCCATTCGTGAATAGAGTGGTAGCGAAGAAACGTAATAACTTCCTACTCAATAAAACCGAATCCTACCGTGCTCCTGTTCCTATCATCGTGGTGGGTAATATTAGTGTGGGGGGGACTGGTAAGTCGCCTATGGTGGTCGCACTCTGCGAACTATTAAAAGCCCAAGGCTATAAACCAGGGATCGTTTCCAGAGGTCATGGGGCTAAAGTTTCTACTCCTATGAAGGTAACAATAGACAGTTTACCCGCCCAAGTAGGTGATGAGCCGGTGATGTTAGCCAGGCGAACTCAATGCCCACTTGTGGTTTTCCCTAAACGAGATGAAGCCGTAAAGCATTTGTTGGTCAATGCCGAGGTGGATGTCGTCATCAGTGATGATGGTATGCAGCATTATGCTTTGCAGCGGGATATTGAAATTGCCATGTTGGATAATCAAAGAGGGCTTGGTAATGGCTATCTTTTGCCTGTGGGTCCTTTAAGGGAGCCAGCAAGTCGATTATTAGAAGTCGACTTTGTGGTGACCATAGGCGAGCAAGTATCGGCTGATTTAGGCAAGTTATCGCTCCCCATTCATGCCATGCCACTACAGACAGATTATCTTTATAAGCTTCAAGCGAGTGAGCGCCTGCCCGCTAAACAGCTGCTGGCTGATCATACTCGATGGCATTTAATGGCAGGCATTGGTAATCCATTACGTTTTCAGTACAGTTTGCAAGCATTAGGCCTGCCTGCTGGCTTCACCCATCAATGGTTTGCGGATCATCATGCATTTGTCGAACAGGACATTCCGACAAATTTACCGGTTATCATGACGGAAAAAGATGCAGTAAAATGTCGGTATCTTAAAACGTCTAACCCAAATATTTGGTATTTACCCATATCCCTTCAATTGACGGCAGAATTCTCCACTGTCTTGTTGGATAAATTAAACAGAATCAATTTGGAATTAAAAAATAATGAATAAAGCTTTGTTAGATATCTTGGTGTGTCCCGTGACTAAAACACCCTTAACCCTAAGTGATGATGGTACAGAGTTAATTAGCCGTGTCAGTGGCATGGCTTATCCTGTGCGCGATGGCATTCCAGTATTGTTGGAAACAGAAGCGAGAACCTTAACGGCAGAAGAGCGAATAGACGGCGCGAAATGAGGCATTATAAGATTCTTACCGTTTGCTTGGGGAATATCTGTCGTTCGCCTGCGGCTCAAGGTTTATTAGAGCGTTCTGGGCAAGATCAAAAACTTGACTTGCAGGTGGATTCCGCGGGTACCGCAGCTTACCATATAGGTAAGCAACCGGATCAACGCTCTATTAAAACGCTCGCAGGACATGGTATCGATATTCGAGGTCAAGCTGCCCGTCAAGTTAGAGTCGAAGATTTTGACTACTATGACTGGATTCTAGCCATGGATAAATCCAATTTGAAGGATTTAAAAGCCATTCAACCTAAAGGCAGTAAGGCTAAACTGGTTTTATTTGGCCAGTTTGACCCTTCCGTAAATTGGGGTGAAATTGCCGACCCATATTATGGCGAAGAGGAAGGATTTGAGCACATGTACAATCACCTTAAGCAGATTTCAGGTGCTTTCATACAACATTTGATGCATACAGATTAAGACCTTATGTTTAATCAATCAGAAATAAATCAAAGCTTAGCCAATGGCGTTATTGAAAATGCATCAATGAAAGCCTACAACACCTTTCGTTTTGATTATATTGCCCAATACCTTGTTGAGGCCCACAGTGCAGAGCACCTTCGCGAGTTGGTCAATTGGGCAAAGGACCATCGTCTTGAAATCACCTTAATTGGTGGGGGCAGCAACTTGCTCATTGCTGCCGATATTGGCGGTTTGGTTATCATTAATAGGATCAAAGGTATTGAGTCCACACCTGAAAAAGATCGAGTAGTACTCAGGGTAGGAGCGGGGGAGAATTGGCACGATTTAGTCACCTTCACCGTTGAAAATGATTGGTACGGAATCGAAAACCTTGCGCTTATACCGGGCACGGCAGGTGCCGCCCCCGTCCAAAATATTGGAGCTTACGGTGTAGAAGTCAAAGATTGCTTAACCCAAGTTAAGGTGCTCGATTTAGCAACAAGCGAGATTAAATGGCTGAAGGCAGAAGAATGTGGTTTTGGCTACCGTGAAAGTCATTTCAAGGGGCAATGGAAAGGCCGTTACTGCATCCTATCCATCGAATTGGCCTTATCTCTCCAAGAGAAATACACATTAGAGTATGGTGGGTTGAATGAGCGATTGAAGGATAACCTTTCCATTCAAACGCTTTATAGAGCAATTTGTCAGATACGCAGTGAAAAATTGCCTAACCCAGCGAAACTGGCTAATGCAGGTAGTTTTTTTAAGAACCCTATAATTGAACTTGAGCATGCCCAACTACTAAAAGAAAAATTCCCTAATATGGTGATGTTCTCAGCAGGTAAAAAAGTCAAGCTAGCGGCGGGTTGGCTTATTGATCAAGCGGGTTGGAAAGGTCATAAATTTAAGGGAGTTGGTGTGTATGACAAACAAGCCCTTGTGATGGTGAATTACGAGGAACAAACCGCCAATGCTCTGCTTGATCTAGAAGGGCAAATTAAGCTTTCTGTATTTGAAAAATTTTCGGTTAAGCTTGAGCGCGAGCCGGTTATATTGCCTCATTCTCGTGTGGGAGGAGTTTAGCATGAAGGTTGGTGTGATGGATTCAGGTGTGGGTGGTATCACTATTTTAAATGCTATTCAGCATCAACTGCCATTTCTTGAGCTACATTATCTCGCCGATGATGTATTTGCTCCCTATGGCGAGAAAGACCAAGCCTCTTTACAAGAGCGACTTCTAAAAATTGGCAGATACTTCGAGATGTTGGGTGTCTCTGCCATTGTCGTTGCGTGCAATACTGCTACGGTTGCAGGTATAGAGACCCTAAGACAGCACACAAGTTTGCCAGTGATAGGTGTAGAGCCTGCTGTGAAACCAGCTTGTCGTATAAGTAAGAGGCGAGAAGTGGCTGTGTTAGCGACACCCTTTACCGCTAAAAGCGAACGATTGAACAATCTAATTGATCTGTGGAAATTAGACAGTCATGTAACCATTTATTCTAGTGTGTCGCTGGCTTTTGATATCGATTTATGGCCAGATTCCAAGGCTAAAATTCAGCATACGGTCGCGCAATTATGTGCTGAAATGAAGCGGCAGAAGGTGGATACTTTAGTGTTGGCTTGTACACACTATCCTTTAGTGATGAATTTCTTCAAAGCTGAGATGGAGGAAGGATGTGAGATTGTTGAGCCTAGCCAAGGTGTCGTTGCGCAACTCTTAAGACGCTTAACTGAGACTTACCCTCTGGGTATTGATGAGTCTAAAGTTGAAAGCTCAGTATCACATATCTATTTATACAGCACACAGAGTGAGCAGAGCACAGAACGCTTTCTGCATTGGCTCAGTCAGCCTGATTCTGTTGTTAATAAACAATATGTACTTATTACCTAGATTGCGTTTTACAGTGTCATGATGACTAAGCCTAATTTACGTTTAAGGTTTAGTTCTTGCAGGTGGTTGAGTGGCGCGGCTTCTTGGCTGCGAATTAAAATGTCCCATTCTCGCCAAACTCTGATGGCATCTTCTAATTGCTCAATTATTAAATACCTTTGTAACTCAGCTCGGTAGGAGTTTGATAGCGCAACCGGATTGTCCTGGGCGATGACTCTTAGTCGAAATAATGAGCGCCGAAACTTCTCAGTGAGTTCACTATCATCGGGTCTTTGCTCTATAAGTTTCGTTAGTACTCTTAAATGAACATAATAACGTTCAAAGTTCTCTTTCTCTGTTTCTCGTACGTAGCGAATCACTCGTGAGTAAGTCACTTCTGCCGTTTCCCAATCATTCAGCTTAAGACTTAACTTGCCCAATCTGATGTTTCTCTCTAATGATCTTGATGAAATAGCTAGTACATCAACTAAGGCTTTTTGAGCTAAGGTGAGCTCTTCACTGGCTTCGTAAGCTGTAGCTAGGTGGTCGTACGCAGACAAAAAATGTTTGTTTAATGAAAGTGTTTGCTTGAAGTGTTCTATGGCTAAGGCATGGGATTCAAGCTTTAGATCGCATAAGGCTAAATGGAAAAAAGCCCATGCATAATTGGGTTTGTCTTGAGTAATACTGAAATAATGCTCTCGTGCTTGTTTGAAGAGACCACGTTTTGTTAGTGATTCTCCAATAGCTTTTAAGCATAAACTGAGGTATTGAGGGAAGTCTAGCATGACTTTTTTAGATAAAGACTCCATCAACTCATAGTCTTTATCTGCGCGAGCTTTATCAATGTGAGAGAAATTAAATTTTTGTTCGATAACGCGTTCAATTCGTCGCTGGAAAGCATTAGGCAGAAATGGCTTGACTAGATAACCGTCAGGCTCGTATTCCATGACGCCCACAACATTTTCATAGCTGGTATCGGCCGTGACCATGATAAAGCTGCAAATGTGGCTTGTTGTGTAAAAGCGGCGAGCGTATTCAAGAACATGCTGGCCATTAAAATCTTCACCGAGATTGTAATCGCAGAGAATTAGATCATATTGAGTGTTGCGAATACTTTCAAAAGCGCGTTTGGCCGTTGGGATGGTATCAATAAATCCATAGCCTAAATTGACCATAAGTGACTTAAGTAATATCCGCATGTCGGATAGGTCATCAATAATCAGTACTTTTTGTTCAGTGAGCTCACTATGGAAAAATTGACTTTTATCGCTACTGGAAAACTCTGCTGCTAATACATCGGTCATAATCAACTCATTTGTTATCTTGCAAATTCACCTTTCTGGATCATTGAAGTGACTGAAAGATTTATAATGCAATAAAAAAGTCTAGCTGAATAGGGGGGTGACGGTTTTGGTTAATTATAACGACTCGCTGAGGTAGGCTAACGATTAAGCTAGGTTAATCGTTAGCCTTTAGTATTAAGAAAGGTTGTTAACCGCGTGCTCTAGAGCGGATTTTCGCGAATCACAAAAAGCATTGTGGGGTAAGCGTTGCATGACGCCAAGCTTTTCTAAACGTTCTGTGGTTTGGCCGTTCGGGCTAAAGATATAGACGTCACATCCAGCTTCAATAGCATCTTTGATGGCGTTTTCCAGTGCTAAACTAACGGTTAAGTCCATCATAGGCACAGCACTTAGATCCAATACAACTGCTTTATATTGATGAATGCGATTGTGGTGTTTTGCGATGGCTTTACTTACGCCAAATATCATAGGGCCGGAAAGATAAAATACGAGAACGCGTCCTTCTGCTTGATCAAGCAACTCTCTTTCGTCTTCGGTAAGAGGAACGTCATCGTCTGCATCGCTAATGGCTTTAACATTACCTGATTGTAAGCGGCTGAGTTTTTCAATGGTAATGATGTTGGCAATGAATACACCAATACCCACGGCAACCATAAGGTCAACAAAGACAGTGAGTGCCATGACGCCATACATGATAATAGTCGGCATTAAAGCGACTTTATGGGCTCGCTTTAAGAAACTCCAATCAAGAATGTTAATCCCTACATAGAGAGCAATACCGGCTAACACCGCCATCGGAATAGGACTGGTAAGCTGGGAGGCTCCCAACACCACCAATAGCAAGATAAAAGCACGCACTATGCCGGCAATTGGGGATTTGGCGCCCGACTGAATGTTAACAACCGTACCCATGGTAGCGCCAGCACCTGGTAAGCCGCCTAATAGACCGGAGAACAAATTGGCGACACCTTGACCGACAAGTTCACGGTTTGAGTCGTGCTCTTTTCGAGTCAAGCTATCGGCAATCACTGCCGTTAGTAAGGTGTCGATGCAACCTAAAGTGCCTAAGACAAGGGCGTCAATGACCATCTCCATCATGACTTCAGAGCCAAAGTGTGGCCATTGAATGGCAGGTAAACCCGATGGAATTTCACCAATTCTGCGAACACCTGTATCACTGAAAAGTAACATTGAAATCAAAGTGACGACAACCAAGGCCACGAGTTGAGGGGGCACTAGGCGGCGCCACTTTTTAGGTAAATAAAACAAAACCCCTAGCGTTAGAGCGCCCAAAAATAGCTCGGAAAACTTGAGTTCAAGAATTAGATTAGGTAACGCAGTGATTGTACCCATTACACCGCCAGCGGGTGAAGGGTGGCCAAGGAAGGGGGCTAATTGCAAAATTATTAGTATGACACCTATGCCTGACATGAAGCCTGAAATAACGCTATAGGGCATAAGAGTGATGTATTTCCCAAGCTTCAAGTAGCCTAAGGTTATTTGGAAGAGTCCGGCCATCATCACGACAGTGAAAGCCATGGCCACACCACCTTCCGGGTAGCTCGCTAGCATGCTGGTTAAAACGGCGGTCATGATAACCGTCATGGGTCCCGTCGGTTCAGAAATTAACGAAGTCGAGCCGCCAAATAAGGCCGCAAATAAGCCGACTAATATGGCTCCCCATAAACCGGCTTCTGCCCCAGCGCCGGACGCAACCCCAAAGGCGAGAGCAAGTGGTAAAGAGACGATAGCAGTGGTTACCCCACCGAAAAGGTCGCCCACTAGAGACCAATCTTTAAAGCGAGAAAAATCAATTATCATTAGTTTGTGTGCCCATTCATCTAATGTTAGTTGTGTTAAATATCTTAGTATGAAAATACTATTTGGCAGATTAACATTTAAAAAGCCTAAGTTACAAAAGAGCCCGCATAAAGCGGGCTCTTTGCGTAACTTTAAAGCAAAACTACTCTTGTTCAGCTGCTTCTTGTGAAGTGCTGTCAGTGGTAGTGCGTTCTAGTCTAGGGTCGTTTTTAACGCGTCCTGTAGAGCGACGTCTTTGGCCGGCTGCATTACGTTTCTCTTCCTGTTCCTTACGGATTTGTTCTTGCTGGGCAAGAATGGCCTCTGGAAGTTCAACAGGAGGTTGAATCGTGCTGTTATCAGCTTTCACTGTTGGCTTGCCGCGACCACGCCTAGGTGAACGAGCCGGACGAGCAGGCTTGGTTTCAGTTGCTGCAGGTGTCTCTTCAACTGCCGGAGCTTCTACCGCTACAGGCGTTTCTTCAACTACTGGAGCTTCTATCGCTACAGGCGTTTCTTCAACTATTGGAGCTTCTTCAACTGCCGGAGCTTCTATCGCTACAGGCGTTTCTTCAACTACTGGAGCTTCTTCAACTGCCGGAGCTTCTACCGCTACATGCGTTTCTTCAACTACTGGAGCTTCTACCGCTACAGGTGCTTCTTCAACTACAGGTGCTTCTTCAACTACAGGTGTTTCTTCAACTGCCGGAGCTTCTGCCGCTACAGGTGTTTCTTCAACTGCTGCAGTCGTTTCAGCTACTGGGGTGGCTTCCTCTTTATGATTAGCAACTTCTACCACAGGTGCTGCTTTGGCATCATTGTTGTCTGTCGTTTCGTTACTTTCAGTTAGCGTTTGTTGAGTGTTATCCTCTTTCTGAGGGCGGCGAGAACGACGCGAGCGACGTGAGCGACGTTCACGAGGTGCATCAGCGTTATCATCTTTTTGCGCGGCTTCATTAATCTGAGCAGCTTCTAAAGCATTCGCTTCTTCTTGCTCTTTTAATTTTCCTGCTTCAAGAGCTTCATCTTTTAGCTTGCCGTTACGACGACGATTTTCATTGCGGTCACGTTTTCTTTCCTTTACTTCAGGTACTTGTTTTGCTTTAGGCTGACGAGAAGGTTTTACTGCCGCTTCTTGCTTTTCAGCGCGAGGTTCTTGGCTATCCGACTTGTTATTGCGGTTACGACGGTTACCTTTTGTTCCAGCTTCCGCTTCTTCTCGACGTGATTGACGAGTAGAGCGTTGGTTTTCATTCGAATTATCACGATCAGCGTTCTGATGTTTGGCACTGCGCTTGTTACGATTCGGACGATTACTAGACTTCGCTTTTGGCTTGTCGTTGGTGGTCGTTTTTCTGTTATGTTGTGATGTGTTTTTCTCTTTGGACGCCTTTTCGCTAGCACTTGGGGCATCACCAAATAGCGCTGTAAATAGACGGCTTAACAAGCTTGGCTTATTTACTTTTGCTTTAGGTGCAGGCGTTACCGGCGCTTTATGTTCAGGTGCTGGTGCGTTCGGTGCAATACTAGTGACAGCGGCTTGAGGGCGCACATCTTCGTTAACCTGACGTGGTTCATAAGGTGGCTGCTCTGGTGTTTCTACAAGCGTGTAGCTGTTTTCGTTTTGCGTCACAACACTGCTGTCATCGCGAATACGCTCAACCTCAAAATGCGGTGTTTCCATATGAGGGTTTGGCACAAGAATGATATGAACACTGTTGCGCTTTTCGATCTTGGCGATGTTGGTACGTTTTTCGTTTAGCAAGAAAGTTGCAACAGATACAGGCAACACCGCTCTGATTTGAGCAGTACGTTCTTTAGAACATTCTTCTTCTATAAGGCGAAGCACAGATAAAGCAAGAGACTCAACGTCACGGATAAAACCTTGACCATTACAACGTGGACACACAATGCCACTGGTTTCCCCTAGTGAAGGGCGCAAGCGTTGACGGGACATCTCAAGCAAACCGAAGCGAGAAATACGGCCCAGTTGTACACGGGCGCGATCTGCCTCAAGGGCATTTTTCATGCGATTTTCGACTTCTTTCTGGTTACGTACCGGCGTCATATCGATAAAGTCGATAACCACCAAGCCGCCAATGTCACGCAGACGTAACTGGCGAGCAATCTCGTCTGCTGCTTCTAAGTTAGTTTGTAGAGCGGTTTCTTCAATGTCACCGCCCTTTGTTGCTCTAGCGGAGTTGATATCGATGGACACTAACGCTTCGGTTGGGTCGATAACGATTGAACCACCAGAAGGTAGTCTAACTTCGCGTTGGAAAGCGGTTTCTATTTGTGTCTCGATCTGGAAACGGTTGAACAATGGCGTGGAGTCTGTGTACATTTTAATACGAGATTTGAAATGCGGCATCACCTGCATAACAAAGTTAATCGCATCTTGGTAAGCACTTTTTTCATCGATCAGCACTTCGCCAATGTCTTCACGTAAGTAGTCGCGAATCGCACGAATAACGATGTTACTTTCTTGATATATCAAGAATGGTGCTGGTTTTTCAGAGGCTGCTTTAGTAATAGATGACCATAGTGTATCTAGGTAGTCCAAATCCCACTGTAGCTCCTCAGTCGAGCGACCAACGCCAGCAGTACGAACAATTAAGCCACCATTTTCAGGTGTTTTAAGGCCAGACATAGCCTCTTTAAGTTGTGATCTATCATCTCCATCAATACGACGAGAAATACCACCCGCTCTAGGATTGTTTGGCATTAGCACTAAGTAACGCCCAGCCAAGCTAACAAATGTTGTTAGGGCAGCGCCCTTGTTGCCTCGCTCTTCTTTATCTACTTGAACAATTACTTCTTGACCTTCGCTAAGAACATCTTTGATGTTGATGCGGCCTTCGTGATTGGATTTTTTAGAAAAGTAGGTTTTGGAAATTTCTTTAAGAGGGAGGAAGCCGTGACGTTCAGCACCAAAATCGACAAATGCCGCTTCAAGACTGGGTTCAATGCGAGTAATTCGGCCTTTATAAATATTCGACTTTTTTTGCTCTCGTGAACCAGATTCGATATCAAGATCATACAAACGCTGTCCATCAACTAGGGCAACGCGCAACTCTTCTTGTTGAGTTGCATTTATTAGCATTCTAATCATTTTATTTGTGAACTCTGTTAGCTGAGTCGAACAGATTCCATTCAAAGGAAGGTAAGTCGTACTAAACGTGCAGACTTAGGTCGAGAATTTCTTATTGGTATTGTTCAGGCGAGTGGAGTACGCGATACGTTCATTGTTATTAAACGCTTGATGCGGTCGCTGCCGTAATAAGTTCCAAATACTGTCTTAACCTATCTCTTTTTTCTTTAATAGAGAAATGCTTATGCAATGCCCTGTAAGTAACGAGAATACTTTCCACTGAAGCGGATTTGTCCGAATCATGCGGTTTATTATTTAAGATTGACTGTTACAGAGGTAAGATAGGAGGGTGAAGTGTCGCTTCACCGTTTCATTCATTTCTTGCATCATATCTTCGAGGTGTTTTGTTGCCTCTTACCCTTTGCGAATGTGAATATAACAGTAAAAACTAAGTGCTTCAATTATAAAGGAAAGCAATCTTTGGTTATGTCGGAATTAGAGCAAAATAACAGCCCTCGTCCAGCTGTTAGATACGTCACCATAGACGAAAATAATATTGATCAGAGAATCGATAACTTCTTGGTTACCTTTCTTAAAGGCGTGCCTAAAGGAAAAATCTATAATTTACTTCGTAAAGGTGAAATTCGCGTCAATAAAAAGCGCACTAAACCAGACTATCGCTTACAAATGGGTGATATTGTTCGAATTGCGCCAATTGTCATTGCGCCAGAAGCGGATAAGCCCAGCCTGCCTGAACGTTTAAAAGCAGAAATTGAATCTCGCATTGTGTATGAAGATAAGGGTCTTATCGTTGTCGATAAGCCGTCAGGTATTGCTGTACATGGCGGTAGTGGTTTGAGTTTTGGTTTGATTGAGATAATTCGCCAAATACGACCGCAAGAAAAATTTGTTGAGCTTGCTCATCGACTTGATCGAGATACATCAGGACTCATCATGATCGCCAAAAAACGTGCCGTTCTAAAAGAGCTTCACACTGCGCTCAGAGAAAAAACAGGGTTACAGAAAACTTATCTTGCTTTGGTATACGGCCACTGGCCAAAACGCAAAGTACAGGTTAATGCCCCATTATTAAAAAACGAACTGAAATCTGGTGAACGTGTGGTGAAAGTACATCATGATGGTAAAGAAAGTTTAACGCGTTTTAAATTGGTGCGTCAGTTTGAAGATTACAGTTTAGTAGAGTGTGAGCCTGTTACCGGTCGTACTCACCAAATCAGGGTGCATGCTTTGCATGCGGGCTATCCGATAGTGGGGGATGAAAAATATGCCAGTGCAGAGCAATTAAAGCTTACCAAAGAGTTAGGCTTTAAAAGACTTTGTTTGCATGCGACTCGTCTAGATATGGCGTTACAAGGAGAGCGCCTTTTGTTAGAAGCGCCGATTGAAAAGTCTTGGCAACAATTGATGAGCAATGTGTTGGTGGCTAAGTTTTCTTAACGTATAAAAGTAGAATGTGGTAGCGTCCAGCCGCCACATCTATGAACATTCATAATCCATAGCTATTCTATCTCGGCCACTGTTCTTGGCTTCATAGAGCAAGGTGTCTGCTTTTTTTAAACTTTCAATCTGGTTATCCAGTGTGTTGACCTCAATAAGGCCAGCACTAAAGGTAATGGTGCCATGCTCAAAACTTGTGTTGCGTAATTTGTCTGCTAATACGTTTAAGTTGGTAAAAGCTTCCATTTTACTGATCGGCATAAGTAAAACAAACTCTTCGCCACCCAACCTTACTGCGAGTCCATTTGAGTTTACGGCACTTTCTTGTAAAAGTTCTGCTAATTTTCGAAGTACATGGTCCCCATAGGCATGACCATAATTATCGTTTACTTGCTTGAACCAATCTAAATCAATGATGGCTAAACACAGCTGATCTGTATTGTTCTGCCACGCACTGTATTCTCTTTCTAAGATGTGTCGGTTAGATAGCCCAGTTAAAGAGTCTTGTTCAGACAATAAGCGTAATCGGACGGATAAGGCTTCCACCTTCTGTTGTTCGAGCCGAAAGTGCATAGTGTTGGCAGAGATAAGCAATAGCATGACAAGACTCACCAAAAAAAATGACACGATCAAGTCGATCTGCTGAGTTTCTAAGTTAGGATAGTTGAAAATCCAATCTGGGTTTTGTCTCTCAATAATCATTAGTGGTAATGGAATCAAGATACAAAGCCCTTGGGCTATTTTCTGGTAAATGCCAAACTGTCTAAAGTTTGCCGTTATATAAATTAGAGCCGCTAAACCTAGTAAATAAGTTGGTCCACAGGATCCGGCATTAAAAAACCAATTTACCGGCACGCTTAATATTGGCATCAGCATCATAAACACAATTGCCATGGTGTCGAACTGGTTGTGAAACCTTGAGCGAAACCATATCCAAGCTAAAAAAAGCCCTAAAGCCAACTGAAAATACACATTTCCTATATCTGAAGCGTGGTAAAAATAATTGAACCAAGAGGAAAAGAGGTAGCCACCGCTGCAAGTGATGAGTGCTGCATGGTGGGTATATTGAGTCGGGGAGTTTTGATCCCCAAGTAGTTTGCGAAGGATGTTTTTAATTTTAATATCTAACACCGATAAAATCCTAAGTCTGGCTTACGGGCATCATTTGGCCTCAGACTTTATAAAAATGAATTCTACCACTCGGTTAGGAATATCTATTTTGAAGTTTGTAATTTAGTGTGATTGTGGATTACAAGACTAAAACAAATTTTATATTGACGCTTGCGAGTCGGTTTTTTGGTCAATATGTACGCTGTGATTTTTTAGGCAAAAAAAAGCGAGTAACTTTTATCCTGCTGGAAATGAGTTACTCGCTTGTTAAGACTAGTTAGTCTTCATAACTGTCAATCGGTGGGCATTCACAAAACAAGTTACGATCTCCGTAAACATTGTCTATGCGTCCAACAGGAGGCCAGTATTTTCGCGCTTTAATCCAAGCTAGTGGGTAAGCCGCTTCTTTACGGGTGTAGGCGTGTGCCCATTCGATCCCTAGCAAGCTGTCAGCGGTATGAGGGGCATTTACAAGAGGGTTGTCCTCTAAAGGCCAGTCGCCTGATTGCACTTTAGCAATCTCTTGGCGAATTTGAATCATGGCATCACAAAAGCGATCCAGTTCTTCAAGGTTTTCGGATTCGGTTGGCTCTATCATAAGCGTGCCCGCAACAGGGAAAGACATCGTTGGCGCATGGAAACCAAAATCCATTAAACGCTTGGCAATGTCTTCTTCACTAATGCCTGACTCAGCTTTCAACGGACGAATATCGATTATGCATTCATGGGCGACAGTATTGTTTTTGCCGGTGTAAAGCACAGGGTAATGGCCGCTCAAACGCTTAGCTACGTAGTTGGCATTTAGGATGGCGTTGTAAGTCGCATCACGTAAGCCAATGTCGCCCATCATCTTAATGTACATCCAAGTGATGACTAATATGCTGGCACTGCCATAGGGTGCTGCGGAGACGGCACCATGTTGCTCTGCCATACCCAGTACCGGTGTCACTGCGTGACCTGGTAAGAAAGGCGCCAAATGGGATTTAACACCGATAGGTCCCATGCCTGGGCCACCACCACCGTGGGGAATACAGAAGGTTTTGTGCAGGTTTAAGTGGGAGACATCACCACCAAAGCTGCCTGGAGGTGCCACACCAACCAGTGCATTTAAGTTAGCGCCATCGATGTATACCTGGCCGCCAAACTTGTGAACAATGTCACAGACTTCTCGAATGTGTTCTTCAAATACACCGTGAGTAGAAGGGTAGGTGGCCATAATGCAGCTCAGTTGATCTGCATGTTTTTCAGCTTTGGCGGCAAGGTCAACAAGATCGATATTGCCGTCTTCATCGCATTTAACAATGACCACTTTCATGCCAGCTAATGCTGCTGAAGCTGGGTTAGTACCATGGGCAGAGCTTGGGATTAGGCAGATGTTACGACCGTCGTCACCGCGAGATTTGTGGTATTTATCGATAGCGATAAGCCCCGCGTATTCCCCTTGAGCGCCAGAGTTAGGTTGCAAAGAAACTGTGTCATAGCCAGTTGCTTTGGCGAGCATGTCGATTAGCTCGTTAAGCAAAGTGTGGTAACCAGATACTTGGTAGTCTGGTGCAAATGGATGGATACGTCCAAACTCAGCCCAAGTCACCGGAATCATTTCCGATGCGGCGTTAAGTTTCATCGTACAGGACCCCAAAGGAATCATACTTTGGTTTAGGGCGATGTCTTTAACCTCTAACTGATGCATATAGCGCATCAATTCAGTTTCGCTATGATGACTGTTGAATACAGGGTGAGACAGAATGCTATCTTGACGTAATAGGCTGTCATCGAAGCCTTGTGCTGAAGCCGCTTCAGCAATCTCAGAAGTGTCTAGTTTGAAACCAAAACATTCGGCTAGATCACTAAGGTCTTCCATAGTGATGGTTTCATTAAAGCTTAAGGACAGTTGAGCATCGCTAACCTTGTAAAAGTTCATTAGCTTGTTTTGACCTGCGGCAATGATGTCATCAGTGGCGGCGTTGGTGTCAATAACAAGGGTGTCGAAGTAGTGATCGTTACAAGTGAAGCTGTTTGCTTTTAATGCCGTAGCGAAGCAATGGGTTAAAGCCGCTACACGCTTAGCAATTTTCTTAAGGCCTTGAGGGCCGTGATAAACGGCATAAAAACCAGCCATCATTGCCAGTAATGCTTGAGCGGTACAGATGTTTGATGTGGCTTTTTCGCGGCGAATGTGCTGCTCGCGAGTCTGCATGGCCATACGCAGTGCAGGTTTGCCATGGCTGTCTTTTGAAACACCAATGACTCGGCCTGGCATAGAACGCTTATAGGCATCTTTGGTTGCTAGGAATGCAGCGTGAGGGCCACCGAACCCCATTGGCACGCCAAAGCGTTGAGCGCTACCGAAAACAATATCTGCACCCATTTCACCAGGAGATTTGATCAACACGAGTGCCAATAGGTCAACCGCTGTACTCACCAAAGCGCCTTGCTCATGAGCCTCGGCAATAAAGTCAGTAAGGTCTGTCACTGTGCCGTCGATACCTGGGTATTGAACAATGGCACCAAATACATCATGTTGTGAAAAATTGGCAATATCATCAACGACGACTTCAATGTTAAGCAGTTCCGCGCGGGTTTTTACCACGTCAATGGTTTGTGGTAGGCAGTGGTTGGCTACAAACAAAGTATCGCTTTTCTTGCGGTTGGAACGCTTCATCAGTGTCATGGCTTCCGCTGCTGCGGTCGCTTCATCAAGCAAAGAGGCGTTAGAAATTTCCATGCCAGTAAGGTCGATAACGACTTGCTGGAAGTTTAGCAGTGCTTCTAGACGACCTTGAGAAATCTCTGGTTGGTAAGGTGTGTAGGCCGTGTACCAGCCTGGGTTTTCTAATAGGTTGCGTAGAATAGGGGAAGGCACATGCGTGTCGTGGTAGCCCATACCAATAAAAGAGCGAGCGACTTTGTTGTGTTTCGCAATGGCTTGCAATTGAACAAGTGCTTCATTTTCGCTGATGGGTTGAGAGCTTAATTCTAGATTGGCTTGGCGAATTGCTTGTGGAACAGTTTTCTCAATTAATGAAGCTAAGGAGTCCGTGCCTATACTGGCCAGCATTTTAGCCTGTTCATTGGCGTCTGGCCCAATGTGACGTGAAATGAATTCATCACTATTTAACAAATCGCGGATACACGAAGTCATGGCGTTCTACCTATTAGAAATTATCGGGAGATATTGGCGTCTTGCAATGAGCGCAAAACGCCAGTTTAGAGCTTACTCAATTGAGGCTGAATAGCCTTCGGCATCAAGTAATTTATCGAGTTCGGAGCTGTCGCTTAATTTGATTTTAGCAATCCAGGCGCCTTCGAAAGGTTCTTCGTT
This sequence comes from Marinomonas sp., assembly GCF_039940335.1. Taxonomy (GTDB): domain Bacteria; phylum Pseudomonadota; class Gammaproteobacteria; order Pseudomonadales; family Marinomonadaceae; genus Marinomonas. The sequence goes on along the minus strand of NZ_JBDVGW010000010.1, from coordinate 14,262 downwards.
GATCAGTTCAGGAGCATCTTCTAGCGCTTCGTTTACGGCAACTACTTCACCGGAAATAGGTGCGTAGATATCGGAGGCGGCCTTAACAGATTCAACGAGAGAAAACTGTTCTGCAGCAGAGGTTTCAAGGCCGATTTCAGGTAGCTCGACATAAACGACATCGCCCAATAGATCTTGAGCGTGGTCTGTAATGCCAACGGTAACAGTGCCGTCGCCATTATCTAAAACCCACTCATGAGACTCTGCATACTTTAAATTTGCTGGGATGTTACTCATTAGTATGATCCTTCTGTTTAAAAGCCCGAGATAAATCTCGGGCATGAGGTATTAACGATAAAGTGGGAAGCGTTTGCAAAGCTCATTAACTTGGTTCAGTACGCGAGCTTCAACTTCAGGGTTACCCTCTGGACTTTCAACCAAACCATCCAATACATCACTGATTAGGTGACCCACTAAACGGAACTCTTCTTCACCGAAACCGCGAGACGTTGCAGCAGGCGTACCAATACGGATGCCAGAAGTGATCATTGGCTTTTCTGTGTCAAACGGAATGCCGTTTTTATTACAAGTGATGCCAGCACGTTCAAGGGCTTTATCAGCAACATTGCCTTTCAAGCCTTTTGGACGAAGGTCAACCAACATTAGGTGGTTGTCTGTGCCGCCGGTTACAACGTCACAACCGCGTTCTATCATAACTTCAGCCAGTACTTTGGCATTGGCAACAACTTGATTAATGTAAGTTGTGAATTCAGGTTTAAGCGCTTCACCAAAGGCAACGGCTTTACCTGCGATCACGTGCATCAAAGGACCACCTTGGTAGCCTGGGAATACAGCAGAGTTTATTTTCTTACCTAGATCAAGGTCGTTAGTAAGGATCATACCACCACGAGGGCCACGCAATGTTTTGTGAGTCGTTGTGGTTACAATGTGAGCATGCGGAAGTGGAGAGGGGTGAGCACCTGTTGCAACAAGACCCGCAATGTGAGCCATATCAACAAACAAGTAAGCGCCAACCTTATCGGCAATTTCACGGAAGCGTTTGAAATCGATAACGCGTGGGATAGCTGAGCCACCCGCAATGATCATTTTTGGTTTGCATTCTAAAGCTTGAGCTTCGATCGCATCGTAATCGATCAATAATGTGTCAGGGTTAACTTGATATTGAACCGCATTAAACCATTTGCCAGATTGGGCTGGTGGCGCACCGTGAGTCAAGTGACCACCGGCGTCCAAAGACATGCCGAGAATGGTATCACCTGGTTGTAACAGTGCTAGCATTACTGCGCCGTTTGCCTGAGCGCCTGAGTGAGGCTGTACATTGGCAAATTCACAGTTAAAGAGTTTTTTAGCACGATCAATGGCCAATTGTTCAGTTTGGTCAACGGCTTCACAACCACCGTAGTAACGACGGTTAGGGTAGCCTTCTGCATATTTGTTTGTTAGAACTGAGCCTTGAGCTTCTAAAACCGCTTTAGAGGTAATGTTTTCTGATGCGATTAGTTCGATACCAACTTCTTGACGCTCTTGTTCTTCAACAATAGTGGCAAATAGTTCAGGATCACGCTCAACCAGAGTTTGGCTGAAAAAGGCTTCGGTGTTGGCCATGGAATAATTCCTCTTGAATAAACATGGATGTCTAATAGGACAATGAGTCATGCGTATAATAACACTTAGAGCACCTAATAAAATGAAAAAAGATCAATTTAATAGGTCCTAAAATCATTGTGCACCTGCTAACTTTTGATAATCATAGCCAAAAAGTTTCCAATTGGAAACACGAAAGCGAAAAACTTTTAAAACTTTCCTAATTTAATTTGACCAAGTGTTTAATAAAATAAATAGGGCGTTATATCTGCTAGGAAAGCAAATTATTTAGGCCTGTTACTTGTCAATGCTAGGTGGTTTTCGCTACTCTGTTTCTTATTGGAAACAAGAAAGACAATTTGCTTGAGGTGAAAACATGAAACGTACAGCTTTTTATGAGCAACATATTGCGGCAAATGCACGAATGGTTGAATTTGCTGCTTATGAAATGCCAGTTCAATATCCCCTTGGTGTTAAGAAAGAGCATCTATGGGTGCGTGAGCAAGTTGGTCTGTTTGACGTCTCTCATATGGGACAAGTCATTATTAAGGGGGCGACCGTTAAAAACGCCTTAGAAACCATTTTGCCTGTCGATGTACAAGGCTTGGCGCTCAATACCCAGCGCTATGGACTCTTTACCACAGCAGAAGGCGGTATTAGTGATGATTTGATGTTTGCCAACTGGGGTGATGATATCTTCATGGTGGTGAATGCTGCTTGTAAGGAGCAGGACATTGCTTATATGCAAGCAAACTTGACGGATTGTGAGGTTATTCCTGTTGAGGATAGAGCCCTGCTAGCCATTCAAGGACCTAAGGCGCGTGAAGTGTTTGCCCGTTTGATTCCTGAAGTGGCATCAATGACCTTTATGCAAAGCCTTAAGTTCACATGGCAAGATGTTGAACTGTGGGTAAGTTGTTCAGGTTACACAGGGGAAGATGGTTATGAAGTTTCTGTTCCTAATAACATGGCGCAAGCCTTTGCTGAGCAATTACTGGCATATGAAGAAGTTGAGTGGATTGGTTTGGGTGCCCGTGACTCGTTGCGTCTAGAGGCTGGCCTTTGCTTGTATGGTCATGACATAGATTTAACCACTAGCCCAGTTGAGGCGTCATTAAATTGGGCGATTCAGAAAGTTCGCCGATTAGATGGTGAGCGTGCAGGAGGCTTCCCGGGCGCAGAAAAAATTCTTGCGCAATTTGGTGAGCCCACTAGCAAAAAGCGCGTTGGTTTCTTAGTTGATGGCAAGGCGCCTGTGCGTGAAGGGGTAGAGATCTTCAATGAACAGGGCGATTGCAAAGGGAAAGTGACCAGTGGTGGTTTCTCACCAAGCTTATCTCAGCCAATTGTTATGGCCTATGTTGATAGTCAATCTTTGACATCTGAAGAGCCTTTGTTCGCTCAGGTTCGTGGTAAGAGTATTCCGTTAACTAAGGCTGCTATGCCATTTGTACCGGCGAGATACTTTAGAGGCTAATTTTAAAAAGTCAAACCCATTACAAGTGCGCCATGACGGAGTCTCTGTCATGGCGCACTTTTGTTTGATGTGGCATAATGCGTTTCTTTTTTTGAGTGATTGTCGATGCACTGTGAACAGCTGATAGCCGCATTTGACGACTGTTTTCTTGAGACTTTTAATACTCGATTAGTTGGTGGGGCCGAAGAGCCTCTATACCTACCTAGTACAAAAACCTTACCTGCACGTGTTTTTTTTCGCTCTGATTATGTGTCCAGTGCTCTGCATGAAATTAGTCATTGGTGCATTGCCGGCGCAAAGAGGCGTGACCAAGAGGATTATGGTTATTGGTATGAAACTGATACGAGAGATGAAGCGAGTCAATTAGAATTTGAGAAGGTAGAGGTTAAGCCTCAGGCGTTGGAGTGTATTCTGCACTGGAGTTTAGGGCTTAATTTCCGAGTAAGCGTAGATAACTTGGCGTTAGTGGATCACGATGATCGCCATTTTGCGTTAGCCGTTAATCAGCAAATAGCAGATTACCTTGAATCTGGTTTGCCGCCTCGAGGCGAAATTTTTGCCAAATATTTATTGGCTTTGCGCTCTGTAGAGCTGAATTTTCACGATTTTATTAAGCAGCAGTATGAAAATAATTGCAGATGAAAACATGCCAAATGCCAAGGCTTTGTTTTCGCATCTAGGGGATGTTTGTTTAGTTGACGGTCGTCAACTCACAAAAGACCAGTTACAAGACGCCGAAGTGCTTTTAGTGCGATCGGTTACTAAAGTAACGCCCGTACTACTGGAAGGCACCCAAATCAAGTTTGTGGGCAGCGCCACTATTGGTGTAGATCACATCGATCAAACGTATTTGCAACAACAGGGCATTCAATTTGCTAGTGCTCCTGGGTGTAATGCTGAAGCAGTAGCAGATTATGTTTTCAGCGCCTTGAGTTCTTTGTATTTTACTAAATCACTGAACTGGTGCTCAAAGCGCATCGGTATTATTGGTTTTGGTAATGTAGGTCAAATTGTTTGTCAGCGCTTTGTTTCTTTAGGCTTAGACGTAGTTGTGCACGACCCTTTCAAAGCTAACCAAACAATACAGGGCGTTAATTTCGTGGGTCTTGAAGAAGTAATGCAGTCGGATATTCTTTGTCTTCATGCGCCTTTAACAACAGGCTCAGATTTTCCTACCAAAGGAATGATTGATGCGCCTTTATTGGCTCAGTTACCCGAGAATGCCACCATTATATCTGCGGGAAGAGGTGGCATCATTGATGAGGCGGCTTTAATACAAGCTTTTCATGCTCGTGGTGGTGCATTCAATCTGGTGTTAGATGTGTGGAGCAATGAGCCGGAAATTAACAGGGAATTGTTTGCTCTGGTGGATATCGCGACTCCTCATATTGCAGGGTATAGCAAACAAGGGCGGGAAAAGGGTACTTGGATGGTCTTTCAGGCCTTGTGTGAGTTTTTAAGGGTATCTGTTCCTAGTGGATTAGCTGAGACCGCGATTAGTGCTGGTTGGGTTCAATCTATAAATATATTTAATCTTGGTGATAAAGAAGAAATGATTGCTAGGGCAATTCATGGTATTTATAACCTAGCTCGTGATGATGCCGCAATGCGTTATCAATATAGAATGCAAAAGCACCCTAGAGTGTTTGATTGGCTAAGAAAGAATTACACAGAGCGTGATGAGTTAAATTCTTGTTATGTGTCTATGGATAAGGCTGAAGAAGGAAATATCCTTAAATCAGTTGGCTTTTCAGTCGATATGACAGCAAATAATAGTAAATAAAAGGAAACTCATGGCTGGCGTAAAGCAAGTAGATCTTGGTGATTTAGACGTACCAATGGGCACAGCAGTACAGTTAGAATTTATCTCTCCTCCAGGCCGTCATATGGTGAAGGTGTTGGGTGGAATACCAGGTTCTTCTTTGATCTTGTCTTGCCCTCGAGTAAAGGGCAAAAACATTTTGGTTCGTGAGAGCCAATTGGTGAATGTGCGTTTAATGCTGGCGACTCAAGTGTGTGCTTTTTCCAGTAAAGTAGCGAAAAGCTACTTGGAGCCAGCCGCTCATTTACATATCGCTTACCCCGAATATGTGGAGACCTCAACAGTTCGTCAAACAGTTCGCGTGGAAACTTACTTGGTGGCTAACCTAGAGCCGACAAACCTAGAGGGCTCTATTGATGCCTCTGCCATTGGTATTGTGGTTGATCTAAGTATGGGGGGCGCACGCTTAATCGCTAAAGAAGATTTTGGTGTGGTTGGCCAAAAAATGGACATTGCTTTTAATTTACGAATTGGTGATTTCAATCATGTTGTAAAAGCGAATTGTGAGATTAAGTCGCAAAACATCGAAATGTTAGAGGACTTGCAGGCCTCGCTGGTGGAAAATGAATTTTTAACCAGAATGGGGGCAGACTTCTTTTATGTGTATGGGGTTAGCTTCCTTGATATCGGCAAGGAGTTGGTTATTCCTCTAACAGCGTATATTCTGGAAACACAGAAGAACAAAATTAAATAGCGATAAAGAAATGTAATAACGGCCGCTTAAAGCGGCCGTTTTTTTAGCCCGATTAAAGGGCTTGAAGTGCTCGAATACGGTCTTCAATCGGTGGGTGGCTTGAGAATAGCTCCCCAAAGGTTGGTGTTTTACCACGACGAATACCGAAAGCTAGCATGGAGTCTGGCATGCGGCTTTCTTCATGTTCTTGTTGTAAGCGTGCCAGTGCCGCAATCATCGCACCTTTGCCTGCTAGCTTGGCGCCAGCTTCGTCCGCTTTAAACTCACGCACTCGCGAGAACCACATGACAATAATAGAGGCAAGGACACCGAATAGGATCTCAAACACGAAGGTGGCGATGTAATAACCAAAACCGACTGAGCCTTCGTCATCATTGCGGCGTAAAAGCTGATCAACCGCGTAGGCGGCGATTCTCGCAAAAAACATCACAAAGGTATTCACCACCCCCTGAATCAAGGTTAGGGTGATCATGTCGCCATTAGCAACGTGACCAATTTCATGGCCAAGTACCGCTTTAATTTCGTCGGGTGAAAAGCGATCTAACATGCCGCTTGAAACAGCGACTAACGCGGCGTTTTTATTCCAGCCTGTAGCAAACGCATTGGCTTCATGGGATGGGAAGATCGCCACTTCGGGCATATCAATGCCAGCTTTGTCTGCAAGCTCTTTAACGGTATCTAACAGCCAAACTTCTTTGTGATTGCGAGGCTGTTCGATCACTACCGCACCAGAACCTCGTTTTGCCATAAATTTTGACATGAACAAAGAAATGAAGCTGCCGGTAAAACCAAACACACCACAGAAAATTAGCAATGAGGTGAAATCCAGTCCATTGCTAGACATATAGCCATTAACGCCAAGTAGGCTCAACACAATCCCTGCAACAACCATTACCGCAAGGTTTGTGAGGATAAAAAGCAAGATGCGCATAGTTTATGCTCCTAAAAATGATAGATAGAAGCATAGTAGGGCTTAGTGGGGGGAATTCAAGTGATTTTCAAGCGAAATTAACGTTTCCTTAATCGTCCCAAAAATGCATCAAATCTCTCCATGGCGGGGGCTAGCTCTTCAATGTGTGGTAGGAACACAAAGCGCACATGGTCAGGGGTTGGCCAGTTAAAGCCGGTGCCTTGTACGATCAGTACCTTTTCTTCTTGCAAGAAGCGTAGAACTAAATCCATGTCATGTTGGATTTTATAAATGGCAGGGTCCAGTCTTGGAAAAAGGTACAATGCTCCTTGAGGTTTATGACAATGAACGCCAGGAATGGCATCAAGTGCCTGCCATGCTACTTCACGCTGCTCATACAAACGTCCACCGGGTGCTGTGAGGTCGTAGATGGTTTGATAGCCGCCCAATGCCGTTTGTACGGCGTGTTGGGCTGGTACGTTTGCACATAAGCGCATGGAACTCAGAATATCGACACCATCTATATAATCGCCAATATGACTTTTATCGCCGGTTGCTATCATCCAGCCAGAACGAAAACCTGCAGTACGGTAAACTTTAGATAAGCCGCCAAAGGTAAAGCAAGGTACGCGGTCTTCGGTTAAGGTGGCCGTAGGGATGTGCTGCGCTTCGTCATACAGAATTTGATCGTAGATTTCATCTGAGAAAATCACTAGATTGTGCTCTTCAGCAATTTTCACAATGTCTTCAAGCACGGATTTTTCGTACACGGCGCCAGTTGGGTTATTAGGATTGATAATAACGATGGCTTTTGTCTTGTTGGAAATCTTAGCGCGAATGTCTTGTATGTCCGGTTGCCAGCCTGAACCTTCATCGCATAGGTAATGACGTACATACCCACCAGATAGGGTGGCTGCAGCTGTCCATAATGGATAGTCGGGTGCTGGGATCAATATTTCGTCACCGTCATTGAGTAGTGCTTGCATGGCCATGACGATTAGTTCACTAACGCCATTGCCCATCCAAACATGATTGACGTTTGCTGACTTAAGTCCCATGGCTTGGTACTTCTGCATCACTGCTTTGCGGGCAGCAAATAAGCCTTTGGATTCGCAGTAGCCTTGTGCCGTTGGTAAATTACGTATCACATCAACCAGTATTTCATCTGGGGCCTTAAAGCCGAATGGCGCTGGGTTACCAATATTGAGCTTTAAAACGCGTTGGCCTTCTTCTTCCATGCGCATAGCTTCTTTTAACACTGGTCCACGGATTTCATAACAGATATTGGCTAATTTATTAGACTTGCGAATTTCCACACCGATTCCTTCTGCATAATGTGCTGTAGTGGATTGATCTTACACTGAATAGGCTTTGGGGCAAACGTCTTAGTCATAAAGGGGGGCGAGATGAAAAAAGGCCATGGCCACACGGTAAATGCTGGCTATGACCCTTAATATGAGGTGGGGCAGTAAGCTATTAGCTAGTCTTTAAGGAGAATGATGACGTTGCTGTCATTTAGCAGTCGGGTAACCGTTTGGCTGGCTAGGTCAGTCATGTCTTCTTCGACGGTTTCTCTAAATGGCATGGTGCCGTACTCTTTGATTTTTTGAGACCCATAATTAGCTTTATAGATTTGGCCCTTGGCAGTTGTGGTAACTTTCAGTTCAAAGTCAAGTGTTGCAACAGTCTTTAGGGTTTCTACCTTAGTGGTATAGCTCATCTTTGAGATTTCGATGGCTATGGTGCTGGCTGGTAATAATCCTTGCTCTGGTGTAAAGCCTAAGGCTTTTATGCCTTCTAGCACGCTTTCTTTAACGCTTTCTTTGATGTCGTTGGCAATTAAGATGTCAGCATGCTCCTTAATGCCAGTGTCGATTGCACCAACAGTTTTGGATAGTTTCGTTGTTGTTAGAACTTCAATGACTTTGTTATTTGTATAGGTATTGGTTTTTATATCTGCTTTAGGTGAAATATCAATGTAATGCGTGGTTGAGCAACCAGCTAATAGGGCGGCAGAAAGAGTAAAAGTTAAAAGCGCAGGCTTGAATTGCATAAATGCTCCGATTCTATTGATTTTAAAAGTAACTTTTCGATTCGTTTAGACAAAATATTAAAAAAACTGTTGATTTTCAGATTAGTAACAGTAATATACGCACCCGCTCACACAGCAAGTCTGTAACGTTGTCCCATTCGTCTAGAGGCCTAGGACACCGCCCTTTCACGGCGGTAACAGGGGTTCGAACCCCCTATGGGACGCCATCTTTTCATAGAGATGGTATGTCGTCTAGTACAATTTGCTTTGTTGGTTTTAGTTTTTGCGGGAATAGCTCAGTGGTAGAGCACAACCTTGCCAAGGTTGGGGTCGCGAGTTCGAGCCTCGTTTCCCGCTCCATCTTCACTTAGGTGAAGAGTTTAAGTCTTCAGTAATGAAGCTATGTGTCCCATTCGTCTAGAGGCCTAGGACACCGCCCTTTCACGGCGGTAACAGGGGTTCGAACCCCCTATGGGACGCCACTTTATAGTTAGGCTATAAAGTAGAGAATTTGATTCGCAAGAATCGATATAACGACTGATTCTAGCGATAGGGTAGTGGTTAGCAATGCGGGAATAGCTCAGTGGTAGAGCACAACCTTGCCAAGGTTGGGGTCGCGAGTTCGAGCCTCGTTTCCCGCTCCATCTTCACTTAGGTGAAGAATTTAAGTCTTCAGTAATGAAGCTATGTGTCCCATTCGTCTAGAGGCCTAGGACACCGCCCTTTCACGGCGGTAACAGGGGTTCGAACCCCCTATGGGACGCCATCACTTTATTGTGATGCTTGTGTGAAGAAAGTATTTTAGTTTATTTGTGTCCCATTCGTCTAGAGGCCTAGGACACCGCCCTTTCACGGCGGTAACAGGGGTTCGAACCCCCTATGGGACGCCACTCATCTTTTGTGATTACATAATATTTAATAGCTTAAAGCCGAACTCCTTGTTCGGCTTTTTTGTGCCTGCTAAAAAATCAATGACCTTTAGTCTGGTTGAATACTTTGGTGAGTGCGCTCATTGAGAGGTTGCTTGGGTTTTACTGCTCAGTGGATGTGATGAGTCTATGGGATGAGGCTTGTTTTTACGTTATCATAATGACCCCATTATTTGAGTTGTTTCCTTATGACTTGGTTCGTCAATTATCAGATATCATCGACATTGCCTGTGACGGATCGAGGCCTTGCTTACGGTGATGGTGTGTTTGAAACCATTCATGCTTATGATGGTAAGCTTCAATCGCTCGATACCCATTTAACCCGTTTACACCGCGGTCTAAAGCGTTTAGCTATGCCTCTAAATCAACTTCAGTCCGATAACTTGTTTCGTTTTCTTGATGAGAGTATTACGCAACACTTACCGACAGAGTGCGTCGTTAAGGTGATCGTAACGCGAGGTGAAGGTGGTCGGGGTTATATGGCTCCAGATAATGTGCACCATAACATTATGATAGGTATCCTTCCGGCACCTAACTATCAACAACAGCAAATCGATGGTGTGAAATTGGACCTTTCTCCAGTGCAGGTTAATTCAAATCCTTTACTGGCGGGTATTAAGCACCTTAATCGCCTAGAAAATGTTATTGCTAAACAACATCTATCTAATGATGCTTTTGAAGCGCTCATGCTCGATGTACAGGGTAATATTATTGAGTGCATTCAAAGTAATATCTTTTGGTTTAAAAACGGTCAACTTTGCACACCTCAGCTTAACCAAGCGGGGGTATGTGGCACGTATCGACAAAAAGTCATTGAGCAGCAAACTCGATATCCACTTCTTATAGCCAAATTTTCATTAGCGGATATTCAACAGGCGGACGAAATATTTATTACCAATAGTTTGATGGGTATTGTGCCTGTGACCATATTTGGTGATCGTCACTTTGCAATCGGTCAACGAACACGAACATTGCAATCACTTATGCAGTTTAAGGATTAAAATGACATTACTTAAATGGTGCCTAAGGGCCATTTTATTATGCGCCACCCTAGCTGCCATCGGCAGTGCTTGGCTTTATAACCAAATAACATCACCACTGCCCATTTCAGAGCAACAGACCTTTGAAGTAAAAGCAGGTGACACTTCCTTTCAACTGGCCAATAGTCTGTATCAGCAAGGTTTAATAGATACACCTTGGTTGCTTAGAGTCGCTGCTAAGCTTCAACCTGAGTGGGTTCCAAAAGTCGGCAAGTATGCCTTGCAGCACCCTATGAACCTGCTTGATGTCATGGCGCTGCTGGACTCTGGCAAAGCTATCTTCCATTCAGTTACCTTGTTGGAAGGGCATACTACGAAAGAGTTTATCAAAGCACTGGCGGCGACGGGTAAGATTGAAATGACTCTAGAGGGCTTATCGAATGCAGAAATAGCTGAACAGCTGGCTTTGTCTGCCAAACATGCCGAAGGTATGTTTTTTGCCAATACTTATCGTTATCACGAAGGGGATACCGATGTTCAAATCCTAACCCGTGCTAACAAGTTATTAGAGAAACACCTAGAAGATAACTGGCAGAATAAAGCCAAAGGTTTGCCTTATAAATCGGCTTATGAAGCCCTGATAATGGCCTCCATAGTGGAAAAAGAAACGGCAGCCCCTGATGAACGACCATTAATCTCTCGAGTCTTTATTAGTCGCTTAGAAAAAAACATGCGCCTGCAAACAGACCCAACGGTTATTTATGGTCTAGGAGATAGCTTTAATGGCAATTTAACCCGTAAAAGTTTGCGGGATACATCCCCTTATAATACTTACCGTCACTTCGGCTTACCTCCCACGCCGATTGCCAATGTCGGTAAAGAAGCCATTGAGGCGGCGTTACATCCAGGTGTCACCAAAGCCTTATATTTCGTTGCCAAAGGTGATGGTACTCATGCTTTCTCAAACAGTTTAAAAGAGCACAATGCAGCCGTGAAAGCTTATCAGTTTAAACGTCGCACTGACTATCGCTCAACACCAAAAGCCGAGTAGGGATCCGTTGATGAACAAAGGTAAATTTATATCTCTTGAAGGTGGTGAGGGTAGCGGTAAATCGTCTGCTATTGCTTGTATTGAACGTTGGTTACAAGAGCAGGGTATTGCTTACCTGATGACACGTGAACCTGGCGGTACACCTCTAGCAGAAGAAATTCGTAATCTTGTGCTAAAACCAAGAGAGGAGACGGTCAGCGATATGGCCGAGCTCTTGATGATGTATGCGGCGAGAGCGCAGCATCTTAACGAAAAAATCCTCCCGGCTCTGCAGCAAGGTCTATGGGTGATCAGTGATCGTTTTATTGATTCATCCTATGTGTATCAAGGTATCGCCCGTGGTGGCCAGATGAGTACTCTAGATCAACTTACCCAATGGGTGGTAGGTGACCATCAACCTGACTCAACCTTATTATTGGATGTCAGTGTTGAAGTGGGAATGCAGCGTGTGGGACTAAGGCAAGAGACAGATAGATTGGATCAAGAGTCTATGGGGTTCCATGAGAAGGTTAGGCAGGGCTTTTTAGATCGGGCAAAGGCTGAACCAGAACGGATTAAAGTCATTAATGCCGAACTTGCTATGGGGCAGGTGCATGAACAAATAGTTGAGCAGCTTTACCAACTAAACCAAGCTTGGGTTCAAGGGGACTAAATGCAAGATATCGCCAGCTGGCTGTTGCCGCCTCTTGAAAGAGTGCAGACGTTAAAGCAATCTAATGGCTTGTCTCATGCTTTGCTTATCAGTGGTGCGCAAGGGGTCGGGCAAGAAGTATTGGCCGAGCAAATAGTCAAAAGCTTAATGTGTGAAAGCCAAGAATTGGCCCCTTGCAATCGATGCCATTCTTGTCAGTTGATGCAGGCTGAAACCCATCCGGATTACCGTATTTTAGATGGTGAAGGTGGCGCAATTAAAATTGATCAAATCCGTAACCTAGTCAGCAAAATTAGTCAGAAGCCTCAAGTTGGGGAAAATAAAGTAGTGCTGATACGTCATGCTCAGGCCATGAACATAAATGCCGCCAATGCTGTGCTAAAAGCTTTGGAAGAGCCGGCTGAGCGAACCTATTTTGTATTGACGAGTTCTCAGTCTACGAGTCTTCTACCCACTATCCGTAGTCGATGCTTACTACTTAACGTGCCAACGCCAAGCAATGAAATGGTCGCCAACTGGCTCAACCAACAAGAGCAGGGAGAAGCACTAAAAGCCTTATTCTGGTTAACAACACAGCCGTATCGTCTTTTGGCTTTGAGGGATGATGGTAAATTAGACTTCTATGCAGAATTGCCTCAAAAGCTTTGCCAGTTTTTGCAATCGACAATGAGTGTTGAGCAAATTCTTAAAGGATTAGATAACACTAATATTGGCCATTACTGTGATGCTTTAGCAGCGATACTTCACCAGTGCATTTGCCATTCAACAGGGGCAGAGCTTAGCCCGTCTCTTAATCAGGTCTATGAGATTCTAATGAATCGATGTGGTATCCGTAAAATAATGCAACGTTATCAAGCTCTGCAAAATTTGAAGCAAGACCTTCAAAAAACCAATTTGAACCCCATTATGCAATTAACCTTAGAATTGAATCAGTGGTAACCCTTATATGTTAATCGATACCCATTGCCATCTGGATAAACTGGATTTATCCCCTTATGACAATAATCTACACGGTGCATTAGATGCCGCTTACCATCAGGGCGTTAGACAATTACTATCCATTGCTGTCAATCTTGAAGACATGCCTAAGCTACAAGCATTTACAGAGCGTGAAGGGGTTTATGCAAGCTGTGGGGTGCACCCTTTGCACACCGAAGGATTGTTATCGGATGGGGCTGCGTTAAAGCAATTTGCTCAAAATGAAAAAATTATTGCTATTGGAGAAACCGGTTTAGATTATTTCTATGAAACCAACGAAGGGGTTCAGGCCGCGCAACGTGAAAGTTTTAAGCAGCACTTGATTGCAGCAGGGCAGCTAGATTTACCTGTTATTGTGCATACTCGAAATGCTCAGCAAGACACCATGGACCTTATCAGGCAATATGGTAATAAAGACTCTGCAGGGGTTTTGCATTGCTTTACGGAAGATTATGAAATGGCTAAAGCCGCACTCGACCAAAACTACTTGATCTCGATTTCTGGAATCGTGACCTTTCGAACGGCTGAAGATCTAAAAGAAACGGTGAGAAAACTCCCTTTATCTTCGTTGTTAGTTGAAACTGATGCGCCGTATCTTGCTCCTGTACCATTTCGTGGCAAGAAGAATGAACCGAAATATGTGAAAGAAGTGGCTCAATACGTTGCAGATCTTAAAGGTATTCGTTACGAGGCCTTAGTTGAGGCCAGTGCAGAAAATTTCCATCGAGTATTCAAAAGGGCGCAGGCAGATTACCAGCTATCGGTGTGACGGCTATTTTTCGTTCGACAGATTGTTGTCATCTGCATGACGCTTTTTTTGTAGGCGCACAGAGATTATCAATGTTAATCTGATTGCATATACAAGATAAAACAAAAACGAAAGAGGGGCTTCTTCTTTCCCAAACCCGCTACAAAGGGTTTGTTTTGACATAAGGAATATCATTAATGACCAGTATGGTTAAAGCGCTTCCAGCTGAAAATCTTGCCGCCAAAGTTCCAGCGGACCACCTACCTTTTGACACCCTTAACGACATTACATCTCTCAGCGGTATTTTAGGACAAGAACGTGCGGTAGAAGCCATTCAGTTTGGTGTGGCTATGCAGCGACCTGGCTACAATATTTTTGCCATGGGCGATTCAGGGACCGGCCGCT
>NZ_JBDVGW010000009.1:0-41733 GCF_039940335.1 Marinomonas sp. | reverse complement strand
TAAATACAAATCCACAACCTTCCCTCCTTGAAAGCAACACATCCAATAAATGCTGATGACTAACCGTAGGTCCGCCTTCAGGCTGACGCGGAAATCATTTTGAAAATAAAGCATATTTTTCATTAGTCACACTTACCGATTATGTTTGAGTTAATCTTTGGATTGCATGTTTGCGCTTGATTGCCATCAATTCCGCCTTCGGCTAAAGCCGAACCTACAAGATTAGCTTCACATATACTGATGATCAACCGAAGGTCAGCCTTCAGGCTGACGCGGAAATCACGTTGAGGATAACGTAAGTTTTCATTAGCCACGCTTACGATGATGTTTGAGTTAATCTTTGAATTGCATGATTGCGCTGGACTACCATCAAATCCGCCTTCGGCTAAAGCCGAACCTACAAGATCAGCCTGATTTATACTAATGACCCACCGTAGGTTAGCCTTCAGGCTGACGCGGAAATCATGTTGACGATAACGTAAGTTTTTTATTAGCCGCGGTGACTGAAGATATTTGGGTTAATCTTTGAATTGCATGATGCGCTGGACTACCATCAACTCCGCCTTCGGCTAAAGCCGAACCTACAACATTAGCTTCACATATACTGATGATCAACCGTAGGTCCGCTTTCAGGCTGACGCGGAAATCATATTGACGATAACGTAAGTTTTTCATTAGCCGAGGTGACTGAAGATATTTGGGGAAATCTTTTGATTGTATGATTGCTATCAATTCCGCCTTCGGCTAAAGCCGAACCTACAAGATCAGCCTGATTTATACTAATGACCAACAGTGGGTCAGCCTTCAGGCTGACGCGGAAAACCTTTTGTAGATAACGTAAGTTTTTCAGCGAGTTTTCGTTCTGACCATTGAAACAAAGCAGGTTGTGATTATCCATTTACTTGCGCCTGTCTAGTAAATCCACAATCTTCTATATACGTTTCATGAATATTTGTTTGGTTTTGTCTTTCACCTCTAGTGATAGGTGGAATGGGTGTTGCCTATGAAACCAGTTGTATCGTACGTATGTTTGCGACTCTTTTAATAGCCTCTATCTGTCGCTAAAGCTGGACCAGCATAAGGCTAGGTTCGCTAAAATTGTGTTGGGCTGTGGTATCTGGGGGCATTTAACTTTAGCTGTATATAATTTAATTGCATTTATTTATAGAAAATATCGAAAACATGATTGACCCGGTGCCTCTATGAGGACTACAATCAAGTTCGTTTAAAAGAGTTGGCAATATTTATGTCCAGAGTTGCGAATAATACGTCAGTATGTTCGGTCCTGTTAAGTCATAAGTAATACCGAGTTTTTTTAGCACTATATCGTAGATAATATTTTCTACGAGTAAATTAACTTAATCTACAGGATAAACAGACATGTCTGACGTAGTTACTGGTACAGTAAAATTTTTCAACGAAACTAAAGGTTTCGGTTTCATCACTCAGGATCAAGGTCCTGACGTTTTTGTTCACTTCTCTGCAATCAACACTTCTGGTTTCAAAACTTTGGCTGAAGGCCAAAAAGTTGAATTCCAAGTAGCTCAAGGCAAAAAAGGCCCTGAAGCTCAAAACGTTACACCTTTATAAGGTAACGTTGCTGAGTTTTTTCTCAGCAGTGCGAATGCTAAAAAGCGACTTTTAAGTCGCTTTTTTTGTTTTTGTACATAGTGAACGTTATTTTAGATCTGTGCATTGAGATTGTTTCTGGAGGAAAATATGGCCGCCAAGTCGTTACAAGAGCAGCTATTAGGTGCTGGGCTTATTAATAAGAAAAAAGCTAACAAGTTAAAAGCAGAAAAACTACAACACAAGCAAAAGGTTAAAAATGGCAAAGCGGCACCTATCGATGACAGTGCTCGCCAAGCCGAACTTAAAAAGCAGCGCGAAGATAAAGCACAAAAAGACCGTGAGTTGAATCTTGAAAAGCAGAAACAGCTTGAGCATAAGGCTATACAAGGTCAAATCCGTCAGATGATTGAGCAGAACAAGATTCCTAAAGAAGAAGGGGATATCGCTTATCATTTTACGGATGAGAAAAAAGTTAAGCAGTTGTATATCAGCCAATCAATGCATAATGAGTTGAGTCGTGGTCGTTTAGCAATAGCTAAACTCGATGATAAGTATGAGTTAGTCGCAGAACCTGTAGCGCTTAAAATCAAGCAAAGAGACGAGAGTTACATACTGGTGTGCAACAATCGTGTAGAGGAGGCTGAGGATGAAGATGATCCTTATGCTGACTTTAAAATCCCTGACGATTTGATGTGGTAGTCCTTTATTTCATAGAAGTGGGCAAATTAATGTCCACTTTTGCGTTTTTTTCTTCCTGATATCCCATTTTCTCCTCCTACTTTCTGCCTTTTTGCACATTTCTCAAGTGTGTTTTTACGATTACATTGCACTATGTGTCGCTAAAGAGACATGTTTTAAGTCTTTTTCTTACACATTTCCTACTATATGTTTCTAACCCTATGATTTTATGGGAAATAAAAAATAAGCATTTGTCTTTATTTGATTTTATTTCCTTTTTATTTAACTTTTCTCAAAAATAAAGAACAGATAAAGATAAGACTATGCAAGTAAGCTCTAACTTATTGTCAATTTTGTAGAAATGTTTAGATTAAATGACTGTTGCTTGCATGTATCGAGCATTCATTAGAAAAAAAGTAAATTGCATCTATAAAGGGAAACGAGAATGAAAAAATCAATTATTGCTCTAGCTGTATCAAGCGCGGCTCTTGCTTCTGTTTCAGCTAATGCTGCTGAAGAAACGACTGTAGACCTTTACGGTAATATCCAATACGCGTACGGAGAAGGTTCTGGTGGTTCTTCTTTCGCTGACAATGGTTCTACTTTTGGTATCAAGGGTGAGACTAAAGTAAATGAAGATCTAACGGCTTTTTTCAAATATGAGCTTGAAGCTGATGCAGACGAAAAAAATAGTGATGTAAGTGTAGGTCTTGACCAAGCCTTTGTTGGTGTGAAAGGTGGATTTGGTACTGTTCAAGCGGGTACTTTCGATAGCATTTACAACAATGCAATCCAAGACTCTGTTGACCAGTTTGAATACCTAGGCTTTGAAAGCGCTTCAACTACAAGTGAAGGCGATACTGTTGCTTACTTCTCACCAAGCTTTGGTGGTTTTGAAGTACAGTTGTCAGCTCAAGCTAAAGGTGATGGCAATGTTAATGGTGATGTAAATTACGGTACTGCTGTAACATCTGTAATCAAATATTCTGTTGACGCTCTTACTGTTGCCGTTGGTTACGATTCTAACGATAACACTTCTGATGAGAATGCAACGACAGGTCTAAACATTGGCTTCGATGTACTACCTAATCTTAATGTTGGCCTTAAATACGAAAACGAAGATAAGACTCAGGATATCCTAGGTGTTTCTGCACGTTACGGCTATGGCATGGGTGATATCTATGGCTCATACCAAACTGTTGATCTAGATGCTGCATCTTCTAAAGATTACGATGAATATGGTGTTGGTATTACTTATGACGTCGCTGCAAACATTTATGTATACGGTGAAGTTGGTCAGTTCGGAGAATCTGAAGACTCTACTTCTGCAGTAGGTGTGTACTACGGTTTCTAAGATCGTTTAACGATTTTATTTACTCTAAGGCTTTTCGCACCTAAGTGCGAAAAGCCTTATGTTAAATACGATCATTCAAGGTTCCATATTTCTTCTTTAATAGCAGATTGTTGGAACATTCCTTGGCATCAGATGGCAACATCTGGTGCCTTTTTTTTTGGGTTTTCTGAGTTTCAATAAAGAACTTGATTGTTATTTGATCAAAACGTTAGACTTAATCGTTTACTGTTTATTGGGGTTGGCTATGATTAATATGGATTTTAGTGAATTTGTTTTAGTACATAGCGCCCAGCAAGAATGGCAATTAAGTCCAATGGCTGGCGTTTTGCGCAAGCCGCTAGCTCGAGCCGAAGCGGAAAGAGGTCACGCTACGAGTCTAGTTCAATACGAAGCAGGTTCATTGTTTCGCCCCCATCCTCATCCCTTAGGCGAAGAAATATTAGTGCTTGATGGTATATTTTCTGATGAAAATGGAGATTATCCAGCAGGAAGTTATTTTAGAAACCCGCCTGGAAGTAGTCATGCTCCCTATAGTGAGAAAGGGTGTCTGTTATTTGTAAAGTTACATCAATTTCAAGAAACAGATTTAAATTCTTGTATTAAAACACCTGCGCACTTTTGGTGTGGTAATGAGGCCGCAAGTGAGTTGCTTTATTGCTTTGGGCAGGAATCTGTTTGGTTGGTACGAATGTCTCCTGAGATTAATGTGCTCTCATTGTTAGATCTCTCAAGTTGTGTTGAAATTTTTGTTGTTTCTGGTGAGGCTGTTTATGATAATTTTGAACTTCAAACTGGTAGTTGGATGAGAGTGCCGAATTTTCACTGTGATGAGTGGCAGGTAAAGTCTTCAACTTTGTTATGGATAAAATCAGGACATTTTTAAGTTAAGGAGTACCCACTTAATGAGTAGTGCAGATATTGATTGTATTGTTGCCGAACAACAAAGAGTTTACTTGCCTGTTAAGGGGAGCGAGCAGCTTTTCCCTGTAGGACGAGTATATTGCGTTGGTCGCAATTATGCTGCTCACTCTCGAGAAATGGGTGATGACCCAGATCGAGATCCTCCATTCTTTTTTGCCAAGGATGCGTCTTGTGTTTTGCCAGTTGAATTTTCTAATCAGACAGACCTAGCTTATCCAATGGCTACTGAGCAGTTTGAATATGAAGTGGAGTTGGTTGTTGCAATTGGAAAAGGTGGTAACAATCTTTCTATTGAGCAGGCGCAAGAAAGCATTCTAGGGTTCAGTGTTGGTCTTGATATGACTCGTAGGGACTTACAAGCCCAAGCTAAGAAGAAAGGTCGTCCTTGGGAGGTAGGTAAGTCTTTTGATTTGTCTGCTCCAATGAGCCCAATAATCTTGAATAATCATGCTATTGCAAAAGACCTTACTAAGGCAGAAATCGTTTTGCAGGTAAACTCGGAGGTGAAGCAAAAGAGTGATATTTCTCACCTTACTTGGTCGATTGAAGAAGTCATTTGTAAGCTGTCTGAAGTCTTCGAATTGCGTCCTGGTGATCTCATTATGACAGGAACCCCTGAAAATGTGGGCGCTGTAAAGGTTGGAGATGTAATGGATGCCAGTATTGAGCATTTAGGTTCAATCAGTCTTAAGGTTACTGATTAAACGCATGAAAGCTATGCTGTAAGAGTTGTGTTTTAGGGTGTTGGCGCTTTTTTAGAAAGTGAAGCGCCACTTCAGCTGTACATAGGCCGGCATCTTTTTGGTTACGACGTTTACTAAAGACAGATGTTTCACCTTCAATTTGATAGTGCTTTAAGTCATGTAAGTAAGGTGATTGGTTATACATTTTTCGTGCTTGCTGCCAAGTACCATCAATCACAATGATGTGCTCAGCACTCAAGGCACCATCTTCGAGAGCTCGTTTAGTGGTGTCATCTGTTAAATACACTAAGATGGTTCTATCTTTTGGAAGTTCAAGAATTTCTTTTGGGGGGCAAACCCTTGACCAAGTGATGACCTCGCATTCTTCTATTAAGTGTTGCTTAACGAGCGGTCCTGTTGCACTTGGCTTTTTGAGTTCTTCGCTATGGGTGAGTAACCAAATTTTCATTGCAGTATCTTATTGCCCTAAAAAAAGCCCTGCGAAAGCAGGGCATGAATATTAGAGTTAAGCTTATAAGAAATTACTCTTTACTGACAGATCCAATTTTATGGATGGATAAATCGGCTCCATTAAACTCTTCTTCTTCGCTTAGGCGTACACCACTGATCGACTTGATAGCACCGTAGACGACTAAGCCACTAACAGTCGCAAATACAACTCCTGTAAAAGTACCTATAATTTGCGAGAGAAAGCTAACGCCGCCTAAGCCTGCAAAGCTCTCTAAGCCAAAGATACCTGCTGCTATGCCACCCCAAGCGCCACAGATGCCGTGTAGAGGCCATACACCAAGGACGTCATCTACTTGCTTGAACTTTTGTTGAATCAAGGTAAATAGCCAAGTGAATAGCGCGCCAGCGACTAGGCCCGTAACCAGCGCTCCAATCGGATGCATAATGTCTGAACCAGCACAGATTGCGACAAGCCCAGCAAGAGGGCCGTTATGAATAAAGCCTGGGTCATTTTTACCAAGTATCATCGCCGCAACGATACCACCAACCATCGCCATCAATGAATTGACTGCTACTAGGCCACTGATACCATCTAGGGTTTGAGCCGACATAACATTAAACCCAAACCAACCAATGCAAAGTATCCAAGCGCCTAGCGCAAGAAAAGGGATGTTGGATGGGGCAAAAGCAACGAGTTTGCCATTGCGGAAGCGGCCGTTACGAGTGCCAAGCAGTATAATTGCAGCCAGCGCAACCCAGCCACCGAAAGCATGAACAACGACAGAGCCTGCAAAATCATGAAATGGCGCGCCGTAAGTTGCTGTCAACCAATCCTGAAACCCATAGTTGCCATTCCAAATAAGGCCTTCAAAAAATGGATAGGCGAGACCGACAATAATAGCAGCGGAAATAAGCATGGGATAGAATTTTGCTCGTTCAGCGACGCCACCAGAAATAATCGCTGGTATTGCTGCAGCGAAGGTCATTAGGAAAAAGAATTTTACTAATGTATAGCCGTTTTGTTCAGCAAGACTGCTGGCGCTTTCAAAGAAATTGATTCCATAGGCAATTTGATAACCGACAAAGAAATAGACTAAGGCGGATACCGCAAAATCTGTCATTATTTTGACTAAGGCATTCACTTGGTTCTTATGTCGAACCGTACCGACTTCTAGAAAGGCAAAACCTGCATGCATGGCAAAAACCATGATTGCGCCTAATAAAATAAAAAAAGTGTTTGAGCTTGCTACCAGCATTTCTACTGCGCTTTGGGTTGATATCACGAAATGACTCCTAAAAATGCACCTGTACGGTGCTGATTGTTGTTTTTGCACTCTGTTAGAACTTAAATTCTGTCTTTTTGAGCTCTTTGCCAAGTGGGTCGCAATAATAAGCAAGAAACATTCCATTTTTGCTTTTTTATGGTGCGGACGTTTGTTTTTGGTGCTTTTTGTGTTTGTTTTTGGTGCTTTTTGTGTTTTGTTTTGGTGCTTTTTAATGAGAGGTTGAACAGAAGGTTAAGTTTTTCATGGTGCTACAAAGAAATATTATTTTTTATGTTTTTAAAATCTGGGTTTTTATTGGCTTCCTATTTTATTTTTAAGGCTTTATTATCATAAGAGTTAGTTTTATTTAATTATTCTAACTTTTATAAGATGGCAAAAGGCTTAATGACTTTTAGCTTAATGAGTAGTTTGTTCTACAAGAACAATTTAAATAAGAATTGAGGTTTGTATGTCAGGTCAGTTAGTTTCAGGTATTGTTAAGTGGTTTAACGACGAGAAAGGTTTTGGATTTATTGAGCAAGATGGTGGTTCAGATGTGTTCGTTCATTTTCGCGCAATTAATGGTACCGGTCGTCGTACTCTTCTAGAAGGCCAAAAAGTAAGCTTTGAAGTCACTCAAGGTCAAAAAGGCCCTCAAGCAGAGAATGTAACAATAGTTGAATAGCGTTTGCTTTCTTTGTTTAAAAAGCCATGTTTCATAAGCATGGCTTTTTTATGCCCGTAATGTAAGGACATGTTTGTGTTACCAGTATTATATTCATTTCGTCGTTGCCCCTATGCGATACGTGCGCGCTACTGTTTAGCCTTTTTACAAGTACCTGTAGTGCTAAGAGAGGTGGTTCTTAAGGATAAACCTCCTCAACTTCTAGCCTTGGGAGGTCGTACGACAGTTCCACAGTTGATCAATGTGGATGGTCAACGGTATGAAGAGAGTGCGGATATTATGCACTTTGCTTTGTCTCAAAGTGAGCTGAAAGGTCGTGTAGATCTGTTATGGCCAGCTGATAGAAGGCTGGCCTCTAAAATAAGTACTTGGATAAATTACAATGACAATCACTTCAAATATTGGTTAGATAGGTATAAGTATGCTGACCGCTATCCAGACCACAGCGAAGAGTATTATCGCAGTAAGGCTTGTATATTCTTAAAACGATTGAATTTGCGCTTAAGTCAGCAGGACTATTTATTGGGTAAAGATATGAGCTTGGCAGATATTGCTATATTTCCATTTATTCGTCAGTTTGCCGGAGTCAATGCTGCTTGGTTTAGTGCTAGTGAATATGATTCAGTAAAGGAGTGGTTGAAAGGCTTTTTGGATTCTAAGACGTTTGAATTAGTAATGAAAAAATATCCGCGATGGGAAAGTGAGCAGACAGAGGTTTTGTTTCCATAATAATAAAAAGGCGTACTTCCTATAACGTTAGAAGTACGCCAAGTTGTTATTAATCTATCAAGCCAAAGGTTACCCAGTATAAAAATCCTGGGTCTGCATCACTCGGTAAAGATAACGCTATAAAATCCCCCGACTCATCTAAATACTCTGTATCTGGGTAGTTATTTTGTAAAACACTGATATTTAGTTTCGCCAAATCATCTTGATTCAGGTCATAGTAAGATTGCACACTGATGGCTAAAGCCCTTTCTACTGACAAGCTACTAGGGTAATGCTCAATGACTTCTTGGCTACGTCGTAATGCCGATAACGGCGCTTTGCGTTTCAGATAATAAAACGCAACTTGAACTTCATGCTTGGCAATAATTTCACGTAAATGCTGCATTCTGGCCTTAGCATCGGGAGCGTATTGGCTATTTGGGTAGCGTGCCAACAAATCACCAAGTTCATTGAAGGATTGAGTAAACTCCTTTGAGTCTCTGTTACTTGGGTCTGTGTTTAGATAACGTGCGACTAAGGTCTGAGTGCCTGTATAGGTAGACAATGCACGCATATAGTACACATAGTCTAACAGCTCATGGCTTGGATGATTCTTAATGAAACGATCAGCAGAGGCGTGAGCGGCAATATATTCCCCAGCTTCGTATTGAGCGTAAATAAGATCCAGTTCAGCACGGGTGCTGTATTCTCCAAATGGATAACGAGCATCTAAATCTTTTAAGTGTTTAATGGCAGTAACCGGAAGCCCTTCTTCGATCGCTTGTTGAGCTTTGTCATAGTAAACCTGCTCAGGAAGGTCCGGTTCATGGACTGGCTTGCTAGAACAAGCGGCGACAAGTAAAGAAAAACTAATGATTCCTACGAATCGGAGCAACGAGTGATGAAATCCCATGTATAATAAAAACCTTGGTAAAGTAGTAGATTGGCCTCAATCGGCATTTGTAGCGTTATATTACGAAAAAAAATGAAGAACAAGGCGCTACACGTTTTTTTCACATTAGGTCCCTATGATACTTTCTAGAGACCTTGAACAACAAGCATAAGTACATTGTATGGCAGAGCGCATAGTAAAAGAAGCCCAGGTTCCGTTCGATTTAAGCGGAAATCGATTTGATCAAATTGCGGCAGAAATCTTCAGCGATTATTCCCGGTCGAGAATAAAAATTTGGATTAAAGAGGGCGAACTAAAAGTAGATGGCAAGGTAACTAAACCTAAAGAAAAACTATTTGGCGGCGAAGTTATTTCGCTAGATGTCTTGATTGAAGATCAAGAAGATCATGAAGCCCAAGAGATGCCATTGGATATCATCTACGAAGATGACGACATCATCATCGTAAATAAACCAGCAGGTTTAGTTGTCCATCCAGCTGTCGGAAACCGTGACGGCACCTTGATGAATGCAATTTTGCATCACGCTCCTGAGACTGCACACATTCCACGAGCGGGTATCGTCCACCGATTAGATAAAGAAACCACAGGTTTGATGGTAGTGGCAAAAACCTTGGCTGCACAAACGGATCTAGTGGCGCAACTACAAGAGCGCAGCATGGGGCGTGAATATGAAGCCATTACCATTGGTGTCATGACTGGTGGTGGAATTGTCGATGAGCCCATTGGTCGTCACCCTCATAATCGGCAGAAACAAGCGGTAGAGCCAGTAAATGGTAAAGATGCCGTAACACACTACCGTTTAGTGGAACGCTATAAAAACCACACTCATGTGCGTTTGAAGTTAGAAACGGGCCGAACGCACCAAATTCGTGTGCATATGGCGTTTATTCAGTATCCGTTAGTGGGTGATCCGCAATACGGCGGTCGCTTAAAAATGCCTAAAGCTTGCTCTCCTGAATTGCAGGAATCTTTACGTCATTTTCGTCGCCAAGCGCTACACGCGAAGAAGCTTGAATTGGCCCACCCAATCACTGGGGAATGGATGGAGTGGGAAATCGACTTGCCAGAAGATATGCAGCAATTACTCGCCTCTCTTAAAACCGATATGGTTGAATCGGGCAGTAACGATTCAGAATACTTCTAGCCAAAGCGACAATAACCACACTGCAGTCTCAGCTTTCTGGGGCTGCATCAGCTTCTTTTCTCACGAACTCATAAAACTTGAGTGTTACCTGTTTCTTTCTCTCCCTCTCCCTCGATATCATAGTCTATTCCACAAGTCTGCGTATTAGTAAAAAACGGGTAAAACAGTTGTCGGTATGACGCTTAAGTTGCTAATGTCTCTCATTACTTTTATCCATAATCTCGCCTTTAATAAGGTTCTACTATGACAAGTACAAAGCGTTTTTTAATGCCCGATTGGCCAGCTCCTGTAAACGTGAAGGCTTATGTTTCAACCCGCAAGGGAGGCGTAAGTGAGGGCGAGTTTGATTCCCTTAACCTTGGAGGTCATGTGGGGGATGAGCCGGATCATGTGGTCCAGAATCGTCATTTATTTGCTCAGGCTATTGCTATGCCAGACTCTCTTGTTTGGCTGAGCCAAGTGCATGGTACAGCTGTAAAAAAACTACCTTCTAGCTGTAGCGATGTCCCCTCGGATGCGGCCTTTACCGACATTCCGCAGCAGGTGTGTGCGGTCCTTACGGCGGATTGTCTGCCGGTACTTTTTTGTGACTTTGCTGGAACAAAAGTAGCGGTTGCTCATGCTGGCTGGAGAGGGCTTTGTGAAGGCGTCCTAGAGCAAACCTTGGCGGCATTTGAAGGGCAAGAAGTGATGGCTTGGCTTGGACCTGCTATAGGGCCAGAGGCATTTGAAGTAGGCTCTGAAGTGCGTGAGGCTTTTATTGAGAAAGATTCAGAGGCCGAGCAAGCTTTCACGCAAAAAGATAATGGAAAGTGGCTGGGGGACTTGTATCGGTTAGCCAAGCAGCGCCTTGCCTTGGCGGGCGTGACCAATGTATACGGGGGAGAGTTTTGTACTTATCTAGAAAAAGACCGTTTTTACTCCTATCGTCGTGATGGCAAAACAGGCCGAATGGCATCGGTGATTTGGATTGAGTGATGAACTCTCTTCTTGAATGATGGACTGTCAAAAAAATGACACCCTGCTATTGAAAAGTCACTTTTTGGGCTTATAAAAGACACAAAGAGTTACTTAACCTTATTCGTCGTCAGGAGGTCACCATGAGAATCGACCGTTTAACCAGCAAGCTTCAACTAGCCCTTTCAGATGCTCAATCTGTCGCCCTTGGGCATGATCATACCTATATCGAACCTGTGCATATTTTGATTTCTTTGCTGGATCAGCAAGGTGGCAGTGTGCGACCTATCTTACAACAAGCAGGGCTATCTGTAGGTAGCTTCCGTGAAAGTTTGAATGGTTTAGTGACGCGACTGCCGCAAGTGCAAGACCATGATGGCAATGTACAGATGTCTCCAGAAGTGGGGCGTTTGTTAAACCTTGCTGATAAAGAAGCGCAGAAACGCAAAGATCAGTTCATATCATCTGAATTAATGCTTATGGCTATGTTTGACGGTAAAGATGACCTAGCCAAAGCGCTTAAGGCTTCTGGCATAACCAAAGCTGATATCTCGACCATAATTGATCAAGTTCGTGGCGGCGATTCGGTTAACGACCCTAATGCTGAAGAGAATCGTCAAGCTCTGGATAAATACACGGTTGATGTGACGGAGCGCGCAGCCCAAGGTAAGCTCGACCCAGTTATTGGTCGAGATGATGAAATTCGACGAACCATTCAAGTGCTTCAACGCCGCCGTAAAAATAACCCTGTTTTGATCGGTGAGCCTGGGGTCGGTAAAACCGCCATAGTGGAAGGGCTTGCCCAACGTATCATTAATGGTGAGGTACCTGAGGGGCTAAAAAATAAGCGAGTCTTGTCGCTAGATATGGGTACCTTGATTGCTGGGGCAAAATATCGTGGTGAGTTTGAGGAACGTCTTAAAGCAGTATTAAGTGAGCTTTCTAAGCAAGAAGGGCAAGTCATCTTGTTTATCGATGAAATTCATACCATGGTCGGTGCCGGTAAATCAGAAGGCTCTATGGATGCCGGTAATATGCTTAAGCCTGCATTAGCTCGTGGTGAATTGCATTGTGTAGGTGCAACAACGCTCGATGAATATCGGCAATATATTGAAAAAGATGCCGCCCTTGAGCGCCGCTTCCAAAAGGTGTTGGTGGAAGAGCCAAGTGTGTTGGATTCCATTGCCATTCTTCGCGGTCTAAAAGAGCGTTATGAAGTGCATCATGGTGTTGATATTACAGACTCAGCTATTATTTCGGCTGCGAAACTGTCTCAGCGTTATATTACGGATCGTCAATTACCTGATAAAGCCATCGATTTGATTGATGAGGCCGCCAGCCGTATCCGAATGGAAATGGACTCTAAACCGGAGAATATGGATCGTTTAGAGCGCCGCCTTATTCAATTAAAAATAGAGCAGGAAGCCCTAAAAAAAGAAACAGACAAAGCTTCTAAGCAGCGTTTGCAGGAACTGTCAGACGAAATCTCTGAGTTGCAAAAACAGTTTAGTGATTTAGAGGAAATTTGGAGTGCGGAAAAAGCCGCGGTGCAGGGTGCGCAAAAGCTCAAAGAGGAATTGGAAACCGTTCGGCATGAGATGGAAGAAGCGCGCCGTGAAGGTAATTTGGCGAAAATGTCTGAATTACAGTACGGCATTATTCCAATGCTGGAGGCGGAAATTGAAAAGGCCAGTCAAATGGAAGAGACGACAGATATGCAGCTTCTTAAACGTCGAGTTACGGAAGAAGAAATCGCCACAGTCGTGTCTCGTTGGACCGGTATTCCAGTAGATAAAATGCTCACAGGAGAACGAGAAAAACTGCTTTCAATGGAAGGTGCTTTACATAAATCTGTTATTGGTCAGGAAGAGGCCGTTTCCGCTGTCTCTAATGCTGTGAGACGCTCGCGCTCTGGTTTGGCAGACCCTAATCGGCCTAACGGTTCTTTCTTGTTTCTAGGGCCTACAGGAGTGGGTAAAACTGAATTGTGTAAATCTCTTGCGCGTTTCCTGTTTGATACCGAACAAGCTATGGTGCGGGTAGACATGTCTGAATTTATGGAAAAGCATTCTGTTGCTCGTCTAATCGGTGCGCCGCCGGGTTATGTAGGTTATGAAGAGGGTGGTTATTTAACGGAAGCGGTACGTCGTCGACCTTATTCAGTGCTGTTGTTAGATGAAGTGGAGAAAGCTCACCCTGATGTATTTAATATCTTATTACAGGTATTAGATGATGGACGTTTAACGGACGGACAGGGCCGAACAGTGGACTTTAGGAACACTGTTATCGTCATGACTTCAAATTTAGGCTCAGACGTTATTCAGGATTTCCGTTCTAATGAGCAGTATGAAGACATTAAATCTCGAGTCATGGAGGTGGTGTCAGGGCATTTTCGTCCAGAGTTCATCAACCGTATTGATGAAACCGTAGTATTTCACCCACTGTTACAATCTCAAATTAAAGGTATTGCGAGTATTCAATTAGTTCACCTTAATCAACGCCTTGAAGAAATGGGGTTATCGTTAGAGTTGGACGAACAGGTTTTGGATAAATTGTCAGAAGTGGGGTATGACCCAGTTTATGGTGCAAGACCTTTAAAACGCGCGATTCAGCAATGGATTGAAAACCCATTAGCGAATGATCTTCTGTCAGGTAAATTTATAAGTGGAGATCAAATCAAAGCTCAGGTACAGGGCGAAGTGATTAGCTTCTCAAAATAGTATTGAACTTCTTGGGGAGAAAAATAAAAACCTCTAGCTTTTGAAGTGTCCAACTCTATGGGGTCACTTCACCTTTGTTGCTAGAGGTTTTTTTTGGTCTTGCTTAAATGTCTAGTGTTACACCAATAAAGTAACCAGAGGTTTTTGATTCAGTGTTTTTAACCTTTTGCTCAAGACTGCGGTAACCGGCTTCAACGCCTACAAGGAAAGGTGTGCTGTATTGAATTTTGAATGTTTCATCGTCTATGGTTGTGTCATCAAAAGATGAGATAACTTTTGATTCAGCTGCAAGAGTAATGCCCGTTCCAGGGATATCAATGGTCGCGGCTAAATACAGCATAGGGATGGCAGACTTGCTGACAGAGGTTGTACTACCACCTACATCGTAGTCCATTTCAAGATTACGGACAGTTAAACCACCCTCAATACCTACCCAAAGTAGACCTAGGCCGTAATAGCCTGTGATGTCTTTAGTCTCGATGTCTAGCTTAGCCGTTGAAGAAACGCCAGCAGTTGTGGATGTGCCTGTTGTGCTTAAGCTGAAGGCGTCTACACGGACATTCGGGATCAGAGGAATGAAGTGCTGAACGTCGGCACTGAAGTATTGCCCAGATTCGTCCTTAAGATCAAATACAGAGCTACTATCAGTCGTTAATGTATTTTCAGCTTGAAAGATACCAAATTCAGCATTGGCGCCAAGCAAATCGGCATAAGCTGTATTGGCGGTAAGCACAGCAGACACAGAGGCGAGTAAAAGGGCTTTTTTCATTTTCATAAATCCATATTTTAGAAACAGACAGGTTTAGACACATTATAGATAGTGTGCAAACAAAATCCAGATAAATAAAGAATGTGAAAAGGAGAAGATTTTCTGGCTGGGGTAGCAGGATTCGAACCTACGCATGACGGGATCAAAACCCGTTGCCTTACCGCTTGGCTATACCCCAATTATCGAATTGGTGGCTATGACTAGATTCGAACTAGTGACCCCATCATTATGAGTGATGTGCTCTAACCAACTGAGCTACATAGCCATGTCTGTGGCTGGGGTAGCAGGATTCGAACCTACGCATGACGGGATCAAAACCCGTTGCCTTACCGCTTGGCTATACCCCAACAGACACTCACAAAAACAGTTTTCGTAAAACGATCTGCTGTCTCTGTGGCGCGATATTATTCATATAACCCGTTAATGGGTCAAGTGTTTTTATGAAATTCTTGATATTAATTAAACATTGAAGCGGAAATGCATCACATCGCCATCTTTGACAATATAATCCTTCCCTTCTAGACGCCATTTACCCGCTTCCTTGGCGCCATTTTCACCCTTGTATTGGATGAAGTCTTCGTAGCCAACTACTTCTGCACGAATGAAGCCTTTTTCAAAGTCTGTGTGAATTACGCCGGCTGCCTGAGGGCCGGTCGCACCTTGCTTAACTGTCCAAGCGCGAACTTCTTTTACACCAGCAGTAAAATATGTCTGAAGGTTTAGAAGTTCATAACCTGCGCGGATAACGCGGTCTAGGCCTGGTTCTTCCATACCCATTTCATCAAGAAACTCTTTCATTTCTTCTGCGTCTAGTTCAGAAATCTCTGCTTCAAGTTGATTGCAGATAGCCACTACTACGGCGTTCTCAGAGGTTGCAATCGCTTTTACTTCGTCTAGGTAAGGGTTGTTTTCAAATCCATCCTCAGAGACATTAGCAATGTACATGGTGGGTTTAGTGGTCAATAGATGAAGAAGTTTAACTTCTTTTTTCTGATCGACTGTAAGGTCCATAGAGCGCACAGGCAAGCCGTTTTCTAAGTGCTCTTTAATGCTTTCTAGAAAAGCTTTGTGGGCAATGGCTTCTTTGTTGCCACTTTTTGCATTTTTACCGGTGCGCAGTAATTGCTTATCAATCGACTCAATGTCGGCAAAGATAAGCTCGAGGTTAATGACTTCGATATCTGCTTTTGGGTTTACGTGGTTAGAAACGTGGATAACGTTGTCGTCTTCAAAACAACGCACAACGTGAGCAATCGCATCGGTTTCACGGATGTTGGCAAGGAACTTGTTACCCAGACCTTCACCTTTGGAAGCGCCTTCTACTAAGCCTGCAATATCCACAAACTCCATGGTCGTCGCAAGTACTTTCTCAGGCTTGACGATTTCTGCTAAAGCGTCAAGACGAGGGTCTGGCATAGCAACAATGCCTGCGTTTGGTTCGATGGTACAAAAAGGGAAGTTCTCCGCACCAATACCTGCTTTGGTTAAAGCATTAAAAAGAGTGGATTTACCAACGTTAGGTAAGCCAACGATGCCGCAATTAAAACCCATAATGAAGATCCTGAATAAAATGTGTGTGATTATGCTTTAAAGCTGTGTAGTTGATTCATGACACGGTTTAAGTCACCTTTGACTATGTCATCAACGTAGCGCAACGATTCATCGATCGTTTGCATGGTTTTAGCGTACTCATCTGGTGCGGCTTTTTTAAGGACATAATTCGCTACTTGGCTGGCATGCCCTGGATGGCCTATGCCAAGCCTTAAGCGTGCAAACTCTTTGTTGTTACCAAGCTTCGCAATAATGTCTTTTAAGCCATTGTGGCCGCCGTGGCCGCCACCTTTTTTTAATTTAACGCTACCAGGTGGAATGTCCAATTCGTCATGAACGACGAGGACTTCTTGAGGAAGGACTTTGTAGAATTGGCAAACTGCTTGAACAGCCTTGCCGCTTAAATTCATATAGGTGGTGGGAATGAGTAGATAGCATTCTTCACCAGCTATAGAAACTTTGCCGAAGAACCCTGAAAATTTCTTTTCAGAACGTAAAAGGCATTGGCTCTGACGAGCCAATGCCTCTATCCACTGAGCGCCAGCATTATGGCGAGTGTTCTCGTATTCGCTGCCTGGGTTACCCAGACCGACTAATAATTTGAAACCTGCCACAATACTGCCTTCAATGCTCTTAACGCTTAGATTTGTCGATACGACCGATTGGTTGGTTGTGATCTTCGCCTTTTAGCAAAGCGATCAACTCAACACCTTCAGGAAGCTGTGCGTCAGACAAGTGGAAGATTTGACCTAGTTGAGCTTGACCAGCATCAATGATCAACGCTTCTGGAAGGTTAGCTGGTAGACAACGAACTTCAGCCAATTTCGCTTCGATAGTCAAACGACCACCTTGCTTACTAACGCCTTCACTTTTCGCTGCATTAATAAAGGTTAAAGGAACACGAGTAGTGATCGTTTTATCAGCTTGTGCACGTAGAAGGTCCATGTGCATTACGTCACCTGTTGCTGGGTGGCGCTGAAGTGCTTTAACCAATACTTGCTCAGTTTTACCTTCAACAGAAACTTCAACAAGGCCTGTTAGGAAGCCTGGAGTAGTAACCGCTTTAAGTAGTTCGTTATCTTTGAACGAAACAGATTGAGGGGCAACATCGCCGCCGTAAATTACAGCAGGTACTTGACCTTCTTTGCGAAGGCGGCGGCTCGCACCTTTACCTTCTAGATTACGTGCTACGGCATTAATAGATAATGTCATGGTTATTTCCTAATAAATAATAAAGTTGTGCCCAGAACTGCGACCCATTCCGAGCGAAAGTGTTTGGTTTAGGCCCCAAACATGGCACTGATAGACTCTTCGTTGCATACGCGACGAACCGCCTCTGCCATGATGTCAGACATCGACAACTGGCGTATTTGAGAGCACTTAAGTGCCTCAGGTGTCAATGGGATGGTATCAGTCACAACCAACTCATCGAGCACAGAATTTGAAATGTTATCAATGGCTTTGCCAGATAGCACAGGGTGTGTACAGTACGCGAGTACTTTGGACGCGCCGTGTTCTTTTAGTGCTTTCGCCGCTGCACACAAAGTGCCGCCGGTATCACACATGTCATCGACCAATACACAGGTCTTGCCTTCCACATCACCGATAAGGTGCATGATTTGCGCTTCGTTGGCACGTGGGCGACGTTTGTCGATAATAGCCAAGTCAGCATCATCAAGTAATTTCGCGAAGGCACGAGCACGAACAACACCGCCTACATCAGGGGAAACCACAGTAATGTTTTCGTGGCCTTGGCGCTGTAGATCATCAAGCAACAACGGCGTTGCATAAACGTTGTCCACAGGGATATCAAAGAATCCTTGAACCTGATCTGCGTGCAAATCAACCGTTAAAACTCGGTTGATGCCAACAGCAGAAATCATATCCGCTACAACTTTAGCTGTAATTGGCACACGAGCAGAGCGTACTCGACGATCTTGTCGCGCATATCCGAAGTAAGGGATAACGGCAGTAACTCGTGTTGCAGAAGCTCGACGTAAGGCATCCGCCATGACGATGAGCTCCATTAAATTATCGTTACTAGGGGCGCATGTAGATTGAATGATGAAAACGTCTTTACCGCGAACATTTTCATTAATCTCGACCGTAATCTCTCCGTCGCTAAACTTACCTACTGTTGCATTTCCGATTGGTAGCCCTAGACGGCGTACCACTCTGCGAGCGAGTTCAGGGTTTGCATTACCGGTAAAAACCATCAACTTGGACACTGTGTATACCCTTGTATTTTGTAGCGATGAAAATAGACTGGCGAAGGGTGTAGGTTGTTATAGCTACACACCTCTATTATGCTCTATCCACTGGTCTAATGCTTTATGAGCTGGTGACCTATTACACCCCTTGCAAACCCAAGCCTGCCATTTGCCCGGAACCATGCGTTTTAGCCTTTCGGCTTCAACCCTTGAGGGGAAAGCCATAAATAGGCATGCACCCGTACCGGTCAACTTAGCGTTTCCATGTTGTTGTAACCATGAAAAGGCTTCTTTTACTTCGGGATTGTGTTTTTTTACCACCTCTAGACAGTCATTATGCCCGTCCAGTGTCAAGGCGTGCGATATTTTGATGGGAGGGGTGTCTCTTGTCAAATACTTATCGGTAAAAATTTGAGCGGTGGACACATGACAATTGGGTTTTATGAGCAAATAATAAGGTGTGTCTGGTTCAACGGGTAACAATTCTTCGCCGACACCTTCTGCAAAGGCTGCAAAGCCCATCACAAAAACGGGTACATCGGCCCCTAGAGTCAAGCCGATTTTAGCCAGTTCCTCTAGGTTGAGTTGGCAGTTCCAGAGGGTATTAAGTGCCAGTAAAGTGGTTGCTGCATTAGAACTTCCACCACCAATACCGCCGCCCATAGGTAATTGTTTTTCCAAGGTTATTTGGATACCTGAGGTGGCTGTATGACGATAAGGCTGTAAGAGTCTAGCCGCTTTATAAATGAGGTTTTGCTCACAAGGTAGGTCAGGGATTTCTGGCGCTAATCGAATTTCACTGTCATTGGTTAATGTAAAGTCAAGCTGGTCGCAGAGGTCTATAAACTGGAAGACGGTTTGTAGGTTATGATACCCGTCTTCCCTTTGTGCTGTTATGTGTAAAAATAAATTTAATTTTGCGGGGGAGGGAAGTTTCATTAGTTTATTGAATGGTCCAATGATTAATGATTAGGTTCACTCTATAAGGTGCTTTTGAAATCTGAATTCTCTGAGGTAATTCTAACTCATTTACCGTCGTAAAGCTTTTGTATTCGATCAGCCAGCCATCTTGATCAATTTGATGGAGCTGCTCTAAATTCTCTTCCGATGGAATAATAACCGCAGCAGAGTTTGGGCTGGTCAAGCCTCGCACCCAATAGGCAACCTGTTCAACAGGAAAGGCCCAACCAAGCTCATCTTCTAACAACTGTTTAGCGCTCTCTCCAGTAACGGTTTTATCATCGTAGGCTAGGGTAACCAGAGCGTCTTTTTCTTTCACTAAAGAGGTGGCACCTTGTCCAAATGGTCCTGAGATATTCAGATCAAAGGTCTCGGCGTTTTTCTGCCAGCTAAAGTTTCCGGATAACGCGTCATCTTGAGTGCGGATGCCAATGCGGCCAGAAATATCCCAAGCAATAATATTTGCAGCGTTCGTTGGTGGTGGTGTACTAGGGCCAGAAGGTTGGCTACTGCAAGCAATGAGTAAACAGCTGGTGAAAACTAGAAAGAAAACTCTAAATAGCATATTTACTGCTCCGGTGTATTGGCAGACGGTTGAGAAGCGAATTGTATGAGCGTCGGTGAAAGTCTATTGATAGTATTTAGCAGTAAATCTGAATCTGGCGACTCTTTTAAAGCCGCTTGCCAGACACTAATGGCCTGTTGGTAATTCTTTTGCTTCCAGAGAGATTCTCCATAATGTGCCGCAATTTCAGGGTCTGGAAGAATAGACCAGGCTTTTTTTAAATAGTAAGCGGCTTGTTCTAATTCGTTCATGAGGAAGAATCCCCACCCTAAGCTGTCGATAATGGCAGGGTCATTATTTGATTGCTCGTAAGCTAGTTCAATATAGCCCATGGCTTCTTTTAAGTTGGGTGTGCGGATGAGTAAAGTGTAGCCAAGAGCATTAAGATATTGTGGATTGTGAGGGTCTTTGGATAGAAGCGTTTCAAACTCAGTAATCGCATCTTGCCAAAGGTCTAGAGAGTCGCACAAAAGCGCTTTTTGGTAGCGTAGCATATTAGATTCAGGGTAACTGTTTAAAGCTCTGGTTAGCAGCTCCAAGGAAAGTTGACTCTTGCCTTTCTCTTGATGTAATTGGCTTATATTAGCAATTTCTTCTGGTGCGCTCTCCCTTTGAAGGCGACGCAGTATCATAGTATTGATTTCTTCTTCTCTGGCTTCATCGTATAGCCATACTGCCATTTGGTTGGTCGCACTAGAGCGGAGTACGCCTTCAACGGCCTCCATTTTTTGGATAGCTTCTGCTTTGCGGTCTAATCGAGCTAATGCTTGAGCGGCAAGGTATGTTACCTGCTCGGCCAGTCTTTGCTCTGTATCAGGGAGCTCTTCTAGTACTTTTAACGCTAAATCTGGGTGTTCGTATTTAAGAAGAACGCTGCTAAAACTAATAGCTAACGGAAATTTATACGTCGAGCTTACTTTATAGTCTTGGTAGGTTTTATAGGCGGTATCTTGTTCTTTCCCTTGTACGAGAAATTCTAATAGCGGCGTTAAAGTATCTATGCTATCTGGATGTTTATTTAAAGAAGCTTGTAAAGCTTTGATCGCTGCTTTTAGATTACCCATCTTTTCTTGGCTGTAAGCAAGTATTAGGAAGGTGTTTTCATCTCTGTATTGATACTTCTTAAGTAGTTGATTGGTGATGGTGATGGCTTGAGGGTATTGGCCATCAAGGTAATGTATACGCGCTCGAGTAAGTTGCACGTATTTGTTTTGCGGTTGAAGGTCTGGTAGGAGCTCGAGAGCATCTGTCAGGGTGCTGATAAGGCTGTTTTCGTTTAGGTTTTTTTCTAAAAAAACAGGCAAAAACTCAAGTGACGCTTGATTATCTAATGCGTTTATAAGCATGTTTGCTGTTGCGGTAGGTTGATGCGCTTTTAATAACGCTTGCATTTTAATCGCATAAGCTTCGGAAGCTTGTGGATCGATGGCTAGCCACAGGCCTGTACTGTCAACAATGTGGGAAGTGTTGCGAGTGGCTAAGGCGATCTCTGTTAGTCGCTGTGTAAGCTCTAAATCTTTTGATTGGAGTGCAAGCTTATAAAACTGAGGATAAGCTACATCGGCACCTGCTCGTTGTAATGTAAACTCGGCGCTGAGAAGGTCTTCAAGGTGCTGAGTTGGCTGGTTTGCTTCATTAGATGATGGTGTTGAAGCTAAGCTGTCAGTTGGGGTTTTCTCGGAGGTGGTACCACAACCCAATAAAGCAATAAGCGATAACAGGCTGACCATTGATGATTTTATCAACAGCAAGCGTGTCTTTATGGTCTTCGCTCTCATGCTTAAGGGCATCATTTTCTCAAAAAATTGATTTCAATGAATTATATTATCGTTCGTAACGGCTTGTGTCAGCTATTGCTATGAAATATTCCTATTAGTTTTATTGAACTAACAGGTTAGAAAAGCAATCGAATTCTCGTATAATACAGTTTTTATAATGAAAAGTCGTGTTGGGGCAATGTCTCCTCCTTTCATGATCTTAAAGTCTCGTTCTTTTATAAGAGTTTCCTGATGCCGCTAATTACTGTGGGTGTTAACCATAAAACTGCGCCTGTAGCGATACGTGAACGCGTGGCTTTTGCCCCCGAGAAAATGATAAATGCCTTGTCTTCATTGGTTGCCGACCAAAAAGCAAACGAAGCAGTGATTGTGTCTACCTGTAATCGTACCGAACTTTATTGTTCTGTGGATAATGAAGAGCGTGTTGCCCAAATTATTGATTGGTTAGCTGAGTATCATGGATTAGACAAACAAGATTTACGAAAATACTGTTATTCACATGTTGAAGCCGATAGTGTGCGACACGTAATGCGTGTTGCCTCAGGGTTAGATTCTTTAGTATTAGGTGAGCCGCAAATCCTTGGGCAGGTAAAATCTGCTTACGCAGTGTCCCAAGAGGGAACTTGCTTAGGGTCAGAGTTAGAGTCGTTATTTCAGCGTGTTTTCTCGATTGCCAAACGTGTACGCACGGACACCGCTATTGGCGAGAATCCAGTCTCTATTGCTTTTGCTGCAGTAAGCTTGGCGCAAAGAATATTTGCAGATATTCGGCAAAGTACGGCGTTATTGATTGGTGCCGGCCAAACGATAGAGCTGGTGGCACGGCATCTAAAGGAAAACGGCGTTAAGCGTCTGATCGTCGCCAACAGAACGTTAGCGCGTGCCGAGAAGTTAGCCACAGACCTTCAGGCAGAGGCTATCCTGCTTGGGGATATCGGAGACTATCTGTCACAAGCGGATATTGTTATTTCTTCCACTGCCAGCCAATTGCCCATTATCGGCAAAGGTATGGTGGAGCGGGCAACCGCTCAACGTCGTCATGCACCGATATTATTAGTTGATATTGCCGTCCCCCGAGATATCGAGCCTGAAGTCGAAGAAGTAAAAGATGCTTACTTGTACACAGTCGACGATTTACATTCGGTTATTGAAGAAAATGTTAAAGCAAGGCAAGATGCCGCGAAAGCGGCAGAGAGCATTATTGATGAAGGGGTAGAGCTCTACCTACGAGCGCTTGAGTCGAGAAAAGTCTCCGATTTAATCGTTACCTTTCGCCAAGCAGCGGAATCCATCAAGAATCAAGAATTAGAAAAAGCACTAAAAAGCCTAGAAACAGGCCAAGCACCAGAGCAAGTGATGACGAAACTAGCTCATGGATTAATGAACAAACTCATTCATGCCCCCACCCGCTATTTGCGTGATGCAGGGGGGGATGCAGATCAGCAAGCCTTGATCATAGCATCGAATGTATTGGGTATAGACGAAGAAAAAGACCATTAAAAAATGAAACAATCGATAAAATTAAAATTAGAAAGTTTGTCTGATCGCTATGAAGAGCTTGCTGCCCTATTAGGTGTTGCTGAAGTTATTATGGATCAGGACTTGTTTCGTGCTTATTCAAAAGAATATGCGGAATTAGAGCCTGTTGTGAAATGCTTTAATGAATATCAGCAAGTTGAAGAAAACTTGCTGGAAGCAGAAGTGATGATGACGGACTCCGATCCAGAAATTAAAGAGATGGGCGTCGAAGAAATGAAAGAGGGGCAGGTGCAGAAAGAAGCATTACAACTGACCCTGCAGAAACTTTTGCTTCCGAAAGACCCGAATGACTCGCGAAACGTTTTCTTAGAAGTACGTGCGGGGACAGGTGGTGATGAAGCATCTATCTTCTCTGGTGATCTGTTCCGCATGTATTCCCGTTATGCTGAGACGCAACGTTGGAAAGTTGAAATCGTTAGTGCTAGCGAAGGTGAACATGGTGGTTACAAAGAAGTCATCGCCCGTATTGTTGGGGAAGGTGCTTACTCAAAATTGAAATTTGAATCCGGTGCCCACCGCGTGCAACGTGTACCAGCAACAGAATCCCAAGGTCGTATACATACCTCTGCTTGTACCGTGGCAGTAATGCCAGAAATGGACGAAGTGGCGGATATCAATATCAACAAAGCGGATTTGCGTATTGATACCTTCAGAGCCTCTGGTGCAGGTGGTCAGCACGTTAACAAAACCGACTCAGCGATCCGTTTAACGCATATTCCAACGGGTGTTGTTGCGGAATGTCAGGAAGAACGTTCACAGCATAAAAACCGCGCTAAAGCCATGTCATTGCTAGCGTCTCGTTTGTTGGCTGCAGAACAAGAAAAAGCCGCTAGTGAGCAATCCGAAGCTCGTAAATCCCTAGTGGGCAGTGGTGACAGATCGGAACGTATCCGTACCTATAACTACCCTCAAGGGCGAGTCACCGATCACCGTATTAACTTAACTTTATACAAATTGGATGAGATTGTTACCGGTGATCTGGATGTGTTGATCAACCCACTGGTGAATGAATTCCAGGCTGAACAGCTTGCGACACTAAGTGGCGATAACTAAACCATGCAAATAGACGCGCTGCTGAAAAGTGCGAGTCAGCGCTTAGAGCCTCTTTATGAAAGCGCTTTGCTCGATGCGCAGCTATTATTGGCACAAGTGTTAGACGTCTCTACATCTTATTTTTACACTTGGCCCGATAAAGTTGTTGATAAAGCGCAGCTGGTGGCTTTTGAAGCGCTGCTGGCGCGTCGCTTAGCAGGGGAGCCAATTGCTTATATTTTAGAAAGGCAGGCGTTCTGGACATTGGATCTCGAAGTCAGCCCTTGTACCTTAATTCCCCGAGCGGATACAGAACGTTTGGTGGAAGTTGCTTTAACTAAGGTGCCCACTCAAGCTGCTAGTCGTATTTTGGATTTGGGGACAGGTACCGGAGCCATTGCATTGGCTCTGGCGTCAGAGTGTCAGCATGCCCAAGTATTTGGTGTGGATCTTATTGATGAGGCTGTGGCCTTGGCTAAACGGAATGCCCAGCGACATGATCTAAGTGTCCGTTTTACGCAAAGTAGCTGGTTTGAGCAGCTAATGAACGAAAAGCCATTCGATCTCATTGTCTCCAACCCACCCTATATTGACCCTGCGGATCAACATTTAGAGCAAGGTGATGTGCGCTTTGAGCCAAAAACGGCCTTGATAGCAGAAGAGCATGGTCTCGCGGATATTCGTCATATAGTCATTCAGGCCAAAACTTATTTGGCTCAGGGTGCTTGTTTGATTTTTGAACATGGCTATGATCAAGCGGCACAAGTTCGAGAAATATTGGCCGCAGAAGGTTATGAGCAAATAGAAAGCTTTCAAGACTATGGTGGCAACGATAGGGTAACTTTAGGGCATTATTCCCAAAGCTAGCTTTGAGGTTTAATCGCTAAGGGGAAACAAGCCCCTTAGCTATGGTTGTGCTTTTATTGTGCGCTTTCTGGGCGAACAAATATTGGAGCGTCAGGCGTTGATTGTTCAGGGTCGTAACGGTAACCCGCTAGATCGAACGCTTGAATATCCGACAAGGTTTGGCAGCGGTTTTCAATCAGATAGCGAGCCATCAATCCTCGGGCTTTCTTGGCGTAAAAGCTGATCACTTTGAACTGACCATTCTTTTCATCTAAAAAGTTAGGGCTGATCAAGCGAGCCGCTAACTTCTTCTTATTGACGGCTTTAAAGTATTCATTTGAGGCCAGGTTTACCACAAGTTCACCGTCTTCTAATTCGTTGTTGAGTTTATCAACAATAATATCACCCCAGAATTGATATAAGTTGCTACCTCGGTTATTGGTCAGCTTGGTGCCCATCTCTAAGCGGTATGCCTGCATTAAATCTAATGGTTTTAGTAGACCGTATAAACCACTGAGGATACGTAGGTTTTTCTGAGCATAAGCTATATCTTCGACGCTAAGGGAATAGGCATCTAAACCTGTATAAACATCACCCATGAAGGTATAAACCGCTGGGCGGCTATTGTTTTGGGTGTGACTCTGTTGCCACTCTTGGTAGCGGGAGACATTCAATAAAGACAATTTATCGCTAAGTTTCATTAAACTAGCAATTTGTGCTGGAGTGTAATCTTTTATAGTATCGATTAGCTCTTGAGAGTGCTCGAGTAAGCTTGGTTGGCTATTTTCCTCCACCGTCGGCGGTGAGGTCAAATCGAGTGTTTTTGCTGGTGATATTAAAAATTTCATATAAGTTCCGTTGTTCGCCGTTGCGTTTGCTTAAGATTATCCATAGAGTGCCGATAGATATCTAGAGAATGCTTTGATAGAGATAATTTATGAAGAATAACTTAATCCCATTCCCGAAGGTAAAAAAGCCGCAGATGGGTGATCAACCTCTGACGACGTCTGGGGATGAGCTGGTAGCATTACGTGATCAATTCGACCGAGCCCGTGAAAACTGGCCAGTAGAGATTGCTGAGCTTCCAGAAAATAATAAGTTATTCTCTAGTACAAAAAAATAATAATTAACGGACTTATCGTTAGTCAATCTAGTCAAAGGAATGCCTCTTGCTTGCTTTTGTTGTGCGTCACTCTCTGTTGCTTATGTTTCTTATTGCTGTATTGGGTTTTTTACTCCCTTCGATTTCTCTAGCAATATTTCCATTTCTACCTATCGTGCTTTTCTTCCTGATGGCTTTGACTCTATTGAGCATGAAGCAAAAGCTTTTGATTGAGCGTCTACGAAGTCTTGCTGTATGGCGATATGCCTTATTGCATGCTTTTATTATGATGCTGGTGGTGGCGGTGTTCGCCAAATTACTGAATTTTGACCATGATCTTTTGCTAGCCGTAGTCGGGGTGGCGGCGACAGGTTCATTATTTGCTACACCTGCAATTATCAGAGCGTTAGGTTTTGATAGTTTGGGAGCGATGGCAATGACGATTGCGAGTACACTATTGCTTCCTATAAGCATTGTGATGGCCTTGTTGTTATTTCAAGAAGGGCCCATTGATCTAGATTTAGTCACCTATTTTATTCGCTTAGTTATTTTTATTTTCGGACCCATGCTGATTTCATTTGTCGTGCATGCGTTTTGTCCAGAAGAGAAGCTGCAACGAGTGTTGGCAAAAATTTCTCCTTATACCATTTTGTTGGTGTTTGCTTTTCCTTTCGGTTTGGTTGGTAGTTTCCGCTTATTGTTCGATACAGACCCTTGGATGGCCCTTAACTATTTTCTTATCGCCATTGGCTTGTGTTGTATCTTTTTTGGGTTAGCCTATTGTTTTTACCGACGTTATGGCAAAGCAGTCGCCTTAACCGCAGGGCTAACTTCCGCTAATCGTAACGTATTGCTTACTTACAGTATTGCTGGTGGATTACTCGGGCCGGCTTTTTTGCCAATGGTTGGCGCTTTACAGATTCCAACCTCGGTATTGCCTGTGATCGTTCGGTGGCTGAATAAGGTACTGAAGGATTAAGAGCGTTTTCTTCAAACAAATAAAAACGCCGCTAACATTAGCTTGTTAGCGGCGTTTAGCATTTTTAAGCTTGGTGCTTAATTAATGATGAGGCAGCGGTAGTTCTTTTAGATGATGGCTTGCTTGTTTTAGACTAAACATCAGCATTTCATTGCTGGCTTGTGTTTCGCCTAGAGCATGCAATAAACGGCTAAGTTCGGCCATTGCCTCATTTTGCGAGTCTAAAGAGAAGGCTTGCTCGTAATAGTCTCGGGCTTTGCCCCATAGCTGTAATGACTGACTGAGTCGCCCACATACTAAATAAAGGTTGGCACTTTCTGTGTACTTCTTTAACCAGCTTTCACATTGGCTTAGGCGTTTACGAGCATTATTTTCCGTTAATTGGCCGTATTCGTAGATGAGCTCTTCGGACCATTTCTTATTTAGGCTGGCGCGAATAAAACTTTCAGCTTTGGCCTCATCTCCAAAGGTGATGAGAGTTTGTGCATAAAGCTGTTGCATGCGCTGATCTTGATCTAGCGTATCGAGTTTACGCCATAGGGTTTCAATGTCATGAACGAGTTCTTTGTTATTGTCGCCCATTTTGTTTCGAAATTTCATCTTGTCTAACAAGGCTAAGAAGGCATTGCGCTCTAACTCAAACATGTTGTCGTTATCAAAAATGCCGTACTTTTTTAGCGTCGGAGTTAGGGCCAGCAAGGCATCCCAATCTTTAAGTTGGGTGTACACTGAAACCAGCATTTTTAGCGTTTGCTTATGTTTAGGTTTGAGCTTCTGTAAGCGCAACAAGGAAGCAAGTGCGCTCTCGTAATGCTTTTGACGCATTTGTATTTGGCTTTGGGCAAAGCCGATGGCAAATGCAGCTTCTGGGGTTGCCTGATGAGCGTTGCGAAGTAGGGATTTAGAACGTTCATGTTCTTCTTGCTCGC
Organism: Marinomonas sp.; assembly: GCF_039940335.1. GTDB lineage: Bacteria > Pseudomonadota > Gammaproteobacteria > Pseudomonadales > Marinomonadaceae > Marinomonas. The sequence goes on along the minus strand of NZ_JBDVGW010000009.1, from coordinate 13,402 downwards.
TGGCAGCATAAGCAGCGCCAATGTAGTTGATCAAAGGGTAAGGAACACGATCAGCGCTATTGGTTAATAGTTTCTCTGCTTTATTCCAGTTACCCCCAATAAGCTCTAGCATGCCACGAATGGTATTTTTTGATGCGCGCTTCTGGGCAAGGTTGCCGGTGACTTTGGCCAGTGAATTACTTGGTCTCAAGGTGATAAACAAAATGCGTTTTACCCAGCTCAATACAAATAATGTCACGAAAAGCGCGGCAACTAGCACCCACAAGCTGGTTTCTAGAGTAACGCCATTATAGGCAATGAGAACATAACCACTGTCTTGTCGCATGAGTAGGCCAAGCACACCGCCCACGGCCATCATGATGACCAGTAAAAAGAGAAACTTCCTCATACCTGCTCTCCTGTTGCTTCAGCATTTAGCGTGGTGCTTTCACTCTGCTTAGGAGGGGTGTCGGTGGTCTTTGGTGTTTCCTGTTGCTGGGTAGGATCCTCTACTGGCGTGTCTGCCTCTGAAGACGAGATGCCTTTTGAAACATTACTCGATGGCTCTTTCAGTGCTGGAGATTGAGCGGGGGGTTGTGTATCCGTTTCGGTGTTTTGAACAGAACTGCGTTGTTTCCACTCACTCATAAGAGACTGCATTGCCAGTAAAGAGCCTCTAGGTAAAGGTAAGTCTGGATTAGGATTAACTTGCTGTAATGCTGTGAGGCTTGCTAAGAAGGTCGTCACTCGTTGTGAGTCGGTATCAAAGTGCTCTGTAATCGCGCCGGCGACACGAGCAAGGGCTTGCTGATAGATGTTGCTCTCACCTTTGACGAGCGCGACTTGTGCAACATCCACTTGTAGTTGTAAACCAGTAACCAACTGCTGGTATTCAGCTGGTGGAAGAAGCGCCTCAATTGGTTTGTGCTGATAGTTAATCACCACAAGAGAACGCAACGATAACCAAAGTTTTTCTAATGTGTTTGCAAACGCATTGGTTTGTTCAACGGATTCTTGCTGGGCCTGCTCTGTTTGTTTTGCGGATTCTTGCCAGCCTTTAGAGGGTTCTCGCTGTGGCAGTTGAGGGATTAGTTCGTACAAGGCATCCAGTTGCAGGTAATGTCCTTCCAGATCAAATTGACTAACAGCCTTTAGAGATTGTATATCCTTGGCGATAGCTTTTCTGGCGGCAAAGAAAATAGGATCTTCTAGTTCTTTTAAAATATTGTCTGCATTGCTTAACAGGGCTTCGGCGCCACCACTGTCTGATTCCAGCAATAGCCTTTGATTGGCAAGGCGGACTAGGTATTCTGCTTCAGCCAACTTCCAATCTTCTTTAGTGGTGTTGTTCAAACGATTCAATTTAGCTTCAAGCTGCTGGATTTTTTCTGCTTGATGAGTCTGCGCTAAAGTGAATTCTGCTGTTGTATTTTGACTGTCTTGCTGGAGGCTTTTGATTTCTTTGGTGATGGCGTTCAGCTGGACTTGCTGATTATCCTGTTTATTTACTCGGGCGTTTAGAGTGTCTTGCTGTTGGCTAAGTGTGCTTAGCTGTGTGGTAATTTGATGATAGCTCTGTTGGTTGTTAGTGCTTTGGTAAAAAAGCCAAGCGCTGCTTAATAAGGCGATACCCGATAGGCCAATGGCAAGGTTGGCTAGTTTATTGGAAGAGGATGTTGTGCCAACCTTGATGGCTTTTTTAGATTGAGCAGGATGGGGAGCATTGCTACTTTTTTTATCGTCCGACTTGTTTAGGTCCGCATCTTTTTGTTGTGCTATTTGCTCATTATTATCTGTCATTCGATCTTCCTGTATGAAGTTCAGTTGCTTTTAATAGGCTAAAGTCATCCGCACCGTCGGCACATATAACCTTTTTCCAGCCAGCTTCCATGGCTTGTTGTACGACTCTTTGGCTGGGGACAAATAATGGATAGTCCAGCCATGCTTTTTTCAGCGCTAGGGTATATTCCGTTAATGTTTGCAGGCTTTCCCCACTGGTTGCCCATATTTTATTGATATCGGGTAACATAACAAAAGTTTGAGCACTATATGTGGGTTTTTTTCTTTCATAGAGAGAAAGATAGCTCACTTTTGCTCCTCTTTGGGAGAGTTTTTCTCCTAAAGTAGGGCGGCCTTCTGAGCCTCGAGCGATCAGTATTTTTAGACCTGCCATTTTTATGGGCTTGAGCCAGTCTAATAAATCTTCGCTGGTGTGCCCTGGGTTGGATAAGGCCGGAATACCTTCTGCAATTAAGGTTTGGGTGGTGCCTTGGCCTATCCCTATCCAGTAAACTTTTTCGGGTAGCATGGGCCAACATTCGTCTAGCCATTCTGCGGCGGCTCTTGCTGCATTTTTGCTAACGAAAATCACGTAATCATATTCATCTATATTAAAAACTTGTGAACGAATCTTAGCGATTTCCGTTATGTCAGTAATAGGGGTAATAGACATCATGGGGAGAGGCACAGCAATAATGCCCTGTTCAGCAAGTCGCTGACAGGTTTGCGCATTTTCTGGCTCAGGCCGAGTGATCAGAATTTTGTGTGGCATTCCGTCTCTTTACTTGTATAAGTCTTTTAGAATTTGGCCTGCACCGCGAGCCAATAAATCATCGGCAAGTTGCACACCAAGTTGCTCAGCTTGCACTTTAGTGCCACGAATTTCCCCTGTGATCATGGTTTTACCATCGGGACTTCCCACTAAACCACGGAGCCATATTTGATCTTCTTCAAGTAGTGCGAAACAAGCGATAGGGGCTTGGCAGCCACCATTGAGTCTTTCGTTTACGGCTCTCTCTGCGGTTACGCGATAGCTTGTTTCTTCGTGCTGAAGAGGGCTAAGTAACTGCCATGTGTCTTGGTCGTCGGTGCGGCACTCAATCCCCATAGCGCCTTGACCACCTGCTGGTAGACTTAGCTCAGCGGGAATTTCTTGCTGGATGCGGTCAGCCATTTCAAGACGTAGCAAGCCCGCGGTGGCTAAAATAATGGCATCATATTCACCATTATCGAGTTTTCTTAGGCGGGTGTTTACGTTGCCTCGTAACTCTTTAATGATTAAGTGAGGGTATTGCATTTTTAACTGGCAGGAGCGGCGTAAACTAGAAGTGCCAATCACAGCGCCTTCTGGTAGTTGATCCAGCTCTTTATAGTGGTTGGAAACAAACGCATCAGTAGGGTTTTCACGCTCACAGATCACGGCCAGCCCTAGCCCTTCAGGAAAATGCATTGGGACATCTTTCATCGAGTGAACCGCGATATCGGCACGGCCATCAAGCAAGGCATTTTCTAGTTCTTTTACAAATAAACCTTTGCCGCCAATTTTGGATAGAGGGGAGTCTAAAATTTGATCGCCTTTGGTCGTCATTCCTAAGAGTTCTACCTGAAGGTCTGGGTAGCGCTGTTCGAGCTGGCTTTTGACATTTTCGGCTTGCCATAATGCCAGTTGGCTCTCACGGGTGGCGATCACAATCTTATCTTTCACAAAGTCTCCTAATGGTGGGGCTTCTAAGGGATATTTTTATCAAATTTATCGACAATCATACTCGTTAAGCGTGCCAGCGTCATCCTTCTGTACTTTATATGTAGTGGCGCTTAGGGTACTCTTGGCAGCTGTTTTAATTTGTCTGGGAACTGATTGAATGACTGATACGAATAAAACCACCAACCAGCAATGGGGTGGCCGTTTTTCTGAGCCTGTAGATGCTTTTGTAGCACGTTTTACCGCTTCCGTTGAGTTTGATCAACGAATGGCAAAACAAGATATTCAGGGATCGATTGCACACGGTAAAATGTTGGCCGCCGTTGGCGTGCTAACGGAAGAAGAGCGTGATCAGATTATTCAAGGTTTAACGGAAATAGAGACGGAAATTGCTAATGGCGAATTCCAGTGGTCGGTAGAACTTGAAGATGTACACATGAACATCGAAGCTCGCCTAACACAAAAAATTGGCATAACGGGCAAGAAACTGCACACCGGCCGCTCGCGTAATGACCAAGTGGCGACGGATATTCGTCTTTACATGCGTGACGAAGTGGATTTTCTGTTAGAAGAAGTAACACGACTACAACAAGGTATTCTGAGTTTGGCTGAAAAAGAAGCCAGCACCATAATGCCAGGTTTTACGCACTTGCAAACTGCTCAGCCAGTGACTTTTGGTCACCACTTAATGGCTTGGTATGAAATGATGCAACGTGACTACGAACGCTTAGTTGACTGCCGTAAGCGCATCAATATCTTGCCGCTTGGTGCGGCGGCCTTAGCAGGCACAACGTATCCTATTGATCGTAATATGACAGCAGAGTTATTAGGCTTTGAGCGTCCAACTTACAACTCATTGGACTCAGTGAGTGATCGTGACTTTGCCATCGAATTCACATCTGTTGCATCCATCATCATGATGCATATGTCCCGTTGGGCGGAAGAAATGGTAATGTGGGCGTCTGCCCAGTTTAACTTTATTTATTTGCCAGACCGTTTCTGTACCGGCTCTTCTATCATGCCTCAGAAGAAAAACCCAGATGTGCCTGAATTGGTACGCGGCAAAACAGGCCGTGTTTATGGGCATCTAATGAGTCTATTAACGCTGATGAAATCTCAGTGCTTGGCTTACAACAAAGATAATCAAGAAGACAAAGAGCCGTTGTTTGATACGGTTGATACTTTAAAAGGGTCATTGCGTGCATTTGCGGACATGATTCCTGCCATTGAAGCTCGAAAAGAGCCTATGTACGAAGCGGCGCGTCGTGGTTTCTCCACTGCAACCGATCTTGCAGATTACCTTGTTCGTCAAGGTGTGGCTTTCCGTGATGCCCATGAAGTGGTTGGTAAAGCCGTAGGTTACGGTGTGAAAGAGGGCAAAGATCTATCTGAAATGACCCTTGAAGAGCTTAAGAGTTTTGGTAGTATGATTGAACAAGATGTGTTTGATGTACTGACTCTAGAAGGCTCTGTTGCAGCGCGAGATCATGTTGGTGGCACGGCTCCAGCCCAAGTGTTGAAAGCTGTGGAACGTGCTAAAGCGGATTTGTCTCAACGTATGGCGTAACAAATTGGTAGCTTACTAGCCTAGGCTAGTTGTACCCCTTAGTGATGGTGGATAACCTCTGTCACTAAGGGGGTTTTTATTGGGGTAAATTAAACGGAGAATCAGCGCCTAAAATATCAGGCGCTATGCTCAGTTCAAACAAGAATGTCTTGGTTTGGCCGCCACAACCAGAGAGCACTACAGTCCACTCTTCCTTTTGGTTGTCTTTAGGAATGCGCCAGCAAACCCCTTTGATATTGACGTATCGAGTGCCATCCGCATCTTCCGTGATAGGATATCGAGTCTCTTTTGTTTGAGTTTTTAAATATTCCTTTTGTGTTTTTTGCGATGATGTTATCTGCTCCTTTAAAGTCGGAGAGAAGACTTTTTCGGTAGCAGAATTTGTTGTGTTTTTATGCTCGTCTATTTTTACATCTAAAAGTGTTGGCTTTTCAATTTTACGTAGGTCCGTAAATTCCGTCTCAGTGTCTACTGTCTCGTGCCCAGCTTTAGGCGGTACATATCTAGGTTCTTTGGTTTGGTCTGCATCCGCATCCGTTAGATTATCGGATTTATCAGGATAACTTGCTCCTCCGGTCATTTCAGCGCTTTGGTGCCATGCAGTGAAGTCTTTGACATCACTAAGTGGGGCTTCACTTTTCGTGTCAATGAGAGGGGCGCTGGCTGGCGTATTGGTACCTACCTTATTTTTAGTTGATTCAGTGTCTTGTTGTATAGATGGCGCAGTGTTCTTCGATGTCGCGTCATTTTGAGGAAGTAGCGAAATCTCGAAATTACTTTGTGATGCGGCATTGCTTGGAAAGATAACTGTCGCCTCATCATCTACTAACCACAAGTGCAGGATGAGTAGGTGCGCCATAATGGCAAATATCAAAGCAATAATTTTGGGTGGCGTATTCTTCTTCATCCCGAGCGTTCTTTTTGTTTCGTTCAAATGGTTAACCTTGGCTAGTGTATAGCTCAATAGCTTGAGGTAAAGCCTATAAATTCAAGAGCTAGCCTCATATTTGTCTAATCTGATGAAAATCTGAGTAATTTCTAGACTAGGGTTGGGAATCTAGCGGGCTACCAGTATACTGTAGCCATCAAAAATAGAAGAGATAGAGATGATGCTAAAATGCGTTTCAATATGTTTTTTTGCTGTGATTTTAATGTCTTGTGGTAACAAGGGCGCTCTGTATTTACCAGAAAAAAACCTTGAAGCAGTACAAGCATCATCGACAAATTGAGGATCCCCAATTGGAATTTTTTAATTACTCAGATCAGCAGCTACATGCTGAAAATGTACCCTTAGCAAATATTGCAGAACAATTTGGTACGCCTTGCTATGTATATTCCCGTGCTGCCTTTGAAAACCGTTATCTAGCCTATGCTGAAGCCTTTGCTTCTCATCCGACATTGATTTGTTATGCCGTAAAGGCTTGTTCGAATATCGCCATTTTAAATGTCTTGGCGCGTCTTGGTGCTGGTTTTGACATAGTTTCCATTGGTGAGCTAGAGCGTGTACTGAAAGCAGGTGGCGATCCAGCAAAAGTGATGTTCTCAGGCCTTGGTAAGCAAGCGGTAGAAATGCGCCGAGCGTTGGAAGTAGGGATTCACTGTTTTAATGTTGAGTCTGAAGCGGAATTATATCGTCTTAATGAAGTGGCTGGAGAGTGTGGCAAAATTGCCCCTGTGTCTCTGCGTGTTAACCCTGATGTTGACGCTAAAACACACCCTTATATTTCGACAGGTTTAAAAGAAAATAAGTTTGGGATCGATATTCAAGATGCTGTTCGAATCTACAAAATTGCTCACGAATTGCCAAACCTAAATGTTATGGGCGTGGACTGTCATATCGGTTCTCAGTTAACGGAGCTTAAGCCGTTTCTAGACACCTTCGACCGCCTAACTGGTTTAATTGATGATCTTGCCGCCCATGGCATTGAAATCAAACACTTGGATCTTGGCGGTGGCTTAGGGGTTCGCTACCGTGATGAAGAGCCTCCGCAACCAGCAGAATACGCAGCGCTTTTGTTGGAAAAACTGGGTGACCGTACACTGTCTTTGGCGTTCGAGCCTGGTCGTTCAATATCTGCCAACTCAGGTGTGCTGGTGACGCAAGTTGAGTTTCTAAAATGCACGCCACATAAAAACTTCGCCATTATCGACGGTGCAATGAATGATCTAATTCGTCCTTCTTTGTATTCTGCGTGGATGGACATAGTTCCAGTTTCATTGTTGCCCACCACAGAAGGTAAGCGTAGTTATGACCTGGTCGGGCCAATTTGTGAGACAGGGGATTTCCTTGGTAAAGATCGCGAACTAGATATTCAGGCGGGTGATTTGTTGGCTATCCGTTCAGCGGGTGCTTATGGCTTCACTATGGCGTCTAACTACAATAGTCGTAATCGTGCTGCCGAAGTGATGGTAGACGGAGACCAAGCTCATTTGATTCGCGCTCGTGAAACGATAGAGCACCAATTGGCTGGCGAGCAAGTTTTGCCTAGCTAAGGAGACGAAGGTGTTATTAAAATTTACCAAAATGCATGGACTAGGTAACGACTTCGTTGTTGTGGATGCGGTTTCTCGAAAAGTTTTTTTTAATAAAAAGCAGATTGAGCTATTAAGTGATCGTAATTGGGGGATTGGCTTTGATCAGCTGTTAGTGGTTGAGCCGCCTTCCAATCCTGAAATGGACTTCCGCTACCGTATTTATAATTCAGATGGCACTGAGGTGGAACACTGTGGCAATGGTGCTCGATGCTTTGCTAAGTTTGTACTGGATCGTGAATTGACGAACAAACATATTATTGACGTGGAAACCAAACGCGGCCCTATTCAATTAAGAGTGTTGAATAATGGTCAGGTTACCGTAGATATGGGGGCGCCAAGTTTTGAACCGAAGGATTTACCCTTCACTGCGGACGCTCTGCAGTCGACTTATGCTGTTGAGACGCAATCAGGCGTTTATGATATTACTCCCGTTTCGGTAGGTAACCCCCACGCAGTATTGAAAGTAGACCAATTGAGCGATGAGTTGGTGGCAACAGTAGGCCCAGAATTAGAAGCTCATGAGCGTTTCTCAAATAATGTGAATGTTGGTTTCATGGAAGTGCTTAGCAAGAGTGAAATAAATCTGCGAGTGTATGAACGTGGTGTTGGGGAAACTCAAGCCTGTGGTACAGGTGCTTGTGCCGCCGTAGTCGCTGGTATTAAGCAAGGCTGGCTTAGCTCTAAAGTTACCGCCCATTTAACCGGTGGTGATCTACAAATTGAGTGGCAGGGTGGTGACCAACCTATTCTTATGACAGGGCCTGCCGCGAAAGTCTTTGAAGGGCAAATTTACCTATAGAGGTCGTATGAAGGAAGAGGAAGTAATTCAGTTCTTATCAGACAGTCCGGATTTTTTTATTAAACATACCGAGTTGTTGGAGTCTTTAACACTTCCTCATCCTGCCTCTGGTAAAGCAATTTCTTTGCTGGAGTATCAGGTCAACCAGTTGCGAAAGTCTACGGCGAGTTATCGCAATGAGTTTGAGCGATTGGTGGAAGTGGCTCGAGAAAATGAGTCCACCATGAAAAAAAGTCGTCGCTTGGTTTTAGCAAGTCTGGCTTGTGAGACGCTCGATGATTTTGCCGCCGTGGTTGATGATATGATTCGAGACGACTTTGATATCTCTTTTCACTCCCTCGTATTATTCGATGATTACCCAGATTGTAGTATTCGAACACATTTTTTAACGGAAGATGATCTTGTGTTGCCGCAAACTTCAGGTTTTGCTGAGTGTTATTGTGGTGAGCTACCAGAGGGTGAGTTGGATTTTTTGTTTTCGGAAAACGCGAAAAAAATACAATCCATCGCAGTATTACCTATCTTATCGACTCAGTCTGATAGTGCCCAAAACTTAGGTGTGTTAGTGCTGGGGGCGGAGCAGGTGTCTGCTTTTCACCATGAAAAAGGTGCGATGTTTTTGCAATATATTGCTGATCTTCTAAGTGCCATTTTGACTAGGTTGATAAAATGACGGTATTAATAACCTTTGATCTAGACAATACGCTTTGGGATGTTGAACCTGTTATCGTGCGAGCAGAATACGCTATGGAAAGTTGGTTCGAGGAACGATTTCCGGGGTTTTATGACCAGTTTGATTTTTCTTGGCAACAAGAAGAAAAAGCTAGGCTGTTGGCTCGATCCCCCGACTTAGTCGGCAACTTGACGGCAATTCGGCTTGGTGTGTATCAGCAAGCATTGAAGCAGTTTCAGTTGCCCTCGGAAGAGTGTGAGATGGTTGCCGAGGCAGCACTGACACACTTTGCTGAATGGCGACAAAGGGTAGATCTTTTTCCTCATGTGAGAGAGGTTCTCGAGGAGCTCTATCGAGATTACTCATTGGCCGTGATCACGAACGGCAACGCCGATGTGTATCATCCCTACATTGGTTTAGGGGGGTACTTTGACTTTGCTTTAAGAGCCGACCAGCAAGGAGTGGCGAAACCTGACGCTCAGCTTTTTGAAATGGCGGCCGAGCAAAGCAAAACTTCTACCCCGCAGGTTATACATATTGGTGACCACCCCCACGATGATGTTTATGGCGCTGCAAATGCAGGGGCGAAAACTATCTGGTTTAACCGTCATGGGGCCAGACGTTGGCAAGATGGCTGGGGTCAGCCAGCGGATGCGGAAGTTTATTCTTTGCTGGAACTGCCTACTGCAATACGCTCATTATTGTCATAGCGCTTTTCTATTAGCTTATTAGTAGGAACTCATTTTTACCCTGAGGATTTGGTGTTACACTAGCTACCATTCGTTAGTTATCAAATCGCTTGAAAGGAAAAGTTTATGAGTGAAAATATTATCCAAATTACAGATGCTCAGTTCGCTGAAGAAGTATTGAATTCCGAACTACCTGTTATCGTTGATTTTTGGGCTCCTTGGTGTGGTCCTTGTAAAATGATTGCGCCTGTATTGGAAGATATTGCCGTTGAATTTGAAGGACGCTTAAAAGTTGTTAAATTGAACGTTGATGAAAACCAAGAGACAGCACCAAAATACAATGTTCGTGGTATTCCTACCTTACTTATCGTTAAAGGTGGTGAAGTGGCTGCAACTAAAGTTGGCGCCGTTTCTAAGTCACAACTAGTTGAATTTATTAACAGCGCAATCTAATTGCTTTGTTTAATAATAAAAAAGCAGCCAATGGGCTGCTTTTTTTGTGTCTGAATATTGGCTTGGCTTAGTTGCTTAGAGATGCCAATTTCTGTGCAAAGGCGGGTGAATGTGAATTTTCTAGCGTGGCCATGACTTTTTTGGCGTAAGGAAGGTAATTTGTTAAATCCTTCTTCGCCATCGGATCATCGTTCGGTAGTTTTACCGTAACAGGATTTTTATGAACACCGTTGATACGAAATTCATAGTGTAAGTGAGGACCAGTCGCCCAACCGGTCTGACCAACGTAAGCAATTACTTTACCTTGTTGAACTCGATTGCCTCGCTTGGTGCCACGAGCAAAGCCTTTCAGGTGTGCGTAGAGGGTTTGATAACCTTTACCATGGTCAATAATAACAACGTTGCCATAACCGTTTTGTTTGCCAGCAAAAGAGATTTTACCATCCCCTGCGGCTTTGACTGGTGTGCCACTCGATGTTGCGTAATCCACGCCACGGTGTGGGCGGCTAGTTTTGAAAATTGGATGCAGTCGGTTAGGGTTGAATTTCGAAGAAATGCGTGTGAAATCTACAGGTGTGCGGATGAAGGCTTTACGCATGGCTAGCCCGTCAGGGGTGTAATAACTCGAGCCACGAGCGGTTTTGTAGCGGATGGCTTGAAAGGTTCGTCCATTATTAATGAACTGCGCAGCAAGGATATTGCCTTCGCCAATTTTTTCACCATCTAAAAACTTCTCTTCAAAAAGTATACTCAAGCTATCGCCTTTTCGAATGTCTAAGGCAAAGTCAATATCCCAGCCGAAGATGTTAGCCAACCCAATAAGCATGGCTTGGCTAATGCCAGCACGCATGCCATCTACAAATAATGAATTATTAATAGTGGCTTCTTTGTAGGTCTGAGCAATTTCTGGGGTGCGGGTTACTTCTTCACGGTCGAATTGTTGGTCGTTACGTTGGAATACCACGCTTTCTAAACGATTAAGCGTTAGTGTCAACGAAGTAAGTTCACCTGAGTGGTTGTCCGTTTTGAAATCAAGAGTCTGCCCGGGTCGCATTCTTAACAGTGACCTATGGCTTTTGTCTGCTTGGGAAACCTTATAAATATCATTTGCTGAGATGCCATGGCTGCTGAGTATTTTTGAAAGAGAGTCTCCGGAAACAACGGTGGCCGACTGTTCGCGAAAGCTAGGACGCTGCTCTTCAATGATTGTTTGGTTTTCCGTTGGTGCTAAAGGGGTTGTCTGAGCCGATTGCGCGTTACTCAATTGAAGTGACTTTTTATTGGCTAGCGGAGAGTCAAGTTCGTAGGGTAATCCTTTTGCGGTGACATTGGTTGGAATCTGAAACTGCAGGCTAGGCTGTGTTTTAGGTGTGGGCAGATCTGCTAATGTGAGCTGGGACTGTTCCACAATGGCAAAATTAGTCTCCAGTGAAATAGCGCCTGAAGTGTTCTCTTCCTCTGTAGGGAAGGCAATTAAGGCAATCGCAATCACAAAAGAAATGGCTGCAATCGAGAGAAGGTGCCTTGTTGGTAGTAACTTAGTCAAAATGAGTACCCAAAAATTCTTAATAAAGCCTTATAATCCTACCAACATTACTTTTATAATTGAATGCTTTATAAAGATTAACTCACTAGGAAATGGATCGAAATAATGACAGTTGGTAGTAGCGACCTTTTGGTAGATTTACAAGCTCGTGGGCTTATTGCTCAAATGACAGCAGAAGATGAGCTTAAAGCGCACCTAAATAGTGGCAGTCGTACGCTTTATTGTGGTTTTGATCCAACAGCCGATAGTTTACATCTAGGCCACCTTGTGCCTCTCCTAGTACTGAAACGTTTTCAAGATGCTGGTCACAACCCTATTGCGCTAGTTGGTGGTGCGACTGGTTTGATTGGTGACCCAAGCTTTAAAGCAGCAGAGCGTCAATTGAACACCTCAGATGTTGTGGCTAACTGGGCAGAAAAAATACGCGGACAAGTCAGTCAGTTTGTTAAGTTTGACAATGTCCCTAATCCTGCAAAAGTTGTAAACAACTTAGATTGGGCTGGCGAAATGAGTATGCTGGATTTCTTGCGTGAAATTGGTAAACATTTCTCAGTAAATGCCATGATCAATAAAGAATCTGTACAGCAGCGCCTGAATAGAGAAGGAGCAGGTATTTCTTTTACTGAATTCTCTTATGCACTGCTGCAAGGTATGGACTTTGCTGAGCTTAACCGTGCCTACGATTGTACGATTCAAGTAGGCGGAAGTGATCAGTGGGGAAATATTGTCGGTGGTATCGATTTATCTCGTCGCCAAAATCAAGCGCAAACTTTTGGTTTAACGGTTCCTTTGGTTACAAAGTCTGACGGCACAAAGTTCGGTAAAACAGAGTCGGGTGCGGTTTGGTTAGATCCAGCGAAAACCAGTCAATACGCTTTTTACCAGTTCTGGATGAACACTGCGGATGCTGATGTATATAAATTCCTGAAATTCTTCACCTTCTTAGGCCTTGAAGAAATTGGTGAGATAGAAAAAGCTGATCAAGAAAGTACCGGTAAACCACAAGCGCAAGCTATTCTTGCTCGTGAAGCAACCAAGCTAGTGCATGGGGAAGAGGGTTTGCAGGCTGCGGAGCGAATTACGGCCGCATTATTTAGTGGTAAGGCGGATGAGCTAAGTGAACAAGATCTTGAGCAAATTCAACTAGACGGTCTGCCAAGTAGTTCGTTACAGGGGATTGACCTATCGGCAACGCCACTAACTACCTTGTTAGCAGATGCAGGCTTAGCGGCCAGTGGCAAGCAAGTAAAGGATGCTTTGCAGCGAAACTCTGTTTTTGTAAACGGTCAAGCTCAGGGCTTAGAAAATAACATGGATGCTGCCAGTATCTTTTCAACTGAGACTGGCTATTACGGTAAGTATTTCCTCGTGAAGTTAGGTAAGAAAAAGCATCACCTGTTTGTTTTGTAATCAAAACACACAGAATTGAATTCAAAAAAGGCACTTCGGTGCCTTTTTTTGTTTATATCAAAAAAACTACTTGCACAAAAAAAGTTAGACGGTATTATACGCTCCCACTGACACGGAGAACGTGATCAGACGCTCTTTAAAATAGATAATCAGATAATTTGTGTGGGCGCTCGCTGGAGACTTCAGAAGATCGACTTACTAACTTCGGTTGGTGGTTGATCAAAAAAATTGAAGTCTTACGAGACGTCAAACACGTCAATTCGCTTTATA
>NZ_JBDVGW010000008.1:0-152225 GCF_039940335.1 Marinomonas sp. | reverse complement strand
CCCGAACTCAGAAGTGAAAAGCGCCATCGCCGATGGTAGTGTGGGGGATCCCATGTGAGAGTAGGTCGTCGTCAAGCTTAATTATACGAGAACCCCACATAGCCAACGCTGTGTGGGGTTTTTTATTGCAGACACGCATGTGAGAGCAGGTCGTCGTCTAGCTTTAAATTAAGAGAAACCCTGATAGCTTAGTTGCTATCAGGGTTTTTTCGTTCTGAGGCGTTGGCACAACGCAGGTTGTGGTCTTCCATTTACTTGCGCCTGTCTCGTGCCTCGACGCGTCAGCGTAAATACAAATCCACAACCTTCCCTCCTTCAAAGCAACACATCCAATTAATTCAGCTGACCAACTGTAGGTACGCATTTATGCGGAAATGGTTCCGTAGGAACCACGGTTACTGAGGATGTTTGGGTTAATCTCTGGATTACATGATTGCGCTTGATTGTTATCAATTCCGCCTTCGGCTAAAGCCGAACCTACAGAATTAGCGCATTTTATGCTGATTACCAATTGTAGGTTCGCATTTATGCGGAAATGGTTCCACAGGAACCACGCTTACCAATGATGTTTTAGTTAATCTTTGGAGTGCATGTTTGCGCTTGATTGCCATCAATTCCGCCTTCGGCTAAAGCCGAACCTACAAAACCAGCCTGACTTATACTGATAATAAACCGTAGGTCCGCCTTCAGGCTGACGCGGAAATCATGTTGACGATAACGTAAGTTTTTCATTAGCCGCGGTGACTGAAGATATTTGGGTTAATCTTTGGATTGCATGTTTGCGCTTGATTGTTATCAATTCCGCCTTCGGCTAAAGCCGAACCTACAAAAACAGTCTGATTTCCACGGATCCCAATCATCGTTAGTCTTGTGGTAGAGGGATTGCTGGAGAGTTTTTGACGCGGTCTAGGACAAGTGTTGAGGTTAAGTCTCTAACGACTTCTAAGCCTGCTAGAGACTCTGTGAGGAAGGTTGAGAGTGAAGGTAGGTCTTCACTGATGGTTTTTAACCAGAAGTCAGAGTCACCGCTCACTGAGTAACACTCTAGTATAGTAGGCATGTTGTCTATCGCAAGCTGGAAGGTTTGGCTCGCATTAGGAATGTTTTTATTGAGTGTGACGTTAACAAAAGCCGTGACTTGGTAGCCAAGTTGGCGAGCGTTTAGTTGTGTCACATAAGCTTCTACCATGTTGCTTTGTTCTAGTCTTTGTAGCCTTCTTGAGCACTGTGAAGGGGACAGGTTAACTTGCTCAGATAGGGCAACATTTGACAGTCGTGCGTTGCTTTGAAGTGCACTTAGCAGTCGCCAGTCATAGCTGTCGAGTTCAAGATTATTCATTCAAGAGGTCCTTACCTACGCAGTAGTTACGCAGTAATTTTTATAATTATAAATTTATGTAACCTAGAATAATGTCTTTTTTGAATGAAACAAGATCAAAACCGCTCATTATGACGAAAAAGTGCATAATTTCATGCTTTTTGTTTACACAATTGACGGGTTTTCAATAAGAGAGAGAGAAAAACTACTCAAAAATGATTTTTGAGTAGTTTTTGTGTTTTGCGGTTTATAGGTTTTTCTCTAGCCAAGCTAGTGCTTCAGGGTAAGGGGCAGGAAGCTTTAGCTGTGTTAGCCCTTCTTTTAAAACACTGATGTCTGCAGAGCAAAAGTTTAAGTGGCCCACCTTGCGGCCGGGACGAACTTCTTTTTTATACCAGTATAATTCTAAGGCTTTAATGTTTAGCCATTGGTAGTCAACACCGACTCCAATTAGGTTAACCATCATGCTTCGGTTTTTAACTTGTACTGGCGCTAGGGGTAAGTTTGTTACGGCACGAACATGGTTTTCAAACTGGCATGTGCTTGCACCAGCTTGGCTCCAGTGTCCACTGTTGTGTACTCGAGGCGCAAGCTCGTTGATCAGTAGCTCATCGCCCACACGGAAACATTCCATTGCCATAACACCCACGTAATCTAAAGCATCCATAAGTTTACCAAGCATGGCTTCTGCTTTGGATTGGTACTGGTCTAGACGTTTTAGCGGAGAGATGGAAGCGTAGAGGATCCCATTAATGTGCAGGTTAAGGGTTAACGGGTAAAAGTATTTTTCACCGTTTTTACCTCGTACACCGACTAAGGAAACCTCTTCATCAAAATTGATGGCTTGCTCGGCAATGGCTAGGCCTTTCCAGTCATCAGGAATGGCAGTCTTATCTGCTTGTTTTAGCCAGTATTGGCCCTTACCGTCATAGCCACCACGACGACGTTTCATGAGTACACGTTCCCCTAGAGTTTGGTAGGCGTAGTCTGCGTCGGTATCTTTCTCAACAGGAAACCAAGGCGCGGTAGCCAGCTCTAATCGATCTAACCACTGCTTTTGAGTTAAACGGTCAGCAAGTTGTGGGAAGGTGTCTAGGTTGACGAAGTTTTTGTGCGTTGCGAGTTGTTTGGTGGCCGCAGTTTCTGGCCACTCTTCACGTTCAGCGGTGACAATATCATCCTCAGCAAGTGGTAGGACTTCATCCGTCTCGATATCAACGGGTCGAATGTCTAATCCTAGCGGTGTGCCAGCTTGTTTTAACATGGCGCCAAGTTGACCAGCTCCAAGAACCCATAATGTTGACATTTAGGCCTCCCGTGGATCTGGGTTAGATAATACAGTAGCGGTTTGCTCAGCTCTGAATGCCTCGATCTTTTGTGCTAATTCAGGGTTAGAATTAGCAAGTATCTGACAGGCAAGTAAACCAGCGTTGAAAGCACCCGCGGTACCAATGGCTAGGGTGCCAACAGCAACACCTTTTGGCATTTGTGCGATGGATAGTAAGCTGTCCATGCCATTGAGTGCTTTACTTTGTACTGGCACACCCAATACAGGTAGGCGAGTGTGTGCAGCGACCATACCCGGTAAGTGTGCCGCACCGCCGGCACCACCAATAATGACTTCAAAGCCTTTCTCTACAGCGCTTTCAGCAAATTCAGCAAGCTTAACAGGGGTTCTGTGAGCAGAAACAACTTCAACATGATAGCTCACGCCAAGTTTGTCCATGATTTCGGCAGCGCCTTCCATTGTGCTCCAGTCGCTTTTAGATCCCATTATTAGGGCTACTTTTGCTTGCAAAACATATCTCCTGTTGATCTTCATTCAGCCTAACGGCATTAGGTTAGGGGCTAAAATGTTTAATGATGACGTCTTAGGTAGAGGCAATAATACGCTTGTCTACACGGGAATATTAGGGCGCTAATATAGCGGATTTTGTGGGAAACAGCGAGTCTTGAGAGGCGCGTTGAGTAAATTCTAAACTGCCCGTTTGGTCAAAAAAAGAGCGACTTTAAAGTCGCTCTTTTAGGTATTTGTCATAGTCCGGAATATCTCGCTCGAACTCACTTTCAAGTAGTGGAGACGAGACGAGGAAATTAGCCGAAGAGACGCTACAGGCAATGGGGATGTTCCAAACTGCTGCGACTCGTAATAGGGCTTTAATATCTGGGTCGTGAGGCATAGGCTCGAAAGGATCCCAGAAGAAGATAAGAATATCGATTTTACCTTCTGCTATCATGCCGCCAAGTTGCTGATCACCGCCTAAAGGGCCACTGATGAGTGCTTTCACTTGCACTCCCAGTTCTTTGTGAATCATGTTGCCAGTTGTGCCCGTCGCCATAAGTTCATGAGGAGTTAGTTTATCTTTATGAGTCCTAGCCCACTTGATAAGTTCCGCTTTCATGTTGTCATGAGCCACCAGCGCAATGCGCTTTTTGGCGGCCATAACCGTTTTTTTCATATGCATTATGGCGTCCTTTACGGTCTAGTTAGTCTGTTTCACCAACTTTTACAACTTTCATTGCATTGGTTGTGCCGTAGCTGACAAGGTGGTCACCTTTCGTAACAATGACTAAATCGCCGTCATTGATATAACCAAGAGATTTCACTTGGTTGACTAATCCCGCAATAATGTTATCGATATTGTACTCTTTTGAAGAGAAAGACACTGGCGTCACACCACGATATAAAGCGGCTTTGTTTAAAGCTGCTTGGTTAGGCGACAATGCGTAAATTGGTAGACCAGAGCTGATACGAGACATTAATAAAGGTGTTGTTCCTGACTCGGTAAGGCTGATGATAGCTTTAACACCTTCAAGGTGGTTTGCTGCATACATAGCCGACATAGCAATGGCTTCATCAACGTTATCAAATTTCACATCAACACGGTGCTTAGAGCGTTTAATTGCAGGTTGTTTTTCGGCGCCCAAACATACACGATTCATCGTGTGAATAACTTCTTCAGGGTATGCACCAGCAGCGGTTTCTGCGGAAAGCATTACGGCATCTGTACCATCGAGTACTGCGTTGGCAACGTCAAATACTTCTGCTCGAGTTGGCATGGCGCTAGTGATCATGGTTTCCATCATTTGAGTCGCAGTGATCACTGGGCGATTTAACTGACGGCAGCGCTTAATCATGTGTTTTTGTACACCAATTAGCTCAGCATCACCAATTTCAACACCTAGGTCACCACGAGCAACCATCACAGCATCAGAAGCCAAGATGATAGCATCCAATGTTTCGTTATCAGCAACGGCTTCAGCGCGCTCAACTTTTGAAACGATACCTGCACTTAGGCCAGCAGCTTGTGCTAAAGAGCGTGCTTCTTCAAGATCGGCAGCACTACGTGGGAAAGAAACAGCAAGGTAGTCAGCTTTTAGTGCAGCGGCTGTAATGATGTCAGCTTTGTCTTTTTCGGTAAGCGCCGCAGCAGAAAGTCCACCACCTTGACGGTTTATGCCTTTGTTATTAGACAATGCGCCACCAACTAAGACTTTAGTGATAACTTCAGTGCCTTTAACTTCAAGTACTTCTAGTACAACACGGCCATCGTCTAGTAGTAGGACGTTACCAGGTTCAGAATCTTCAGCAAGTTGTGGGTAGTCGATGCCAACGCGTTTTTCGTCGCCGTTATTTTTGTCGAAACCTACATCTAGAATAAAGGTTGCGCCGTCTTCAAGTTCTACTTTAGTGTTTTTGAAGCGGGCAATACGAATCTTAGGGCCTTGTAGATCGCCAAGAATTGCAACATGGCGGTTGTTCTTTTTTGCCATAGCACGAACAACATCAGCTCGGTTGATATGATCTTCAGGTTGGCCGTGAGAGAAGTTAAGTCGGAAAACGTTCGCTCCTGCCAAAATCAATTTTTCGATCATTTCTGGTGAGCTAGAAGCTGGGCCTAACGTTGCAACAATTTTAGTTCTACGAGTCATTATATTTACCAAAGATTAGTGTGCTTAAAAGAGAGTATAAGATACGACGAAGGCTGCGTCTGCAGCCTTCGTGTTATTGATTATTTTGCGTTCATCAATGCAATGGTATTGTCTAACATGCGGTTCGAGAAGCCCCACTCGTTATCATACCAAGCCATAACCTTAACCAACTTACCTTGCACGCGAGTTTGGGTCGCATCAAAGTTTGAGGTGTAAGTGCTGTGGTTGAAGTCAGAAGAAACAAGCGGCTCTTTGTTTACGCACAATACTTGAGCTAATACTGGATCAGCGGCAATGGCGTCTTCAATGATGCTGTTGATTTCTTCAATAGATGTTTCGCGAGGTGCTGAGAAAGTTAGGTCAACCAAAGAAACGTTGATGGTCGGTACACGTACAGACATACCATCAAACTTACCAACCAACTCAGGAACAACGAGACCTACAGCCGCCGCAGCACCTGTTTTACTTGGAATCATGTTCATTGCAGCAGCACGGGCACGGTATAGGTCTTCGTGGTATACGTCTGACAAACGCTGATCGTTAGTATAAGCATGGATAGTTGTCATCAAACCACTTTCAATACCTAGCTTGTCGCTTAAAGGCTTAGCGATAGGAGCAAGACAGTTAGTTGTACAAGAAGCGTTAGAAATAACGGTCATGTCTGCTGTTAGAACGTCTTGGTTTACGCCGTAAACAACTGTTGCATCAACTTCTTTACCTGGTGCTGAGATGATTACTTTCTTTGCACCTGCAGTGATGTGTGCGCTGGCTTTTTCTTTGGTAGTAAAGAAACCAGTACATTCATAAACCACATCAACACCAAGCTCGGCCCATGGAAGGTCTGCTGGGTTACGCTCAGAGAACGTGCGAATTTTGTCTTGATTGATGTATAAGGCTTCGTCATCAAAGGTTACTTCCTCTGAGAAACGGCCATGTACAGTATCGTATTTGGTAAGGTGGGCATTGGTTTTGGAGTCACCTAAGTCATTGATTGCAACAACTTGGATTTGATCGCGCTTGCCTGATTCATATAAAGCTCTAAGTGTATTGCGGCCAATGCGTCCGTAACCGTTAATAGCTACCTTGATAGTCATACTCACCTCTAAAATTCTGTCTAAATGCTAAATTTGCATCATAACGAAGCAAAAAAAGCGGGAAATATATTCTTTTAAGTAAAAATACTACAAAAGCAATTTTTTAAGCAAGGATTAGTGTGAAAAACCCTAGTTTTGCTCAAAAAATGATCTGATAATTCGATCTTGGCCTATACTAACATTATAAATGTTACAAAAGGACGTCTAATCACACGAATTTTGAATTCCGGGACTTATTTTGTAAATAAATTACGAAAATACTGCGTTTTTTTGGAAAAAAATTTATTTATAAGATTAAAATAGATGTAAATGTAGTAATATTACACAAATACTATACATATCGGCTGTGGAAGCTACTAAGTCAATAACGGAGTCAGTCATGAACCCTATCGTTACTAAAGTGACCAATAACATTATCGAGCGCAGCAAGATATTGCGTCAGCAATATTTAAAGGACATGAAGCAGGCACAGGAGCAAGGGCCTCACCGTGGAAGTTTATCTTGCGGTAATTTAGCTCACGGCTTTGCGGCCTGCCAGCCTCAAGAAAAGCAAAAACTGACGTTAATGGAAGAAGCCAACATCGGCATTATTTCTTCTTATAATGATATGTTGTCAGCGCATCAGCCTTATGAAAACTACCCAGATCAAATCCGTTCAGCAGTTCAAGAAATGGGGTCGATGGCACAGTTTGCGGGTGGTGTTCCTGCTATGTGTGACGGTGTCACGCAGGGTCAAGATGGTATGGAATTGAGCTTATTTAGCCGTGATAATATCGCTCAAGGCGCAGCGATTGCTTTGTCCCACAATATGTTTGATGCGGCTATTTATCTAGGTATATGTGACAAAATCGTTCCAGGACTGTTAATTGGCGCTTTGCGTTTTGGTCACTTGCCAGCATTGTTTATTCCAGCTGGGCCGATGCAATCAGGTATTCCTAATAATGAGAAAGCAGCAGTGCGTCAGCGCTTTGCTCAGGGTCAAGCGTCTCGTGATGAATTGTTGGCAGCAGAGTCTGCTTCTTACCACAGTGCAGGTACTTGCACTTTTTATGGTACGGCGAATTCAAACCAGCTTTTGGTTGAGATGATGGGGCTTCAGTTGCCGGGTTCTTCATTCGTCAACCCAACGGATCCATTGCGTGGAGCGCTTACCAAATACGCGTCTCAACTTTCTACTAAGATTACCGCTTTGGGGCGTGACTATCGCCCTCTCTATGAAATCGTAGATGAGCGCAGCATTGTGAACTCTATCGTTGGCCTATTAGCGACAGGTGGTTCTACTAACCACACTATGCACATTGTGGCCTATGCCCGTGCCGCTGGCATTATCGTTACTTGGGATGACTTTGCAGAATTATCTAAAACAGTTCCGTTGATGACCCGTATTTATCCCAACGGCCAAGCGGATATTAACCACTTCCACGCCGCTGGCGGTATGGCTTTCCTTGTTAAGCAGTTACTGAAAGGTGGATTGTTGCATGAAGATGTAAACACCATCATGGGTAAAGGCTTATCTCATTACGCTAAAGAGCCTTTCTTAGAAGGTGATACTGTTGTATGGCGCGATGGCACCCAGAAGAGTTTAGACGAAGATGTAGTTCGTCCGATTGATAATCCTTTCAGTAAAGAGGGAGGCTTATCCCTATTGAAAGGTAACATCGGTCGTGCTGTGATCAAGGTGTCGGCGGTGAAAGAAGAGAACCGTATTATCGAAGCGCCAGCTGCTGTTTACCACTCGCAAAATGCGTTGGCAGATGCGATTTCTTCCGGTGAATTGAAGCGCGACTGTATCGCCGTTGTACGTTTCCAAGGCCCGAAAGCTCTAGGTATGCCTGAGCTGCACAAACTCACGCCTTTCCTCGGAAACCTACAAGATCAGGGTTACAAAGTTGCTTTGGTGACGGATGGTCGAATGTCCGGTGCTTCAGGTAAGGTGCCTGCCGCTATCCATTTAACACCTGAAGCCTTAGCAGGCGGTTTGATTGCGAAGATTCAAGATGGTGACCTAGTACGACTAGACGCTGTTGAAGGTAGCCTTTCACTACTGATTTCTGATGAAGAGCTGGCTAACCGTGAAGCAGCAATTCAAGATTTAACAAATTCTCATCAAGGTATGGGGCGTGAATTGTTTAGTGCATTCCGTTTATTGGTAAGCGGTGCTGAGCAAGGCGCTTGTAGCCTGTTTAATGATGAATAAGTTCCTCTGATTACTAACCTTATGTTAGTAATGGTGTTTGGGGTTTGCTTAGCAAGCCCCTTTTTTTGTCTCTAGATTTTGCCGGCAAACCTACAAGCCATAAAAAAGCTGAACCAATTAACTTAGTTCAGCTTTTTTATGGTGAAAGCGAGTGCTTAATCCATAGTTTTTAGTGCTTCTTCATAATCATCGAATGATTGAGTCACGGCTTCTGCAGGTTTGCCGCTCATCACACTGACGATAATAATAGCAATGGTAGATAGGATGAAGCCAGGCACGATTTCATACACATCAAACCAACCGCCGCTAAGTTGTTTCCAAACAACGATGGTCACACCACCCACAATGATACCCGCTAGAGCGCCATTGCGGTTCATGTTACGCCAGAACAAACTGATCAATATTGCTGGGCCGAATGCTGCCCCAAAGCCTGCCCAAGCATAAGATACTAGACCTAGAACTGAGCTTTTTGGGTTAAGAGCAAGGATCAAAGCCAGAATAGAGATTGCGATAACGGCAAAGCGACCAACATTAACAATTTGTTTCTGAGTCGCTTGCTTGTTAAATAATTGCTTGTAGAAGTCTTCCGCCAAAGCAGAAGAAGATACGAGCAGCTGAGAGTCTGCTGTACTCATAATAGCGGCAAGAATTGCGGCTAACAAAATACCGGCCACCACAGGGTGGAAAACAGCATTAACAAGCACCATGAAGATCTTTTCACCGTCTGCTAGGTTTCCAGCAAGGTTGCCATCAACATAGACAATGCCCACAAAACCAATCAGCAAGGCGCCAGCCATGGAAATTAGTGTCCATGAAACGGCGATACGACGTGCGGTAGTAATATCTTTATTAGAGCGTGCAGCTTTGAAACGAGCCAAGATATGTGGCTGGCCAAAGTAACCCAAGCCCCAGGCAACTAATGAAATAATACCAATCGTGCTTAGCGGCTCACCTTTCACATCGTTCCAGATGGTTAGCAGCTCAGGATTTTTACTCATTAGCGTGTCGCTCAGTTGGCTAAAGCCGCCGTCTAGTGCAATGAGTGGCACGATTACCAATGCTGCGGACATCATTAAGCCTTGGATAAGGTCTGTCCAGGCTACGGCTAGGAAGCCACCAAACAATGTGTAAGATACTACGCATACCGTGCCAAGAATGACCGCGTATGTGTAATCTAAGCCAAAGACTGTTTCAAACAATTTACCGCCAGCCACTAAGCCTGAACTTGTGTAAAACAAGAAGAAAAGCAAAATGAAAAGTGCGGAAATGGTTTGTATGGCTTTTGACTTATCTTGGAAGCGGCTTGAAAGGAAGCCCGGTAAGGTAAGAGAGTTGTCTGCTTTGATACTGTAAGTGCGAAGACGTTTGGCACAAATTAGCCAGTTTAGCCAAGTACCTATTAGCAAACCACCTGCAAGCCAAATTGATTCTAAGCCTGATGCAAAAGCATAACCTGGTAGACCTAGTAGCAACCAGCCACTCATGTCTGAAGCGCCAGCTGAAAGCGCGGTAGGCCATGGGCCTAGGGAGCGTCCGCCAAGGAAGTAATCTTCCGAGCTGGATGTGTTTTTGTATGCGTAAAGACCAATTCCTAGCATAACTACTAGATAGGCTAGGAATGTAAAGCTTATCGCGTAACTGCTTTCTATCATTCTTGTTTTCTCCAATTTGAAGTTTCGAGGGCCTCTATAAGGCGCCAAGCGAATTTAAATGCTGCTTTTATTTTTGTATTTAACCTGATCAAAAAACGCTATCTGGCAGAAGCCAGATGACACATATTTCACCAATGTTTGTGTTTTTTCAGGTTAACCTAGAATTTTAAATGGCTAAGACGTGGATATCTTTCAAAAAACTCTTTAAGAATTGTAAAAAGCTCGCGCCTTAGAAAAGCGGCGCAAATTTTAAAGGTCTAATGTCAGTTTTGCAAAAAGTAGACGGAAATAAGTAAAGGCACTTAAAAGTGCCTTTACTGGGAGGATGAGTTACTTTTCCGGTTTAGGAAGGCGGGTATCTTGTACGCTCAGCTTAAGCTTTTTAAGGTGGGCGTTGAACTCAGGACCGCGTTTTAACAAGACTCCTGTTGCCAGAGCATCTATTAAGGTGAGGTAAACAATACGTGAACTCATTGGTGTATAGATGTCGGTATCTTCTGTCTCTTCTATCGGTAACACAATAGAGCAATGTTCAGTCAATGGTGAGTCAGGGTTGGTGATGCCGATGACAGATGCCCCAGCTTCTCGTGCCACGCGAGCGGTTTCGATCAGTGGTAAGGTACGTCCTGTGTAGGAGATGATTACAACGGCATCCCCTGGGTGTGTTCCTGCGGCAGCCATGCGTTGAACTAGGATGTCGGTGTAGGCGACTACAGGCATGTTTAAACGGAAGAATTTATGGTGTGCATCTTTGGCTACTGGGCCTGAGGCACCAAGACCATAAAATTCAATACGACGGGCTTGAGCAAGAACATCTACAGCACGGCTAATAAGTGACTCAGGGAGTATTTCCTGCGCTCTCGTTAAGTTATTCTTCGCTGCTTCAAAGATCTTACTGGTCACGGCGCCCGGAGCGTCATCAGGCTCTACGTTTAAGTTAACATAAGGGGTGCCAGTCGCTAAACTTTGGGCAAGAGATACTTTGAAGTCTGGAAAACCACTGCCAATGAGGCTTCGACAGAAGCGATTGACCGTTGGCTCACTGACTTCCGCTCGCGCTGCTAACTTGGCAATACTCGAGTGGATGGTGGTTTTTGGGTCAGCTAAAATGGCTTCAGCCACCTTACGTTCAGACTTGCTAAGGGTGCTTAATCGTTCTTGTATTTTACGAATGATGTCTTCGTGTTTATTCATTGATCTACTTCAATCTATTGACTCGGAGGATACACTTGTTCATTCTGACAGCCACTTCAGGTTCTGGCAATGAAATGATTAAAAATGAGCGCACTAAGCGAGTATATTACTAGAATTGCTGAATTTTTACCGAGCAAAGTTTCAGTATCCACGAAAAAATTAGAGGATGGCTTCTCAAATACCAGCTACCTTATCGGCTGGCAGGGGGAGCCTAGATTAGTGCTTAGGTTACCAGGGATTGAAGAGCATAAGTTTGCTATCAGTCGTAGAGCGGAATTGGCCACTGTGACACAAGCTGCTCTGCTTGGAATTACCCCACCTTTGTTATGGCAAGATGAACACGGAGTACTGGTCAGTCAGTATGTAGAGCAACCTGCTTTAAGTTGGCAAGTAGCGCACGATCCGATGAGCGTCCAACGCCTTGCCAATCTGCTTATTGAAACCCACTCCATGGAACCTAATGAACACTGTTACTGTGTTTATGCGGTGATCGAGCACTACCTTAAGCAAATTGTAGAAGTGGTCAATAACGATGACTTGGTGACCAAAGAGTGGCAGTTTTTAACGTCTTGGTTTCAGACGTTAACGCCTAGTCTATCTCCGCTTGCTAGCACCTTGTGCCACAATGATGTGAATCCCAAGAATGTCTTGATGGATGGTCAAACGGCTTGGTTAATTGATTGGGAATATGCCGGACATGGGGACCCACTATTTGATTTAGCTGTCGTGGTTCAGTCTCATAATTTATCAGAATCTTTAGCTAAGCGATTATGTCAGTTCTATGATGAAAAGATGGACTTCAGTGATATTGCGGCTTGCCTCTATAATTATCGTCAAGCTTATGTGATACGAGAGTTGGCGTGGTTGCTCTTGTATTATTTGCATCAAGGTAAGTCATCTAGCTTTTTGGAAAGTTACTACCAATATAGAAATACCCCTCAGGTAAAGCAGTTATTAAATGAAAACGAATGAAATGAATTTAGCGGCCGACTGGCATGAGAAGCTCGTTGAAGAGCTGAATAAAGATTACGTACAAACACTCTGGCGATTCTTACAGGTAGAGCAAGCCCAAGGGAAGGTGATTTATCCCCGCAAGGAAGAGTATTTCAATGCTCTCAACTACACCCCTTTTGAGCAGGTGAAAGTGGTGATTCTTGGTCAAGACCCTTATCACGGTGCCGGTCAGGCTCATGGACTTTCTTTTTCCGTCACTCAAGGCACAAAAGTGCCTCCATCTTTGGTGAATATCTACAAGGAGTTGCAGGCTGATATCGGTTTTTCAATTCCCAGTCATGGCAATTTGGAAGAATGGGCTAAGCAGGGCGTGTTGTTGCTCAATAGCGTGTTAAGTGTCGAAAAAAGTAAGGCCGGAGCCCATCAAAATAAAGGTTGGGAAGCTTTAACGGATGCAATTATCGCAAGCATCAATGGCCATCATCAAGGGGTGGTGTTTCTTTTGTGGGGAAGTTACGCACAGCAAAAAGGGCGTCACATTGATCGTCAAAAACACTGTGTGTTAGAAGCTGTTCATCCTTCACCTTTGTCTGCTTATCGTGGGTTCTTTGGTTGTCAGCATTTCTCGAAAACTAACGCTTATTTGCAAGAGATTGGGAAATCTCCTGTGGATTGGCAAATAAGCGAGCCTGATTTCTGCTTAGTCTAAGCCGTAGGGGAGTTGCACTAGGTCAACCGGTTGGCCCATGTAGAACGCAGTATCCACTTCATCAGTGGTGATATTCAGGATCACTTGAGCAATGTGTTTTTGCTCAATAGCTGCGTGATTAAAAATATGACCAATTACTTTTTCGTTAGCATCTAGAATATCAAGACTATCGCCGATCTTTCCCTGCCAACTGATTAAAGCCAATTGTTTCTTTGACTTGCCGCGATATTGCATGCGGGCAATAATTTCCTGGCCAGTATAACATCCCTTGGTAAAGCTGATGCCGCCATTACTTTGCATATTTAACCACTGAGGTAAGGTCTCTTCACTTTGTGCTTCTGTGATCAGTGGACGAGCCATGAGTAATTGCATTGGCTCCGCAAGATGAGCATCTTGCTCGATAATTTCAGCTTCAAGGGCGCTTTGGATGCACCACTCAACCAGCATGGGGTAGCTTGCCAATGTCAATGTTAGTTGGTCTTCCTCTTGCGTCACTGGGAAGGTTTCCGCAAGTTTACTGTTCGTTGCTGATTCGTCGCTGGCCTGGATATGAGTGCTGACGGCGTAATCTGTACTGCTATTCGTCAGTTCTACCTTAAAAAATACAGCGTATTTTTTAAGGTGATTCAAGGTTTTTTCTAACACATCGAGGGGCATGACCATAAGGATATCTTGCTGCTTTCCGAGCAAGAAAAAATTACTGATAATTCGGCCCTTTACATTGCAGACAGCCCCATACAAGCCATTTGAATCGCTCAGTTTTGTTAGGTCACAAGTCAGTTGGCCTTGTAGAAACTTTTCTGCGTCATTACCTTTCACTGTTAGTACGCCGATGTGTGTCTGTTTAGCGATAATCTTGTTAGATGGTGTCTGTGCAAAAACGTCAGATGTGGCTGTCATGGCTATGTGTCCAGTAAACTATAGTAGGCTTAACTATGGTGTTTATTGTTGTTTTTTCAATAGTAAGCAGCGCACTTTGATAAGAAAGTGAATTAAGAGTATTCGGCTTTAATAGCAAGTAACTTGGGTAAAATTTGTTGCATCAGTGGCGGAAGGTCTGGGTCAAAATGTTTGCCACTTTGAGACATGATTTGATCCATTGCATCTTCCACAGACCAAGCTTCTTTATAAGGTCTTGTACTGGTAAGCGCATCAAATACATCCGTGATGGCAACGAGACGCCCTTCTAATGGAATATCTGTGCCAGATAAGCTGTAAGGGTAGCCTGAACCATCCCATTTTTCATGGTGGCTAATGGCCACCATGTGAGCTAACTCGACCAGTCTTGAGCTTGGGTCCGACAAAATCTGAGCGCCTATGGTGGCGTGAGACTTCATGATTTCAAACTCTTCTTCAGTAAGCGGGCCTGGTTTTAGAAGAATCTTATCTGGAATACCAATTTTGCCAATGTCATGCATTGGGGCCGCTTGCATTAGATCATGGGCTGAGTCTTCATCATAGCCGTAAGCAAGGGCAAGCTCTTTGGTGTAACGGCTCATTCTTTGAACGTGTAGGCCAGTTTCATTGTCTTTGTATTCAGCGGCTCTGGCGAGACGCTGAATAAGGTCGATATGAGCAAGTTCAAGTGTTGCAGCACGAATGAGCGACAAATGGTTTTTGACTCGAGCCAATACTAAAGAGGGGATGATGGGTTTGGTAATATAGTCCACAGCGCCCAGTTCAAAGCCTTTTTCTTCGTCATCCGATTCCTTTAAAGCGGTAACAAAAATAACGGGAATGTCAGCCGTATCCGGGTTGTTTTTTAAATGGGTACAGACCTCAAGCCCCGTCATGTTCGGCATCATGACGTCTAGAAGAATCAGATCAATGTCTTCTTTTTCGACAAGTTTAAGGGCATCTTGTCCCGATCGGGCGAAGGATAACTTATAGTGGTCTTGCAAGACATGGCGAAGCACTCTTAGGTTGGTAGGCTCGTCATCTACCAAAAGAATACGTGCTTGAACATTTCGATTTTCTATCATGTCTTATCCTTAAGTGCTTCGCTTAACTTCTCTAATAAATTAATGGCCTCAGTGAAATCAAAATCTGTAATAGCGTTCTGTACTTCCATTGCGAGGCCTTTTAAAGAAGAAGGTGCCTGTTGTACTAGGTATTCTGTTTTATCGTCGTCAATTTCGCCTGCTGTGGTGAGTTGAATGAGTTCGAGTACTATGTCACGTAACTCTTGTGCAGAAATTGAGGGAGCTTCAACTGCATCTGTGACATCTGGTTCCGGGTGCTTTTCAGCCAACAGGTTTAGTTCTTTTTTGAAGCAGTTAAAGTCTTTACTCAGCTTTTCCACTAGTTCTGAATTGCTTGCTTTATCGCTATTTAGGACGGAGGTTTCAATGGCTGCGAGTGTGTTGCTAAGTTCAATGAGTGCTAGGTTACTGGCGGCACCTCTAGCAGCATGAGCGAGTCGGCCAATGTCTGCAAAGTGTTGTGTTTTGGTAAGTTTTTCAATGTTTGACGCTAGGTTCTCATGCTGTTTAGCAAAGTGTTTTAACTCTCTCATGTAAAGCTGTTCATCGCCCCATAAGCTAAGGCCTTTATTAAAACTAATCTGCCTTCTACCTAAGTCTTCATCTTCTTGTACTTCCGTTCCTGCGCGTACAAAACTCTGCTCAACATCAAGTACTCTTGCCATCTCCGCGGTAAGTTCATTTATATCAATTGGCTTACTGGCAAACCCTGTCATGCCAGCATTTTGCGCATCTAGCTGATCTTCTAACAGCACGCTTGCCGTTAGGGCGATGATAGGTGTGGTAGGTAAATTATTTTCTTTTTCGTATAAACGGATGACTTGAGTTGCGGTCAAGCCATCCATATTGGGCATTTGAACATCCATCAAAATAATATCGGGCTTGAAGGACTTGTATTGCTCTACTGCCTCTAAACCATCATTAGCCAAGTAAATTTCGTGGTTTTGACGTTTTAATAATAAGCTTAAAAGCGTGAGGTTCTGCTCAATATCATCCGCTAGTAATACTCGCTTAGGTGGAATGATACTAATCGAAGTCGGCTTTTTCTGTGCTGGGGCATCCCTTTCCTCTAAAGGTAAATCAAAATAAAAGCAGCTCCCCACGCCTACTTGACTGGTGGCGTGAATTTCCCCTCCCATCAGTTTGACTAATTGTTGAGAAATCGTTGTGCCTAAGCCTGTACCACCAAAGCGTCGGCTCATAGAGGCGTCAGCTTGAGTAAAAGAGTCAAAGATACTACTTAAACGGTCTTCAGGGATGCCAATACCAGTATCTTCAATGGCGAAGCGAATACTCTGGTCAGGCTGTTTAGTAACCTTGAGGGTGACATGGCCATGCTCGGTAAACTTTACCGCATTACCTATTAGATTTAGTAATACTTGGCGAATCCGGTGCTCTGCGCCTAAGTAAGTGCTCGCGATGACGTTATCAATCGTAAAGTTAAGTTGGATACCTTTGGTTTTCGCTTGCAGCCATAAAGTCGAGATGATTGAGTCAATTAAAGGCACCATCTGGAAGGGCTGGTAATCAATTTCAAGCTTGTTTTTATCGAGCTTGGCGCTGTCGAGAATGTCGTTTAATAAATGCAGTAAGGACCGTGCGGATTTGCTGATGGTAGAGAGGTGTTTCTTGTTCTCTATTGATATATCCGATTCTAGCAAGATATCGGAAAAGCCGATGATAGCATTCATTGGTGTGCGAATTTCATGACTCATGTTGGCTAAGAACGCAGCTTTACTCTCTGCGGATTCTTCTGCTCGGTTTTTGGCTTGGCGCAAATCTTCTTCCATCTTAATGCGCTCAGAAATATCCAGGATAACCCCATCAACCCAGCTCGAAGAGTTTTCTTCGTTGGGCACAACAGAGCCATTTTCTAGTACCCAAATATGATGACCATTTTTGTGAATTAAGCGGTACTCGACGGTGTAGCTACGACACTCTTTCATTGCTTGCTGCATAACGTTGCTCACCCGCTCATAATCCTCTGGGTGAATTAAGTCAAATAAACTCATTTTATGACTATAAAAATCGGCTACTTGCCAGCCGGATAGATCAACAATGGCCTCGCTGAGGAAAAGTACCTTAGAAGTATCATCCATTAAACAACGAAAAGATGCCCCAGGGATGTTTTTAATCAAAGAGCTGTATTGCTCTTCACTCTTACGGATTTTTTCTTCCATTTCACGGCGTTGAGTTATATCTGTTACAAAACCAACAAATATTGGTGGCTCACCTTCTATTTCGACTTGCCCAACCCCAAGTCGAATAGGAAATGTATGACCGTTCTTATGGAGAGCAAAAACTTCTTGATCTGAGCCGATGACTGTCTTGTTGCCGGTTTTTTGATACAAATCTAAATAGCCATCATGGGAGTCTTGATAGGGCTTTGGCATCAGCATAGAAATGTTCTTATTGAGTACTTCTTGCTCGTGGTAACCAAAAATGACTTCTGCCGCATCATTGAAAGCTTGAATTAAACCGATGTGGTTAATAGTAATAATGCCATCAACAGCGGTATCCAAAGTGGTATTTAAACGAAGCTCACTCGCCGTTTTTTCGGATAAAAGCTGACGGTAGCGTAATTGAGAAGTGATGTTGGTGGCTAATATGGACAGTAATAAGGTCACAATCGCGACGACAATCGATAAATAGCTACTGTCTCCGCTGTTGCTATGATGAAGGCTATGATCGATCGTGTTGTGTTCATCAATGATATAGCGAGCACCGGTCATGCCTGTGTAATGCATCCCAGAAATGGCAAAGCCCATGATTAAGGCGCTTATGGCATTAATCCAGTTCTCAGTGATGTTGCGCCAATAGCGGGAAATATAATACCGAACCGATAAAGCAACGATGGCCAACACAACGGCGACAACGATGGACAATATAAACAATGATGGGTCATATTTTAATGTGACATCCATTTCCATCGCTTCCATGCCCATGTAGTGCATAGTACCTATACCTGCACCCACTAAAGTACCACTCATAATAAGTTGGAGTGGCGTGAGGCGTGGCCGAATAAGTATGCTTAAGGTTAAATATGACGCTAGTACACTGGGAATGACAGATAGAAAGGTCAGCAGCGGATCGTAGGCTACAGAGTGCCCCATATCATAAGCTAGCATCCCGACGAAATGCATACTCCATATGCCTCCCGCCATGACCAGAGAGCCTGAAAGAATAGCAATAGTCTTGTAGTTTTTTCGTATGATGTGCTTAGCGACGGATGCAAAATGAAGAGAGAAAAAAGCCGCAAAAGCGGCTAATACGATGGATAGCGCGACCAGCCAATAGTTGTAGTCACCCATTATTGACGCTTGCTGTAGTGTTTCACCCGTCACAAAAAAACTTTCTATCCAATCCATCTACACGCGCCGTTTATCAAAGAGTAAAAAATATAAATACAACTAATGACACAAAATCATCAGTCTAATCGCCTATGTTGTACGAAAAAATCGAAAAAGTCACCGCTCGGTTCAGGGTATCGGTTATTTTTTAGTATTTTCTAATACTAAAATGAGTAAGTTAATGAATCTTATTGACTCTTTGGTGAATAATTTCGACCATCAAGGTTTATCTGGCGTGTGTTCGTGAATCGGGGGCGCCAACAGACAATAAATATAAAGAAAGGGTGTTTCGACTATGTATTTAGGATTAGATCTTGGTACTTCGGGTTTAAAAGGAGTACTCGTCGACGAGAGAGGGATGTTGTTAGCCCAAGAAACGGTTGCGTTATCCGTTGAATCTGTGCGGTCGCTCTGGTCTGAGCAAAACCCTAATAGCTGGTGGCAAGCGTGTGAAGATGTCATTAGGCTACTGCAAGAGAAAATTGATTTAGCACCTCTTAAAGCCATTGGTCTATCGGGGCAAATGCACGGAGCAACCTTGTTAGACAAAGACGGTCAAATTTTAAGGCCTTGTATTTTATGGAATGATGGTCGAAGCCATCAAGAGTGCTTGCAGCTAATGGATGAGTGCCCTGATTTCCTTGAACGTTCTGGTAATTTGGCTATGCCAGGCTTTACCTCGCCAAAAATTCTCTGGTTAAAAGAACATGAACCTGAAGTGTTTGAGAAGCTTGCCTATGTGTTGCTTCCTAAGGATTACTTGGCCTACTGTTTAACGGGAGAGTTAAGTACAGATTGCTCTGATGCTGCGGGTACTTTATGGCTAAACCCAAATACTCGACAATGGGACGACACACTATTAGCGGCTACAGGCTTAAGCCAAGATAATATGCCCAAAGTCTATGAAGGTTGCCAGTTTGTGGGTCAATTAAGTGCTGAAGTCGCCAAGCGTTTGGGATTAAAAGAAGTGCCTGTAGTGGCAGGTGCAGGGGACAATGCCGCGGGTGCTGTTGGCATGGGGGTAACCGAGCCGGGTCAAGGTTTTATCTCTCTGGGAACCTCTGGGGTCTACTTTACTGTCAGCGAGCAACATAGAGCGAGCCCAGAACATACGGTACATGCTTTTTGTCATGCTTTGCCAGATCGTTGGCATCAAATGGGCGTCACCCTAAGTGCCGGGAACTCTTTGTCATGGTTGTCTAAGCTACTTAATATCTCTGTGGAAAAGCTTCTGATGAATCTTGAAACAGCTGGGGTGGAAAAAACTAAGCTGTTGTTTTTACCTTATATTAATGGTGAACGAACACCCCATAACGACCCTCAAGCAAGCGGTCAATTTATCGGTTTTAGCAATCAGACCTCCCATGAAGAAATGACGTTGTCGGTACTCGAAGGTGTCGCATTCTCCATGCTGGATTGCCAGAACGCACTGGCAGAAGCGGGTAGCTCAGTAGACGCTTTGTCTTTGATAGGTGGTGGTGCTCGTTCAGCTAAATGGCGACAGATTATTGCAAATGTATTAAACAAAACGCTGCATTATCGCGATGGTGGCGCCGTAGGGCCGGGGCTGGGGGCGGCGAGATTAGCCTTGTTGGCAGATAAACATCAACAGGGAGAGTCATTAGAATCTCTCATTAAGGAATACTGTAACCTGCCTGAAGTGATTGCGACGCATACTGCTGAAGCCAATTTGGCCGTTTATTATCAGGCTAAATATCAGCTTTATCAGCAAGCTTACCAGTCAACAAAAGTGCTTAGCGCTCAATTGACTCAACTACTAGATTAAGAGAATGCTAAACCGTTAACTTGTGCTAACGGTTTAGCTAGGCGTGGCTAGCAGACGTTTCCATGTGGGCGTTACTTTGCGCACGGAAATCACGAGGGGTGACCCCTTTTAACTCATGAAAACGACGATTAAAGTTTGCGACGTTGTTAAAGCCAACTTGGAAGCAAATACTCGCAATTTGTTGGTCTGTTTCTGTTAATAGACTACAGGCTCGGCTAATACGAACACGGTTAACGAATTCAATAAAACGGTTACCAGTGGCCTTCTTAAAAAAACGCGAAAAGTGGCTGTCGGACATGTTTACCAAGCTTGCCGCGCTCGAAAGGCTAATGTCTTGGCTATAGTTTTGCGTCACATGATCGACAACAGTGTTGATTTTACGTTGCAGAGATTCATTAGATTTTAAATCAATCTGAACGGTTGAGAGTAAGCGATAATTGGGTGTTTGTGCCAATTCTTGTAACAGCGGTAAGGCTTTTATGATGCGCTCTAAGCCAGAGGAGTCGCGCACACTGTGAAACACCTTTTTAAGTTTTTCAAGGTCTATGTCAAAGAATTCGATGCCAGATTTTGCTCTGGAGAGCATGGGTAATATTTCCGCTAGCTCAGGAATAATTTTCATGCCATTTGAAAAGGATTCGTGGTCAAAGCGAATGAGCATGTCGCGTACTTTTACAGGCGCTTGATCATTTTGGCAAACCCAATTATGAGGCAGGCGTGGGCCTGTCAAAATCAGTTGACCTGCAGAATAATTGCCAATGTAATCTCCCACAAATACCTTGCCGGAAGTGTCGACGATGAAATGCAGTTCATAGTCATCATGGGCATGCCAGCGAATTAAATCACTTGGGTAGCCATGCTCTAAATAGCGAATGGTTTCAACGCTGCCATCAGCGATTTCGTATTCAGGTGTAATACGTTTAGCTGTGTTGGACATAATAATCTCTCACTCAAAGTGTTACCGTTTTCACGATGATACTTTTTATTCTGTTTTCTTATTTTTATCAGGAATAATGAAAGAGAAAAAAGTGGTGATGTGTTGTATCACCACTGGTGTTTATTTTCTATTATTTCAAACGATCAGCTGTATTTCGCCATGCTCGTTTGGATTTCTTCATTAAGTCTACTGACAAAATCGGGAAACTCTGTCGGAATGTTGCCCCATAAGAAAGAGTCGTTTGTAAATGCTGCTATGCCAGCGTCATCAAATGTGAAGTCGGCAACAGCTTGGCTGCTAGGCTCATGGTATTGGGTGGCTAACTTACCCTGTTTCGTTAATTGAATAAAGGTAAACCAACTTGCAATGCCTTGAATTGTCTTATTTGGTGTTCCACCTTGACGATAAATAGCTTCAAGGGTTGGATACACAAAAATAGGGAACTTGGCATAGCCGTCAGAGCAGATCCGTTCTACCGTATCGCCAATGTTGTTGTTACTAAAGCGTTGACCAATGACTTTTGCATAAGGGACTAAATCAACAATAGATTCTCCCAATGCAGGGATAGCATCTTGGCTGACAAAGTCTGCAAAGTATTGTTGCAGCTCATCGTCACGCATGGCTTCATCAAAGTAGTTTAAGCCCTTCAATGCAGCTTGATAAGTGACGCAAGTGTGGCCAGCATTTAAAATGCGGATTTTAGCTTCTTCAAAAGGATCGACTTTATTCACCAACTGAACGCCAACTTGTTCCAAGGCGGGCTTTTCACCAGAAAAGTTGTCTTCAACAACCCATTGGATAAAGTCTTCACCCATCACCGTCATTTCATCTGCTACACCAAAACGCTGCTGCACATCTTGCATGTGTTGTGGGCTCGGCTTCGGAGTGATGCGGTCTACCATTGAGCACGGGAAAGAAACGTTTGCTTCTACCCATTGAACCAATTCACTGTCTTGTTTAGCCGTTAGGAACTGCATTAAGCCGGTTTCTAATAGCTCACCATTATGGCGTAAGTTATCACAGCAAAGTAGGGTGATTTTAGCTTTAGACGTTTGACTGCGAAGTTTTAAACCTGCATACAAAAAAGCGTATAAAGTGTTTCGATCACCTTCGATGTCACCTTTAATGGCAGGGTGGTCAAGCATTAAGGCACGGTTTTCGTCTAGGTAATAGCCACCTTCGGTTACGGTAGACGTAATCAATTGGATGTTGGCACCGGACATTGCTTTATCAACTTCTTCAGGGGCTTGTGCACCGTCGATTTGACCAACGATGGAGCGAATGTGCTCGTATTGAGTTGCGCCGTCCGCCGCCATTGTCTTTAGCACGTATTCACCTTGTTGGTTAACAAACTGGGTGAACGCTTGGCTGTCTTGAGGGCGAATATTTACCCCAATTAATCCCCAATGTTGGTTACCTGGTTGAGCGAGTAGGCGGTCAAAATAGACAGCCTGATGTGCTCGGTGGAAGGCACCGACGCCAAGGTGAATCACCCCGGCGGTAATGTCTTCACGCTGATAGTCTTGTGCTAGCAGCTGCTCCGCATTGACGGTAGCTTGAAGAAAGTTTGCCATCTTATGCTTCCTCAGGAATCACAGAAACAACACGGTCATTTTCATTGAACAAAATAACTTCGGCTTCATCGATAAGAAGGTTGACGGCTTGGCCATCTTTTAGCTCGCTGCGTGCAGAAGCTTTCACTATGACGGTTTGACCACTGTCTAGTTGAATGTGCGCGTAAGCTTCGGAGCCTAAGTGCTCAATCAATTCCACTACCCCCGAGATTTGTCCGCCTTCTGGCACTATAGACATGTGCTCTGGGCGAATACCAAGGATCACAGAGCTCGGTAGTTGACCCGGTAGGCGATTGGCAGGGAAAGCAACTTGGCTGTTAAGTAACTTCAGGTTCAATGTCTCGCCTTCACGGACAACATTGTCTACTGGCATCAGGTTCATTTTTGGTGTGCCAATGAACTCTGCTACAAAGCGGCTGTTAGGCTTGCGGTATAGTTCAAGCGGCGTACCTACTTGCTCGATCTGGCCTGCATTTAAGATGACTACGCGATCCGCCAAGGTCATTGCTTCTACTTGGTCGTGAGTTACATAAATCATGGTTGTGCCAAGTTTTTTGTGTAGGCGAGCAAGCTCAAGACGCATTTGTACACGCAGTGCAGCATCTAAGTTAGATAACGGCTCATCGAACAAGAAAACTTTTGGTTGACGTACAATCGCACGACCAATGGCAACACGTTGACGTTGACCACCAGAGAGTTCTTTTGGCTTACGCTCTAGTAACGGATCAAGTTGCAAAGACGCGGAGACAGAACGTACTTTTTCTTTAATCTCTTCGTCTGGCACTTTTGCTAGACGCAAGGCGAAAGATAAGTTGTCGGCAACCGTCATGTGTGGGTACAAAGCGTAAGACTGGAATACCATTGCTAGGTCACGTTTAGAGGACGCAAGCTCAGTGATATCACGGCCGTCTAGTTCAATAGTACCGCCGGTTGAGCTTTCTAATCCTGCGATGGTGCGCAGTAGAGTGGATTTACCACAGCCTGATGGACCAACGAATACAACAAACTCGCCTTCGGTAATAGATAGGTTAATACCGCGCAAAGCATGGTAGCTGTCGTAGTGTTTTTGCAAATCTGTAATGGCTAAGTAACTCATAAGATATCTTCCTAATAATTATTTTACGGCACCGAAGGTGAGGCCTTGGACAAGTTGTTTTTGACAGAACCAACCGAACACAACGATCGGAGCACAAGCCAGAGTCGAAGCAGCGGATAGCTTCGCCCAGAATAAACCTTCAGGGCTAGAGTAAGAGGCAATCATAGCGGTCAGTGGTGCCGCTTCTGAGGCCGTTAAGTTAAGAGACCAAAAGGCTTCGTTCCAACATAATACGATGGACAAAAGACCAGTAGAGGCGATACCACCGACAGATAGGGGAAGAACAACTTTAACAATTTCATCCCAAGGTGTTGCTCCATCCATGCGTGCCGCTTCTAGAATTTCTTTCGGCAAATCTTTGAAGTAAGAGAACAGCATCCAAATAATGATAGGTAGGTTCATTAGCGTGAAGATAATGACCAAACCGGTACGTGAATCCAGTAATCCGAAATCACGGCTAAGGATGTAAATAGGGACCAATACACCTACCGCAGGTAGCATTTTGGTAGAAAGCATCCATAGCAAGATGTCTTTGGTTTTCTTACCAGGGAAAAAAGCCATTGAGTAAGCTGCTGGTACGGCAATGATCAGTGCTATCAAGGTAGAACCAAAAGATGTGATCACTGAGTTCATTGCGTGGTGCAAGTAGTTACTGCGTTCTTGCACGACTGCGAAGTTATCCAACGTTGGTTCAAAGAACAGGGTTGGTGGAATGGCAATGGCCTGTAATTCCGTTTTAAAGGAAGTAATAAACATCCAGAAAATCGGGAAGAAAAGAACCAAAGCGATCAGCCATGAAAATAGGCCAGTAATAAATGTTTTAAGTTTACGTTGCTGATTAAGAGTCATCTTATTTACCTCACACCGTTAGGTTTTTGCCGACGGCACGAATTAGGAAGAAGGCAACGATATTGGCAAGCAATACAGCGAATAAACCGCCTGCAGATGCTACACCTACGTCGTACTGTAGTAGTGCTTGGTTATAGATCAGGTACGCAAGGTTGGTACTGTCATAACCTGGACCACCGCCTGTGGATACGAAGATTTCTGCGAAAACTGCTAGCAAGAAAATCGTTTCAATCATGATTACCACGGCAATAGGGCGAGCAAGATGTGGAATAGTCAGGTAGCGGAAAATGTGCCAGCCTGTCGCGCCATCCATTTGTGCTGCTTCTTTTTGTTCTGTGTCTTGAGATTGCAAAGCGGTTACGAAAACCAACACAGCAAAGGGTAGCCACTGCCAGCTCACCATCATAATGACGGAGCCTAGAGGGAAATCCGACAGCCAGTCTATTGGTTCGAAACCAAGGCTCTGGGATATCCAGGCAAAGATGCCGTAAACAGGGTTCATCATCATGTTTTTCCAAATCAAGGCGTTAACCGTTGGCATGATAAAGAACGGAGAAATTAATAATACGCGAACAATATTTTGACCAAAAAAAGGCTTGTCAATCAGGGCGGATAAAGCCACGCCTAGAACAACCGTAACGATCAATACAGACAATAACAATATGAGCGTGTTAGATACGGCCGGTATAAAACCAGGGTCTGTGATGAAGAACTCAAAGTTCATCCAACCCACAAAGTTATTTTGACCTGGGTACAATAAATTGAATCGTATTGTGGAAAAATAAATGGTCATGGATAGAG
Source organism: Marinomonas sp. (assembly GCF_039940335.1). Taxonomy (GTDB): domain Bacteria; phylum Pseudomonadota; class Gammaproteobacteria; order Pseudomonadales; family Marinomonadaceae; genus Marinomonas. Next base: position 126,799 of record NZ_JBDVGW010000008.1, on the reverse strand, counting down.
GAACTATCATCCAAACCAAAAGTAATATGACGGAGGGCGCCATTAATAAGCGAGTAATTGAGCGCTTCATAGTATTGTCTCTTATTATAATCGGAGAGATTGGCCTTTCTACGAGGCTTGCATCAAAGCATAAGAGATAGGGAAATCCCTATCTCTTATGGTGACTAACGGCTAGTAGTAGCCTGCTTGACGCATTTGACGATTGGCAGAGCTGTTAGCAGATTTAAGCGCTTGGTCAACTGACAAGCTGCCTGCTAGAGCACCAGATACCATTTGTCCTGTCGTAGTACCAATTGCTTGGAACTCAGGGATAGCAGCGAACTGTACACCAACGTAAGGAGATGGTTTCAGTGTGCTGTCATTTGGATTAGCAGAGTTAATTGCTTTTAGTTCCGCTTTCGCGAAAACAGCGGCATCTAGGAACTTCTGGTTAGCGTATGTGCTGGCACGAGTACCTGTAGGTACCGCTGCCCAACCATTTTTCTCACCCACTAACTGGATGTATTCTTTAGATGTTGCCCAGCGAACAAATTTCTGTGCTGCTTCAGAATTTTTCGTTGCAGAAGGGATACCCAGTGCCCAAGCCCATAGCCAGTTAGCACCTTTTTCTGTTACAGAAATAGGAGACTGAGCGAAACCTACTTGGTCAGCAACTTTACTTTGCTTAGGATCTGTTACGAAAGAGGCGGCGATGGTTGCATCAATCCACATGCCACATTTACCCGCGTTAAACAACGCTAAACTTTCGTTGAAGCTATTAGAGCTTGAGCCTGGAGGACCGTACTCATTAAGAAGGTCAACGTAGAAGTTAACGGCGTTTTTCCACTCAGCAGATTCAAGTTGTGGTTTCCAATCTTCATCAAACCAGCGAGCACCAAAAGAGTTAGCCATGGTAGTCATAAGGGCCATGTTGTCACCCCAGCCAGCTTTACCACGTAGGCAGATGCCGTAAATACCATTTTCAGGGTCATTTACCGCAGCGGCAACATCACGAATATGTTCCCAGCTGTCGCGATCGTTGACTTCCATTCCCGCCGCTTTAACGAGATCTTTACGATACATAACCATAGAGCTTTCACCGTAGAAAGGCGAAGCGTACATGGTGCCATCGTAAGATAGACCGTTGCGAATAGATGGAAGGATATCTTCTTTGTCGTAGTTACCTGATGTATCTACAGGTTGTAACCAACCACGCTCACCCCAAATCGGTGCTTCGTACATACCAATTGTCATTACATCGTATAAACCACTTTTATTGGCAATGTCTTGTGTAACGTTTTGACGAAGAACACCTTCTTCAAGTGTTACCCACTTAACTTTGATATCTGGGTTAGCTTTTTCAAACTCAGGCGTGAATTTTTGCATTTCGATCATATGGCCGTTGTTTACTGTGGCAATAGTGATCTCAGTTTGAGCGAAGGCATTAGCAGCAGTCATAGCTGCAGATAAAGATACCGCAAGAGTAACGGCGTTCTTGGTAAGGCTTTTCATAGGTTTCTCCCTATCTGGGGTAATTGTTTTTATATTCGTACCTAGTCTTGATGTCTATGATCAAGTAACTACTAATATAAGCTAGACTATAATTGACTCGCTAATACATATATTTCTAATAATTGTACTATTTTGTTTTGTTTGTAATCAAATGTGAAAAAAACAGTCCAAATAATACCGCTTGAGGGTCTTAATTCTTCCTTTAATTTGACCGGTTTAGCTCGCTTTTTTGGCAAAGTGATAGATTTTTGTCTAGGGATTTTCGCTTATGCTTCAAACAGCTATAATGATTTTATCTACAGATGGAGAGAACCGAACATGAGTGAAACAATCGAGTCAATGAGCTTCAATCGCCTGAAATGGCATTGCCGTCGCGGCATGCTGGAATTGGATTTGCTCTTAGAGCCTTTTTTGGATGAAGTGTTTCTGACGCTGGACGAAGAAGACAAAAAGCGTTTTTACAAATTGATCATGTGTGAAGACCAAGAAATCTTCCCTTGGTTTATGCAAAAAGAAGTGCCACAAGATCCAGATTTAGCCCGCATTGTTAATATTATTGTGACTCGTGTTCAGCCTGAGAACTACCGAGCTTAAGGCTTCTCTCTTGGGTAGCGGCTGCACCAGTGCCGTTATCCTTTGCGGTGTCTGGCTACTAAATCATATTAGTATGCCCACCGCCTGGCGTTATGCATATTTTTTGCTAGCGTGTTTGATCTTCATAATCTTGATTGCTAGGCATTTTCTGCAATCAAATCAAACTGTTGGTATAGATGAATTGGGCGCCTATCTGTACACAAAAGGGCATAGGTACCCTTTAACCTTTGTGCGCTTCAACTCTTTGCAGTTGATGGCACGCTACCCTAGATCTCACCGAATATTAGACGTAGTCTGGCCTGCCTATTGTCTAATATACAAAGATAGCCTTCCCACTCAGGCTTATTCTACCCTGCGCTCCTTTGCTGCTCAGCAAAAACTGTTGGGGGACCCAGAACACCATAAATAGGGCTGTTATTGTTTTGGCGTAAGGATGGTCGGTTGGCTATTTGGAAGTTTTTCAGGATAGTCCAAAGTAAAGTGGAGGCCACGGCTCTCTTTTCTAGACATGGCGGACTTAATAATTAGATGCGCCACCACTGCTAGGTTTCGTAGTTCAAGTAAGTCACTGGAGATTTTATAGTTGGCGTAAAACTCTTGGATCTCAGAATGCAGCAAATCGACTCGGTGCTTAGCTCGCAATAAGCGCTTGTCCGTACGAACAATACCAACATAATCCCACATAAAACGTCTTAACTCTTGCCAGTTATGGGCAATTACCACGTCTTCATCCGAGTCGGTTACTTTCGACTCATCCCAATCTGGAATGGAAATGTCCAGCCCTGCTGCTTCGCTGTTAAGGATCTTTTCTGCCGCAGAGCGTGCGTACACAACACACTCAAGTAAAGAATTACTAGCTAGACGGTTGGCGCCGTGTAAACCGGTATAGGCGGTTTCTCCAACGGCATATAAATGCGCTACATCTGTCGCACTGTGTTGGTCGACCACAACCCCTCCACAAGTATAGTGAGCAGCAGGGACCACAGGGATGGGCTTTTTCGTGATGTCATGACCATATTCCAAACAAAGTTTATAAATGTTTGGAAAGTGTTCTTTTATGAAATTCTCGTCTTTATGGGAAATGTCCAGCATGACATGATTAATGCCTAAGCGTTTCATTTCATGGTCAATCGCTCTAGCAACTATGTCTCGAGGTGCCAGTTCGCCACGAGGGTCGAATTTATGCATGAAAGACGAACCATCGGGTAGCAGCAGCTTGCCTCCTTCTCCCCGCACGGCTTCAGAGATAAGGAAGGTTTTGGCTTTAGCATCGTACAAACAAGTCGGGTGAAATTGATTGAACTCCATATTGGCAACACGACAGCCAGCACGCCAAGCCATAGCAATTCCGTCACCAGAGGCGGTATCAGGGTTGCTGGTATACAAATAAACTTTACTGCTCCCGCCACAGGCAAGAGTGATGTGATTACCACTGAAGACTTCGATGGAGTCGTTTTTCAAGTTGAGTGCGTACACACCGATGGCTCGATTCTCTCCTGCTATACCAAGCTTTGCTGTGGTGACTACATCTATGGCCACACGATCAGGAAAAAACTGGATGTTTGGGTGGCTTAAAGCATTTTTAATCAATGTTTTAGAGATGGCTCGCCCAGTGGCATCGGCGCTGTGAATGATGCGTCGATGACTATGACCGCCTTCTTTGGTTAAATGGTATTCATCTCCAGAGCCGAAACGAGTAAAGGGAACACCTTGTTCAACTAGCCAGTCGATGCTGGCTTTTGAGTGTTCTACTGTAAAGCGAATAGCCTCAGGGTCGCCGAGTTCAACGCCGGCATCGATCGTATCTCGAATATGAGAATCCACCGTATCCTTATCGGATAACACAGCGGCAACGCCGCCTTGAGCGTACAATGTTGAGCCTTCACGAATATCTGCTTTCGTTAAAATGGCAACTCGATGGGTGTCGGCGAGCTCCAGCGCTAATGTAAGTCCGGCAGCGCCTGCGCCAATAATGACAATGTCCTGTTTGAAATGCTGGCTCATGATATCGATCTAGTAGGAGAGTAAACTATTAATGTTACTATTGTTGTTGTGCAATAGAGAATACTTTCTTTAGCTGCTGATTAAAAATCTATGAAATAGGTGTCATTTTATAGGGTTATTTTGAAGGATTTTATCAAATTCTGTTGGAACTAGTTGCACTCTTATTTGTCTACTTAACAAGTAGAGCAGAGGACACAGATAAAAACAGTTCCGGAACGAGGTGTCTATGCAGCAAAAAACGTCTTCAGATCAGGCGTTAGTTGAAAAAGTGCAGCAGGGTGATAAGCGTGCATTTGATTTATTAGTGAGTAAATACCAGTACAAGGTGATTGCACTGATTGGTCGTTATGTTCAAGACCGGCATGAAGCGCTAGACGTAGCGCAAGAAAGTTTTATTAAAGCCTATCGAGCTATCGGGAATTTCCGAGGTGAAAGTGCGTTTTATACCTGGTTGTATCGTATTGCGGTTAATACTGCGAAAAACCATTTAGTCACACGCTCTCGCCGGCCTCCGGGCTCGGATGTAGAGCTTGATAACGAAGAGGTCTTTTGTGCCCATGATGCCTTGGCAGATGTGGCGACCCCTGAGGCAAACTTAAATCGTAACCGCTTAGAAGTCGCGATACATGCCAGTATTAAAGCCTTACCAGAAGAGTTACGTGAGGCCTTAACTTTGCGTGAGTTTGAAGGGCTGAGCTATGAGGATATCGCACAAATAATGATGTGTCCGGTTGGTACTGTACGCTCAAGGATCTTCCGTGCAAGAGAAGCGGTGGAAAAACACATACGTCCATTTATGGATACAGGAGATAAGCCATGAGCATATCCGAAGATAAACACATTAGTCGCTTATCGGCGGTGTTTGATGATGAAGCGAGCATCGAAGACCTAGATGCTTTATTGCAAGAAAGCCCCGATGAGCTCAATCAACAATTGCAAAGCTATCAGTTGATTAGACAAACGTTACACAGAGACTCTGTGTGGCAAGGTGAGCCTTTAAATTTAGCGGCACAGATTCGTGACCGTCTAGATAAAGAAGAAGATTACGCGGCAAATGTATTGCCCTTGTCGGCAAAGTCAGTGCCGTCTCAGGCTGTGGTATGGCGTGGTTGGTTCAGTGGTTTAGCGGTTGCTGCCAGTGTTGCCTTTGTGGTGATTTTAGGGGGGAATCATTTAATTAACCCAGAAGCAGAAGTGAACACTACTGCTCAGGTTGAAACACCCCAAGAGCAGCAGCCTGTCAGCGAGGTGGTTGCTATTGCAGAGTTGACAGACAAGCCCTTGCCAGCCGATAGCTTGCGCTTAAAAAACTATTTGCGCGAGCATGCTGAACAAGCTGCTAAAACAGCAGGGCAAGGGATGATACCTATGGCTCGTGTTGTTAGTTACCCGATTGAAGAGAAATAAGGTAGACCTATGAGGTTACTCGTCGTTTTATTCATTGTTATCACTTCTTGCATAAGTAGTGCTCAGCTTTTTGCGCAAGTGAGCACTGCTGACGCCATTGCAAGGCTGAAGCATATGACGGAAGCCTTTGCCGCTTTAAATTATGAAGGGGTGTTTATTTACGCTAACCCGAAGCAAATTAATAGTATACAGGTGCGCCATCAACTCATAGCGGGAGTTGAATACGAAAGTTTGCTGGATTTGGACGGTGATAGTGTGCAGGTACTGCGAGTGGGGGATAGAGTAATTTGTGTCTATCCTGATAAAAACAGTGCCAGTTCTAGAGGCCCATTACTGACTTCCCTACAACATTTTGAGAATTTGCCGGCAGAGCAGTTGGCTTTAGGTTATGACTTTGTTGTGTCCCCAGAGCATGCTCGTATTGCTGGACGTGAGGCGATTGAGATTACTTTGGAGCCAAAAGATGAGTACCGCTATGGGCATGTTTTTTGGCTAGATGTAGAGAACAACTTCCTTCTCAAGCATGTGACATTGTCCACTTCGGATGAGCCGCTAGAAAGAATGCAATTCACCTCGGTAAAGTTTAATACAGACTTGAAAGCCGAAGATTTTGCCCCCAAAAAAGGTACTTACTCAGAGCTAGTACATGAAGAGCCTGCTCGACCTATTAAAAACCAATGGAAATTTGATTGGTTACCCGATGGTTTTAAGCCTGTTTGGCCCCAAGCTCGAGCTCTAAATCATGGCACTAGTATGTTGCTACTATCTGATGGCATGACAACCTTATCAGTGTTTGTTGAGCCCAGTATGAAAACTAAAGCCATGACGGTATTTAGTATGGGAGCAACCCTTGCTGGAGAACGCAGCATCAAAGTTGGTGATCAACTTTACCTACTGACCATGGTGGGTGAAGTGCCAGAAGTGACGATTACAAAATTAATGTCAGTGTTTATGCCTAGGGTACAAGAATGATTGAAGAGTCCGGAACGGTGTTGGCAACAGAAGCAGGTTATGCGGAAGTTGAGACCATACGCACAAGCAGTTGCACTGCTTGTCGAGCACGTCATGCTTGTGGTCATCACGCCATAGCTCAGGTGTCCTCAACGAACCGGATGCGCATGACAGCGATTGACCCATTACAAGTCAGTGTTGGTCAAAAAGTTATCGTTGGCATCCCAGAAGACACTTTATTGCAAGCGTCTATGTGGATGTATATGGTGCCTTTGCTGGGCTTGGTTATCGGCGCTGTTTTACCTTCCCTATGGAGTGGTGGCGCAGGCATTGCGGTAGTTTTTTCTATTCTAGGCTTTATTGCAGGACTTGCCTTTGCTAAACATAAAGCCAAGCTGCAAGCGACTAACCCTGACTTTTACCCGAAAGTATTACGAATTGAACAAACTCGTGGGGAACAAGTGCCCTTGTTGTTTACCCCATGAGTATAAAAAGACTTCACCTGGCACTGTAATGAACTTGGTACGTTTTAAGGAGACCATTCAATGAACAGACTGCTAAAAAAAATGAACCTAGGAATTGTCGGCGTTGTCATGACATTTGCTATGTTCGCCCATGCCGCTGAGTTACCAGATTTCACTGAGTTGGTGGAGGAAGCTTCCCCTGCCGTAGTGAACATTAGTACCGAAACAGTGGTTAAAAATGCCTCTACTGGCAGTAATGGACAAAGTCAGTTACCGCCTAATAGTGAGGAGCTTAATGAATTCTTTAGGCATTTCTTTGGTCAGCAGCCTTTTGGCCAGCAACAAGCGCCACAGGAAAAACAGCGTAATTCATTAGGTTCGGGTTTCATTATTTCACAAGATGGTTATGTACTGACCAATAATCATGTGATAGATGGTGCAGATGTGATTCATGTGCGCCTAAATGACCGTCGTGAATACTTAGCAGAGCTGGTGGGTACAGATCCTCGTACCGATTTGGCGCTGTTGAAAATCGAAGCGGAAAACTTACCTACCGTGACCATGGGTGAGTCTGATAAATTAAAACCGGGTCAATGGGTGTTGGCGATCGGTTCACCGTTTGGTTTTGATTACACAGTGACAGCCGGCATCGTGAGTGCGACAGGTCGTAATCTGCCATCCGATAGTTATGTGCCTTTCATCCAAACGGATGTAGCCATTAACCCTGGTAACTCTGGTGGCCCTTTATTTAATCTAGATGGCGAGGTAGTGGGTATTAACTCACAAATTTATACTCGCTCCGGTGGTTTTATGGGGGTTTCTTTTGCTATCCCCTCTAAAGTGGCAATGTCCGTTGTTGACCAGTTAAAAGTCGACGGCAAAGTATCTCGCGCATGGTTGGGTGTTTTGATCCAAGACGTCAATAATGAGCTTGCGGAATCCTTTGGTTTAGACCGTCCACAAGGTGCGTTAGTCAGCCGAGTGATGGATGATTCTCCAGCCGAAAAAGCGGGTTTAAAATCTGGTGACATCATTTTGTCCTTCAATGATGAAGATATTGAACACTCTGGCGAGTTGCCTTATGTGGTTGGCCAAATGAAAGCGGGTGATGAAGTCACCGCTGTTATTTACCGTGACGGTAAAAAACAAAATATTGACGTTACCTTAGAAGCACGTTCTGGCGATGAAAACTCACCTACGGAAGCGCAAAAAGAGCTAACACGCCTAGGTATGAAGGTGGCTGAAGTGCCAAGCGATGTAGCAGCCCGTTTAGACATTGAGGGTGGTGTTGTGGTCGAGCAAGTGCTTGGTGGTGCCGCATCACACAATGGTTTACAACAAGGGGATGTGATCACCATGTTGAATGGTCAGCGCATTGAAGGCGTTACGGAATTCAAAGCCATTGCGAAAAGTATTCCGAATAACCGCTCTGTACCAATGCGAGTGATTCGTGGCGGCTACCCTATGTTTATCCCGTTCAAAATAGAAGGGTAATTTCTATACGTTTAAAAAATGGGCCTCGTTCTAAGAACGAGGCCCATTCTTGTTGTTAGCGTAGAGAATTCGCTAGCTTGAGGGTTTATAAACTTTTAGCGAAAATTTTAGAGTTACGCTGGTAGTTATACAGAGCTTTCTTTTGCGTTGGTAACTGCTCTAAGCTAGTTTCACTAAAGCCATGCTCGATAAACCAATGAGCGGTTCGAGTTGTGAGTAAAAAGACCTGAGTCAATTTAAGTTTCTTAGCCGCTTGTTCTATTCCCTTAAGCAAGCGTTCGCCACGATTTTCACCACGGTAGTTTGGCGACACGGCAAGGCAAGCAAGCTCCCCTGCATTTTCGGACTCGAATGGATAAAGCGCCGCGCACGCGACAATTGCACCGTCTCTTTCTATCACAATGAAACGGTCAATTTCATTTTCCAGTAATTCACGTGAACGTCTTACGAGCGCGCCTTTTTCTTCTAGAGGTGCGAGTAAGGCCATCATACCGCCTACATCATCAATGTTGGCGGGTCTAAGCTTCTCATAGCTGTCTTCATCTATCATGGTGCCAGAGCCTTCTCGAGTGAAAAGTTCACGGATTAAGCCACCATTAATGTTGTAGGAAATTAAATGGGCTCGGGGAACATTTTTCCGTACGGCACTAACGCATGCACTTAAGGACGCATGCATACTAGATGAAAGGTTTTGACTTTGTAGAATGTCTTCAGCATCTTTGGTTAAGAGTTCAGAATAGAGTTCACCATCTTGAGTGAAAATCCCTTCTTCTTCAGAAAAAATAACCAACTTATCGGCTTTAAGTTGTACCGCAGCTTGTACTGCGACATCTTCACTTTTGAGGTTGAATACTTCACCGGTTGGTGAAAAGCCGAGGTGCGGTAAGAGCACCATGTTGTCATCTTCAAGCAAGCGAAAAATAGCTTCTGTGTCTATGCGTCGCACTTCTCCAGAATGACCATAGTCAATACCTTCTACTACACCAAGAGGTCGAGCGATCACATAATTACCACTACAAACTTTTAGGCGGGCGCCTGCCATGGGGGTGTTGGAAAGTCCCATGGAAAGCTGAGCTTCGAGTTGTACCCGAACGGCTGCAGAGGCTTGGATAACATTAAGAAGTTGCTCTTGTGGTGTGACACGATATTCGCTGCCTAGTTGGTTAAGCTGCTTGCCTTTGGACAAGACTCTGTCAATTTGTGGACGAGCGCCTTGCACAAGCACAAGACGAATTCCTAGTGAATCTAATAGAGCTAAGTCATGAATGATGCTGGAGAAATGCTCGCATTCAGCCGCTTCTCCAGGGATAAGGATAACGAAAGTTTTACCCCGATGGGCATTAATATAAGGGGAAGAATGGCGAAACCAGTCTACATAATTTAATTCGTCAGACACGCTATTCCTCGTTATTCTGATGTTGGTCCGTCAAGCAAAAGCGTTCAACCAAGCCGCGGATAACTTGTTGCATGGGTTGAATCTGGTCAATTGCCATAAACTCATTTGGCTGGTGGGCTTGATCAATCGAGCCGGGCCCTAGGATAAGTGTTTCCATTCCCAGCTGGTTTAAAAATGGTCCTTCTGTCGCAAATGCCACCGTACTGGCATGGCGTTGAGTTAAGGATTCACAAGCCTTAATAATAGCGGATTCTGTTGGTGTGTAAAAAGAGGGAACGTCTGGGAAAAGGCTATTAAGTTGGATTTTTGTGCCAGTTTTTCTCTCAATGCCTGGCAGTCGCTGAGAAATCTCTGCCATTAGGCTTTGATTGCTCATGCCGGGTAAGGCTCTAAGGTCAAATTCAAGCTCACAGCGGCCACAAATTCGATTGGGGTTGTCGCCCCCATGAATGCAGCCAAAATTCATAGTTGGATAGTCTATAACGAAGTTTGCATCACGATATTGGTGCTTTAACTCCGCACGAAATGTCATCAGCTCAGACATTACCGCATGCATTGCGTCAAGGGCATTATTCCCCAGTGCAGGGTTGGATGAATGGCCTGCTTGCCCTGTTACTTGAATACGCTCCATCATGATTCCTTTGTGGGCGTGGATGGGGGTTAATGAGGTGGGTTCACCGATTAAAGCGTAGCGGGCTTTTACCTTGTTTTGAGTCACCAAGGCTCGCGCACCAGACATGGAGCTTTCTTCATCCGCTGTCGCCAAAATAATCAGTGGTTGAGAGGTGTTAGTAATGGTCATTTGGCGAACCGTATCAATGACAATGGCAAAAAAGCCTTTCATATCGCAACTGCCTAGGCCGTATAGACGTTGGTCTTTTTCTTCGAGCTTAAATGGGTCTGACTGCCAGCGTCCTTCATCATAGGGCACTGTATCGGTATGGCCTGAGAGTACCAGTCCTCCATCGCCTTGACCCAAGGTGGCGATCAAATTGAATTTGTTTGGCTGGTCGGGAAGAGGCATCACTTCACATTGAAAACCGAGAGAACTTAGCCAGCTTTCGAGTAATTCAATAACGCCTTGGTTTGACTGATCCCAGTGTGCCTGACTACAACTAATAGAGGGGCTGGCAATAAGCTGAGACATCATGCTAATAAGCGATGGCGTTTGGCTCATACGATTCTCCTTGAATCGAGTAGAAAGCGAATATTACGACTCCTAGCAGGGTATCTGATAGACTTGGGATAGGGAAGGCATACCGATGTTTTCTCATCAGACAACTAGAGAAAAGGCTCAGTAACAGCGAGTTTAATTCGCGAATTTGTGAGTCTACATTAGGTAGCTTTGTGCATTAGTGAGTGCAAGGCTCAAAGAGGTTAATAGAGAATGGCAACGGAATTAGAGCTTAAGTTAATGGTGCACAGCGAACATCTTAAGCTGGCGAGTGAGTTTTTAGATCAATACTGCAGTACAACATCGACCTCTGTTCGCCAAAGTACATTAGCCTTGATGAATGGCTATTATGACACCAACGAGTCTTTGCTAAGAGAGTCAGGTATCGCTTTACGTATTCGAGCGGTGAATCAACAATACATTCAAACCGTCAAAACACGTGGTAGTAGTCGTATCGGAATGCACGCTCGTGGCGAGTGGGAATGGCAGCTCGCTAATGACCAACTGGATCTCAATTTACTGCAAGAAGTCCCTCTTCCTTCTGCATTGCAGGACATGGCTTGGGGGCGTCAGCTAGTGGAAGTTTTTCGTACGGATTTTCAGCGTCAAGTTTGGCGAGTCGAGGCGGCTAGTTGTGTCATGGAAGTGGTGAGCGACCAAGGTCGAGTGACTTCTAAATATGGTGAAGATGCCATCAGCGAACTAGAGCTAGAGCTAAAAAGTGGTGATGAAGTTGGGTTGTACGAGTTTGCTCGAACCATTGCTGAGCAAGTACCATTACAAGTGAGTGTGGTCTCAAAAGCCCAAAAAGGCAGTCGTTTACAGCATGGTCATATTGATTTTCCCGATAAGCCTAAGGGCAATCTGGAGCCTATGGCATTAGCGGCCTACTGGTATGAAGTCTGGTTGGTGTATTGGGAAGCCATGTTCTTTATGAAAGACGAGGTGCTCATTCAGCCCGTTAGGGATTCGATGGCTCAATTAGGGCGTTGCCTGCCTAAGGATCTACAAGAGCCGTTAGTGCAACTTGATCGTTTGTTTGAACAGCAAGCGATGCATTTTGAAACCGAAGTGGTTAGTCAAACCAGTCATGAAACATTGCTGGCTTTTGCCAGCATGAAAGAAACGGGCCTTGCTATGCTTGAAATTGGTTTATGGCTCAATAAACAAAGTGTTTAAGGAAGGTACGAACAAGTCCACTGGCTTCAGCATGTGGATAAACCTTCCTTAATATGGCAATAATCTATCTATAAAAATAAGGAAGTCAGCTAGATGACCCCAGCAATGAATCCCGCTTTTCAAGAGTTTTGTGATCTCACCCAGAACCGTGATCTATTATTACAAAGCCTACAAGATGCTAGGCAAAGACAGGGCCTGAAAGTGCTAGATCGTGAGCAGGTTAAGGATTTGGAGCCCATCTGGCTGTTAAGCAATTATGTGCATCAACAGTGTTTGCGTCACCCTGCCTGGTTAGACGAACTGGCAAAGACTTCAGTCTTGCCAAACTCTCCCTCAATTGCGTCTTTATTAGGGGGAGAAGCGCATTTTTCTGAGCTGACAAGCGATGCTGTAGACATCGATTTTAATAGCATCAATGAAGCGGATTTCATGAAACGCCTACGACTGTTTCGTCAGTGGTGGATGGTGCGTTTGATCGCCTTAGATATAGAACAAAAGATCACCTTGTGTGATCTTACTCGATATTTAAGTGAGCTTGCTGACGTGTGTGTGAATGCAAGCTTGCAATGGAGTCAGCATTATTACCGGGCCCTATACGGCAGTGCGTTGGATCATCAGGGTCAAGAACAAGCCATGATAGTCATTGGCATGGGGAAGCTAGGAGGGTATGAGCTTAACCTATCATCCGATATTGATTTGATTTTTGCTTTCCATGAACATGGCGACACCCAAGGCGGCAAGAAAAGTCTCTCTCATCAAGAATACTTCACTAAGCTTGGGCAAAAGCTTATTCAGCATTTAGATCAAATTACGGCAGACGGTTTTGTCTTTCGAGTGGACATGCGCTTACGCCCCTTCGGCCAATCTGGGGCTCTAGTGCTGAATCTAGACTCTCTTGAAAACTACTACCAAGACCAAGGTCGAGACTGGGAAAGGTATGCCATGATCAAAGCTCGTGTGATGGCGGGTGGCAAACTTGGGGTACAAGATTTCGAGGCATTGCGTAAACCTTTTGTGTATCGAAAATACCTAGATTTTGGTGCCTTGGGGGCGCTTCGTGATTTAAAGAAAATGATCGCGAAAGAAGTGCGCCGAAAAGGTATTGAGCACAATATAAAGTTGGGCGAGGGTGGTATTCGAGAGGTCGAATTTATTGTACAGGCTCTGCAAATATTGCATGGTGGCCGAGATCAAGGCTTACAAGAAGCGTCTTTATTAACTGTGTTGCCTTATCTTGCTCAGCAACACTATCTTTCTGTTGAAGATATGCAAGCCTTGATCGATGCCTATGAATTATTGCGCCGCACAGAGCATGCTCTACAGGGGATGAACGACGAACAAACCCAATTGCTGCCAACGGATCCAGATAAGCGTCTTGCGCTGGCCATCATGGTAGGTTTTTCTTCTTGGCAAGCGTTAGAAGACAAATTGTGGCAAGTCAGAAAGCAGGTTCATGCTCAATTTGTCGATTTGATTGATGACGGGGAAGAGTCCAGCAGTGAGAAAGAAAGCCAAGAAAGCTGGCGATTATTGCTAAAAACACCAGAAGATAAAGAAAGCATACTGGATGCCATTGCCGAGGTTGCTTGGCAAGATAGCGATAAAGTCGTGAACCGATTGTCGCAATTGCTTAATTCTAAAACCATAGTGTTTATGCAAGCAGTTGGTCAGGAACGCTTGGCTTTGTTTATGTCGGCTCTCATGACAAAACTGACCGATGAGGAGCGCCCAGATCTTGTCTTGGAAAGGATACTACCTATTTTAGAGGCGGTGCTGCGCCGCACGGCTTATCTGGTTTTACTGTGTGAAAACCCTACAGCGATCACTCACCTTATCCGTTTATGTCGTGAAAGTGTGTGGTTCTCCGAGGCGATTTCAGCCACTCCGGCACTATTAGATGAATTGCTGGACGCTAATACTTTATTTTCTCCTCCAGATAAAGTCATGTTAGAGGATGAGTTAAGACAAATCGTTTTGCGATTACCTGAAGATGATGAAGAAGCGCATATGGATGCCCTAAGGCGCTTTAAGCGGTCCATCACTTTGCGTATCGCAGCTTGTGATATCACTGGTATTTTGCCTGTTATGAAGGTAAGTGATCATTTGACTTGGTTGGCAGAAGTGCTGCTCGAACAAGTGCTTTCTCAGTCTTGGCATCATTTGGTTCAAAAACATGGCTATCCCGTGAGTGATAACGAGGTTAAGCAGAACCCACAGCTTGCTATTATTGGCTATGGTAAATCGGGTGGCTGGGAGCTGGGTTATGACTCGGATTTAGATTTGGTGTTTATCTATGATGCCCAGTCAAATGGCATGACCAATGGCGCGCGCAGTGTGGATAACTTGACCTTTTATACCCGCCTTGGGCAGCGCCTTATACACATGATGACCAGTTTTACCGGTGCTGGGCGCTTGTATGAGGTAGACATGCGCTTAAGACCTTCTGGGAATTCGGGCTTGCTGGTAGCCAGTCTTGAGTCCTTTAAAGAATACCAAGCCAAAGAGGCTTGGGTTTGGGAGCATCAAGCGTTAAGCAGAGCACGGGGGCTTGCGGGCGATCAAGTTCTTTTAGAGCGCTTTGAAAAGTGCCGAAAAGACACACTTTCCACCCAGAGAAATGTTTCTGAGTTGAAAACAGAGGTCATCAAGATGCGTGAAAAGATGCGAACTCATTTAGATACTGGCGGCAGAGATAAAGGCTTTGATTTGAAGCAGGGAGCGGGCGGTATTATAGATATCGAATTTATGGTGCAGTTTATTGTGCTTGCTTGGTCTCATCAGTATCCAGAACTAATGCGTTTTTCCGATAACGTGCGTCAGCTAGAAAGCGCTTCTAAGGCAGGTCTGTTGGACGCTCAAAAAGCTCAGAAGATGATTGAAATCTATACACTTTATCGAGCTAGAGCGCACCGTTTAACGCTACAGCAGCAAGGGCGAGTGGTGCAAGATGCAGCGCTTGCGGAGAATCAGGCACTAGTCAGTGAATATTGGCAGGCCTTCATCCTCTCTAATGATACGGATAATTGTTCGTAAAGTGATCAATTAACGGCTATACTGTCCCTAATAACGGTAAATTATGTGAGTAAGGGGGCTTTTATGGCAAATATTAGCGGAGTTGGAAGTGAGGCAATGGCTTATGCAAGCGAGGCTTATAGCGCAAGTTTGGCGAAGTCTGCACAGCATCAGGAAGCTCAGCAATCTTTATCTTTGATTGAGAGCGCAGCGGTTCAGCCGATTACTCCACCAGCGAGCAGTGGTGCCCATATTACGACGGATGTGTTGGGGCAGAACATCAATATTCGCGTCTAGCCCAAATAAACGTATCATAAGAAAACGCTCCTGACCTTCATAAGGTCAGGAGCGTTTTTATATCTAGAGACTTCTAAAGCGAGTCATTCGATTCTATATAGTCCGCATCAATGTTTGGTAACGGTTGATCATTAATGGCGGATTCAAAGGCTTTTAAACGTTTGTAAATAGACATGAGTTCGACAATGGTTGTCCACGAATTAATTAAAAATTGGAAAGACCCTTCAACCTGATTAAAGGCATTCAGAATTCGCTGCATAATACCTAGAGTAAACGCACCGGCCACAATGGATGGTGCTAAAGCGATAAGAGGAACGAATTGTCCAACATTCAAATAACTGTAACGTACAACGTTGAAATACAAATAGTTGGCATACAGTCTGAAGTAGTTTTTACGCACATTGAAGAAAAGTTCGGATAATTTAGCAGGCTCTGCTCGGTCGGCATAATCTTCCCCGTACACAAGCTCTTTCCGATAAGCGGCTTCAACACGCTGGTTTTTAAACTCAAGTCCGGGTAGGCGAATACCAGCAATAGCCAATAAGAAAGTACCAAAAATCGACCAGATGATGGCGACAAATACTAAGGCTTGTGGCACTTCACCAATAATAGGTAATACTTTCACATGCTCCGATAAAGCCCAAAGAATCGGCAGGAAGGCGATTAAAGTCATAATGGAATCAAGAAAACGTACCCCTAAGCTTTCCATAATGCTGGCAAAACGCATGGTGTCTTCTTGGATACGCTGAGAGGCCCCTTCAATTTGACGTACTTGTTGCCATTTCGACGTGTAATATTCGGTCATGGAAGTACGCCATCTAAAAACATAATGGCTAACAAAGAAGTTATTAAAGACGGAAACCGTCACTGCGACCATGATGATGATCGCCACGGTAGATAACTGCCCATAGAATTCCCCTAAGGTAATACTCTGAGGGTTACCAAGGGCCTTTTGAATAAGGTCGTAAAAACCGCCATACCATTCGTTTAGCATGACACTGACTTGTACTTGGAACCAAGTAATAAAGACAATGAGTGCCGAACCAATGACCGACCATTTCCCCCATTTTTGTCCACCAATTAATAGCCATGCTCCGACAAACAATAGATAGCACAGAGCCATATATTGGTAGAGCCAAATGTCTAATGCACTTTGATAGGAGGCTTGATAGGCCATTTGTGCGGCGGCGTCAGCGCCTTCTGCTAAGGCTTGTGGAAACTCAACGCCAAATAATGAACCAAGACTGAGTAGGTGTCCGAAGTCTTGGATGGCCAAATACCAACCCAGCACACAGATAAGTGCCCAACCAGCAAAACTTAGAAAAAATATTTTAGGATTTGGAAAAAAGGATCGAAACACAGTTTTGCTTCTCTTTAGGTTAAGTACCGTTAAGCCATTGATTTGAGGCTAATTCAATGGCGCATGATAGTTAGCTTAAACTACCACAAGATGAAGAACAATCATGGTATGGATCAGGAATCTGTAAAAAAGTAAGACAAATGTAAATTAAGGCTTCGGAAAGCTGTTAAGTGGTGACCTGGCTATAAAAAAAAACGGGCCTAAGCCCGTTTTTCATTTGTTATAGCATCTGTAAAGCAAGGCTTATTGAGCCGCCATCACAGTGGCTATCGCTTTCTCCAGTCGAGCTAGGCCTTCTTGGATATCTTCTTCAGGGATAATAAGTGAAGGCGCTAAACGCAACACGTTTGGCCCCGCAACCAGAACGAACAATCCTTCTGCTGCTGACGCTTTAATGAACTCAGCCGCTTTGCCGGCTAAGCAATCAACCACTTCGCCACCAATTAACAAGCCTTGGCCACGAATGTCTTTAAAGACATGGTGTTTTTCGTTAATAGCCGTTAAGCCTTTCACGAATAAGTCATGACGCTTTTGAATACCGGACAACACTTCAGGGGTATCCACAATATCAATGACTGCTTCTGCAATGGCACACGCCATAGGGTTGCCGCCATAAGTACTGCCGTGTGTACCGAATGCTAGACTTTTTGCTGCGTCTTCTGTGGCTAGCATGGCAGCAACAGGGAAACCATTGCCCAACGCTTTAGCTGTAGTCAGTACATCAGGTGTTACTCCTAGTTGTTCGTAGGCGTACAGAGTACCAGTACGGCCAACACCAGATTGAACTTCGTCAAACACTAGCAAAGCTTTATGTTGGTCACATAGTTCACGAACTTGTTTAGCAAATTCTGCATCGGCTGGGACAATACCGCCTTCGCCTTGGATTGGTTCCATAACAACGGCGCAAGTTTTGTCACTAATGAGAGCCTTAAGTTGCTCGATGTCGTTGTAATCACAGTGCTTAATGCCACCGGGTGTTGGCTCAAAGCCTTCTTTGTACTTAGCTTGACCACCAACAGAAACGGTAAACAGTGTGCGTCCGTGGAAAGACTTATTGAAGGCAATGATCTCATGCTTTTCTGGGCCAAAATGGTCGTAAGCGTAACGGCGTACGAGTTTGAAAGCCGCTTCATTTGCTTCGCCACCACTGTTGGCATAAAAAACGCGATCAGCAAACGTTTTTTCAGTCAGTTTCTTCGCAAGGCGCAAAGCTGGTTCATTGGTCATGACGTTAGATAGGTGCCAAAGTTGGCCTGCCTGTTCACGCATGACATTAACAAGAGTCGGATGAGAGTGACCTAGAGCGGTTACTGCAATACCCCCTGCAAAATCGATATACTCTTTATTGTCTTTGTCCCACACGCGAGAGCCTTCACCACGAACAGGGATAATCGCAGAAGGTGCGTAGTTAGGGACCATTACCTCATCAAAGGTTGCTCTTGTTACTTCTTGTGCCACGTTAGATACCTCTTTTAATTAGGCGGTCGGAATTTCCGACCGCCTGGTGGGTTATATCAAATTTCTTAATTCACGAATAGCAACGGTTACCATAGCAAGGGTAAGTTCCGAGCCCGCCTTAATTTCGCTAAAGGTGGTTCGGTAATGCTTGATATTGTCGCTGTTCAGCTCACGCCAATGTTCTAGGCGTTGGTTCAGATCTGTTACTTGAGCACTGGATTGGATAACTTCTTGAGTAAGCGTACGCAAGCCGTTATCCACTTCGTCTCCCAAACCTGCTTTGGCGCGGCGTTGCCACATGTCATCGGCTGGCAACTCATTAACGCTATGGCGTAACCAGTGCAGCTCTAGATCCATTTCCAAAGCAAAGTAGGTTTGTGCAACATCGAGTACTTCTTTCTCTGTATTACTGGCTACGCGGATAATGTCTAAACCGTAGAAGAGGTAATGAAGGGCAGAAAGTCTTTCCGCAAGTTCCGCTGGAATACCTTGCTCGACAAGACCTGAAATAATGTCAGTCAAGTGGGCTTGGCTCGGTTCCGTTAAGATCGCCTGCATATTCGCTCTAATGATTTCCACCCCAGGTTTGTAGGTGTCTTTTAAACGCTGAATAGACAAAGACTCGCGAGTGTTGCGCAGTAACCATAAAGTCGCTCTTTCCATTAGATTTTGGATGCGAATAAGCAAACGGTTTAGTACTTGGTTTGGTACTTTAAAGTCCAGTGCATTGACGTCATCCCACAAAGAGGGAATGTCGAAAATATCTTCTGCTGCCATGTACGCGCGCACTAGGTTCAATGCCGACGCACTGGTTTCATCTTGCATGTAAGTGCTAAACGTTGGTCCCATGCGGTTACCAAGGTTATTGGTAACGTGCCCAGCAATAATCTCTTGGCTCAGCGCGTGAGACGCCATTTGGTCCGAGAAGCGCTTGGTCAACTGAGTTGGGAAGTACTGGTGAATCTGAGTGATCAGATCTTCGTCTTCACCAATGCCATCTTCTACCAGTTGCTCAGATAACTTAATTTTAGAGTAAGCCAACAATACTGAGATTTCTGGGCGAGTCAGACCAAGCCCTTTGTTCAAGCGCTTTTTAATTTGCGCATCACTTGGCAAGAACTCGATTTCTCTGTTCAAGCGACCTTCACGAACCAAGGACAATATAAGGCGCCAGTGATCTGCTAGGCGTTCTGGTGCTTGCGCATTCGCTAAGGACAATACATGACTTTGGCCGCGATTGTGATGCAATACTAGGTTGCCCACTTCATCCGTCATTTCAGCCAGCAAGGAATTACGTTGTTTCTCAGTCATGTCACCGTTTTCAACCACACGGTTTAACAAGATCTTGATGTTTACCTCGTGGTCGGAGCTATCCACACCGGCTGAGTTATCAATCGCATCGGTGCTGATTAAACCGCCGTTTTGGGCAAATTCAATACGACCCTGTTGAGTCAGACCTAGGTTGCCGCCTTCACCAACGATTTTGCAACGCAGTTCTTTACCATTCACTCGAAGGCTGTTGTTTGCGTTATCGCCGACATCCGCATGAGACTCGCTTTCTGCTTTAACGTAAGTACCAATACCGCCATTCCACAATAGATCAACAGGGGCTTTCAAGATGGCGTTAAGTAAATCCGTTGGTGCCATAGATTTAACGTTGCCTTCAATGCCCAATGCCTTGCGAATGTCGGCATTGATAGGAATCGATTTGGCCGAGCGATTAAAGATGCCACCACCTTTCGAGATCAGCTCTTTGTTGTAATCTTCCCAAGAAGAACGAGGCAGGTTGAACAAACGCTCACGCTCAAGGAAAGAGGTTGCCGAATCTGGTGTTGGGTCAATGAAGATGTGCATGTGGTTGAATGCCGCCACCAAACGAATGTGTTTGGAAAGCAACATACCGTTACCAAATACGTCACCAGCCATGTCACCCACGCCCACAGCTGTAAAATCAGTTGTTTGGCAATCTACGCCGATTTCTTTAAATTGACGCTTAACAGACTCCCATGCGCCACGGGCCGTGATGCCCATTTTCTTATGGTCGTAGCCGTTAGAGCCACCAGACGCAAAGGCATCACCCAACCAGAAACCGTATTTTTCAGAGATGCTGTTGGCCAAATCTGAGAAAGTTGCTGTGCCTTTGTCGGCGGCAACAACGAGGTATGGATCGTCTTCATCGTAGCGTTGTACGGACACTGGAGCGATCAATTCGTTTTGTACCAAGTTGTCTGTAATGTCTAGCAAACCGCTAATGAAGGTGGTGTAGCAATGTACGACTTCTGCTTGAATTTCCTCACGAGAAGCGTTTTTCTTCAGTTGCTTGGCAACAAAGCCACCTTTTGCACCAGAAGGCACGATAACGGCGTTTTTCACCATTTGTGCTTTCACTAGGCCCAGAACCTCCGTACGGAAATCTTCCATACGATCAGACCAGCGCAGACCACCACGAGCGACTTTGCCACCGCGCATGTGAACACCTTCAACCCACGGCGCGTAGACAAATATCTCGAATTTAGGGCGAGGTAGTGGCACCGCAGGGATCAAGGATGGATCTAGTTTAAAGGACACATAATCCTTAATTTCACCATTCGCATCGGCTTGATAGAAGTTAGTACGCAACATTGCCTGAATAACAGACAAGTAATGTTTCAGGATTCGGTCTTCATCTAGATTGGCGACTTGATCAAGTTCTTGAGTGATCTTGTCCAGTAACTTATCAACTTTTTCACCACGTTTGGCGGTTGCGCTCGGATCAAAGCGTTGCTCGAACAATTGCACCAATAAGCGGGTGATGTTGGCGTTTTTCTCCAATGTCTGCTGCATGTATTGCACAGAGAAAGGCACTTGTAACTGCATTAGGTACTTGGTTAATGCACGCAACATAGTGACTTGACGCCAAGTAAGTGACGCATCCAGAACAAGCGCGTTGAAGCGATCGTTTTCAACACGGCGGCGGAACACTTGATTAAAGGCATCTTGGAAAGCTTCACGCTGAGCACTTTTCTCAAGGTTAACGTCGGAATCCACAATAATCGCAAATTCAACGACCCAAGTATTCGCTTTTCCATCACCGTTTTGATCAAGCTCATAAGGACGTGCTTCAAGTACACGCAGTCCCATGCATTCTAGGATCGGCAATACATCGGATAAAACAAGAGTGGTCCCAGAACCATATACTTTAAAGAAGTAGTTGTTCTTAGACTGACCTACTTGACGGTATAAGTGAGTACTGATTTCACCTTCACCCGCTAATTGGCTAAGGCGATCAATGTCCAGTACCGCGGTATTGGGTGAGAAATCTTCACGGTACGCAGCAGGTAAGTAATGAGCATAGGTGGTAAACAACTCATTACCGGACTCTTCACCATGACTGGTGTGTAGCGCGTTAAGTAGTTTGTCTTCCCAAGAACTCATGGCCTCTTGCATATTGCGTTGGATGTCATCAACGTCAATGCTTGGGCTTTGTTTAGGATCAGCAATCTGGATTGTGAAGTTTACTCGAGCAAGTACTAGCTGAGAGAACTGCACGTTAAATTCAGAGCTTGTACCATTACAGGCCTTCATCAAGATGTCTTGCATCTTGATACGTAATTCGGTGTTGTAACGATCACGAGGCACGTAAACAAGGGCGTTGAGGAAGCGACCGTATATGTCCTTGCGTAAAAAGACTCTAAGCTGGCGTCTTTCCTGAATGGCTAAGATGCTAGCTATCGTGCCGTATAAATCATCCACAGGCGCTTGCAGCATTTCGTCACGGGGGTAGCTGTTTAGAATATGCTTTAAGTTTTTGCCTTTATGGCTGTTTGGGTCAACATTGGCACGCTCAACAATATGGTCGAGTTTTTTACGCAACAATGGAATATCTTGCAAGCGAGCTACATAAGCTGCTGAAGAGTACAAACCAAAGAAACGCCATTCACCAATCACCTTACCTTTATTATCGAAGCGCTTAACGCCTAGGTAATCTAGATGAACAGGGCGGTGAACGGTAGAAATCGCCGTAGACTTGGTCAAGATCAAAATGTTACTAGGGTCTATCGCCAGTTCAGCAAGGCGATCTTGTAGGACAATATCACGCTTAACTTTTTTATCATTCAGATCACGAAAGGTCCCTAGACCTGAACCATCGACTAATTTAAGGTGAGTCTCGTTACCCTCAACCGTTAGGTCATACGCCCTAAAGCCAATAAAGGTGAAGTTGTTACCCGCTACCCAACGTAAAAAATCCAAGTTTTCTTGGTGCTCTTCATTGTTTTTTAGGTGCGTAAGCTTTTCGGATTCAGTCACAATGTCGTCCAGCTTGTTTTTCATTGCTGGCCAGTCTGCGACGGTTGTGACAATATCGCCTAAGCTTTTTAATAGCCCATTTTTGATCAGTTCCATCTGATTCACGTCAGATAGGTGGTCAATTTCAAAACGCATTAAAGACTCTTGAGTGTCTGATTTTTTATCAAGACAAGTCAGGTCACCTTTTTTGTTACGAATGACATTAAGTAATGGGTGAGCAGTAAAGTGGATTGTGTGTCCTAGACGAACCAGTGCCATGTTGAAAGAGGACACTAAGAAAGGCATGTCGTCGGTCAGAATTTCGATAACGGTATGGGTTGATTGCCAACTGTGTTCTTCAAAATTCGGATTATAAACACGAATTTTTGGAGCATTATTTGGACGTTGCTGCAGGAAGTCCCATAGGCACACAACCGTGCCGTATAGGTTTTCAATCGATTCATTTATTAAGTCTTCCGCTAAGGAGTCTTGGAAGTGTAAATGAGCGAGTTGAATAATATTTTGAGCTTCTTGCGCATTAAAGTTTTCTTGTATTTCAATTCCAATGCGTTCGATTAATTCGTTTTTTTTGTGATTAGTCATTAGAACTCATCCTCATGAGTGGTGTGCCGAATAATGCTAGTTGTCAAAACCAGTTAGCGAAAGTTTTCATTCAGGACAGTGATTTGAATTATTATGAAAAAAGCACGACTTTGATAGAGTGCTATTTTTCAAAATGCGACATTTCTTTCCTGTATCTGGATCTAAAGGGCAAAAAAGCCTTGAAACAAACTAGAAAACCCTTTGTTATCCATTCTAAACGAAATAAACTTCTTTTTTACGCCTATGTCACAGGATAATAATTTGTACGAGCGCGAATTTGCATCAAGAGAAATCATGCTGGCGAGTAAAAAGCCGCTTAAATACGGTTTTCTACTCTTACCCAACTATTCTATGTTGGGATTCTCTTCGGCGATTGAAACCTTGTATATGGCGAACTGGGTATCAGGAAAAGAGCTTTATCAGTTTTGCACCATTGGTCATGAATCGAAAGAGATAGCCTCTAATACCAGTGTTTCCACGGTTACAGACTATACGACAAGTAATGTGCCGAGTGATTTGGATGCTATTTTTGTTTGCGGGGTCTCCCCTATAACGAAAAACGAAAGTCCAACTTTAGAATCTTGGCTGGTTGGTCAGGCTAAAAAAGGTCTTGGTTTAGGAGGTATTTGTACTGGCAGCCATTTACTTGCCAAATCTGGTTTATTAAATGGCTATCGGGCAACTATTCATTGGTGGAGTTTAGCCCACCTTAGGGATGAGTTTCCGGAAACCATTGTTTCGAATCATTTGTTTGAAGTGGACCGAGACAGGTTTACTTGCAGTGGTGGTACGGCCGCCATGGATATGATGCTATTTTTGATTGGTAAACAACATGGTATGACGCTGGCAAGCAGTATCTCTGAGCAGTTCGTTTGTGAGCGTATACGCTCACATGAGGACCCGCAACGCATTCCATTACAAACACGAATAGGCAATGGTCAACCAAAGCTTATTGATGCGGTTCAATTAATGGAAGCGAATATAAGAGAACCTTTGTCGACGGATGATTTAGCCTATCATGTCGGGGTGTCTCGCAGACACCTAGAGAGGCTTTTTAAGCAAAATTTGAATATCGTACCGTCACGATATTATTTGGAAATGCGTTTGCAGCATGCCAAACAGTTGTTGATTCAGACAGATAAATCTATTACTGAAGTCGGTATCGAATGTGGCTTTGGTTCTGCGCCGCACTTCAGTACTACCTATAAAGGTTTTTTTGGTATTACACCAAGAAAAGAGCGGAAGCATGTTGCCGGGGAAGAAGCTGTGACGATTCAATCGGATAGGAAGAAGCGGCAGCTTTGGCGAAGATGATCTAAAATAGATTTTTTGCTAAAATGGCGTGTTTTTTGCTAAATATTTTTAATCGCGAAATGAAGGTTGTGTTTGAGCACTCTGGGCATAAACGCACAAAAATAAAAAACAGATTGTGGTAAATGACTGTTAAATGAACTGACCACATTAGAAGCACACTGAAGAAGGTATGAAAAAATGTCGAAAACCCCAGCGTTAGAGCTCATTGATATTCATAAAACGTTTGGTGATGTAGAGGTGCTGAAAGGTATTTCTCTAAAGGCCTACGATGGGGATGTAATTTCCATTCTTGGCTCCAGTGGATCAGGTAAAAGTACGTTTTTACGCTGCATAAACTTGCTGGAGAACCCTACCAAAGGAAATATTATTTTCAATGGTGATCAGCTTGACCTGGTAACAGGGGAAAGAGACTTGGTGCCTAACAACATGCGCCAACTCACCAAAATGCGTCAACAAATCGGTTTTGTTTTTCAAGGTTTTAACCTTTGGCCTCACATGACCATATTGCAAAATGTGGTTGAAGGCCCCCTTCACGTCCTTAAACGCCCTAAAAATGAAGTGTATGAATACGCTGAACACTTATTAAATAAAGTGGGCATCGCCGATAAAAAACACATGTACCCTAACCAATTGTCCGGTGGACAGCAGCAGCGAGTGGCGATTGCCAGAGCGTTGGCAATGGATCCTCAGGTGCTATTATTTGACGAGCCGACGTCCGCCCTAGACCCAGAGTTGGTAGGTGAAGTGTTGGGGGTTATGCGTAACTTAGCGGACGAGGGCAGAACGATGTTAATCGTCACACACGAAATGAATTTTGCTCGTGAAGTGTCGAGCGATGTGGTGTTTTTGCATCAAGGCGTTGTAGAAGAAAAAGGAACTCCAGACAAGGTGTTTGGCTCGCCAGATTCTGAACGTTGTAAAGCGTTCATTTCAAGCGTTTTTTAGCAAAACTTGCCGTGGCGATTCGCTTAACGGTTTGATATAAAAGATAAACAATTAAAAAATAAGGAACCATTTCATGAAATTAAAAACAATTGCGTTAAGCTCAACATTGTTACTAGGCGCTGCTATTTCTTCTTTCTCAGCTCACGCTGCAGACAAGGTTAAATTTGTGACAGAAGGTGCTTGGGCACCATTTAACTTTATTGATAACGCTGGTAATCCACAGGGCTTCGATGTAGACATCGCCCGTGCACTATGTGCTCGTATGGAAGCAGATTGTGAAATTCATACGCAAGATTGGGATGGTTTGATTCCTGCACTACAACGTAAAAAATACGATGCCATCATCGCATCTATGTCTGTTACTGAAGATCGCTTAAAAGTCGTTGATTTCACTGACAAGTATTACTCTGGTGGCTTGCGCTTCATGGGTCGTGCTGGCGAAACTTTTGATCTTGCAAACCTTGACGGCAAAGTGATTGGCGCACAGCGTGCGACACTCGGTGCTCAATACCTTGAAGACAACTTTGAAGGGAAAGCAGACCTTAAATTCTACGATAACCAAGATAATGTTTACCTAGACTTAGTGGCTGGTCGTCTAGACATCGTATTGTCTGATGAACTGCCGACTTACAACTGGTTGAAAACCTCAGAAGATGGCGACAAATTTGAGTTTAAAGGTGATGCGTTCTTGAAAACTGACAACATCGCTGTTGCCGTACGTAAAGGTGACGAGTTGAAAGATAAGATCAACAAAGCTTTGGCTGAAATCCTAGCGGACGGAACATACCAGAAGATCAACGCTAAGTACTTCCCATTCTCTATCTATTAATTGTTAGAGTATTCCCTATTTTCTCTGGCTCTTTCATGAGCCAGAGAATTTCCTCCAGCGAATTCTGAGAGAATACTATGATTGATCTTCATGGCTTTGGTGATCAACTGTTGCTTGGCGCAGTAGTGACCCTAGAGTTGGCACTTTCTTCATTAGTGCTAGGTCTATTCTTAGGGCTATTGGGTGCTTCTGCGAAGCTGTCATCCGTAAGAGTGCTGCAATGGATTGCGAACGGTTATACAACCATTATCCGTGGTGTGCCTGAGCTGCTTACCGTACTAATTATTTACTTCGGTGCCACCAGTGTTTTGATGGCCATTGCGAGCCTATTTGGCTATGACGAATATATTGAAGTAGGTGCTTTTGCCGCAGGTGTTACCGCTTTAGGCTTAACCTTTGGTGCCTATGCGACAGAAGTTTTTCGAGGGGCGCTTCAGTCTATTCCTAAAGGTCAGCATGAAGCTGCGACTGTTTTAGGAATGAGCTCAATGCGTAAGTTCCGCCGCATCATTTTGCCTCAGGTGTGGCGTATTGCTTTACCAGGGTTAGGAAACTTATTTCTCGTGCTTTTGAAAGATACGGCTTTGGTTTCTGTCGTTGGCTTGGAAGATATTATGCGTAAAGCAAATGTCGCAGTAAGCAGTACCAAGGAACCATTTCTATTTTATTTAGTGGCTGCTTTTATGTATTTGGGACTAACAATCATTTCTATGGTGTTGGTTTCTTATATGGAAAAACGTGCTAACCGTGGATTAACAAGAGGTTAACAGATGGACTTTTCTGTCGTTGTTGAATATTTCCCACGCTTACTAAGCGGTGCTTGGGTTAGTCTACAGTTAGTAGTGCTTTCTGTTGTTCTGGGTGCGATTTTCGCGTTGCCAATTGCCTTGGCGCGAATCTCTCCTGTCGGTTGGATTAGAGCGATTCCCTTTGCTTATATTTTCTTTTTCCGAGGAACACCATTATTAGTGCAAATATTTTTGGTCTATTATGGTGCTTCGCAATTTGATGCTGTCCGCGAAAGTGCGCTATGGCCGATACTACGTGAGCCATTTTGGTGTGCCATTATCGCCTTTACCCTGAATACCTCAGCGTATACGGCTGAAATATTTCGTGGTGCGATCCAAGCCATTCCTCCAGGTGAGGTTGAGGCTTGTAAAGTCGTCGGGATGACGAAGGCAAAAATGTATCGTCGCATCCTGCTACCGAGAGCTTTTGGGATCGTATTACCTGCTTACGGTAATGAAATCATCTTGATGCTTAAAGGAAGTGCTTTGGCGAGTACCATCACCATTCTAGACATCACAGGCATGGCGCGAACCATTATTGCCAGAACCTACACGCCTATGGAGATTTTCCTTGCGGCCGGGGTGATCTATTTATTGATCAGTATGGTGATAATTGCGATTTTCCGGCAGATCGAATTGCGTCAAAACCGCTATCTTGGCACCTTATCCATTAAGGTGGCTGATAAAGGTTGATAGCAAATAAGCTATAAAAAAAGAGGCCTAGGCCTCTTTTTTTATAGCTGTTAAGACAGCATTGGTTGTCTTAGCAAAGGGTTGCGTTATAAAGCGTCGGCACCTGTTTCGCCAGTTCGAATACGAATCACTTGCTCTAACTCAGTTACGAATATTTTACCGTCACCAATCTTGCCTGTATTAGCACTGTTTTTGATAGCTTCAATCGCGCGCTCAACCTGATCGGTTTCAACCGCCAGCTCCATTTTTACTTTCGGCAGGAAATCAACGACGTACTCTGCACCACGATATAATTCAGTGTGGCCGCGCTGACGACCAAAACCTTTTACCTCTGTGACGGTAATGCCGTTAATACCCATTTCAGAAAGAGCTTCACGCACTTCATCTAATTTGAAGGGCTTAACAATGGCCGTGATTAATTTCATTTTATTTTTCTCCATACCAAACATGTCATTTTTCTTTAAAAGTAACACTCTAAGACAAAACTCGCTACCAGCAAGCGTTATTCACCACTTAAATTAGAGCGGATTTACTCGTTATCAAGCCCATTAAGTGCATCTAAATCATCATATTGTGTCATGTGGTACTTTTCACCCAATTTGTGAACCGCATCAATAAGATATTTTGGACGTTCAGGGTCGACAAACTGATGGATGCCGTGACCTAAGTTAAAAACATGGCCGGTACCATGACCGAACCCCGCCAAAACGTTTTCCACTTCTCTTTCAATGACCTCTTGGCCTGCATACAAGACACAAGGGTCAATGTTCCCTTGCAGGGCAACTTTGTCGCCCACGCGCGCGCGCGCTTCCGCGATGTCTGTGGTCCAGTCCAAACCTAAGGCATCAGGCCCTGTGGCTGCTATGTTTTCTAACCATTGGCCGCCATTTTTAGTGAACAGAATAACGGGGATTTTTTGCCCTTCATGTTCTCGAATGAGGCCGTCGAGAATCTGTTTCATGTAAAGTAGCGAAAACTGTTGGTACATTGGACCACTCAGTACGCCACCCCAGGTATCAAAAATCTGCACAGCTTGAGCACCGGCTTTAATTTGACCATTAAGGTAATCAATAACAGATCGAGCAAGTTTGTCGAGTAGTTGATGTAGTACCTCGGGGCTTTGGAACATCATCGCCTTGATATGTCTGAAATCTTTACTAGAGCCACCTTCTACCATGTAGGTAGCAAGGGTCCAAGGGCTGCCAGAAAAGCCAATCAAAGGAACACGACCATTTAACGCGTGACGGATGGTCGATACGGCACCCATGACATAATCTAGGTCACTTTCATTGGTGACAGGCAACGCTTCTACATCCTCTTTAGTGCGGATAGTGTGTTTGAATTTTGGGCCTTCGCCTGTTTCGAAATATAAACCAAGCCCCATAGCATCAGGGATGGTGAGAATATCGGAAAACAAAATAGCGGCATCTAGATCATAGCGTTCCAGAGGTTGCAGAGTCACTTCGCAAGCAAAGTCGTTGTTTTTACATAGGCTTAGAAAATCACCGGCCGTAGCACGGCTGGCGCGATACTCAGGAAGGTAGCGACCAGCTTGACGCATCATCCAAACTGGCGTGGTGTCGACAGGCTGCTTAAGTAAGGCGCGAATGAAACGATCATTTTTTAGGGTTGGATACATTTAAGGGTATCTCCAGTGGGTATCTAATAAATGGGGTGCATTTTACCTAATTTAAACTGTAAAAGCAGAAGCAATATCAAGAGTTTAGAGTGTTGGTAATGAAAACAACAATTATATTGATCTATCGCAGTGCTTAAGATCTCCCTATAGCATCAGTGCAGATGAAGGGGATTTACTCCCCTAAATATCGCTTCAGGCTGTATTGTTGGACGCGCTGTGCAGCGTTTTCTATTTCGCCCTGATCATGCAAACTGGCGATGATATTAGGTAGTACTGCGTTGGCGTTTTTCACTGTCATACCTGGTTTTAACTGAGGAGAGTAGAGGGTTTTTAGCAAAATGTAGTCTAACGGGCTTAAGTAAGAGTCCGTGCTAACGTCATTAAAGATTGAAGGGTAAACGTCATTGGAATCGTTAGGGAGGCCCATAAGTTGGGTTATTTCTTCCACAATGCAATCTAGGAAGCGTAGTTTCAACCTAGCGTAATCCACCGGGATAATGATGGTGCCACGAGTGATTTCAGAAAAACGATTGATACGAAAGTTGCCTAAACAAATGGCCTCATTAAGGGCGGCACGGATTTTGTCTGGATTACCTATGTACTGGCGAACTTTTTCTTCAAGATTGTCGTACTGAGTGAAGACCACCACTATGCTGGCTTTATTGGCTTGTGGCGTGAAGTCGATTGGGACGCCAGTAATATGGGATAAATGCTGAGCATGAACACTGAGCAACTCTTTTTGGAAAGTAGCATCGCCACTGTCGCTTTCAAAATAGATTTTGATCGGTTTGTTCCAGCGTACGAGTTTCGGGTTTTTGGTCTCTTTGTATTCCCGCTCAAGAGCTATTTTAATAAAGCTTTCTTGTATGTAGGTGTCATCTTCCCAGCGCTCTTTGGCTTGTGAAATGGCGCTGGTAAGAAATATTGCAAGCGCACAAAGTAGCTTCAAATTAAGGCTTAGCAGTCGAATTAACATAATATTTTAATGCGTCCAAAGAGTCAGGTGTAAAAGCTAAATTGTCAAGGTTCAAAAGAATGCTGTCCATACTCATTACATGGATGGAGGCAACTTCTTTTGGTTGTAAGTTAAGCGTATGTTGACCTTCAATATATTGGCAGGAATATAGGCTACCCCAAATATTAAAACCTTTGCCGCGGGTGCAAAATACCCCATGGCTTTCAAGCTGCGCGTCAAACCCCAATTCTTCCTTAAGTTCTCGGTGGGCTGATTCTAGATAGGATTCGCCTTTCTCAACCACGCCACCTGTAGTTATACCATAATAACCTGGGCAAAATGCCTTGTTGTCGGTGCGTTTTTGTACCAGCAGTTGGCCTTCTTGGTTGAACACCAAGATGTAGGTGACGCGATGGAAATCGCGGTCAAAATCCATTAGTCGGCGTGGAATATCGCCAATGACTTGATTGTTTTCATCGACCAGTATTATGACTTCTTCACTCTGTGACATGCAAAACGCTCGATTAAGTGGTTGGCATCATTTTAGAGAGTATTCCAAGCTAAGTCCAAAGGCCGCCAAGGGATATTGTTAATTTGTAGAAAAAGCGACCTAATTTTTAGTTTTGCCCTAGGCAGACGAGAAAACTTCCTCCTAGATATTGTATGTTGTTAACATGCCTATAATTTTTTTCTGTATAAAGTGAGCGTATGACCCTTTCAGCCTATGATTTTTTGTCCACAACATTAGCCAACCCTGAACAACAAGAGCCTATGACCTTTGATTTTCCTTCAGGAAAGGCTTTTGTAGAAGGTGTTGGAATGCTACGTTTGGAGCCCCAAGATGACAGTAAAATCAGCCTCATTTTATCTGTTGGTGTACATGGCAATGAGACCGGGCCGATTGAGTTAGTAAATCAGTTAGTAGCGGATATTTTGGCAGGTCGCTATAAACTGACGGTACGCCTGCTGGTGTTGTTTGGTAACCCCTTATCAGCCATTGCTCAGCAGCGCTTTTGCAAGGTCAATATGAATCGACTTTTTAGTGGTGCTTGGCAGAATTATCACGGCTACGAGGCAGAACGTGCGCAGCGACTTGAACAAGCGGTAACGGACTTCTTTCAACCTTCGAAACGTTTGGGTCATGAGTTATTGCATTATGATTTACATACCGCCATTCGGGGCTCAAAGCATGAAAAATTTGCTGTTTACCCTTATATGGAAGAAGCCACTTATAGTCGTCAGCAACTCGCGTTTTTAGCCGCCTGTGGAATCGATGCTGTGCTCTTGTCTCATCAGCCAACAACGACCTTTTCTTATTACAGTGCTCAGCATCATGGAGCGCATGCCTTTACCGTGGAGCTTGGTAAAGTGTATGGTTTTGGGCAAAACGACCTAAGCCGTTTTTCTGCCATTGCGCAAAGTTTGGCTGACCTTATTACAGACAGTCAATTGCCTCAGGGAGATCTGAACAAACTATTGGTTTTTAGTGTGCAAGAGGCGCTTATAAAAGATGCGGAAGATTATCAGTTACACATTTCTTCTGAGCTAGAAAATTTCACGCCCTTTGAGCAAGGTTATGTTCTCGCGGAGTCCTCTAAAAGCCGTTACTTGGTTGAAAGTACAGGGGATGCGCTGATTTTCCCTAACGCTGCAGTACCGATAGGTCAAAGAACCGGTTTGGTTGTCCGCCCTCAAACTTTAGAGAAAATTCCCTTAGGCTAAATCTATTATTTAGCCATTAAGCTATCTTGAAAATTTTCTCTCACCATTGTATTGTTATGTTATAACGTATTTAATTTTTTGGGAGTGTTGATCTGATGAAAAAACTATTTTTAGGGATGGGTGTTTGCACCATAGCACCTTTTGCACTAGCAAAACCTTTAGTTGTGACAAGTGTGACCCCTGTGTCTATGATCGTTGCTGCCATTACGGGCGATAAAGCAGACATTGAACAAATAGTTTCAAACTCAGCATCTCCACACGATTATGCGCTTCGCCCATCCGATTTAAGAAAAATTTCACAGGCTGATGCCGTTGTTTGGGTAGGTGAGTCTCTAGAGAACTTCTTAGAAAAACCATTAGTTAATGCTAACAAAGCGGAAGACTCCATTGAATGGTTAGCATTAGAAGGCACGGTTCAACGCCGTTATGGTGAAGAAGACGAGCATCACGATGACCATGACGAGCATCACGATGATCATGACCATGATGAGCACCACGACGAACATGACCATGACGAGCACCACGACGAACACGGCCATGAAGGCCACGATCATTCAGGTGTTGACCCACATGTTTGGTTGTCTCCCGTCAATGCAAAAGTGCTCGCTCAAGCCGTTGCTCAACGCCTTGTTAAGATCGATAGCGACAATGCAGAATATTATGAAACAAATTTAAGCGCTTTCTTGCAAAAGCTTGATCAACAAGACACTCAGCTTGCCGCCAAGTTAAGTAAAGTGAAACAAGTGCCATATATTGTTTTCCATGATGCTTACCACTACTTCGAAGAGCATTACGGTTTAAATCATGCTGGTGAAGTGACTGTTAGTCCAGAGCGTAAACCTGGTGCTAAGAAAATCGCTGAACTACGCCATGAGATCGAAGAAAACAATGTGCAGTGTGTCTTTAGTGAGCCACAGTTTAGTCCTGCTATAGTAAAAACTTTGCTAAGCGGTAGTGAAGTGAAAACGGCTCAATTGGATCCTTTAGGCTCAAGTGTCGATATTGCGCCGCAAGCCTACTTTGACTTTCTAGAAGGTTTGGGTGACCAATTCCTGAGCTGCCTAGGCTAGTCTATTTCGTTTGTTCCGCCACTAATAAAGTAGGCGACTCCCTGTGACCTCTGTATAATAACTTCACTTTTTATACAGAGGTCATGTAGAGAGCCATATGGACGATATCGCAATATCAGACATCCGATCTGACGTTCTCATCAAAAGTGCTCACCACACTTTATCCACACAAGCTCAAGCCCTCCTAGATCTGGCTGACCGAGTGACGGAAAGCTTTGCCCAAGCGGTTCGCATGATACTTGCGAGCAAAGGTCGAACTATTATTTGTGGTATGGGTAAGTCTGGACTAATAGGCAAAAAAATTGCCGCCACGTTAGCCTCCACTGGTACACCGAGTTTCTTTCTGCATCCAGGCGAAGCCTTCCACGGCGACCTCGGCATGATACAGGCACAAGATACACTGGTTCTGATCAGTTATTCTGGGGAAACCGAAGAGTTGATTCGTCTTCTTCCATCGTTAAAAAACTTTGGTAATCCTTCTATAGCCCTAGTTGGTAATCTTGATTCAACACTGGCTCAGCACAGCGATTGCGTATTGGACATATCGGTAGACCGAGAAACCTGTCCTAACAATCTTGCCCCAACCACCTCGACCACCATGACCGCCGCGATGGGTGATGCGCTCGCTGTAGCGCTAATGGAATCTCGTCATTTTCAGCCTCAAGACTTCGCGCGTTTTCACCCAGGGGGGAGCTTAGGAAGAAAGCTACTTACTCGCGTGAAAGATCTTATGCATAAAGAAAACCTGCCTGTGTGTGGCCCTGACACCCATTTGAAAGAAGCCATTTCGGTGATGACTCATGGTCGCATGGGGGTGGTACTCATCCAAGAACACTCGCAATTAGTAGGTATCTTTACCGATGGGGATTTACGTCGCGCTATGTTACGAGAAACCGCGAATATGATCGACAAGCCGATGCGCGAACTGATGACAGCAAACCCGAAAACCATTAATGAAAACACCATGATAGTGCAAGCGGAAGAGCGTATGCTCAAAGACAAAATCACCTTGCTGGTGGCCGTTGACGATGAAGATAAACTGTCGGGTATTTTAGAAATTTACGATCGTTAGACATGTAGGCTTGACCCTATTACATGGGGCAGCACTGTAAAAAATTGGAGAATAAGATGTCAGTTGAATCAAAGATTATCAACATAGGTAAGAATATTCAGGTCGCAAATCACCTACCCTTTGTACTTTTTAGTGGGGTGAATGTTCTAGAATCACGAGACCTTGCGATGAAAGTCGCGGAAGAGCATGTCAAAATTACGGAAGAGCTGGGTATTCCTTATGTTTTCAAAGGCTCTTTTGATAAAGCGAATCGCTCTTCTATTACCTCATTCCGTGGTCCAGGCATGGAAGAAGGCTTGAAAATTCTGCAAGAAATTAAGCAAACCTTCGGCGTACCTGTTATTACGGATGTGCATGAAGAATATCAGTGTACGCCAGTGGCGGAAGTAGCGGATGTGATTCAGTTGCCAGCATTCTTATCTCGCCAAACGGATCTTGTGGTAGCCATGGCCAAGACTGGTGCGGTTATCAACATTAAGAAAGCTCAATTTCTAGCGCCTCACGAAATGAAGCATATTCTGACCAAGTGCCAAGAGGCTGGTAACGATCAGCTCATGCTGTGCGAGCGCGGTACCATGATGGGCTATAACAATCTTGTTGTAGACATGCTAGGTTTTGGCGAAATGAAAAAGTTCGGCTTCCCAGTGATGTTTGACGTGACTCATTCCTTGCAGCGCCCAGGTGGTCGTGAAGACTCTGCCGATGGTCGTCGTGCACAGGTCACTGAACTGGCCTGTGCTGGCATGTCCCTTGGTCTATCGAGCTTGTTTTTGGAAACTCACCCAGATCCTAATAATGCGAAATGTGACGGCCCATGTGCATTGCCGCTTAGCAAGTTAGCGCCATTCTTAAAGCAAATGAAGCAGCTTGATGAGCTGGTGAAAACCTTTGAAGAATTGGACACGAGCGCCTAATCATGGATAAACGCTTCCTTGAGCAATACCCCGCGATACTTGAAGATGGCACTTTGTTAAGCCAGCTGCAAAGTATTCAGTTGGTGGTGTTTGATGTAGATGGAGTGCTCACGGATGGTGGTTTACTTTACGGTGAGCAAGGGGAGTCCATAAAGCGCTTTAATGTCAAAGATGGCGTGGCCATGAAGCTATTGCCAAAATGGGGTGTGCAGGTGGCGGTGATTACCGCGAAAGATTCAGCGCCTTTGCACAAACGTATGACGGACTTAAAAGTGGAACACTTTTATCCCGGTTGCCACAATAAGGCCCAAGCCTTCGAGCAAATTTGTCAGGATCTCAAGCTCGACCCGCAGCAAGCTGTGTATGTTGGAGATGATGTGATCGACCTGCAGGTGATGCCGAATGTTGCTGTGCCAATGTGCCCAAAAGATGCCCACACGCTTGTGAAACGTTATGCAAAAGTCTGTTTAGCGTCCTTAGGTGGTCAGGGTGTTGCAAGGGAGGTAGCAGATTTACTGCTCTCAACGCGTATGCCGTTAGAGCAAGCCTACGAATTAGCCCAACGACCGGAGTTTGAAAAATAATGACTGTTCTTGAATTAACCTCATTACCTGAATTTCATATTGTTATACCGGCTCGTTATGCTTCCCAGCGTTTTCCTCAAAAGCTGATGGCGGATCTTGGTGGTAAGCCTGTGTTGCAATGGGTTTATGAGCTGTCTTTAAAGGCAGGAGCGAAGTCCGTTACCATTGCTACGGATCATGCAATCATCGAGCAGGCCGCGAAAGGTTTTGCTGCGCCAGTACTTATGACACGAGATGACCATGAAAATGGTACGGAACGCTTGGCGGAAGTGGCGGCGAAAATGGCATGGCAGGGGGATGAAATTGTTGTCAACGTGCAAGGGGATGAGCCTTTTCTACCCGTAGAGCTGATTCATTCTGCCGTAGCGGCTTTGCAAAAAGATGCTCAAGCCGAAATGGCGACAGTTGCTTGCCCTATTAAAAATGCAGAGGACTTCTTTAACCCTAATGTGGTCAAGTTAGTTTGTGACGAGCAGCAGCGTGCTTTGTATTTTAGTCGTGCTCCCATGCCTTGGGACAGAGACGGCTTTGCGAATAAAGGACATGAGAGTGAGAGTCTAGAGCAAGACTTTCCGGCTTTTCGACACATAGGTCTCTACGTGTATCGTGCTAGCTTATTGGCTAATTATGCCAATTTACCCATGTCGCCTTTAGAGCGTTGGGAGAAATTAGAGCAACTTAGATTCTTGCATCAGGGAATCAAGGTGCAAGTTGCCTTAGCGGATCAGTTGCCGCCCCATGGAGTGGATACGCCACAAGACTTAGAGGCTTTACGGGATCATCTGGCTTCTTAATGCTTTTTAAAAGAGTTTACTCAATAGGCGCTTTCTAACCTAGATAGCGCCTTTTTTGTGCTTATTATTATTTGACCACTGGTTTGACCGACCAAATAGCAATAACTGTTCAACACTGTTTTTGTCAGTTTTTTCCTTTTTGTGTATGTAAAGTGTAAAAAAAGCGTTTACAATGATTTTAAGTTTTACCGCTTAAAACTACTTTAAACTGATCC
The DNA here is from genome assembly GCF_039940335.1 of Marinomonas sp. GTDB lineage: Bacteria > Pseudomonadota > Gammaproteobacteria > Pseudomonadales > Marinomonadaceae > Marinomonas. The sequence continues at coordinate 90,115 of NZ_JBDVGW010000008.1, read as the reverse complement.
ACAAGGAATAAGGTCATGAAAAAGTTATTGCTCGCTTCTACTTCGCTTATCAGTACGGCTCTTATGGCCGCAGCACCTGTCAATCAGCCAATCGGCTCAAGCTTTACTCTGGGTAGCTCTCTTAACCAAAGAGCCCTTGCTACGGCATCGTCAAACCCTGCCGCGCCATTTTTAATGGTTAATGCCCAAGAGGATGATAGTTTTCGCTTCGGCATTATTGGCCCAATTGGCGTAGGGGTAGAGTTTGGTGATATCAGTGACCTAAGTGATCAAATTGATCGCGCGGAAGAAATTCTGGATGCTACTTATACATCTGTTTCAGCGGCAAATGCAGGCATTACAGAAGTAAATGGGATATTGAATGATATAGCTGACACTGCTTATGTGAAAGTATCGGCATCTACACAGATACCTTTGATGCCTATCATCTATAAAACCAAAAGCAGTGGTGCTTTTATGATAGATGCGAGTGTTTCATTAGTGGGGCGTGGTAGTTTATTGGCGAGTGATGTTACTGTTGATACGTCTGGTGTGTCACCTGAATTAACATCTAATACGTCTATGTACGCAAATGTCGCGACAGACCTTAATATCGGTGTGGGCTATAGCCAAAAAATTTGGCAACCAGAGAGCGATAAAGGAATACTAGTAGGTGGTATTAAAGCCAATTTCCATCAACTATCTTTAGGGCAAGCATTATCGGTATTAAGTGATGACAGTGATGATGCCAGTGATGTGTTCTCTGATACGATTACAGATGATGCAGAGAGTGCGACAGGAGTAGGTCTAGATTTAGGGCTTATCTGGTTCTCTGATATTTATCATGCGGGTATTACGGTTGCGAACATTAACCAGCCTGAGTTTGATTACAACGCCGTTGGTACTAGCTGTAGTTCTAAAACAGGATCAGCTTTAACCAGTTGTAATGCCGCTGCCGCCTTTATTGCTGCGGGCAAATTAAGTGCGACTAATACTTATACTATGGAAACACAGACTACGTTGGACTTCTCTGTCTCCACTCCGGCTAAGCAAGTAACACTAGGTTTGTCTTATGATGTAAACCCAGTTGATGATGCCGTAGGTGACGAGTACCAATGGGCGGTTGCTTCGGTTTCTTACTATGGTGATTCACACTTTATTCCTGGTTTGCGTGCAGGCTTCCGCCAAAACATGGCCGGTACAGAGCTAAGCTATGCAACGGCGGGTCTTACGCTACTTAAGCGTCTGAATTTGGATGTCGCCATTGCTCTTGATACGGTGACAGATGAAGACGGCGATGAAATCCCACGCAGTGGATTTATTTCATTAGGCTACGATACGGCTTTCTAAGAAAGTCGTAAAGAAATTGCAAAAAGGCCGATAACATTATCTATGTTATCGGCCTTTTTGCATTGATGGGCTGCTGGATTAAAGAATCAATAGGAAGAGCAATGAAGCAAGCGATTACGATATTCTTAGGCGGCTTAGTCAGTCTTAATGCCATGGCGGCCATGCCAGTTTACCAGCCTGTTGGCTCTGCTTTTACATTAGGAACCATGGCCAATAAGCGTGCTTTATCTACGTCCCTCGCCAACCCTGCATCACCTTACTTAATGACCCGTCTTCAAAGCTTTCGAGCTGGCTATCTAGGCCCTGCAGGCTTTGGTTATGAGATGGGTGAAATCAGCAATCTCACTGATAGAGTGGACGAATTAGAAGATATTTTAAGTAATAGCGATTATCGCAGCCAAGCGGAAGTGGATGATGCCATAGCGTCTGCTAATAGCATTATTAACGATGTAGCAGATACTGCTTACATCAAGCTTTCGGGCTCTTCTCAGATTCCTTTTATGCCGCTTATATATAAAACTCGTGGTAACGGTGCCTTTATGTTGGACGCCAGTGCTTCCTTTGTGGGGCGCGCAAATATTCTGGCGGATGAGATTAGCTATACCTTATCAGGTACGGATTTTTCGTTGGATTCTGATACGTCTTTGTACGTGCAATCCGCTACCGACCTGCGTTTAGGGTTAGGTTATAGTCAGGTGTTTGGTCGCTTTGTGAGTGGGGCGTTAATTCTAGGAGCAAAAGCAAACTTTCATCAAATCTCTTTAGGCCGCGATGTGTCGGTGCTAGTGGATGACAGTGAAGATTCTGGCGGTGCTTTTTCTGATGGTTTGTTTGATAGTCAAAAATCGACATCCGGTGTGGGTTTGGACTTAGGGGCTATTTGGGTATCCGATTACTATCAGTTAGGGGCGACGTTAGCCAATATTAATGAGCCTGAGTTTGATTACGAAAGTCTTGGTAATTGCAGCGGTTTAACTGGCTCAAATTTAATTTCATGTGAAGCAGAAGTCAGTTTTGCCAGCGCAGGCAAGCTTAAGCTGGTGGACAGCTATAAAATGGAAACGCAATTAACGCTAGAAGGGGCGGTGGTTTCCAGAGACAGACGTTTGTCATTAGCTGGATCATTTGATGTAAATGGAGTGGATGACCCTGTGGGGGATGCCTATCAATGGCAGACGGTTTCAATGTCTTTCTTTAGCGATAATGTGGTTGTACCTGGTGTTCGCTTGGGTTATCGAAAAAATACTGCGGGCTCTAAGCTTAGCTATCTAACCGCAGGTTTAACCTTGTTTCAGCGACTCGATGTTGATGTGGCCTATGGATTGGATGACTTGAGAGGAGATGGCGGAAGCAGCTCTCTCCCGCGCAGCTTCTATTTATCGATGGGCTATGGCTCAGCGTTCTAACGATCCGTTAAAACGATTTGTGTCGGCGTTAAAATGCCGTTCAAAGGGATGTCCCAACTTTCAATGGATAGGTTATCAACTTCTTGGCAGTCGTGCGCTAGCCCAATTAATAGAGGGGGTTGAGTTGGGTTCTTGCCTTCAAATGTTCGGTCATAAAAACCGCCACCCATGCCTAGGCGACCACCTTGTCGATCAAAGCCAACCAGTGGCATGAAAACAATATCCAGTTCTTGCCCAGCTAATACGTGGCCGTTCACTGGCTCAGGAATGCCAAAGCGATTGTCTTGCCATTGGCTGTCTTGATTATAAAGATTAAAGCGCAGTGCCTGATTGTCTAAAATAGGGAGGTAAGTGCTAATGCCTTGCGACCAGAGTTGATTACACAAAAGCTGCGGCGATATTTCGCCATCATTACTCATGTAAAGAGCAACACGATGAGGTGTTAGCTTGAGTCGTTCAATGAGGGTGGAATATTGCTGAATAAGCGCTTGAGAGGCTGCTTGTTGGACGTTTTCGGAAAGGTTATTTCTGGCTTGTCGTAAAGCTTGGCGCTGTTGTTTTCTATGCGCTTGAGATAAAAGCATAAAAGGGTTTCCCAGGTTGCCGTTTCGACTATTGGCCTTGAACCCAGTGGTTCAAGGTGGAAAGAACTGTGACTCTTTAGGCTTTCCGACGCACGGACATGCACACCAAACCAACAGGCTCTCTCCGGGGTATTACTCATAGGCTCAAGGGCGTTAAGCCGCCTCGAACAACCCAGGAAACAAGCGCAGTATAGAGCAACTGAAAATAGAAATCGACTTTTGTCGGTTTGGTCTTTTTCTCTCTATGAAGAAAATTCGCTTTCTAGACTTGCACGACCATCAATTTGGTTAGGGAGTAAACAGTGTTGAGTGCCGTTTAACCAGTTTTTGTTTGATGAGTTAATGCCGCATCAAGCTGTGAGGTCAACTCTCGCAGTTGCTGCTCATTCGAATTCGCGTATTTACGGCCAGAAAGCATATCATGAGTAATATTCAATGCCGCTAATACGGCAATCTTTTCAAGGCCGACAATTTTGCCGCTGGCTTTGATTTCACGCATTTGATTATTCAAATATTCAGCCGCTTCTTTCAGTTCGGCTTCATGGCCTTTAGGGCAATTAATTTTATAAGTTTGGCCGAGTATTTCGACGGCAACGGTTGGCTTGTCCATATTGACTCCATTTGATAGCAAGACCCACAAAAAATGGTCTGTTTTTCCATCATTGTGTAGAGAATAGCATTTTATGCGGCGAGTAAATTCGTTACAATTCGCCATTAACTTTATTCACACTGTTTATAACAAATTGACGCCAATATGGAAATCAACCCGATACTTTCTAAGATAAAAGACCTGTCTGAACGTGCTTTAACCCTTCGGGGGTATCTTTGACTATGAGTCAAAGAAAGAACGTTTAGAAGAAGTAAACCGAGAACTGGAAGACCCTGATGTTTGGAACGACCCAGACTATGCGCAGAAACTAGGCAAAGAGCGTTCTTCTCTTGAAGCTGTCGTCGAAACGCTTGATAGCCTTGAGTCAGGTGTTGAGGATTCAAAAGAGCTACTAGAAATAGCGGTTGAAGACGATGATGCCGACTCTGTTGAAGCCGTTCAGCTTGAGTTAGCAGAACTGGATGCTTTATTAGGTAAATTAGAGTTCCGCCGCATGTTTTCCCAAGAAATGGATGAAAGCAGCGCCTTCTTGGATATTCAGTCAGGCTCTGGTGGAACTGAAGCACAAGATTGGGCCAATATTCTGCTACGCATGTATTTGCGTTGGGGAGAAGACAAAGGCTTTAAAGTGGAATTAATGGAAGTCTCGGCGGGGGATGTGGCAGGCATAAAATCAGCCACCGTTCGTTTTGAAGGCGAATATGCTTTTGGTTGGTTACGTACGGAAACTGGCGTGCATCGTTTGGTGCGAAAATCACCTTTCGATTCAGGCAACCGTCGCCATACTTCTTTTGCGTCAGTGTTTGTGTCACCAGAAATTGATGACAACGTAGAGATTGAGATCAATCCTGCGGACATACGAACTGATACTTACCGTTCCTCTGGAGCGGGTGGTCAGCACGTTAACACCACAGATTCTGCGGTACGTATTACCCACGAACCAACAGGCATCGTAGTGCAGTGTCAAAACCAGCGTTCACAACATGCTAACCGCGATTTCGCGATGAAGCAGTTACGAGCAAAGCTGTATGAATTCGAAATGTTAAAACGTACCGAAGCTGCGCAAGCGGTGGAAGACAGTAAATCAGATATCGGTTGGGGAAGTCAGATTCGCTCCTACGTATTGGACGCATCTCGCATTAAGGATTTGCGCACAGGTGTCGAATCCTCCAATACCGGCGCTGTATTAGATGGCAATCTTGATCAATTTATTGTCGCAAGTTTAAAACAAGGCCTATAAGCGCCAGAACCCATTTTTAAGAGTAGATAGCAAAACCATGGCTAACGAAAAGAACACAGAGTCCACAACCCAAGCTGACGACAACCGCCTAGTGGCCGAACGTCGTAGTAAATTGGCTGCCATTCGTGAAGAGCGTAATGCTTACCCAAATGATTTCCGCCCAACCGCCTATGCTGCTGACTTACAAGCGGAGTTTGGTGAGCTTGAAAAAGCTGAGCTAGAAGAGAAAGACCATAAAGTTAGTATTGCCGGTCGTATTGTTCGTAACCGTGGTGCGTTCATGTTGCTACAAGACATGACGGGTCAGATTCAGGCTTATGTGAATCGTAAGGCTTTGCCAGCAGAATTGTTAGCAGACCAGAAAACCTGGGATCTTGGTGATATCGTTGGTGTGACGGGCCCTGTGCACAAGTCTGGTAAAGGCGATCTGTACATTGATATGCAATCTGCTCAGCTATTAACCAAGGCTTTGCGTCCATTGCCGGATAAACACCACGGCTTGGCAGACATGGAAATGCGTTACCGTCAGCGTTATGTGGACCTTATCGTTAACGAAGAGTCTCGTGATACTTTCCAAGTGCGCTCGAAAATCATTTCGACCATTCGTCGTTTCCTAGAAGATCGTCGCTTTATGGAAGTGGAAACGCCTATGTTGCAGGTGATTCCAGGTGGCGCATCCGCTCGTCCGTTTATTACTCATCACAATGCCATGGATATGAGCATGTACCTGCGTATCGCACCAGAGCTTTACTTGAAGCGTTTGGTCGTTGGTGGTTTCGAGCGCGTTTTCGAGATCAACCGTAACTTCCGCAACGAAGGAACATCGACTCGTCATAACCCAGAATTCACCATGATCGAATTCTACCAAGCCTATGCAGATTACAAAGACCTTATGGATCTAACGGAAGATATGCTTCGCACAGTGGCTGAGAAAGTTTTGGGAACAACGACGGTGACCTACCAAGGCTCCGAGTATGACTTCGGAGCGCCTTTTGTTCGCATGACCATGCTTGAGTCTATCTTGCACTACAACCCAGAGCTAACAGCAGAAGATCTCGCCACAGTAGAAAGTGCGACACAAGTAGCCAAGAAGCTACACATAGATGTTAAGCCAATTTGGGGCTTGGGTAAGCTATGGACAGAAATCTTTGAAGAAACGGCTGAAAGCAAGCTGGATCAACCAACCTTCATTACTGAATACCCAGCAGAAGTGTCACCTTTGGCTCGTCGTAACGATGACAATGAATTCATTACCGATCGTTTTGAGTTCTTTGTTGGTGGCCGTGAAATCGCCAATGGCTTCTCGGAGTTGAATGACCCAGAAGATCAGGCGGAACGCTTTAAGCGCCAAGTGGCAGAAAAAGACGCCGGTGATGACGAAGCCATGCACTATGATGCGGACTACATCAATGCACTAGAGTACGGCTTACCACCTACCGCAGGTGAAGGTATTGGTATTGATCGTTTGGTAATGCTGTTTACTGACGCACCGTCTATTCGTGATGTATTGTTGTTCCCACATATGCGCCCACAAGACTAATTGGGCCATAGGAAAAATACCGAATAAGGCCTCTCATGAGGCCTTATTTTTTGCTGTTATCTGCTTGAATCCTGGAGATTGGAATGAGCCGTTTTTGGACTGATAAGATTGCTTCACTGGACCCTTATGTACCAGGTGAGCAGCCACAAGATAAGCAATATATTAAATTAAACACCAACGAAAGCCCTTATTCGCCATCAGAAAAGTCCTTGCAAGCCATGATGGATCAAGTAAGTGAGCGCTTACGTCTTTATCCAGATCCAAACTGCCAGTCTCTAAAAAATGCTTTAGCGACCAGCTATGGTTTAGCGCCTGAGCAAGTGTTTGTGGGCAATGGCTCGGACGAAGTGCTAGCTCTTGCCTTTATGGGGTATTTTGCAGCGAGTAAGCCCTTGGCTTTTGCTGATATTACCTACAGCTTTTATAAAGTGTATGCGGGCTTGTATGGCATTGAACCAAAGCTGATCCCATTAACGGATAGCTTTGATATTGACGTGGCCGATTATCAAGACCTTGATGTATCGGGTGTGGTGATTACTAATCCGAACGCACCAACGGGTAAAGCCTTACCTTTATCAGACATAGAGCGAGTCTTACAGGCGAACCCAGACGTAGTGGTGCTGGTGGACGAAGCTTATGTAGATTTCGGTGCCCAAAGTGCGACCCAACTAGTGAATCAATACCCTAACTTGCTGGTGGTGCAAACCTTATCGAAATCCCGAGCATTAGCGGGTATCCGTGTCGGCTATGCGTTTGGCCATAAAGATCTTATTGAAGGGCTGGAACGTCTAAAAAACTCGTTTAACTCTTACCCGATTGATCGTATTGCTCTCGCGGGTGCGACGGCCGCGGTAGAAGATTCCGAGTATCTGGCGGAGATCTGTGAGAAAACCATCGCGACTCGTGAAACCACCGTGACGGCACTACAGGCACTAGGGTTTGAGGTGATTCCCTCCGCCACCAACTTTGTGTTTGTCAGTCATGCAGACAAAGCCGCCAAAGATATTTATCTGGGGTTAAAAGATCAGGGTATTTTGGTCCGTTATTTTGGTGAGAAACCAAGAATCGGCAACCACTTGCGTATCACTATTGGTACGGATGAAGAGATGTCGGCGTTAATCACGGCGTTAAAAACGTTATAGGTCTTGCTGGTGCCTATAACGCTTCTTAGGCATGAACGAGCAAGGCTGAATGGCCTTGTTCATGTTTTCATCTAGATGCCGTAGTGAATTGAAGAGCTGAGATTCTTGATAGACTTCACGATCGACAAAGGTACTCCTGTACTGGTGCTTGGGTTTTCTGGTGACGGTATACCTTGGCAATTTAATTGTAACTTGCCAACGGTGCTATCAAATTCAATATGAGTGTTCATGATGTCGCTAATTGGGTCTGCCACCAGCCTGACCTGAGTATTATCTAAGCCCACGGTCGCCAGTGCCAGCATAGCGCTAATGTTACTGCTTTTCGGAAAAATGTTGGCCGCTTCTCGAGCCGTCCCTTCAAAAAAACACGTAGGCTCTGTGATGGCGTTAAGGTTCACAAGCTTCTCTGCATGGGTATTCTGCCATGAAATAACCGGCTTCTCTTGGGTAATACAGGCTTTGCTAACCTCTGATAAAGACGACGCTGACATCCAATCTAGGGCAGGTAAAGCCCCTGCTGAAAGCAGCATCTGCGCACCAGACCGTTCTGCGAGAGTAGTAAACTCCTTGAGAATGTCATCATTGGTAAAGAGACCAATGCTTGAAACCAATAGATCAATGCCTTTAGACAAAATAACCGTACCATATTGGCTAAGAGACGTTTGTCCTGCTGCTTCGATTACTATATCTGGCTGAGCGTCAAAAAGTGTTGAAATATCATCTGTAATTAAGGACTTAAACGCTTCAGATTTGTGAGCGTTGATCTCTAAATATTTTTCTTTATTACGGCATAGTAGCGAGACTAGCTTCGCATTGCCGGCTTCTCCTTTAGCAATGCTGTTTGCTACATGGCCACCAATAGCCCCTAGGCCGATGATGGCCACTTTTAGAGTAGGTTGTGATTTCATTGTAATCCTTTAATTGTATAAAACATTTTCTTATCAAGCGGTGCAGGCTTGGAATGGCTAGAACAGGTAGCTAGGAATGGCCATGCTAAGCCAAGGGACATAGGTAATTATCATTAGCCCCACCAGCAAGATGAGTAGGAAGGGAATGCAGCCTTTGAAAATATCAAAAAGACCCATTTTGGAAATACTCACGGCAACAAAGAGGTTTAGGCCAACAGGAGGCGTGATCATACCAACCGAATAGTTGACCAGATTGATGATGCCGAAATGCACAGGGTCTATGCCTACTTGAGCTGCGATAGGCGTCATTAACGGCGCTAAAACGATAATGGCAGAGGCGCTATCAAGGAAGAATCCGGCGATCAGCATGATGACGTTCAACAAGGCCGTGATTGCAAAGGAAGAATCACTTAGCGATAAAACAGCATTGGCTAGGGTAGAAGGTGTACCTGTCATCGTTAATAGCCAAGAGAAAGCAGATGCGCCAGCGGTGATCAGCAATAGAGAACCTGAAATTAAACCTGTGCTTTGAAGTATCTCCCACAAGTCTTTTGCGCTGACCTGACGGTAAATCACCATGCCGACAAATAGGCCATATAAGCAAGCGACCGCGGCAGATTCTGTGGCGGTAAAAATACCGCTGTAAATCCCTCCTAACAGAATGACAGGTAGCCCAAGCCCCCAAGCAGAACCTTTAAACGCCATAGAAATTTCTTTTAAGGTGGGAAAGGGGGTTTTTGCGTAGCCATTCTTTTTTGAGTAAAGCATGCAATAGAGGATTAACAGTCCGCCGAGCAAAAGGGCGGGCAATATACCGGCTGCGAAAAGTTGGCCAATACTGGTAGAGGTCACTGAGCCATAAATGATCAAAGCGATGCTTGGCGGCACAATAGGGCCAAGGGTTCCTGCTGTGGTCAGCAGACCGATTGAAAAGCGTTTGCTGTAGCCTGCCTCAACCAGCGCTGGGAACATAATGCTGCCAATGGCCACCACTGTCGCTGGGCTTGAACCAGAAATGGAACCAAAGAATAAACAAGAAAGCACGGCTGCAGAGGCCAGTCCACCTGGTGCCCAGCCTATCAATACTTGAGCTAGTTGAATCAGTCTTGTTGATAAGCCACCAACGCGCATCAGTTCGGCGGCTAAAATGAAAAAGGGGATGGCCATTAATGAGAAGTTATTAATGCCAGAGAACATTCTCATGGGAACTATGGTTGGGTTCATTGAACCAGACAGCTCCATGGCGCTTATCACTGAGAAAGCCAGTGATCCATAGATAGGCAAACCAAGTAATAGCAGAATTAGGAATAATGGCAGTAAAAGAGTGATCATGAAAACCTCGGCTTTGGATGTGCGCGATAAATATTGAAATTAGTGTTGCGAGTGATTAGGCACGGGCTGTTTTTTAATTACCGAGTAAATTATCCCTGTGTACCTGAACATCTGCAGTAGCGCTGTAATAGGGATAAAAGCGTAAATTGAAGCAATAGGAATACGCAGCGCTGGAGATAGCTGACCACGAGCCAAAGTATTTAAAAATAAATTGCCACCAAAGTAGAACAGAGAGGCAGCGAATATAATCCCTAACACAGCGGCCACCAAACTAAAGACTGGGGAGAAACGTTTGGGGATGCAGGACTTCAAAACGTCCACCGTAATATGGGAGCCTTTGCGAATACCAAGACTTGTACACAGAAAACTCATAGAAATAATCAAATACAGAATCGCTTCTTCCGCCCAGAAAATCGAATCGTTAAGGGCATAGCGGAAAAAAACTTGGGTAATCGTCAGTACCGAAGCAAGGGCTAGGATACTGGCAATGAAAAAGCCTTCTATGGTGTCTAAATAGGTATTAATTTTTTCGAACATAGTCTTCTCGGAGGCATTTTTAGAAATACACAAGGTGCAGATTGCGCTGCCTCAGCTTGGCTAACCGAGGCAGCGTTAGTCATTAGTTAGACTTAATTTCTGCGTAGACAACGTCTAATAGATCAGACGTAATGGTTTCACGAAACTCTTCATGAACAGGCTGGCTTGCTTTTACAAAAGCGGCCATTTGCTCTTCCGTTAACTCAGTAACTTGAGTGTACTTTTTAATGTTCTCAAGCGCTGACGCTTCCAATTCATCGGTTAGTTTACGAGACAGGTCACGGGCATTATCGAAGGCGGTGTTCATAACCGCTTGTAGATCTGCTGGTAAAGATTCCCAAGCCTGTTTGTTCACAATCGCTGCATAGCCGTGGTAAGCATTAGACGTTAGGGTCATGTACTTTTGCACTTCATAAAATTTCTTACTGGTGATGTTGGCGATAGGGTTTTCTTGTCCTTCAATAACACTTTGCTGTAGGCCATTATAAACCTCTGTGTAAGCCATGGCCGTGGGGTTGGCATCAAAGTTACGGTAGGTGCTCAACAGGATCGGCGACTGCATGGTTCTCATTTTGATGCCTTTAAGATCTTCTGGCTTTTCAATTGGACGAACGTTATTCGTCATGTGTCGAAAGCCAGCGCCCCAGAAGTTAACGGCGTGCATATCGTGGCTTTCTAAGGTATCGAGAATTTTACGGCCGGCATCGCCGTCCAACACCTTCATCATTAAGTCTTTAGAAGGTAGTAGGAAAGGTAGATCTAGAATTTGAACGCGAGGTTCAAAGTTACCAAGGGTTGCCGTTGGTGGAATCGCGATCTGTACCATGTTCATTTGTAACTGCTCGATGATTTCAACATCACCACCAAGTTGCGCCGCTGGCAAAACATTAATATTGATACGGCCGTCAGACTTTTCTTCCACTTCTTTTTCAAAGGCTAAAGCGGCTTGGCCATTTGGTGTTTCATCGATAAGGACGTGAGCGAAAGTGAAATTATAATCGGCTGCAAAAGTGGTTGAACCAACTAATAATGCTAACGTAGCGAGTAATGGTTTTTTCATCATGAGTTACCTATTTCAAAAAAAGGATTGTTTATAGATTCTGATGAATGCTCAGAGGTTCTATGTCGAAGTTAAAAATTAGGCTTGATAAGGATCAAAAACAATAGCATTTTGATTACATAGGTTGTAAAAAAAATTACAATGGATTGTCAGGTTTAGAGAGTAATGAGAGCTACCCTTGATAGGGAATATGTACGAATGCACTTATTTTGTGCTTGTTGCAAGGTTTTGCCCCATTTTAGTGGTTTTTATGGGCTGTCTAAAATATAAGCTAATACTCGTCTTCTGAAAATTTTTTTACAATTTGGTGTTTTTCTCTATACTTCGGCGCACCAATGATGTGCTAAAGCTTCAAACAGGAAACGAGTGTTCGTCGCTAATGAAATAAGCGACTACAGATATTGTGAGGGCAATCTGTGAATGAAAATTTAGATTTACTCGAAATAAACTGGAATGATTTAAAGTATTTTCTAGCACTGTGGCGATACGGGCGCTTGTCATTAGCTGCTAGCAAGCTGGGTTGTACTCATGTAACGATTGCCAATCGGGTTGAGCAATTGGAAAAAGCAATTGATACCCGACTTTTTTATCAAAACAGTAAAGGCTTCCATTTAACCAAAGCAGGGGAAAACCTCATTCCATATGCCGAGAAATGTGAACGTACATTACGTTTGGCAAATGAGAACTATCGTAGCGGCAAAGAGATTCGTTCCAAAATTCGCATCGGCGTAACCGAAGGTTTTAGTAACTACTATCTTGCGGATCGATTGCCAGTTTGGGTAAAGGGTAAAGATATTGATATTGAACTGATCTCTCTGGCAGGGGTCACCTTTATTACCAGTGGTGAAGTGGACATTAGCATCACCATAGGTCCGCAGAAAGGCTCGAACATCATTCAAAAAAAGCTCACAGACTATACCTTGGGACTGTTTGCTGCCAATGAGTACTTGGCACTGAACAAAGCAATACAAAAGAAAGCGGATCTTGAGAAGCATGCTTTTATTGGCTATATCGAAGACCAAGTATTCTCCGATCTATTAAAGTATCAACATGAAATATCTCCAGATTTGCAACTGATTTATAAATCCACCACGATACACACCCAGCGCAAAGCCGTGCGGGCAGGATTAGGGGTTGGTGTATTGCCACACTTTGTCGCCTACGGTGACCCTGACTTATCCCCAGTACTACCGGATTTTTTGTTGCATAGGGAGTTGTGGATATCGACCAGTAAAGATCTACACCAATTTAAAGATTTAAAGCGCACTTGGGACTTTATCTTGAGTGCTTGCACAGAAGAAAAGTACCGCTTTATCGAGTGACTCGCCCTGTATGAGTTTGCACGACAAAGCTGTCGTGAGGCGTTAGGAATAAAAATGAGAAAGACAGATAAAAAATTAGAGCAACAATTGCAAAAGGCACTGACTCAAGTTTGCGAATTGGCTCTGGAAAAATATATGGGTTTTGAATGGCTGACTCATAGGGTGAATTATAAGGCCTTTCCTAGCAGCTTAAAGATAACTTGTGTATTTGATAGCAAAGAACATGTGCAAGCCTTTCATCAACAGGAAGGGGCTAAAGCATTGAATGCGGTGATTAAGGCCAAGTTACTATCCATCAACATCGCCTTGCCAAAAATCGATAAACACGTTGTTTATGATAGCGAGGAGCAATGTCGTCATACCCATGGCGGTAATTGGGCCGCGCGCTTATCAGCGTCTCATTAGGGTTGCCAGCTCATCCTACCGCTAGACCATTTCGCTTATAAAGCTAAGGGGCGAACTCAACAAACCAGTAATATGAGTAGCCTGTAAGCAAGGCCGGCACGGTGGAATAAAGCGTGGCCAATAATGCCGCTCTTGGGGCTAGGGCGATGGCTGGAAACAGAGCGTCGCCGTCATTGCTGATAGCATTGGCAAGTTGTGCCGACAGAGGGATCGCTCCTTGCAGATACAGACCTGTCACCATGATTTGTGGCCCACAGCCGGGTAATAAGCCAATAATCGTTGCCACTAAGACACTGGTGCTGCCCCAGTTTTTTAGGGCGTCTAAGAAACCATCCCCCATAAAAAATAACGCCAACTCAAAAATCAAGAAGGCCACCACTACCCAGGTAGTCACAAACTGAGTGTCTTGGGCAACTTTTCGAATCCAATGCTTAGGCAGTGCATTATCGTTTTCTTTAGCGATAATCGCATAGCCGTCACCCTTGGTAGAAAGTGCCCAGAGTAATAAACAAATAAAACCGGCGAGGGCTCCGATAAGTTCTACTGTGTTGGCGGGAAAATTTAATAACGCGTTCACCTCCACTTGGAAGGCAATCAGTATGGCGGTGATGCCAGCAGGAATTAATAATAAGCACCAGAAGGATAGGCTCAGGCGATTTACCCAAAGATCCATTTGTTCATCTTGCTTTGTCGTTGGGGTTGGCTGAAAGTGAACGGGTTTGGAGTTGTCTTTTTTCGGTGCCGGCAAAAAGTATTCACATATCAATCCCGAAATGATGCCCACAAAGACACTAATAGAGAGGATGAGCACGGCATCATCGGGTTTTTGGCTAATCAATAAGAAGGCCGCATCCCCCATGGTACTGGTGAGGACAGCAACCACGGCACCAAAGCCAATTTTCCCTTGAGTGTATTGGGTAATAATGATGATAGCGCCACCGCAGCCCGGTAAAACGCCCATGAAACCTGCAAAAATAATTTCTCGATGCGACTTACTCTGTAGCCATTGATTCAACTTACTGGTGTTTAGGTTGTGGCTTATGCTGTAGTAAAGGCTTAGCGTCAACGCGACAAAGGCGGATACCTGTAAAAAAGCTTCCGCTAATACCGTTAACACTATTTCATTTAAGCTAGGCGTTAGCAGAAATACCAGCAATAACAAAGGAATGGCCATACGCATAGAAACAATGCGCTGCTTAAAAAAAACGGATTGCTTGTTGGAGGTGATAATTTTGGAAGACACGTCAATCCCTGTGTGTAAATGATATTTATTATCGTTCTCATTCGGTATCTATTGCAAGTACTCTTGTCTAGAAAAGCGAAATTGAATTGGTTAAGCTGGTTTTAACTTTTTAGCCAAGAGAGGAGTGATCATGAATAGACGTACATTAGAGCACCTTGTATTCATCGTAATATTTTTCTTGGGCTCTATGGTGTCGCTGGCGGATACTCTTCATCATTTAGATTATGCCCAAGTTGAGAAAGTGGTGACTCGCCAAAGTACGCAAACCCAATGGTGTTTTGATGTGCAAGTTCGCCATAGGGATGAGGGCTGGTCTCACTACGCAGATGCTTGGCAGGTATTAGATAGCGAAGGTGAATTATTAGCAGAAAGAGTGCTTTATCACCCTCATGTGGAGGAGCAGCCCTTTACTCGTAGCCTGTGTAATATTGAAATTCCAGAGCAAGTTGATCAGGTTCATATCAGAGCGAAATGTAATCAACATGGTTTCGGAGAGTCTTACTTGGTTCACCTTAATCGGTCTTGAAGAATGTAGAGAAAACTTTAATTTTTAGGTGAGTAGGAGCGTTAGCATGCTGAGTTGTCATCAATACGATTACATTGAAATGATGTGTACCTTTCAATATCCCCTACAGGTGATGTTGAAGACTTCGCAAGTTCGTCATGTGAAAGCCTTAGATACCGCCCGCAATGATCAGAATGAAGAATGTTTAAAAGCACTTGAAGAAGGCAAGGTCGTGCTGATTCGTTTGGATGATATCTTAGAGATACACAGTGAAATCAAAAATCCTTATTTTGAAAGCGTTTCTTTTGCATGATTTTTAATCTCTCAAACTCAGTCAAATAAAAGGATGCATTATGTTATGGACAGTTGTAGTAGCGACACTTTTTGCTGGCTTAGCCATGCCACTTGGCGCGTCCATCGCCCGTTTTGAAAGAATTGGCGTTGATTGGCTAGAGCAAGAGTTTCGTCATTCTGTCATCGCTTTTGGGGG
This sequence comes from Marinomonas sp., assembly GCF_039940335.1. Lineage (GTDB taxonomy): Bacteria > Pseudomonadota > Gammaproteobacteria > Pseudomonadales > Marinomonadaceae > Marinomonas. Next base: position 74,462 of record NZ_JBDVGW010000008.1, on the reverse strand, counting down.
CGGAGCACTGCTTTCTGCAGTGGCTTTGGTGCTGGTGCCAGAGGGTATTGAACATTTGTCACCCCTTATGGCGTGTTTTTACTTTCTGCTAGGAGCCTTGAGCTTTATGGGGTTGGATATTTTACTCTATAAACTTGATACTCCTGCCAGCCAACTTGCCGCCATGCTGTCTGACTTTATTCCGGAATCCATTGCATTAGGGGCGGCTTTTGCGATTGGCAGCAGTAGCGGCTTGGTACTGGCATTACTCATTGCTTTACAAAACATACCTGAGGGTTTTAGTGCCTATCGTGAACTGAGTAGTAAGCCCGCCTTTCGAGCCAATAAACTGATTATGATATTTTGTATGATGGCCTTGTTTGGCCCGATGGCAGGCGCTGCTGGCTATTATTGGTTAGCAACGCGACCGGAAATTCTCTCCGCCATTATGTTGTTTGCTGCGGGAGGCATTCTGTACTCAATTTTTCAGGACCTTGCCCCACAAGTAAAACTAGAGAAACATTGGGCCCCCCCAATGGGAGCAGTGTTGGGTTTTATGTTGGGCATGCTGGGTTTTATGCTGACCGCCTAGTATTACCCCTTTAAAACCAGTCGTTCAGCCACGTCGTAAATGAGCGATATAATTGACGCTCAGGACTCCCGTATTGGCAGAATTCAGGGCATGATAGAGCCTAAAGTGGAATGACTGTTAAATTCAGGAGAAAGCTATTGAAAACCATGGCGCTAATTTTATTCTGGCTATTAGGTGTGGTGTGGGGCAGTAATTTCATCTATATGAAATGGGCCTCTGAATACATCAACGCACAGCAAATTGTATTGCTTAGGGTGGTTTTTGGCTTTATTCCAGTGCTGCTCTATGCGCTTTTTAAAAGAGAGTTAAAAACAGCCCACATAAAACATGCCGGGCACTTTTTTGTCATGGCCTTGATTGCCACCGTAGTTTATTACTATGGATTCGTAAAAGGCGCTTCTTTACTGCCTTCTGGTATTGCCGGTGTGCTCAGCGGGGCGATTCCGATTTTTGCCTTTTTGATCGCCATGTTAGTACTGCCGGAAGAAAAGGCCACTTGGCGCCGAGTAATAGGTATTGCCATAGGTTTTGTCGGCATCGTTTTGATTGCTAATCCTTTTTCCTCCGACGTAGCCAGTACCGATCTGGAAGGGGTGTTTTACATGGTGGTCGGTTCTTTGAGCGTTGGCGTGTCTTTTATCTATGCAAAAAAATTCATCACGCCTCTGGTGATACCAGGCGCCGCACTGACAAGTTACCAGCTGGGTTTTGCTTTGCTGATTTTGCTATTCTTTACTGATCTTAATGGCATAGAAGACATTTTTGAATCGACTCATGTAGCGTTAGGAGCAATCATAGGTCTAGGGGTTTTAGGCACAGGCTTAGCTTATCTTATTTACTATTATTTGATTGAGCAGCTTGGTGCGGTAGCCGCCTCATCTGTTACCTATATTCCCCCTGTTGTGGCGTTAGCCATTGGGGTTTTGTTAGTGGGTGAAGCCATTAAATTGACCGATTACCTTGCCGTGTGTCTAATATTTATTGGTGTTATATTGGTAAATAGAAAACAAAAAGCTCATGGGAAATAAAAAATCTGAGATTGTTTTGTCAATCTTCATACATCAGCGTATATCATGCATTGAACTGATTTTTATCTCAATGAACTGAAATTTGGTAGGAAGACCTCATGGAAAGTTTACGCGCTCAAATAGGAAATATTATTTTGCTGGTGGCTGTGCTGGCGGTAATTGCCGTGGCAATCATGATGCTTGGCGCTCGATTTAATTTATGGTTACCAATTGTAGGTTTTGGCTTGGTTCGCCAATATATGAACCCATTGGGTTATGCTGTGCTGGCTTTAGGTGCGCTAGGGGGGCTTTACCATTTGTTTGCTGCCAACCGAAAAGGCATGGTGAAAACAATACTGGCAGCTCTAATGGGGGTAGGGCTTCTACTACCAATGATCATAGCGACTATTTCGCCACCACCAAGAGTGCCACCAATTCATGACATCACCACTAATACCCAAACACCGCCAGAATTTTTAGTGCTAGATGACACTCGTGAAGGTGCGCGCAACAGTTTGGCGTATAGTGGTCCAGAAGTGGCGGCCATGCAGCATCAGGCTTACCCAGATATCGGGCCAATTATGGCGTCTACCACCCCAGAGCAAGCCTTCCAAAAAGCCTTGTCGGTCGCCAAAGATATGAATTGGACAATTGTGGCTGAAGATTCGCAAGCTTATCGCTTTGAGGCCAGTGCTAAAACGTCACTGTACCAATTCGTTGATGATGTGGTAGTGGTGGTTTCGCCAACTGAAAATCAGGTGCGAGTCGATATTCGCAGTGTTTCTCGTATTGGCCGGAGTGACCGAGGTGTGAATGCGGCTCGAATTCGTGCATTCGTGAGCGCGTTTAATCAAGGTTAATCGAATTTTGCATTAGGTAAGATAAAAAAGACCCGCTAACTTAGCGGGTCTTTTGCTTTAGGGGCTTAGTAAGCGCCAGCGCTGTATATCAGCTCATAGCTGTGGCTATAAACTTCTAAGATATTGCCAAATGGGTCTTCCATATAAATCATGCGGTAAGGTTTTTCGCCTGGGTAGTAGTAACGAGGCTCAGCCATGCGCTTTTTACCGCCAGCGGCAACGATACGGTCCGCTAATTCTTCTACATTAGGGTCTTGAACACAAAAATGGAAAATGCCGGTTTTCCAGTATTCAAAGTTGTTTTCAGGATTTTCTTGGTTTTTAAATTCAAAAATTTCGACACCAATTCGATCGCCGGTAGACAAGTGAGCGATGCGAAATTTTTGCCAGTTTGCACCAAAAACATCCGTACACATTTCCCCAATCGCACTGTCGTCTTCGACTATTTCAGTGGGCTCCATGATCAAGTACCAGCCCATTACCTCTGTGTAGAACTTAACAGCGGCTTCTAGATCCGGTACTGAAATACCAATGTGTGAAAAGCTTCTAGGGTAAGCTGAACTCATGCTCTAACTCCTTTGTTCGTTGTTGAATATAGAGCTAGGTTACAAGTGGCTATAAATTGAGTAAAATTATCAAATATCATAATAATGAGTATTTTTTGTAATGATTAATCCGGTTTTCTTACGTAGCTTTTGTACTTTGGTGGAAACGGGGCATTTTACTCGAACTGCAGAGCGATTATTCATGACTCAGTCTGGGGTGAGTCAGCATATACATAAGCTGGAAAGCCAATTGGTTACGCCATTGCTGATTAGACAAGGCAAGCAGTTTACCTTGACGGAAGCTGGTGAGCGCTTATATCGAGAATCCCTATCAATTCTTAAAGCCTTATCTGAGTTAGAAGTGCAGGTGGGTAACGACCCGGAATATGAGGGCGTTGTGCGGATTGTTTCCCCTGGGAGTATTGGGCTAAAGCTCTACAAACAATTGCTTAATTTACAGCAGAAGCATCCGCAGCTGATCATAGACTATCGATTTGCCCCGAATCATGAAGTCGAACGCTTAATTGCGGATAACAAGGTGGATCTAGGTTTTATGACGTGTCGACCCTCTCGACGAGATGTACAGATTCAGCCTTTAGCTCAAGAAGAGCTATTGCTGGTCACAGGGAAACAAACACCGCAAGTACATTGGCAAGATTTACAACGTTTAGGCTTTATTGATCATCCAGATGGGGCTCATCATGCAGCACTCTTGTTAGGGGTTAATTTTTCTGAGTATGAGCAAGATCAAGCATTTCATCACAGTGGTTTTTGCAACCAAATTAGTTTGATCTTAGAACCTGTGTCCTTAGGCTTGGGTTTTAGTGTGCTACCTCGCCATGCTGTAGAGGCCTATGTGGGGTTGGAAAAATTATGCATACATCAGTTAGATACAAAAGTTTACGAACCGATTTACTCAGCAACGTATCTCAATAAAGTGTTAACAAATCGTGTTAAAACGGTACTGAAAGCAGCGGAGCAATGTTTAAAATAGAGCCATCTAGTAAAGTCAGCGCAGCTTAAAAATAGAGAGTTTCTGTATTGTTGAGTTTTGCTAATAACAATCCCTCGTAGCGGAGCAGTAATGTCATGATTTTGGTTCGACGTAAAGAAAAGCAGTTATCAGGAATACTTAAGCGAATAGAAAATAAGCCCGCTTTACAAAATCAAAGTGACACTATTGAAGCGTTGCATTACTCCTTTATTGATAGCGTTAATGTGGATTACTCACAAGGAGCGCGTTTATATGGTGTATATCATCATTATCAAAATGGTCTTCAAGGAGACTACTCTGTTTTTGTGGGAACAGATACGCACTACATCGAAGAGAGACAACCTTTAAGTAAAATGACGATACCTGAAGGCAAATATTTGGTCTTCTCTGGTCATGGTGAAATGCCAAATGTCGTAATGGATGTCTGGCATAGTATCTGGCGTTATTTTGAGCAACCGGATTGTAAGTACGATCGAGCATTTGATGTGGATTTTGAGTATTACCGCAGCAAAAATACCGTAATCGTCTATATCTCGGTCACTGACAAGCAACTTTCTGTACAATAACCTGGTCGCCAGTCAGGCCTTTTTACTGGCGTGCTCCACATTCCATACTATCCATTTTTGAAACACATTCACTGTTTTCAAGCAGCGAGCCCTTTAGACATTGCCTTCCAAATTAGCATGGAAGCCGTTTTTTAGCGCTCTATGATCGCCTCCATCGCTTTCTTCACTTCTTCTTTCTCGAGACTGCTTATTATAGTGTTAATAAATAAGCGCTCTGCATAAAACGAATGATCAGGGTTAGGCTTTTGTGCCAATGAGGTGTTTCTGCGATTGCTGTTTTAATTCGAGTTCTGAGTTGACGAAATTAAAGCTTAAATATATTGTATCCAATATCCTAAAAAATTAATGAATCATCATAATTGAGTGCTTTTAAGTATCGCAGGGTAGTCTCTGGCCTGTGAAGCTGGCTCATATTGTTAATCAACAGTAGCAACCAACTTAATGAATATGTAAGGGTAATAATATGAACAAGGATATATTTTACGGTGCAATTCCAGCTCTAATGACACCTTGTAAAGCAGACCGCACACCAGATTTTGATGGCTTAGTGAGTAAGGGCTTACAAATGATGGAAGCTGGTATGTCCGGTGTGGTTTATTGTGGCTCCATGGGAGATTGGCCACTTTTGACAGATGAAGAGCGAATGGAGGGCGTGGAGCGTCTAGTCAACGCGGGGATTCCTGTTTTGGTGGGAACGGGGGCTATCAATACCAAGTCTGCCGTGGCTCTAGCGGCCCATGCTGAAAAAGTGGGCGCTGCAGGTTTAATGGTCATTCCCCGAGTACTGTCACGAGGCTCTGTTATTGCGGCCCAAAAGAACCACTTTAAGGCGATTTTGTCAGCGGCACCCTCGTTACCAGCGATCATTTATAATAGCCCAGTGTACGGCTTTGAGACCCGTGCAGATGTGTTCTTTGCGCTTCGTGAGGAACATAAAAACCTTATAGGTTTCAAAGAGTTTGGTAGTAAAGAAGCGATGCGTTATGCGGCTGAAAACATCACTTCAAAAGAAGAAGATGTGCTGCTTATGGTGGGGGTTGATACTCGGGTTTATCACGGTGTGGTGAACTGTGGTGCGACAGGCGCTATTACCGGGATTGGTACCGCACTCCCTAAAGAGGTGCTGTTACTTATCCAATTAGCAAAAATGGCGGCCGCTGGGAATGTTGAGGCAAGAGTACGAGCGCAAGAGTTAGAAGAAGCCATGGCGGTGTTGGCGAGCTTTGATGAAGGTCCTGAACTGGTCTTGTTCTTTAAGTATTTATTAGTATTAAATGGTGAAAATGAATATCGTTTGCATTTTAATGAAACCGATGAGCTAAATGAAGAGCAGCGTCGGTATTGTGAAACACAGTATCATTTGTTTAAAACATGGTTCTCAAGCTGGGTGCAACAAGGCGGAGTAATTAGCGAATGTTTATCATAGACAGCCATACGGAAGGAGAGCCAACCCGCGTTATTTTGGATGGTAGCCCAGACCTAGGTACTGGATCGCTTAGTGAGCGGGCCGCCTTACTTGAAGCAGAACATAAAAATTTTTATCGATCTGTTGTCCTTGAACCCTATGGCCAAGAAGCCATGGTCGGAGCGTTATTAACGCCTGCAACGGATGCTGAGTGTGTTACTGGTGTGATTTTCTTTGATGGTGCTGCAGTAATCGGTATGTGTGGTCATGGCACAATCGGAGTGGCAGCAACGCTTGCTCACATGGGGCGAATTTCGATTGGCACCCATAAAATTGAAACCCCTGTCGGCGTTGTGGAAGTCACATTGACGGATAAAAATACCGTTACCGTAAAAAATGTCGATAGCTATCGATTTCAGCAAGCGGTTTCAGTCGATGTGAAGGGCATCGGTAAGGTAACGGGTGATATTGCTTATGGAGGGAATTGGTTCTTTATGGTGGATGATAGCCCTACGCCAGTTGTCCCGAGCAACATACGCAGCCTAACACAAACCAGTATTGCTATCCGAGAAGCCTTGTACACCGCAGGTATCGAAGGGGCTAATAGTGGCGTGATTGATCATATTGTACTTTATGGTCCCGCCTTAATGTCCAATGGGCATTCAAGAAATTTCGTACTCTGCCCTGATGATGCTTACGATAGATCTCCTTGTGGAACAGGTTGCTCAGCTCGCTTAGCCTGTCTCGCGGCTGATAATAAACTAGCCTGCGGAGAAAAAATTTATCAAGAAAGCACTATTGGTAGCGGCTATACCTTGAGCTATGAGCGATCCAATAACCCAGCTTCTCCATCTGGTGCCATTATACCATCGATTACTGGACAGGCTTTTATTACCCGTGAAGCAACACTTATATCGAATCCAAGTGATCCATTACGTAAAGGAATAGTGCTTGCATAAGGGGGAGGCTACAGGAGCGAGTATGAAAGAAAAAGCGGGTTGTGATGTCATTGTCGTTGGTGCAGGTATTGTCGGTATCAGCATCGCATTAAAGTTACAAGCGCAAGGTAAGCGTGTATTAGTTGTTGATCGAAAAGGGGTCGCTTCTGAAACATCGGCGGGTAATGCAGGGGCTTTTGCCTTTAGCGATATTATTCCTCTAGCGACACCCGGTATTATGCGCAAAGCGCCAAAATGGCTGTTAGACCCTTTAGGACCTTTGTCTATTCGGCCTGCTTACGCTTGGCAAATAATGCCTTGGATGTTGAAATTTTGGCGATCAAGTTGGCAAGATAAATATCAAGCCGCTTTGGCGGCACAGGCAGAACTGATGTCTTTTTCTAAGGCAGCGTTAGAGCGACAAATCGCCGCTGTGAAAGGAGATGCCTTGATTCGACGAGAGGGACAGTTACAAGTTTATGAGGGCCTAGAGGAATTTAAGGCAAGTCTTGCTGATTGGAAAATTCGAAAGGAACATGGCGTGGTGTTTCAATTTCTAGAAAACCATGAGGCAATCGCTGCGATTCAACCCGGAATCCATCCGCGCTTTAGCCATGGCGTATTTACTCCTGAATGGATGAATGTAGTGCATCCAGAAAAATGGACGCAGCACCTCGCTGGGGCTTTCGAAGGTTTGGGCGGGAGGGTTTGTATCGCATCCATTAAAGCAATCGAGCCCAGTAATGAACAAGTGATTGTCCTGTGTGAAGATGGTGAAACTCTAATCGCGAGTAATCTTGTGCTAGCGGCTGGTGCTTGGTCCAAGCCGTTGGCTCATTCACTAGGAGATGACATACCTCTTGATACTGAGCGTGGTTATAACACCACGCTTTCTACTGAAAAGTTTGAGTTAAAAACGCACTTAAGCTTTAGTAATCATGGTTTTGTGGTGTCTAAAGTAGGCGACGATATAAGAGTGGGAGGTGCGGTTGAGTTGGGTGGTTTGTCGTTAGCTCCGAATTATAAACGTGCAGAACTGTTGTTAAATAAAGCGGCTAGTTTTTTACCAGGGTTGCCCAGCAAAGGCGGCGTTCAATGGATGGGCTTTCGCCCTTCAATGCCTGACAGCTTACCAGTGATAAGCTATGCCAGTCGAACAAAACGGGTGATCTATGCCTTTGGTCATGGTCACCTTGGTTTGACCCAGTCGGCAGGCACAGCAGAGCTGGTAAGTAGTTTACTTAGCCAAGCAACACCAGAGATTAATTTGATACCTTTTTCCGCTAAGCGCTTTTAATCGCCTTAAATACTTTATCGAGTGTAATGACATAGCTAAAACGGAACATAATTTAAATAATGGAGGGCACATGAGTGACAACGTAACCTTGAGCTTAGCGAGTATGCGAGAGCTAAGTGAAAGTATATTAATGAGTAATGGATTTAATCAAGATCATGCCCAAGCGATTACCGATGTAATTTATGCCTGCCAGCAAGATGACTGTCATTCCCATGGTCTTTATCGTCTCTTAATGTGTGTGCAAAGTATTCAATCGGGGAGAGTTGATGGTCAAGCCAGTCCTGAGGTCGTGGACGTCGCGCCATCAGTCGTAAAAGCCAATGCCAACAGTGGTATCTCATTACTGGCTTTTAACGCCGCATTACCCATGTTGATTGAAAAAACTAAACAGAATGGTATCGCCGCCTTGGCGATTAATAACTGCTACCACTTTTCCGCCCTTTGGCCGGAAGTTGAGCGACTTTCTGAGGCAGGTTTAGCAGCTATTGCTATGGTGCCTAGCCATGCTTGGGTGGCGCCTGCTGGTGGTTCGCGAGGTACGCTGGGGACGAATCCTTTTGCTTTTAGTTGGCCAAGACAAGGCAAGCACCCTTTTACTTTTGACTTCGCCACCAGTGAATTTGCCCGAGGAGAAATTGAGCTCTATCGCAGAGCAGGAAAAGCACTTCCTGAGGGCGTGGCTATCGACGCTGCTGGTCATCCTACAACGGATGCTGAAGCGGCTATGCAAGGCGCCATGTTGACGTTTGGTGGTTATAAAGGCTCTGCCTTGTCCATAATGATTGAGCTATTGGCGGGGCCACTCATTGATGATCTAACCAGCAAAGAGAGTATGGCGTTTGCACAAGGAAAACCAGAAGCGCCTTTTCATGGTGAAATTTTAATTGCTTTCAACCCAGACTTATTGAGTGGTGGCCATACAGAGCGTAATGATGAAAGGGCTGAGCGTTTATTTGCTGACATTGTTGATCAAGGAGCACGTTTGCCCTCTCAGCGACGCTATATCGCCCGAGAACAAAATATTCAGCAAGACGCAGTAAGTATTCCTCGGGCGTTATACGAAGATATTTTGGCGCTTCGCAAAGCTTGAAATGGTTTCGTCAAGAGACTTTATCGGTTCTACGAAGCAGCAAAGTACATCAAAGGGATGTCTAGGACAATCTTCAATCTGACCGTGTTTGAGAGATCAATTCAAGTATGTGCTGTTTGGTAATAAGAAGGTGGGCGTGCAATAAATTGGCGGCACCTTCTATATCTCTTTTCCGAGCAAACGCTAATAATGCTCTATGATCGTGTTCAGCATTATCTGATTGCTTGAGCTTATTTATGTGCATAGCCACATAACGGTGAGACTGTGCGCTGACTCTCTCAAGTAACTGCATGGTTAACTTTCTATTGGCAGCTTCATAGAGTAAGGCATGGTATCTAGAGTTTAAAGGCCCCCAATCCGCTACTTTTCCCGCAGCATAAGAGGTCTCCATCTCAAGGAGCAAGGCTTCGCATTGACTAAAATGCTGCTCTTCCATTAAAGGAATAGATTGTTTTAACAAATCTACTTCGAGAAGAATTCGAACATCGAAAATTTCGGCAATTTCATCAAGAGAGTGCTTGGTCACCATAGCGCCACGGTTGGCGATAAAGACCACTAAGCCTTCAGAGTCTAGGCGTTTCAATGCTTCACGAATTGGCATACGCGAAACGTCATATTCCGCTGCTAGCAGTTCTTGGCGTATTAGCTCACCTTCAGCCAAATCACCAGACAAAATTCGATCACGCAAGTCTGCCGTAATGGCATCTGGCAAACTCTGACGTAAAACAGCTCTTTTCTGAACCAATAGTTTTTCCTCGAACAATTAACCACTTCTATTCATTATAAATAGCCACTCTGCGGAGGCTCTTTAAAACGCGAAACTTAATCTGTCAGTGTTTGCAGTTTATCTGCAATGGCAGTTTCAATACCTGCTGCATCCAAGCCGACTCTCTTTAGCATCGTGCTATGGCTGGCATGCTCTTCGTACTGATCGGGAAGCCCGAGATGCAGTACGGGGACATGAATGTTATTAGCGAGTAAGTATTCACTTACGGCTGAACCTGCACCACCCATAATGGCATTCTCTTCAATAGTGACGATTAATTTGGCATTTGCTTGCTGTTTTAGCGCCACTTCATCCAGTGGTTTAACAAAGCGCATGTCGAGCAATGTCGCGTCATATTTCTCTGCCGCTTGTAGTGCGTCGTAAGTTGGTCGTCCAAATCCACAAATGGTAATGCCAGATTGACCCTCACGAAGCATGCGGGACTCACCTATGATTAAAGGTTCTAATGCCTCGTTAATACAGATGCCACGTCCGGTACCGCGAGGGTAACGTACCGCCGCTGGGCCTTCATAGAGATAGCCTGTGTGTAGCATTTTACGACACTCATCTTCATCTGAAGGGGCCATAACCACCATATTTGGAATGCAACGTAGGTAGCTTAAATCGTAGACACCAGCATGAGTAGGACCATCTTCACCCACTAGACCAGCACGGTCGATGGCGAATAATACGTCTAGGTTTTGCAAAGCAACATCATGAATCAGTTGGTCATATGCGCGCTGTAGAAAGGTCGAGTAAATGGCGACGACCGGTTTAAGCCCATCACAGGCCATGCCTGCGGCTAAGGTCACGGCATGTTGCTCCGCGATGGCCACATCAAAGTAGCGTTTCGGGAAGCGCTCGGCAAAAGCGATTAAGTCTGAACCTTCTTTCATGGCAGGGGTAATGGCAACAAGCTTGTCATCTTGCTCGGCGGCATCACACACCCACTGGCCGAAAATATTGCAATATTTAGGACCGGAAGCTTTGTTGTTTTTCGGTTTAGGGTCAGGTTCCACTTTGTTTATGGCGTGGTAGCCAATAGGGTCGCCTTCAGCGGGTTCGAAGCCTTTCCCTTTCTTTGTTATAACGTGCAGGAACTGCGGGCCAGAGCGATCTTTTAAATTGGCAATGGTAGTAAGTAGGTGGTCCATGTCATGGCCATCAATAGGGCCAATATAGTTAAACCCTAGCTCTTCAAACATCATACCTGGGGACACCATGCCTTTCATGTGTTCTTCGGCTTTACGAGCCAACTCTAGGGCGGAAGGTAGCCCAGAGAACACTTTGCGGCCACCTTCTCGAATATTGTCGTAGGTTTTACTGGCCCATATGCGAGCAAAATAACTGGACAATGCGCCTACCGGCTTAGAAATGGACATTTCATTGTCATTTAGAATGACCAGCATATCGGCGTCCACATCACCTGCATGATTGAGAGCCTCGAAAGCCATACCAGCAGACATCGCACCATCACCAATAATGGCCACAGCTTTACGGCCCGTATTGAGCTGGCGGGCCGCTAAGGACATTCCAAGTGCTGCGCCAATAGATGTGCTTGAATGGCCCACACCGAAGGTGTCGTATTCGCTCTCTTCACGTTTTGGAAAACCGGAAATACCATCTTCTTGTCGAATGCTTAACAGGGCGTCGCGTCGGCCAGTAAGGATTTTGTGTGGATAAGCTTGGTGGCCAACATCCCATACCAAACGATCTTCAGGCGTGTTGTACAAATAATGCAGTGCAACAGTGAGTTCAATAACGCCAAGCCCTGCGCCAAAATGGCCACCAGTTTGTCCTACGCTATAGAGCATAAACTCTCGTAGTTCACGGACCAGCGCGGGTAGCTGCTCTTTTTTAAAGCGTCGCAGATCGGCCGGTGAATTGACCTGATCAAGTAAAGGCGTATTAGGACGCGTAGTAGGTATCGTTTCGAACATGGGCACCAGTTTGGTCACAAAGATTAAGTCTAAAAGCCAGTAAGTATATCAGTGGTTGCGCCCAATAATATAGTTAGCAAGTTCGACTAATGGCTGAGCCGCATCACCAAACGGTGAAATGGCTGTAACGGCTTGTTTATGAAGCGCTTTCGCAAGCTCCTGAGCACCCTCCAAACCTAACAGTTTAGGGTAGGTTGGCTTGTTGGCATCGGCATCGGAAAACTGGGTTTTACCTAAGGTTTGGGTGTCACTGGTAATATCGATGATGTCGTCTTGTACCTGAAAGGCCAAACCTATGGCGTTAGCATAGGTATCCAGTGCTTGTAATTGATCTTCTTTGAGCTCCGTGCCACTGCTGATCGCGCCCATACGAACACTGGCACGAATCAGGGCGCCGGTTTTGTGCTGATGCATTTTTTCTAGGGTGGCTAAGCTCACCTCGATACCCACATTGGCTAAGTCGATCATTTGTCCTGTGACCATGCCGTGACGACCTGATGCCAAGCAAAGCTCTTGAATAAGGCGAAGCTGTGTAGTGCTCTGCTGATGCTCTGTTTGACTGAGCAGCTCAAAAGCAAAGGTTTGTAGTGCATCCCCCGCTAAAATAGCGGTCGCCTCGTTAAATTGAATATGGCAAGTCGGTTTACCACGGCGTAAATCATCATCATCCATGGCAGGTAAGTCATCATGAATAAGGGAGTAAGCGTGGATCGATTCGATCGCGGCAGCGCAAGCATCAGTCAATTCGTTGGCGGAACCGAAAAGTGATGCACTGGCGTAAGTGAGCATAGGACGCACTCGCTTGCCACCGTTGAATAAGCTGTAAACCATGGCTTCTTGTAAATCTTCAGCCGGGGTATAACCGCTCATTTTTAGCTGTAAATATTGGTCAACACGTTGTCGAGCGTACACAGAAAAGTCGTCTAGAGTCACAGTTTGGCTTCCGCATCAAAAGGTTCTAAGTGCTCACCATCTTGCTTTTCTAACAGAATTTGAACTTTTTGCTCGGCTTGAGTGAGCACTGTTTGGCAGTCTTGGCTGAGCTTTACGCCTTTTTCGAAAGCTTTCAGAGCTTCTTCTAGGGACAGTTGATTAGACTCTAATTGGACGACTATGCTGTCGAGCTCATTGAGGTTATCTTCAAAGTGACGAACACTGGTTTTTCGGGACATGTTGTTCTCTCAATTTATTTACTCATGTTTTGTATCAGAAATTACTTTCTTGTTCGAGTGTAGTCATGGGAAAGTTACAAAAAATTCGGAGTAAGTTCTTAGCCTTATGCTTAGTTTCGTATAATATTGGTTAAACTCTGTCGTATTATAGCTTTTTTGGTAGGAGACGTGTGTGGATATCGCAACGCTGGTTGGGCTAATTGGCTCTTTTGTGATTGTCTTAATGGCCATCCTTTTAGGTGGCTCTGCAGGGATGTTCTTGGATCCTGCCTCAGTATTGATTGTATTGATTGGTTCAACCTTTGTTGTTTTGGTGCAATACCCGCTCAAACAATTTCTAGGTGCAGGTAAAATAGTCGGGAAAGCTTTTATGTTTAAAAGTGTTCCTATGGATACCTTGATCGATGAAATCTATGGGTTAGCTGACGAAGCTCGAAAGGGTGGGCTGCTTTCACTTGAAGGTAAAGAGGTGAGTCACCCTTTTTTGTCGAAAGGTATTCAGATGCTGGTCGATGGTCAAGACGGCAATGTGGTCAGAGCACAAATGTCGAAAGACATGAAAATGGCTTTTACCCGACACGAAGATGGGGCAAAAATATTTAAAGCCCTCGGTGATACGGGTCCTGCCATGGGGATGATTGGTACACTAATTGGTCTGGTACAGATGTTGGCTAACATGGATGATCCAAAGTCCATCGGACCTGCGATGGCGGTAGCCTTGTTAACCACTTTATACGGTGCCGTATTGGCCAACATGGTAGCCCTTCCTCTAGAAGCTAAGCTTAAAAACCGTGCAACAGAAGAACTTATGTGTCAGCAACTTATTCTCGATGCTTTATTAGCTATACAAGCAGGTCAAAACCCACGTGTATTGGATGGTGTGCTGAAAACTTACATCGCCGAGAAGAAACGTATTGAACGCGAATAATATTGAACAAGTAGCCGGATAATCAAATGAGTGATGAAGAAGAATCAGATTGCCCCGAATGTATAGAGGGCTTACCCGCCTATATGGGGACATTTGCCGACTTGATGTCGTTGCTAATGTGTTTCTTTGTACTGCTGTTGTCGTTTGCAGAAATGGATGTGCTGAAGTTTAAACAACTGGCTGGATCCATGCGAGCCGCTTTTGGTGTTCAAAAACAAATCGAAGCAGAATCCATCCCCATGGGGACGTCGATTATTGCTCAAGAGTTTAGTCCTGGTAAGCCAGAACCAACACCCATAAATGAAGTTCGTCAGAAAACCGATGATGCCCCAGAGAATACCTTGGAGGTGTTGTGTAAACCTGATTCGGCGGAGCTGAATGAAAAAGAAGGCTCTGGGTCCCAGTCTCCAGATAGTTATGTGGATAAGTCTTCTGCAGATCTTGCTCGTGAGCAAAAAATCCAACAGACCGAAGAAGATGCACGACAAATTTCTTCTGTGATGCGTGAAGAGATTTCTAAAGGGACCGTGGAGATTGAAACTCAGGAACAAACTATCACCATACGTCTAAAAGATAAGGGGTCTTTTGAGTCTGGTTCGGCAGAGTTGAACTATGACTTTATTCCGATCATCGACATGGTACGTGAGGTCTTGATAGGCATACAGGGGACGATCTCGGTTGAAGGTCATACCGATAATGTGCCGATTGACAGTGCGCGATTCCGTTCTAACTGGCAGCTGTCTTCAGCACGAGCGATTGCGGTAGCCGAAGAGTTATTTTCCACAGGTCAACTCGATCAAGGGCGATTTGCGGTAACAGGTTATGCAGATACACGACCTCTAGTGCCCAATGATAGCAGTCAAAATCGCGCGACCAACCGTCGAGTGGACATTGTGATCAAGCAAAATGATCTGTCTCGCCCGATTGTACAACCTGGGGTGAGTAGCCAAAACAATGATGACTTACTAGAATTTGGTCAACAAGGTTTAGAGGGATTGAACTTTGATCTGGCGCCAAATGAAATATTCTAATGAATAAACCATTCTAAGAACCAAAAAATAGGAGCTTTTGCTCCTATTTTTTTATCGGCTAGCGGTTTAAATGCTGAGAAAAATTAGGTTTTTTGCTATGGTTTGCACAGATTTTTATTGAGGATAAGACAAAATGCGAGTTGCAGTGATTGGTGCGTCTGGACGCATGGGAAAAAACCTAATTAGTGCTATTGTCGATGAACAAGCCGTTAGTTTGGGCGCGGCCATTTTAAAACCTGGCAGTAGTTTGTTGGGTGCCGATGCAGGCGAGATCGCCGGCGTTGGTAAATTAGGTGTAAGCGCCGTCGCAAGTCTTGCTGATTGTGTCGACGATTTTGATGTGTTGATTGATTTCACTACACCAGCGCTAACGCTTCAAAACGCCGCATTTTGTGCACAGCATAATAAAGCTATTGTGGTAGGCACCACGGGTCTTAGTGATACAGAAAAAGCAGCGTTAGACGATGCCTCTGGCGATTCAGCGGTCGTTTTTGCTCCTAACATGAGTGTTGGCGTTAACCTAACTCTTAAACTCTTAGCGACGGCAGCGCAGATCCTTGGAGATGATTACGATGTGGAAATCGTTGAGGCTCACCATAGACATAAAGTTGATTCTCCTTCCGGTACGGCTTTGCGTATGGGGGAAGTCGTAGCAGAGGCTTTGGGGCGCGATTTAAAAGAGTGTGCTGTGTATGGTCGTGAAGGCCAAACGGGTGCGCGCACCCAGAAAGAAATTGGCTTCGAGACCATTCGTGCCGGAGACGTTGTCGGTGAACATAGTGTTTGGTTTGCCACAGAAGGAGAACGCATTGAAATCGTTCATAAAGCCAGCAGTCGCATGACTTTCGCTAAAGGTGCGGTACGTGCCGCGAAATGGTTAGAAGGTAAGCCAGTAGGCATGTATGACATGCAAGATGTGTTGAACCTTAAGTAGATTTTCTTTCGCTTTTCCCGGCTGAGAAGTAGACATAAAAAAGCGGCTGTATGATGTCTCATACAACCGCTTTTTTTTGGCCCCGAAATTAGTTATCCAATACCTTGGCTAATTTATGGGCTTCAATCTGACCTTTTAGCTCACCTTTCTTATTCGTGATAGGCAAAGAATAAGGTGTCACTAATGCCACCGGTACAATGTCTTGTAACGGGCTGGCTGAGTGGAAAGTTTTAAGTGGTGTAAATAGGCTTTCTAGGCTGACATCGTCTGCCGCTTCCGCCATGGCTTGAGCCGGAATAACGCCCTTGTACACACCCTTTTCAACCACGAACAATTGCTTATTGCTATCTGTGATTTGCGCTTTAATTTGACCGACTGTGCTACCTTCTACCACGTTCTGGCATGGGGTCATAATCGTATGGGCCGTCAATGCACGAGCTCGGTTAACCCCTTTTGCAAAGGCTTTTACATAGTCGTCTGTTGGTTTCAATACGATATCTACCGGTGTACCAACTTGGATCAATTTACCGTCTTTTAATACCGCAATACGATCGCCAATGCGCAAAGCTTCATCCAAATCGTGGGTAATAAAGATGATGGTCTTTTGCAGCGTTTCTTGTAGCTCGATTAGCTGCTCTTGCATCTCGTTACGAATGAGCGGGTCAAGCGCAGAAAAGGCTTCGTCCATCAATAGGATTTCGGCATCCGTACACAAGGCGCGGGCAAGGCCGACACGTTGTTGTTGTCCACCAGACAGTTGCGATGGGTACTGGTCTTCATAGCCTGCTAAGCCAACCGTTTCGAGCCAAGAGGTAGCTTTAGGCTTCCATTCGGCTTTTTTCTCGCCTTTTATAGCTAAACCATAACCAACGTTATCCAGCACGCAACGGTGCGGCATTAGACCAAAGTGTTGGAATACCATGGCCATTTTGTGACGACGGAAGGTAGTCAAATCCTTAAGGGAAAGCTCCATGATATTTTCGCCATCTACCTTAATTTCTCCGGCAGTTGGATCAATAAGGCGATTGAAGTGGCGAATTAAGGTAGATTTACCGGATCCAGAAAGCCCCATGATGACGAAAATCTCACCACGTTTCACTTCCAGATTAATGTCTTGTAAACCTACGGTATGACCAGTTTGAGCCAGTATATCGTCTTTTGATTCGCCAGCTTTTACCTTTGGTAATACTTTTTCAGGGGTTTCACCAAAAATTTGGTAAAGACCATTAATCTCAATAAGCGTGTCTCTGTCTGTATTATTCATGTCCAGACCCTTCTAAATGTTTCTGTGTACGTTTTGCATAGGTCTGTGAAACGCGGTCAAAAATGATAGCCAGTGCAACAATTGCCAAACCATTCAGTAAACCAAGAGTGAAGTATTGGTTAGTAATGGATTTAAGTACCGGTTGTCCGAGTCCTTTAACACCAATCATGGAAGCGACGACCACCATAGCTAATGCCATCATGATTGTTTGGTTAATTCCTGCCATTATGGTCGGCATAGCTAAAGGTAACTGAACGCCGAATAAGCGCTGACTTGGTGTTGCACCATAGGCAGTTGCGGCTTCTAAGGTTTCCTTATTAACGAGGCGGATACCTAGGTTGGTTAAGCGAATAACAGGTGGAATAGCATAAATAATTACAGCAATAACTCCCGGTATCTTACCGATCCCTAAAAGCATTACGACTGGAATCAAATAAACAAATGCCGGCATAGTTTGCATGACATCTAGGAGTGGCGTGATGATGGCTCGTGCTCTATCAGACCGTGCCATCCAAATACCGATAGGTATCCCTATAATGATGGACATAAGAGTACATACCGTAATAATACTCAATGTGCGCATGGTGTCTTCCCACATCCCAAAATAACCAATCGCCAACATAGAGGCGAATACACCTGCGCATAATTTGATTGATCGAGAAGCGTAGTACACAAGCCCTAGTATTGCAGCAAGAACCAGCCACCAAGGTGTGCTAATTAATAAATTTTCGAACCAAACTAAAAAGCTTAAAAGCGGATCGAAAAGGGATTCAATCGTGTCACCGTATTCACGGGAAAAGTCACGATATGCGCCATCTAGAGTTTGTTTAACGCTTAAAAGTTCCCGGCGACTCATGTCGGGGAACTCTGTTAACCAGGAAGAGTTTGCCATAAAAAAACCATTGCTTTGAATGAGGTTGCCACGGACTAGATCATCGAACTAGTACGTGGCAATAGTACTAATCTTAAAGTTCGTCTAGCGCTGTTAGGATTTTAGCTTTCACATCTTCGCTAACCCAAGCAGACCAAACAGATTCATAATTAAACATAAAGTTTTCAGCCGCATATTGGCTGTCTGCTTGATTCTCTTCCATCCAAGCCAATAGGCTGTTCATATCACTGTTAGCGAATGAACGCTTAGTTAGATACTCAAACGCCTGTGGTGCACGTTTCTGAAAGTCGGTTGTAGTGACTGTATCAACAGGAGAGGGTGGATACATAGTCGGCTTTGGATCTAAACAGTTTTCTTGTGTCGTACAAGTAGTGAATTCTTCAAGATCAACACCTGACCCAAAGTCTACTTTTACCATTTTGTATTTACCAAGAACCGCTGTTGGTGCCCAGTAATAACCCAACCAAGGTTCTTTGCGTTCATAAGCACGGCTAATAGAGCCTGATAGACCAGCAGCAGAGCCTGGATCGATTAACTCGAAACCTGAATCTTCTAAATTCAAAGCTCTAAATAGGTTGCTGGTAGAAATTTGACAGTTCCAACCAGCAGGGCAGCCATAGAAACCTGAAACGCTGTCATCTTCTGGGTGAGGGAATTCTTTGGCGTGTTTAATAACACCTTCAATAGTGGCTACTTCAGGGTATTGCTCAACCATATATTCTGGGACCCAAAAGCCTTCTTCACCGCCGTCAGAAAGAGATTGGCCTGCTTTTACAAGGCGATTTTCGGCAATACCTTTATCAAGCGCATCTTTTAGGGCGTTTGACCAAAGCTCAGGGGCGATATCTGGCTCGCCCTTTTCAATCATGGAGGTGCCTGTAGGCATGGTGTCGCCAGGTACTAGTTCTGTGTCACAGCCATATCCGTGTTCCAGAATGAATTTATCGATGTTGGCAATAAAGGACGCTGAATTCCAGTTCATATCAGCAATTTTTACTGTTCCACAATCGCTATTAGCGGCAAAAGCAGACGTTGCAGAAATCATCATTGCAAACGCAGATAGAGTCTTCAGGTGCATGTCTCTGTTCCTTATAGATGTGGTAAAAATAGAATGGTTAGTTCTCAAACTATAATCAGTTTATACATCAAATATTTATAGTTCAAATGTTTTAATTATAAAATTTGTTTGAGTGCAAGGTATGAGTGTGCAAATAAAGACAAAACTAGAGGCAGTTAAGGCGATGTTTAAGGAGGAAATGTGGATGTATTTGTATGATGAAAATACGTCGATCTAAAGGTGCTTTTTGCTGTATTAGATCGACGGCAAAGCTAGGCGCTATAGGTGTTTGGGGAGTTTATGTCGAGAAGAGGCGCAGCATCGATTGTCTCTGCGTCCATCATCATGGCGATACGCTGTAATGAGGATAGCATTTGAGTCTGTTCCCAGCCTTCAAGAGACTCGAATTCATTGATGAATTTTTCATGTAAAAGGGGCGGTGTTGTGTGCAAAATATTTCGACCAGCTTCGGTTAAACGGGCATTTACTATGCGTTTATCCTTTTGCACCTTTACACGCTCAACAAACTTTCTGTCTTCGAGACGATTCAAAATAGTTGTCACCGTGGCTTGACTCAACGAAACACTGTCAGAAATTCGACGAACCGTCACATCTCCAAGCTCTTCAATCGATCGTAAAACCATGATTTGTGGAATGGTAAGACCACAAGCTTTAACGACCCGCTTAGATTGAAGGTCGGTGGCGCGAATGATGCGACGCAGATGCACGAGGACATCATGTAAGTGTTGCGGATTAGACATAATAATGGGGACCAAAAAAATTTTGTCGATTATATTCTTTTGCTTAAAAGTAGCAAACTCATTCAGTAAATTTGTTTGAGAGTCTGATTATCATAGACCAATTATACTTATAGCTCAAAGTTCTACTTTGAGAGCGTGAAGGGAGGGGGTGTAATATATAGAATTTTGCCAAACCTCGGCTAGGCCGAAGCTTGGCAAAATAGGCTTAGAGGTTGGCGAACACGTCAATGGCGTATTGACGTGCGCTCTTGTAGTCAATGATGGGCTCTGGGTAAGCACAGGCTAGTCGCTGAGCTGAGCTAGGTTGATGAATTGCCTTGTCATCTAACTCTGTGAGCTCTGGTACAAAGCGGCGGATAAAATCGCCTGACTTATCATAGGTTTGTGACTGACGCGTGGGGTTAAAGACACGAAAATAAGGGGCCGCATCACAACCTGTAGAAGCGCTCCATTGCCAGCCACCATTATTGGCCGCAAACTCCCCATCAATGAGTTTCTGCATAAAGTAGGCTTCACCTTTTCGCCAATCGGCAAACATCAATTTACAAAAGAAACTTGCGGAGATCATGCGTAAGCGATTGTGCATCCAGCCGGTTTGGTTTAATTGGCGCATGGCAGCATCAACAATAGGAAAACCAGTTCGACCTTGTTGCCAAGCGAGCAAGAGTGACTCATCGGACTGCCAAGTTAATTCTTCGGTATTGGCTTTGAAAGCTTTACCTTTAGACAGTTTTGGAAAGTGTTTCATTAGTTGTCGATAAAAATCTCGCCACGCCAATTCTTTGAGCCAAACACTGTCTCGCCACTCTCGACCCTGTTGTTCACACACATATTGTAAGGCGAACAAACACTCCCTAGGACCCAGTGCGCCAAGGGCTAAGTAGGGCGACAATAAACTGGTCCCTGGTTCATTAGGGATATCCCTATGGGCAGAGTAAGCTTCTTCTTTAAGATGGCAAAATTGCCATAAGCGCTGACTGATGCTTGGCTGATCCGCGGGCCATAAATCGTCACGATAGCTACCTAGCCAGTTTGGTTGGTAAGCCTGGTAGAGAGTTGCTTCAGACTGCTCTGGAGGGGCGCTAAAAGGAATCGGGTTTTGCTCGCCGAGCATGCTGAGCCAGCGTTTAAAAAACGGAGTAAATACCTTAAAAGGAAGCCCTTGCTGATTGAGTACCTCTCTGGGCACTATGAGGTCGCAGGCTTGTTTATGGCAATCAATATTCAGCCGTTGCAGTGTTGTGACTACCGCCTCATCTCGGCGCTGCTCATTGATGGGCAATTCTTCATTAAACCACACGGCGTGTACATGATGAGTTTGGCAATAGTTGGCAAGTTTATTTGGGATGTCTTCATAAGTAGGTGCTTCAATCACCTCGGCCCGAATGCCTTTTTGTGCAAGCTGTTCAGCGACACGGTTGAATAAAGCTATGCGCAACCCTGTTTTTGCGGGGGATTCGTTGTGCTCTTGCCATTGCTTAGGTGAAGCCATCATGACAACACGAATCTCGCCTTGCAGGGCTGCGTAATACAAGGCGGGGTTATCTTCTAAGCGAAGATCATCCCGCAACCAAACTAGGTTATTAACGTGCATTATAGGCTCCAATAATTAGACCGTATTACGAATGCCTAACGGCGCAGGGTAAGGCATAAAATATTGTTGCTTTTTTATGTATTCACTGCCGTAGCATTTTAAGTAGTGATGCAAGAGTGTCATTGGGGTCGCAAGATTTACCTCACCACGGCGGTACTGCTCAACCACAGCAATAATTTCTTTTCGTATCGCTACGTCCACAGAGTCTTTTAAGTAACCAATAATATGCATTAATGCATTGCAATGGCTGGTGCGTTTTGCAGGTTTTGACAAGGCTTTCATGAGTGTCTCGAAGTATCCGTGACGTAATTCTGCGATAGCTCTTGGATCGCGTCCTGAGAGCATTTTGCCAAGCGCTTTATACATAGGGTATGAATGCGCCATTACCAAATATTTATAGCGGCTATGGAAGGCGATAAGATCTTTCATTGTGGCGTTTTCGTCTACACTGTGGCGAAAGTCATGGTGAGTATAAACACGTAAGATAAAATTCTCCCGTAATTTAGGATCATTTAATCGACCGTCTTCTTCGATCGGCAACAGAGGGTAGCGTTCTTGTAGGGCTTTGGTGAACAAACCTGCGCTACGTTGCATGTGCGGGTGACCATTTTCTTGGTAGACCTTAATGCGCTCCATGCCACAGCTTGGCGATTTTTTCATGACAATGTAACCGTCAAGGTGAGAAAGCGTCTCTATGTAAGGTTCACTGGCGCGCATAAATACATTGGAAACATCGGTTGCTGAATTTTTAGAAAAAACCATGCGTGGTTGTGTAGGGTCGCCTTCTAGTCTTAATGTTGGTCTTGGAGAACCAAAACCTGCCGCCATTTCTGGGCAAAATTTTTGATAGTCAAAGTAGGCACTTAATTGGTCGTCACAAAAGCTTGAGCGGCTGTGTCCACCATTAAAGCGCACTGGGTCGCCTAAGAGACAGGCGCTGATGCCAACAGGAATTTTATCAATCATTTTGTATTGCTTAGAGTCAGATTTTTTCATGATGGGTATCCTCTAATGGTTCACAATGTTGAGCGTATTTTTTTGGCCAACTGATGAGCGCTTAATAGTGCGCCTTCAGTGTCTCCTGAACTTAGCCAGTCTCCAGCTAAGCCAATGTTTAATTCTTCATTCCATTTGAATGGTGTGTCCGATGGGTTAGGTAGAAAGCGGCTAAACAACCAGCGATGTGGTGAACCGTGGCGAATGAGCTCTAGCCCTGTGTCTTCGCAAAACCCTTTAATAAGCTCTTCTGCTATATGCTCTTTACTCTTATCAAGGTTTAGAGAGGCCCAATCACTGCGGCTATGAATTACCCAGCGGTCGCAGCTTGTTCCCTTGTGTGAGAGCTTTTGGTTGTCTTTGATCATGCATTCAATCACCGGATGATCAGGGCAAATAATGCTCTTTAGGTCTGAGTGAGCGGTTTCAAGCCACAAGACCCATTGGGAAGTGCTGTGTTTGCTCGCTTGATTGGCGGTCACCCACAAGTCTTCTGTACCTTGGGTTGCTGCAAGCAAGGCCGCTGCCTGAGGTGCAGGAATACATAGAATCACTTTTTTACATTGGGTAATCAATTGAAAGTGACTATCCCGGATTCGCCAAACCTGCTTGGTATGGTCAAGCTCTAGGTGGTGGGCACGAGTATTGGTGAGTAGTCGTGATGACTGTACCAAGTGTCGACATATGGCTGTGAGGCTTGGTGAACCAATATAGGTTTTGGTTGTGCCTTTATCTTGCTGGGACCAATGCAAAGCAATGTTGGCAGAGACGAGCTGATCGAGCACCTGAATGGTATCTGGGTGCTTGGTATGGATATACGGGGAACCCATATCAACACGAACTTGATCATCAATGCGCTGGTTGCCGCAGCGCCCGCCAGAGCCACGACTTTTTTCAATAACGCATACGGATTGCCCCGCTTCTGCTAACAGGTATGCGCTCATTGACCCAGCTAGACCGGCACCAATGACGACAACGTCATAGACTATGTTGATTGCTTTCTCTTCTGCTGCGGTCATTGCTTTGTACCTTTTTAAGAAATCATTTGTTGTACATATTTATATTTGTACAACCATAGTTGTACAATATAGTTTCCTGTACAGCCTTGTCAAATAAATTATACAAAAAATATTTTGTATAAGTGTTTTTCAGTTGGTACTCTGGCTAGCAGAAATAAATTTTACGTTTTAAATGAAGAGGTTGGATTGCAATATATGTCACAGGTTGAACTAGAAAGCTTTATAGCAAATGAACACGACAATCCAACGGTGGCGCTATTTCCTATTCGGGATTTATCACTCAAGACGGGAGTCAACTCTGTTACCTTAAGAGCTTGGGAAAGACGTTATGGATTACTGAAGCCGCAAAGAACGGCGAAAGGCCATCGTCTTTACAGCGAGGCTGATATTAAACAAGTGGAAGCTATCTTGTATTGGGTGCAACAAGGGGTAGCGGTCAGCAAAGTAAGAGCTCTAATTGAGAAGGGGGCGGAAGAAACCCCAAACTTAGACAGTGATTGGCAACTATTACAAACTAGCTTGATTAACGCTGCGAAGGCTTTTAATGCCGATAAAATTCACCAATTATGCGCCGAGGTGTTATCCCAGTACCCTGCGTCCATAGCGGTACAGAACTGGCTCTTGCCCAGCTTAGCTTTGTTGGCTAAAGGCGTGGAAGGAAGCTTTTGCGAGGCCGTGGTAAGTGAGGAGCTTACGGTACGCTTACATGGCCTGAAAAAACAGCATGGTTCTGGGCGAAAGGCTTTAGTAGGTGCCGCTGCTGGTGGGTCTAACCTATGGGGGATAATGGCTAGTTTTATACTGGCCGATCAAGGTGTTAGCTGTGAATTTGTATCAAATTTAGCATCAGCGGATGATTGTGTGGCGTTATCGAAAGGTCTCGATGTGTCGGGTTTGATGGTATTTTGTGGTAATGAGCAAGCCAGTCAGGTAGCGGGATTTGTTGCGAAAGTTCAGCAGCCTAATATACCTGTGGTCTTGGTGGGAGCTAAATTATGGTTAGCCTACCATGAGTCTAAGGTGGACGAGGCTGAGAATGTGGCGATTTTCTCCGACCCAATAGAAGGTGTGCAGAGCTTTTTAACTAAAATTAGTTAAAAACTATCGGCGGTATTTTTTTAATTGATTTTCGGTTTTAATATTCCTCATTTAATATAAATAATATATTAAATGAGGAGATCGAAATGACTAAAACTATTACTTTCGCCGTTATGCACTTTACTATTGCTTTTACCGTAGCTTACCTAATTACAGGTAGCTTTGTTGTTGGCGGCCTTGTGGCCATAGTGGAACCTGCCATCAACACCGTAGCTTTTTACTTCCACGAAATTTTTTGGAATAAACTGTCTCAGCGAAAATTAAAAGAAGCCGTGACAGCGCCTTTTGTATCGCTAAGTGAGAGTTACGCTCTAAAGTCCATGTAAGATCGTTTTTATTTTATTGATCTTCAAAAAAAAATGCCCCGCATCATGGATGCGGGGCATTTTTGGTTCTAGGGACTAGTACCTTATAGGTTTAGTAATAACACGATGGATACAGCGATCGGTGAAATAACGCAAACCGAAATTTTCCAGCAGGTGTGAATGATGTTGGAAGTTTGAACTTCGTCTTTCACAAACTGATCTTTTACAAACCAACCGGCAAAGATAGCAATTAAGATACCGCCAAGTGGCAACATGATGTTGGTGGTCAAGTAATCTAGAGCGTCAAAGGTATTCTTGCCGAAGAAGGTTACATCACTCATGAAGTTGAAAGAACCCAAACAAGCGATACCCAACAACCATACCAAGATAGCTAAGCCAATTGATGCAGTAGAACGTTTTAGTTTGAAACGTTCTACCAAGAAGGCAACAGAAGGCTCAAGTAAGGAAATTGCTGATGTCCATGCCGCGACACCAACAAGAACAAAGAACAAGACGCCAAAAAATTGACCAAAGGCCATTTGTCCAAAGGCAACGGGCAATGAAATAAACATCAAGCCTGGGCCAGCGCCTGGGTTCATACCGTTCGAAAAAATAATCGGGAAAATAGCGAGGCCTGCCACCAGTGCAACCAAGGTATCTAGTGCGCCTACCATCAGAACGGTGCTACCAATGGACGCTTTTTTCGGCATGTAAGAGCCGTAAGCCATGATAGTACCCATACCTAAAGAGAGCGTGAAGAAGGAATGACCTAGGGCAACCAAGACCGCATCCCAAGACAATTCACTCACATCAAAATGGAACATGAAGTCCCAACCTTGAGAAAAACCTGGGGTGCTAATAGCATAGCCAAGTAGTGCAATCAAAAGGAAGAACAGCGCAGGCATCATGATACGAGTAGCTCTTTCAAGACCTTTATTTACACCTGCAATAACAACCGCTAATACCATTATGGTGAACAGAGTGTGCCAGCCTAGTAAGGTTACTGGGTCAGCCAATAGTTCGTTGAATAACGCGCCAGCTTGTTCCGAGCTCACATTAGCCAGTTCGCCTGATGCCATGGCTTTAATGTAATGTAATACCCAGCCTGCAACGACAGAGTAAAAAGAGAAAATGAAGATACCCGCCAACATGCCCATTAGGCCAATGATGCCCCACTTCTTAGATTGACCTGACTCTTCTGCTAGATCTTCTAAGGCATTAATCGGATTTTTGCGTGCTCGACGGCCAATAAAAACTTCCGCCATCATAATGGGTAGGCCAACAAGAGCAATACAAATTAAGTAAACCAGTACGAAAGCTCCGCCGCCATTTTCGCCGGTAATGTAGGGAAATTTCCAGATGTTACCTAAGCCTACGGCTGAGCCTGTCGCGGCTAAAATGAAAATCCAACGGCTCGCCCATGTGCCTTGGATTGAAGTTTTGTTTTTCATGAATATCTCTATTTTTAGTGTTGTTTAAGAGCAGGAAAATGCTGTGAAGCTACGGCAAATGCCTAGTGCAGATTTTAAATAAGGGCGGCATTTTCCAGATTTTGCCGACTTTTTGCAACAACTAACACGGATTTAAGGCATTTCGACTTCTATCGAGTGGACTTCATACTTTTTTATTAAGCCTAAAGCTCTCAATGTACACATCTTAAAAAATATTAGAGTTCTAATTTGTTTTGGTGGACAAAGCCATTTTAACTCGTTAGCATATTTAGAGTTCAAAGTAGTTTTTTTGATGTTTTTTCTGTATTTGGCTGATTTTTTTCTAAAAAATTTAATAAATATAGAAATTTTGTTTTTATATTGTTTGTTTTCAAAGGAGATTGAATGATGGTGGCGAGCGATATTCAATTGTCTTCACCGACCTCGGAAGAGGGAATGGCGGTAAATAAGTTGGTGTCTGCATGTCCCCCACTTGATGGCAACTCCGTGTATTGCAATTTATTGCAGGCTGGTCATTTCAGTGACACCTGTATGGCGGCGAAGCAAGGTGAAGAGCTGGTGGGTTTTGTTTCTGGCTATTTGTTGCCAGCATCACCTAGCACCTTGTTTGTTTGGCAAGTAGCGGTGGGCGAGCGCGCACGTGGTAAGGGGTTGGCAAAAACCATGCTGTTGGCACTTTTATCGCGGGAAAGTTGCGCAACAGTGAGCCATATAGAGACCACTATTACAAAGTCTAATCAGGCATCTTGGGCTTTATTTCGAGCGTTAGCTAAGCAATTAAATGCGCCACTCAATGAGACGCTCATGTTTGATAAAGAGCGCCATTTCGAGGGGCTTCACGACAGTGAATACTTAGTTCGAATAGGGCCAATTGTTGCCTAAATTTTCAGGCCATTTAGGCCATGTCTTAGATTTGAATCATGATAAAGGAATCCATTAATGAAAATATTTGAAGAGTTAGAATCAGAAGTTCAATCCTACGCACGCTCATTTCCTCGCGTCTTTCATCGCGCGCAAGGAGCATTACTTTTTGATGAGCAAGGTAATAAATACATCGACTTTTTGGCTGGAGCAGGTACATTGAACTATGGCCATAACAATCCAGTTTTTAAAGAAAAGCTTTTAGCTTACATCATGGATGACGGCATCACTCACGGCTTGGATTTGCATACCAAGGCTAAGGGTGAGTTTATGGAGAGTTTCAACGAACATATTCTAAAACCACGTAATCTACAGTATATGATGCAGTTTACGGGTCCTACTGGTACCAATGCGGTGGAAGCAGCGCTTAAATTGGCTCGTAACGTCACAGGTCGTGAAAACATTGTGAGTTTCACTAACGGTTTTCATGGCTGTAGTTTAGGGGCTTTATCTGTCACCGGTAATTCTCATCACCGTGGTGCAGCGGGCACAAGCCTAGGGGCTTCTGTCTCAACCGTACCCTTTGATGGTTATTTAGGCGATGGTATCGAAACCACTGAATATCTGGATAAAGTACTGAGCGATTCCAGCAGTGGTGTCGACCTTCCGGCCGCTGTCATTGTCGAAACCGTTCAAGGGGAAGGCGGTATTAATTCCGCTAGCTATAGCTGGTTGCAGAATCTGGAAACCATTTGTAAAAAGCACGGCGTGCTTCTTATCGTGGATGATATTCAAGCGGGTTGTGGTCGTACTGGTAGCTTTTTCAGCTTTGAAGGTGCAGGCATCACGCCAGATATCGTCACCATGTCGAAATCTCTTAGCGGTTATGGATTACCCTTTGCTGTGGTGTTGATGAAACCCGAATTAGATGAATGGAAGCCAGGTGAGCACAACGGTACTTTCCGCGGTAATAACCTAGCCTTCGTGACAGCGAAAGCCGCCATTGATCACTACTGGGCCGATGACCAGTTTGTAAAAGACATTAAGCGCAAAGGCGACTACATTCACGAGCGCACTCAAAGCATAGTGAACGAGTTTGGTGAGGGTAACTTTACCTTACAAGGGCGTGGCATGATGCGTGGCATTAACTGTGTGAGCGGCGAGCTGGCCAGCAAAATTACGCAAAAATGTTTCCAAAACGGTTTGATGATCGAAACTTCTGGGGCCGATGATCAAGTGGTGAAATTTTTATGCCCACTGATTATTCCAGATGATGAGTTGGCTGCAGGCATAGATATCCTTGAAAAAGCCATTCGAGAAGTGTGCGCTAAGGAAGACGATATGCCAGAAGCGAAAAGCTATTTTGATGAAGGCTATGACATCGCGGTGTAACCAATCAAATGGGTTGTAGTGTTTAATTTTTTAAGGAGTAGGAGAAATAATGTTTGCACGTGATCTAAATGAATGTGAAAAAACTGAGCGCCGTGTTGTCTCACCCGATGGTAATTGGGAAAGTACACGACTCATTCTAAAAGAAGACAATATGGGCTTTTCTTTTCATATCACCACCATTTATGCGGGTAAAGATTTTGATATGCACTATCAAAATCATCTCGAGTCTGTCTATTGCATGTCGGGTGAAGGCGAAGTAGAAAGCCGTGAAACGGGTGAAAAACATCAGATTAAGCCTGGGGTTGTGTATGTGCTAGATAAGCATGATGCACACACATTACGAGCTTTCAAGGAGCTCAAGTTGGCCTGTGTGTTTAATCCTCCGATCACAGGTAAAGAGGTCCATAACGCCGATGGGGCCTATGAAATTATAGACTAGCCTTTGGGAAATTAAGCGTCGTAAACAGCCCACTATGGGCTGTTTTTGCTGGTGCCAGCTAGAGGATTATTTGGTTGAAATGGCGCTTCAAAGTGTAACCTTTCATATTCGCTGGAATTGTGCATTTGGCGCTTAATTTTTAGGCGACCTTATGACACTATAGCGCCAGCGATTATCGATGGCCGAAGTACGCTCTTTGGCCCCTTATTTACAGGTTAAAAATGGGACAACATACAGTTGAGAAAATCGGCGGTACGTCCATGAGTGACTACCAGTCGGTACGAGATAATATAGTTTTTAAGCCCGTTCGCGCAGATACGATTTACCAACGTGTATTTGTTGTATCCGCTTACGGTGGTATGACAGATAAACTGCTTGAACATAAGAAAACAGGCGATGCAGGGGTTTATGCTTTGTTCGCTCAAGAGCGTCAGCAAAACCATTGGGCCGCAGCGCTGCAGGAAGTTCGTGAATCCATGCTGTCGATAAACGAATCTTTGTTTGGTCCAGGGGAATTACTAGCGCAAGCGAACCGCTTTTTAAACAGCCGCTTACAAGATGCTCAGGAATGCTTGGAAGACTTACATCGCCTTTGCCAACACGGACACTTTTCTATTAACGAGCACCTTTCCACAGTACGTGAAATGCTTGCCAGTATTGGTGAAGCTCACAGTGCTTGGAATACCGCGACCTTGTTAAAGCGTGATGGCGTTAATGCCGTGTTTGTGGATTTGACTGGTTGGAATAGCTCAGTCCATATGTCTTTGGACGAGCGCATTGTCGATGCATTCAAAAATGTAGACATGAATACTGAGTTACCGGTTGCCACAGGCTATGCGCACAGTGAAACTGGCTTAATGTCGACATTTGATCGTGGCTACAGTGAAATGACCTTTAGTCGCATTGCGGTTTTGACCCAAGCTTACGAAGCGGTGATTCACAAAGAATTCCACTTAAGCAGTGCTGACCCGCGCCTAGTGGGAGAAGACAAAGCCGTGCCAATTGGGCGAACTAACTATGATGTGGCCGATCAGTTAGCAAATTTGGGAATGGAAGCTATCCATCCGAAAGCGGCGAAAGGTCTGCGTCAAAGTGGTATTGCTTTACGGGTGAAAAACACCTTTGAGCCAGAGCATACCGGTACTTTGATTACAGGTGATTACGTTAGTGATGCGCCTTGTGTCGAAATCATCGCAGGCTGTCGTGGCGTCTTTGCGGTAGAAGTATTTGATCAAGACATGGCGGGCGATATCGACGAGTTTGATGGCGCCATTCTAAAAGTTTTGAATCGCTTTAACGCTCATATCATTGCCAAAGATATTAACGCCAATACCATTACCCATTACTTGGCCATTAATCTTAAAACCTTGAAGCGAGTCATGAAACAGCTACATGAATGCTTCAACGATGCCGAGATTAATCAACGTAAAGTGGCCATTGTTTCAGCTATTGGTAGCGATATGAAAACGACTGGTATGTTAGCGAAAGCGGTAAAAGCCATTGCGGAACAAGAAGTCAACGTCTTGGCAATGCACCAATCTATGCGTCAGGTGGATATGCAGTTTGTCATTGATGAAGAAGATTACGAGAAAGCTATTTGTAGCCTGCACAAAGAATTGGTTGAAGTACACAA
Organism: Marinomonas sp.; assembly: GCF_039940335.1. GTDB lineage: Bacteria > Pseudomonadota > Gammaproteobacteria > Pseudomonadales > Marinomonadaceae > Marinomonas. Next base: position 43,656 of record NZ_JBDVGW010000008.1, on the reverse strand, counting down.
CCATGGCAGAGCTATCTGTCTAGCGTCCTAGTATTTTAGAACTATAATTTTAAAAACTATAAAAAGCCTTAAGTCATGACCTTTATATAGGGGTTGGCTTAGGGCTTTTTTGTGGCGAAAGTGTTTGTTTAAGTAAGCTCTAACTGGGGACGAGCATTAAACTCGGCTTCCGGAATAGGGCGGCTGACCACATACCCTTGACCAAAGTCACAGTGGAAATCTGACAGCATTTGCCATTGCTCCATGGTTTCTATGCCCTCGGCGATGACTTTAATGCCAAGTTTGTGGCTCATGGCAATAATGGCTTCGACAATCTTTCTATCGTCCAAATCGGTTTCTAAATCCATCACAAAACTGCGATCAATTTTAAGCTGATTAACCGGAAGATTTTTAAGTTGACCCAGTGAAGAGTAGCCAATACCAAAGTCATCGATAGCAATATAAATCCCCATGCTCTTAAAAGAATTGAGTATTGAGATGGCTAACTTAGTATCACTTAATAGTGCCGTTTCTGTGACCTCAAACCCCAAACAACTACCGTCTACTTGGTATTTTCCAAGTAAAAATTTAACTTGCTCTAAAAGGTTTGGATCCGCTAACTGAAGAGGGGATAAATTTACGTGCAAGAGAATATTCGGGTGACCCTCTTTGTGACGGCGGGCTAAGTATTGGATCGCACTTTCAATAACCCAGTAGCCTATATCAACAATCTGACCAGTGTCTTCTGCCAGAGTAATGAATTTATCAGGAAAAACCAAACCCTTGTCTGGATGGTTCCAGCGAATCAGCGCCTCGGCGCCGATGATCTTTTTGCTGGATAAGTCAAAAATCGGTTGGAAATACAGTTCAAACTCCTGATGCTGCAAGGCATGGGAGATATCAGACTCCACTTGAGCCAAGTTGATGGCCTGCTCTTTCATTTTCTCGTCGTAAAATGAGCACTGGTTTTTACCCTGCAATTTGGATTCGTATAGGGCCATATCGGCATTCTGCATAATGGTCACAAGATCGTTACCGTGCTCTGGAATCATGGCGATGCCCAAAGATGTGGTTAGGTAAAAATCCCGGATATCAATTTTTAGAGGGGCGTGAATAGCTTCGAGCACTTGGTTCGCGATTTCTTCTGCCTCATGAGGGTTAAGGATACTGCTCAGGTAAATGCCAAATTCGTCTCCACCTAATCGAACAACCGTATCTTTTTCTTTGACGATGCGAACTAGGCGTTGAGCCACAATCTCCAATACTTGGTCACCCACATCATGACCTATGGTGTCATTGATACGCTTAAAGTCATCTAAATCAAAATAAATAAACGCCGACGTATTGAGTTTAGTTTGATTATTAAGCAGTAGTTTCGGAAGCGTATCGGTTAAATAGCGTCTATTGTAGAGACCCGTTAAAGGGTCTTTATAGGCTAAATCTTGTAACGCTTGAGTTTTTTCACTAACCAGTTTACGCAACTTCAATGGTTGCGAGGTGACAAAGTAGACCGAGAAAGCCGCAAGTGATGCAATCAATAAGGTTAGAGAGTAGCCAAAACGCAACCGGTCCATTAATAGTGCGCTGATGTCGCGACCTATGCTTAATGACCAATTACCAGCAGGCAGAATAAGGTCAATGGAAGCGTAAGTTTCAGAAAGCGGCAGCTCGGAACTGAAGAAAAGTGTGCGACTGTTACTGCCTAGCTGGTTGCGAGCAAGCTGGTAGCTGTAACCTTGGTTTTCCAGCTCTTGTAAATTGGTTGACTGGAACAAGCTGTTTGAAAGGATGACAGCAGAGGAAAAGCCCCAAAACCTCTCTTTATCAGTATTGCTGTCTAAAAAAATAGGTGATCGGCTAATGATAGCCTCACCGCCTTGAACAAGTTGAAGCGGCCCAATAATCAGCATCTCTTTGTTTTTGATCGCTCTTTGAGTCTCTTCTTTTAAACTAGGGTGCGTAATGATGTTTAACCCAAGGGCGGTTTCGTTGCCTTCAAGCGGGTCAATTTTGCGAATGATACCATCAGGAGCCAATTGTAAGCTGTGTATCCCGCCAATGGTGGCGCGAATATCCTTAGCATAGGACTGAAAGTTTCGTGAGTCGCCGTTGCTCTTTTCAATATCGTGAGCCAGCATTTGCGCCGAGGTAAAGGCTAATGCAAGGCGGCGCTCCACAATGGAGGCCTGGGATCGGGCAATGCCGCCTAATAAAAACTTTTGTTCGGCCTGTGTTGCATTATTAGACATATGTGCCCAATACACACCAATTACCGATAAAAACATAAAGGTAATGATTGATAGGGCAATGGCCGGTAATTGCTTTATGGGCTGGCGCAAAGAATAAGTACCTTAGCGTTAAAAGAGAATGAAGTTGCCAAACATTCTCAGCCTTTTTTCAACATTAGTAAACTACCAAAGTTTTTTTAGATGACTTTATTCATTTTATATCAAGAAAAAAAGACTCAGATAACAATGAGTTAACTGAGTCTTTAGTGTTATTGGGAATTAGTGGCTAGTCTAATGCTGTTATGCGAAAGACATAACCACGCCAGCAATGGCAATGATGCTACCGACTAGACGAGAAATCATTGGTGTTTGTAGGCGGGTAAACACTTGTCCAAAGCCTAGGCCAACAAGGTGTAGCGCAATCGTAGCGAGTGCGAAGCCAGCTGCATATTCCATACCGTTAGCATTTAAAGGCATTTCTAGGCCGTGAGCGGCACCGTGGAACAGGGCAAAGACACCTGCAATGGCCGCGCAGATAATCGCAGGGAAGCGTGCAGCACCTACCAACAAAGCACCCATCACAATCACAGACAACAAGATACCTTGCTCAATGAAAGGCACGGCCATGCCTGCAACCGCTAGGCCACCACCAATCAACATGGTTGCAACGAAAGCCATAGGCACAGTCAATACAGCACGCCCTCCTAGGGTTGCAGCCCAAAGGCCGACAGCAAACATCGCCAATAGGTGATCAAAGCCACCCATTGGGTGCAAGAAACCTGTCATAAAGCTGGACGTGTGTTCATGACCAGCGTGAGCAAATACAAGAGCGGGTAGGGCGGTAATGAAAGCCACAAGGCTTAGTTTTAGCGTATGTAGACGCATGTGAAATCTCCTAAAAATAAATAAAAAAACGTACTTATTTAAACCACCGCTCTTGCGGCTGGAATAGCTTTGGATTCTAACATACCTTCACGGATGATAAATTGAATGATTTGGTCCAAGCCTTCGGCTTTTTTCAGGTTGGAAAAAACAAAAGGGCGATCGCCGCGCATCATTTTCGCATCACGGTCCATAACGTCTAAGGACGCTCCAACCAAAGGAGCTAGGTCTGTCTTGTTGATAATCAATAGATCGGACTTAGTAATACCCGGCCCTCCTTTGCGTGGAATCTTGTCCCCTGCTGACACGTCGATCACATAAATCGTTAGATCAGACAGTTCTGGACTAAAGGTTGCGCTGAGGTTATCACCACCACTTTCCACAAACACTACATCCAGTTCACCATGACGAGCCAAGAGTTGGTCAATAGCCGCTAGGTTCATGGAGGCGTCTTCACGAATCGCGGTATGGGGACAGCCTCCCGTCTCGACACCCAGAATACGGTCTTCATCCAGTGCTTGGTGGGCGGTTAAGAATTTTGCGTCTTCTTGCGTGTAAATATCGTTGGTCACCACGGCGATATTATAATAATCACGTAACGCTGAGCACAATGAGCGCAACAGTGCGGTTTTTCCTGACCCAACTGGGCCGCCAACGCCAACGCGTAAAGTTTGTTTTGGTTTACTCATGGTGTATTCCTTATACAAAATAGAAGATTCGTCGCGACCCGTTAAGAACGAAACAGTCGTGAATATTGTGTTTCATGTAATGAGCTGGCAATAGCAATGCTGGGCAAACCAGCGCCGACTCTGTCTTCTGTGATACTTTTCGACAGACGGATCGCCTCATTAATATCAAGTTGTAACGTGCCCAATAACTGCTGTGCTTGGGTTTGTCCCAGAGGCACCAGTTTGGTGGCGGCAGCCACCTGATTTTCTAACCAAGACCAAGTAAAGCCCAGTGCTGCCAACTCAAATGGAATTTGCCAATGGTGGCAAACCAGTGCGAACAGGCAGACAAAGCTGACATCTTGGCTGCGGGTGAAGGGCGAAGGTATCTCCAAACTCTGCATGAGCCGAGATAGGGCTTCGCCCATAGCTGTGTCGTTCAACCGCAGTTCTTTCGTTTCCCGACAGGCCAACACCAGCTGGTTAAGTTCCTCTAGGCGCTCACTGGATTGGCTTCGGCAAGCTTCTAGGCACAACCTCAAAATGGGCAAGTCCATTCGTGCAAGGGATTGATGCAATTGAACGCTAATCCAATCTTCTACCTCTTGCTGTTTTTTTACCCAGCCTCGATCAATGGCATATTCCATACCCTGGGAAAAGGCATAGCCCCCCACAGGTAAGCTGACACTACTAAGCTGTAATAGTCGTAACAGGTTGCTATCCGTGGCTGTGATGACCATGGCTATAAGCTCCTGACTCGGGAATAAAAACGGCTTCTTCGTGGCTGATCACCAAACCTAACAGATGCAGCATTTCTTCAAGCACATGGTCGGGTTTGATGCGCAGCCAGCGCTCACCAATTTGAATCTTGGTATGGCGGTTGCCTAAGTGATAGCAGGCTTTAGAAAAGTTTTCCCAATCATCGCAGCTGGCGTGGGCGACACTTTCCACCGCTCCTTCCACTTGGACTATTTTGCCGCATTCAGATTTTAGGTATTCGCCCACCAATAGAGGCTTGCCACGCTCTAGAAACACTCGCACTTCTTCGTTATTGGTGCCTACCAACTTTAAGCGGCCGCGTTCTCTTTGTTCATGGCTAAGTACAACCTTGGTGTAAACAGGCTCGTGGCAATGACAGCCCAAGCGCTGGTAAATATCTAACATAATATGTCGTCCTAAAATAAAGTGTAAAGCTGAGCCAACGGTAAGGTTTTGGCGGGTTCACAAGTGAGCAATTCGCCATCGGCACGCACCTCGTAGGTTTGTGGGTCGACGCTAATATTTGGTAACCAGTTGTTGTGAACCATATCTAATTTAGAAATGTTACGGGTGTTTTTACAGGCTACTAATGTGCGCTCTAGGCCAAGTTTCTCTTTCAAGCCGTTGTGTAATGCCGCTTCACAAACAAAAGTTAGTGAGGTGGCGGCGGCCGCTTTGCCAAAAGCGCCAAACATAGGGCGATAATGCACAGGTTGCGGCGTTGGGATCGAGGCGTTTGGGTCACCCATAGGCGCACTGGCAATCATGCCACCCTTGATGATCATGGAAGGTTTGACCGCGAAAAACGCGGGTTTCCATAATACCAGATCCGCTAATTTACCCGGTTCAATCGAGCCAATCTCATGGCTTACGCCGTGGGCAATGGCTGGGTTAATGGTGTATTTGGCAATGTAACGACGAGCACGGAAGTTATCTGCTCCCAGCTCTTGGTCTTCTGCTAACAGGCCAAACTGCTGCTTCATCTTGTGGGCGGTTTGCCAAGTCCGCGTCACCACTTCCCCTACACGGCCCATGGCTTGGGAGTCGGAAGAAATCATACTGAATGCACCACGGTCATGAAGAATGTCTTCCGCGGCAATGGTTTCTTTACGAATACGAGAATCAGCAAAGGCCACATCTTCAGGGATATTACTGTCCAAATGGTGACAGACCATCAGCATGTCTAGATGTTCATCCACCGTGTTGTGGGTGTAAGGACGAGTCGGGTTGGTGGAAGAGGGCAAGACATTAGGATTAGAGCAAGCCTGAATAATGTCTGGCGCATGGCCACCGCCAGCACCTTCTGTGTGGTAAGTATGTATTACCCTATCTTTGAAGGCATCCAGTGTGCTGTCTACAAAACCCGATTCGTTTAGAGTGTCGGTATGAATGGCCACCTGCACATCGTATTTTTCTGCCACACTTAGGCAACAATCAATCGAGGCGGGCGTAGTGCCCCAATCTTCGTGAAGTTTCAGACCAAATGCACCGGCTTCAAGCTGTTCTTCTAACGCTTCGGGCAAGCTGGCATTACCTTTTCCTAGAAAGCCTAGGTTCATGGGCATACTATCAGTCGCTTGCATCATTTTACCCAGATACCAAGGGCCAGAAGTACAGGTAGTAGCATTGGTGCCTGTTGCTGGGCCAGTACCACCGCCTATCATGGTGGTGACCCCAGAGGTGAGGGCTTCTTCAATTTGTTGTGGGCAAATAAAGTGAATGTGAGCGTCGATGCCGCCAGCGGTCAGAATCGAACCTTCACCAGCAATCACTTCTGTGCCAGGGCCAATAATAATATCCACATTGTCTTGAACATCTGGGTTACCGGCTTTACCAACTTTAAAAATACGGCCATCTTTGACACCCACATCACCTTTGACGATGCCCCAGTGGTCCAGTACAAGCGCGTTGGTGATGACTAGGTCTACGGCAATAGCGTTAGTCACTTGGCTTTGTCCCATGCCATCACGAATCACTTTACCGCCGCCAAACTTTACTTCGTCCCCGTAGGTAGTGAAGTCTTTCTCCACCTGAATCCACAGGTCGGTATCGCCAAGACGCACTCTGTCACCTGTGGTAGGACCAAACATTTGTGCATAACTTTGACGATCCATTTGGGCTGTGTTGGGTTTGTTGGATTCGCTCATTGATCGTCTCCTGTTTTAGCATCGAGTTTGCCCATGATCTCGCCACGGAAACCATAGATGGTTTTACTGCCTGCGTATTCGACCAGTTCTACTTCACGACCTTGGCCGGGCTCAAAACGTACTGCTGTCCCTGAGGCAATGTTTAAACGAAAACCTTTGCTCAATTCACGGTCAAAAGATAAAGCCGGATTGACTTCATAAAAGTGGTAATGGGAACCTATTTGTACCGGCCGGTCCCCTGTGTTTTCGACTCTGATGCGTCGCGTTTCGCGGCCGACATTTAACTCAATAACGCCCTCAGCAACCTGAATTTCACCTGGGGTCATGGATGCCTCCTTGGGCTCAGTTAATAGGATGGTGGACGGTGACAAGCTTAGTTCCGTCAGGGAAGGTAGCTTCTACTTGAACTTCATGGATGAGATCTGCGACACCATCCATGACTTGCTCAGCGCTGAGTAAGGTTTTGCCATAGCTCATTAACTCTGCAACGGTTTTACCGTCTCGTGCGCCTTCTATAATTTCCATGGTGATGTACGCCATAGCTTCTGGGTAGTTAAGTTTCAAGCCGCGGTTAAGGCGACGTTCGGCAAGTAGGGCAGCCGTGAAGACCAGTAGTTTATCTTTTTCTCTTGGCAGCAATTCCATAGTATGTACCCTTTTACTTCTCTTAATTTTGGCGATAATTCTGGAGGACCTAAGGTGTTATCTAGGTGGCCCAAATTCTGGGTTCGCAAGCCTGTTTATCAATAAGTTGTGGGCGTATTAAGCGCCAACACTGGCTAAACACTTGTTTCATCTGTTCCGAATCATTGTGCAAGCTACGTACCAGTAAATACTCTTCCACCAAGGTAACGCCGCATAGGGCATTATGGTCTTGGCAAAGTTCACGCAAGGCGTCGATTAATGGCTCCAAAGAGGCGGGCTCATTAAAAGGTCCTGCCACCATTAGTCCATTGATAGGTAAACCATTCATGCCCGCTTTAGCGTTTAAGATCGAAGGTTTGGATTGATCTATGATGAGCCGCTCTCGTACTTTTAATTGACCTTGCTGGCGTACTTCAAAGCCTTGCTCAGCTTGGCCTTGGGCAAAATCTAATTGGTTGGCGGGTAGCCCAAAACAGGTGATTTCCCAACCAATAAATTTGGCACCTTCAGCAAGGTTAATGCGGTTTTCTAAGCGGGTGTGAGCATTAGGGTACAGGATGGTTTCTTGTGGTAGCCATTCCATAATGGCGTTTTGCTCGACGTTCAAACAGGTGATCTGGTGTTGTAGCGTTTTATCTTCTCGGGCACGGTAAACACGACCCGCGCCAGGGGTAGTGATGAGTGCATGAGTATCAGAGCCAAGATTTGCCGTAATGGTGAGCTCATCTCCGGACACTAAGCCGCCCGGTGGGTGTAATAAATAAATGTGGGCGGTGTCTTTGCCTTCTGGATAAAAGGCTTTTTGTACGTATAAAGGGCCCTTGTGGTCACAAGTTTTCAGAACACTACCACGGGATGTTTTGCTAATGCCTAGGGTTAAAAAGGCTTGCCACTGAGAAGGCGAAAGCACGGTTAAAGCACTTTTGGTCGGCTTGTCAGTGGCACTTGTGGGTGTCTCGATGGCACTTGTGAGTGTCTCGATAGGGCTTAGGGCGAGGTTACTTTGGTCTGTCATAGGGGGAACTCTGTCTGCCTCGCAATGGTTTAATTTGCCATGAATACCATTAAATTAAACCGCCAAGTATTGTTTAATCAAGTCATCATCGAGCTTTTCCATTTTATCTGAGGCCACAATGCGGCCTTTTTCCATTAAACGGAACTCTTTGCCGACACGGCGAGCAAAGCCCAGTTTTTGCTCCACAAGGATCACAGTTAACCCTTCTTCGGCGTTTAATTTTAGAATGACATCGCCAATTTGTTTAACGATATTCGGCTGTATCCCTTCATTTGGCTCGTCCAGAATCAACACTTTCGGTTCGAGTACCAGCGCTCGCCCAATGGCCAATTGCTGTTGCTGACCGCCGGATAAATCACCACCACGGCGGTGTAGCATATCTTTTAACACAGGGAACAGTTCAAAGATTTTCTCTGGAATCTCTTTTGGTGAATCCTTGGTGCGTTTGCCGCGTACGGGCAAGCCAATACGCAGGTTTTCTTCCACCGTGAGCATAGGGAAAATATCTCGTCCTTGAGGCACATAACCAATGCCAGAGTAGGCACGTTTTTCTGCACTTTGCTTGCTAAGGGTTTGGCCTTCCATCGTGATGTCGCCACTTTTTATCGGCAACAAGCCCATAATGGCTTTTAGTAAGGTGGTTTTACCCACCCCGTTACGGCCCATAATGCAGGTAATGGAACCTGGTACAATGTCTAAATCCAAGCCCCATAAAATTTGAGTGCCACCGTACAATTGGTCAACATTATTAATAGAAATCATGCTTTCGCTCCTTCACTTGCCGCTTCTTCCCCTAGGTAGACTTCAATGACGTCTTTGTTGCTTTGGATTTGGTCCATAGTGCCTTCTGCTAGGACGGAACCTTGGTGCAACACGGTGACGGTACGGGCGATGCTACGTACAAATTCCATGTCATGCTCTACTACAATCACTGTGCGCTCTCCTGCTAAGGAGGTTAGTAACTCAGCGGTACGTTCTGTTTCTTGGGCTGTCATACCTGCCACGGGTTCATCGATCAGTAATAGGCGAGGGTCAGCGGCTAACAACATCCCAATTTCTAACCACTGTTTTTGACCGTGGGATAAAGCCCCGGCCAACATGAAGCGGTGTTTTGCCAAACCAATGATTTTCAGCACCTCGTCAATGCGATCAATCTGGGTGGGCGTTAGGCAAGAAAACAGCGTGGGTAATACCCCTTTATCCGTTTTCAGTGACAATTCTAAATTATCAAATACGGTTTGCTCTTCAAAAACGGTCGGTTTTTGAAACTTACGACCTATGCCCAACTGGGCAATTTCCGCTTCGTCTTTGTTGAGCAGGTTATGGTTTTGCCCGAAGAAAACGGTGCCCGAATCACACTGCGTTTTACCGGTAATCACGTCCATCAAGGTTGTTTTACCAGCACCGTTGGCGCCAATGAGACAGCGTAGCTCACCGTCGTTAACGTATAGATTCAAATTGTTTAGGGCTTTGAAGCCATCAAAGCTCAAGTTCAAGTCTTCAACGTAGAGGATCATTTGGTTGTCCACGTTGACCGCGCTTTGTGTTGGCACTAAGAAAGGCCAAACTTGGTCACGACGGAAAGTGGAGCGAAAATTCTCTACGGTATTGTTGAGAGTGCTCATGCTTGCGACTCCTTTCTGCCTTGTGGACGGCGTTTAGCCATCATTTTTTCATATAAGCCCATGAGTCCTTTGGGTAAGTACAGGGTCACTAGTACAAACATAGCCCCTAATGCGAATAACCAAGCGTCTGGTAAAATGGCAGTGAAACGTGTTTTGGCATAGTTCACCAAGATGGCGCCAATAACCGCTCCGATTAAGGTGCCACGTCCTCCAACAGCTACCCAAATGACCATCTCTATGGAGTTGATCGGGGAGAATTCGCCAGGGTTAATAATGCCAACTTGAGGTACATACAGAGCCCCTGCAATACCTGCGATGACCGCCGAATAAACAAACAGCCAGACCTTGTAGCGGTCCGTGCGGTAGCCGATAAAGCGCGAGCGAGCTTCGGCATCACGAATCGCTAATACCACTTTACCAAAACGGGATGCCAAGATACGTTGGCTAATGACAAAGATAATCGCCAGTAAGAAAGCAGTGATCATAAATAGGCTGACACGGGTGTTGTCTGCTTGCAGGTCAAAGCCCAAAATTTCTTTAAAGTCGGTTAAACCATTGTTACCACCAAAGCCCATTTCATTGCGGAAGAAAGCCAGTAATAGGGCATAGGTCAGAGCTTGGGTCATGATGGACAAATACACGCCTGTGACTCGGGAGCGGAACGCCAACCAACCGAACACAAATGCCAGCAAACCTGGAACTGCAACTGCCATGATCATGGCAAACCAAAATTGATCCATGCCTAGCCAGAACCAAGGCAGTTCTTGCCAATCTAAGAACACCATGAAATCTGGTAGTAATGGATTGCCGTACACGCCACGGTCACCAATTTGACGCATTAGGTACATGCCCATGGCGTAACCGCCAAGGGCGAAAAACGCACCATGGCCTAGGCTAAGAATGCCGCAGTAGCCCCAAATAATATCCACCGCTAAAGCCAACATGGCATAACACAGATACTTACCCAATAGAGTAATAGTATAAGTGCTCACATAGAGCGCTGAGTCAGCGGGTAAAAACAGGTTGGCAGCACTGGCCAATAAGCTGACCGCCAATAAAATAACTACGAACGGCAGTGTGTGTTTGCCCGTCGAGCGGCCTTCTGAAAACCATTGAGTGAGACGTGTCATTCTGCCGCCCTCCCTTTTTGTGGAAAGAGTCCTTTAGGACGTTTTTGGATAAAGAGAATAATGAACACCAAGACAATGATGGCGGCCAACACGGCGCCAGTGGTCGGCTCCAAAAATTTCGTTGCAATACCAAGCGAGAAAGCCGCAACTAATGTTCCTAATAAGTTACCCACGCCACCAAATACCACCACCATAAAGGAATCTATGATGTAGGCTTGGCCTAGGTTTGGTCCCACATTGGTTAGCTGACTAAGGGCCACGCCAGCGATACCAGCAATGCCTGATCCTAAACCAAAGGTCATGGCGTCTACCCAGTGGGTTTTGACACCCATGGCTTTGGCCATATTACGGTTTTGCGAGACGGCACGAACGTTGAGGCCTAGTGAGGTTTTCTTAAGGATGATCACCAAGGCGATAAAGACCAAAAGCGCGAAGGCTAAAATGTACAAACGGTTTAGGGTAAGTGACAGCACTGGGTTGATTTCCCATGAACCACTCATCCAACTCGGTGTAGACACCTGACGGTTAAGGGGTGAGAAAATAGTACGTACCAGTTGTTGTAGTATCAAACTGATACCAAAGGTGGCCAGCAGTGTTTCTAGAGGGCGGCCGTGCAGATGACGAATCACCAAACGTTCGATCAATACCCCCATTAAACCAGAGACGAGAAAAGCGGCAGGAATGGCGACCCAAATAGAAAGGTCGATATAATTGGGCATGATTAGCTGAACCACATAAGTGGTGTAAGCCCCAAGCATGATCATTTCACCATGGGCCATGTTGATCACACCCATAACACCAAAGGTAATTGCCAAGCCAATGGACGCTAATAGCAGCACAGAGCCAAGGCTCAAGCCGAAAAATAATTGGTCAACAAAGGCAAAGCGTTCTGCCCGTTGGGCAATTTTTTCAAGTGCTAAGGTCGCGCTTTCTACTACATCCGGGTTGTCGTCTTTGACCAGTTTAGTTAAGGCGTTACGGACATCCCCTTCTAGGCTGGTGGACAATCGCTCAATGGCCGTTAAACGCTGAGACACACTCACTTGCGTTGAACTGGCTGTGTGCATGGCTAACGCCAATCCCATGGCATCTTTAACCTTAGCGTTTTGCTCTTTTGGGTAAAGCGTTTCTAGTACGGCAACCGTCTTATCGTCGAGTTTAGACAGCAGCTCTCTCACCGCGGATTCGCGCACTAAAGGCGATGTAGCCGTGAGTTGAATTTGCGCGATGGCATTACGTAGATAACCACGTAACGTATTGTTTACGCGTATCTTTTTAACATCTCGTTTACCAAGGTTTGGCACTATAGTTTGGTTGAAAACATCTCGATACAAAGTAGTACCTTGATCATCGAACTTCTCCACTAGGCTCTTATCTTTTCTTATATAGTAAAGATCACCCCCTAGTAAGGTATGGAAAAGCGGCAGGATAGCTTCTCCTTCATTGTTTGCTAGCTGTTCTAAAATAGGGGCCATATCTTTCAGTTTGGCATCAGCAAGCTCAGTCAGTAAGGTTTCTGTCGGGGCTGCATCAGCGCTATGGGCTGAAAAAGATAAGAGTCCAAAAAGACAGCAACAAAGTGCCATTAAATGTCTCAAGGTCATACTCCATGTCGCGAATAAGAGGTTACGCAATTCTTTAAAAGGCGATTTTTAGTCATTACTTGCTATCCATAAATTGCCAAACTTGATGAGCAAGAGGTCACAAAAAGGGTTCTGAAAAGAAGTTTCGTTAATAATCTGATTTGAATTTCGCTTTAAAAAATTCCCCCTGCTAGGCGTCAGCAGGGGGGAAATGTCAACACTGGGAAAATGCTAAGTTAACAAGTTATAGCTTGCTAAAAACTTAGTAGTTCTGGCCTGAACAAGCTTCGGTTTTAATATTGTAGTTACCGCACTTAATAGGCGCTGTCCAATCAGAGATAAGGTCTTTCGAACCTGGCAAGAAGTCAGACCAAGCATCACCTGGTACAACACCGTCGGTTTCCCAAACGACTTCAAATTGGCCGTCGTCTTGGATTTCACCAATCAGCACTGGTTTGCTCAAATGGTGGTTTTTGTTCATCACGGCGATGCCGCCAGTCAGGTTAGGCGTTTCTTGACCAATCATGGCTTGTTCAACGGCATCGACATCAGTGGTGCCGGCATCTTTCACTGCATTTACCCACATGTTGAAACCGATGTAAGTCGCTTCCATTGGGTCATTGGTTACACGATCAGGGTTTTTGGTGTAAGCCTTCCATTGAGTGATGAACTCCTCGTTAGCATCGCTTTCGACACTTTGGAAGTAGTTCCAAGCAGCAAGGTGACCAACAAGAGGGGTGGTGTCTAAGCCAGAAAGTTCTTCTTCACCAACCGAGAAGGCAACCACTGGAATATCTTCAGAAGAGATACCTTGGTTACCCAATTCTTTGTAGAAAGGTACGTTGGCATCACCATTAATAGTGGAAACAACCGCAGTTTTCTTACCTTCACTACCAAACTTCTTCACATCAGAAACAATCGATTGCCAGTCTGAATGACCAAATGGTGTGTAGTTGATCATGATATCTTCGCCCGCCACACCTTTCGCTTTTAAGTAAGCTTCAAGGATTTTGTTGGTGGTACGTGGGTAAACATAGTCAGTGCCGGCAAGTACAAAACGCTCTACACCTAGATCATTCATTAGGTAATCAACAGCAGGAATCGCTTGTTGGTTTGGCGCAGCGCCAGTATAAAAAACGTTTTTAGAAGACTCTTCACCTTCATACTGTACTGGGTAAAACATCAAGCCGTTCAACTCTTCAAGAACCGGCAGTACAGATTTACGAGAAACCGATGTCCAGCTACCGAAAATAACATCTACTTTATCTTGGGTTAGCAACTCACGACCTTTTTCAGCGAACAGCGGCCAGTTAGATGCAGGGTCAACCACAACGGCTTCAAGCTGTTTGCCTAACAATCCACCTTTTTTGTTTTGCTCTTCCACCATCATCAAGACCGTGTCTTTTAGCGTGGTTTCAGAGATCGCCATGGTGCCAGATAGGGAGTGTAGTACCCCAACTTTAATGGTATCAGCAGCGAAAGATGGTAGGGCAACTAGAGTTGCACCGGATAAAGCAATTGCGGAAACTAACGTCTTTACTTTCATGGTTGAGTCTTCCTATCTGTTATCTAAAGTGAATTTGCTAATGTAGTGCTAGTATTGAATAACGATGCGCAAAAAAGTATTCGCTGAATGACCCTCAGGTATACGTCAAATGACGTATACCTATAGCGAATACTACTAATGGCGAGGCATAGGAAGCATGGAATGATGCACACAATATCTGAAAAAATGGCCAGTTATCCAGTATCAGTCACTGAAAAGTTGTCTCAGCTTAGGGACTTGATACGGCAAGTTGCTGAAGAAAATCAGTGTGGGCCAGTTGAAGAATCTCTTAAATGGGGGCAGTTAAGCTATGGGGTAAAAACCGGTACGAGTATCCGACTTGACTGGCAGAGTGACCATGGTAATCGCCTCTACCTCTATGTGCATTGTCAAACTAAGCTGGTGGCAACCTATCAAGAATTGTATAGCGAGGCGTTTACTTATGAGGGCAATCGAGCCTTGGTGATGCCTCTAGACTATGATTTTAAACGTCCAGAACTGGCTCACTGTATTCAGTTGGCGTTGACCTATAAACACCGCAAGCATCTGCCTATGCTGGGGGCATGACATCAAATAACATCTTTTTGTTTTGCATATTGTTGGGCGATTTCTGCGGCCAACAAGGCACTTTTATGGACAATTTCCGACCTTGGGTCGTTAAGGTACGAAGCGGTAAAGAGCAAGTCTTTTGGTCGCCAGCCCGGGCTAAAAGTTTTGATGCGTTTATCTTTGATAAAGCGCTGTGCTAACTGAGTCGGGAGTGCGCCAATGCCGATGCCCGACGCCACCATTTCGAAGCTGGTGGACAAGGATGTGGAGGGGAAAATTTGACCCACGGAACCGTATCTGTGCATGAGCTCCGAGATGAGATTTTGGTAAGGGCGAGAGAGGCGTGAAAAGGACATGATAGGGGATGTAGAGGGGTGAGGTGAGTCTTCATTAACACTACAGAACCAAGCTAATTTAAAGGTGGGTAGTACCACATTTTCAACATTTCCTTCTGCCAAAGGCCCCATTAGAAAAGCCAAATCCAAATGGTGAGATAACAATTGGTCTTTTAAATTCACCGTGATATCCACGGAAAGTTCTACCACTAATTTGGGGTAGAGTTTTCGCAAGGCACTTAGAAAATCAGACAACCAAGACTGGGCAATGGTTTCTGCCACACCGATACGAATGACCCCTTTTACCTCATCACTTGGGGTGAGCTCGTCTTTTAGCTGTTCCATGTAGGATTCTATTTTTTCAGCGTGAGCGCGTAGCAGGAGACCTTCTTTGGTGAGGGCGACACCGGTTTTTTGGCGTTCGAAAAGGGTTACTCCAAGTTCATCTTCCAGCGCACTGATGCGAGCGGAAATGGCCGGTTGAGAGAGGTTCATCTGACTGGCGGCACGTCTAACACCGCCTAATTTTGCGACCCACAAAAAGGTCTTGAGTTGATCAAAATTCATTGTATTTGCCCTCTTGACCATGTGAACAGGAATTAGCATGATCAAAAATTATGATCACAATTGATAAAATATTACGAATTGACATTATCATGTTTAAATTCGACACTGAATTCAAGCCTTAAAAATAGGGGCTAATAATGACATCGGGTGAGAGTTGAGACATTAAACAAACTGAAAATTACAGGAAGAGAACATGATGACTAAAATGAATTCGAGAAGTTTTCTAGCCACTTCTGTTTTGGCGGCCACATTGTCTACTCAGGCTAGCGCTAGCGAAATGCTATCGGTGGTAGGTAGCTGGAGTAGTTTGCCTCTGCATAAGCAATTTGAGCAGCCCTTTTGGAATCAAACCATTCCTGCAAAAACTAATGGTGAGTTTGAAGTCGCGATGACCACCCATGATCAAATGGGGATTGGCGGCGGCGATGTTTTCCGTATGTTAGGGGATGGCGTGTTCGACATCGGTATGACAGTAGCGGATTATGCTGTTGCCGATGCCCCAGCCTTGGAAGGTCTCGATGTGCCATTACTTGCGACCACAGCCGCCGAAGCTAAGACGCTTGTTGAGGCAGCGCGCCCAATGATTGAATCGATTTATCAAGATACCTTCAACGCTAAAGTGTTGGCCATCGTGCCTTACCCACCACAGGTTGTATTCTGTAATGCTCCAGTGAGTAACCTTGATGATTTAGCGGGTTTAAAAATCCGCGCGTCAGGCCGCATGACGGCTAAATTCCTTGAAGCCTTAGATGCGCAAAGTGTCAATATCGCCTTTGGTGAAGTCCCGGGAGCGCTTCAGCGTGGGGTAATTGATTGTGCCGTAACCGGTGCAGGTTCTGGTTACAGTGCAGGTTGGTGGGAAGTCACTACTCATCTTATGACTTTGCCGTTAGGTGGCTGGGATCCTGTGGTTACTGCGATCAATTTAGACAAGTGGAATGATTTAAGTAGTGCTGATCAAGAGCTTATTGCTACTTCTGTAGCAGAAGAGTTTGAGGCGCCTGCTTGGGCGGCGGCACAAGGTGCATTGGAAGAAGATATTGCTTGTCTGACAGGGAATGGCGTTTGTAGCAGAGGAGACAAGCGTAACCTAGTGCTGGTTGAACCTGCGGCGCAAGACGTAGCCAAAGCGAAAGATATTCTGAGCAGCAAGGTGCTACCTGAATGGGCAGATCGTGCAGGGGAAGAATGGACAAACCGTTGGAACATGAGCGTCGGTAAAGCCGCTGGCATACAAATCTCGGCTCAATAAGGCTAATTCAAATGACTCGCATTATTTCTATTCTGAAAAGAATAAATAATGGAGTGGCGGTCACTGCAGGTCTAGCTTTGCTAGCCTGCATTACCATCATTCTTGTAGATATCGTATTGAGAGAGTTTGGTGTCGCCTTTAGTGGCTCCGAAGAAATTTCTGGGTATGTAATGGCCGCAGTGACCAGCTGGGGTGTCTGTTTTGCTTTAACGGCTAAAGCTCATGTACGCATTGATTTACTGCGTCAAAAAGGTGGCGATAAAATGCGCTCCCTATATGACTTAATTGCCCTTGCGTCGCTTTCTTATGTGGCAATTTATGTAGCGTATCGAGCTTGGCCGGTATTGACTAAAACTCTTAAGAGTGGGGCTTTATCCAATACCGCGTTAGAGGTTCCTTTGTATATTCCGCAAAGTATTTGGTTCGCAGGTTGGATTTGGTTCGCCCTATCGTCCTCTGTGTTATTGATCCTCTCAGTGTTATTAGTGTTACAGGGTCGTCATCAGATAGTGGACGAAACCATAGGTACAGGAGACGAGCAATGATCTTATTTACTTCAATGGGACTGCTTGGCTTACTAGCGTTATCCATCCCTGTTGGCATAGTGTTGTTTCTATTGGCCTTTGGCGTTGATAGTTTTTTTAGTCCTTTTCCTCTGATGCGAGGTTTGGGGCAGGTGGTTTGGTCATCGTCTAATAATCCGACTTTGATCGCGGTGCCATTTTTTGTCTTGATCGGCGAAATTTTACTGCGCAGTGGCGTAGCACAGCGTACTTACAGCGCGTTGAATGCTTGGGTATCTTGGCTGCCGGGTGGCTTGATTCATGCCAATATCGCCACAGCGACGATGTTTTCAGCTACCTCAGGCTCGTCAGTCGCGACGGCTGCAACGGTCGCTACCGTGGCAACTCCGCAAGCAGAGAAGCTTGGCTATGACCCTAGATTATTCACCGGTTCCATTGCGGCAGGCGGCACACTGGGTATTTTGATTCCCCCTTCAATCAACTTGATTGTCTACGGTTTTTTGACCGAAAGCTCCATACCTAAGCTGTTTTTAGCGGGTATTGTGCCGGGCATCATGATGGCTCTATTGTTTATGTTAGCCACCATAGTGTTGTGTGTTGTTTACCCGAAATTAGGGGGGCCAAAGCAGCACAGTAGTTGGCGTGAAAAAATCATCGCGCTGAAATCCTTAACGCCGATTTTATTTCTATTTATCAGTGTGGTGGGTTCGATCTACATGGGTTGGGCAACCCCGACTGAGGCCGCGGCGATTGGGGTATTGATCTCTTTAATCATCGCACTGGCTTATCAAGCTCTGTCGAAAGAAATGCTCATTAGTAGCCTGATAGGTACGGTCAAAATCACCGCAATGATCATGCTGGTGGTAATTGGTGCTTATGTCTTGAACTTTGCACTTACCGCAGCGGGTGTGGGCAGAGCCCTGCAGGATTTATTACAAGGGCTTGGCCTGAGTGCTACGGCTACCTTGTTGGTGATCATCCTAACTTACATAGTATTGGGCTTCTTTATTGAAACCTTATCCTTGATGGTGGCCACCATTCCGATTGTGGTGCCGATCATTGCACAAATGGGCTACGACACGATTTGGTTTGGTATTTTGATGATCATCTTGGTGGAAATGGCACTGATCACACCACCGGTCGGGCTCAATCTTTATGTGGTGAACTCCGCCCGTAAGAATGGCAACATGATGGACGTTATTCTCGGCAGTATTCCTTATGTTTTGATCATGTTATTGATGGTGTTCCTATTGATCGCCTTTCCAAATTTAGCCTTGTATTTACCTGATAATTTTTAAGGAAGAGTATGCTTTTTACAATTAATGGTGTAGCAAAAGAATTTTTAATCAATCACCTTGTAGTCGCAGGTTGGACGGCACGAGATCAGCATGCAGTACAAGAGCATATTGATGAGCTGGCCGAGTTGGGTGTGGCTCCACCTTCTACTGTGCCCTTATATTACCGCGCTTCGAACTTGTTGCTGACTCAGCAACCTATGGTTGAAGTGGTTGGTGGTGATTCCTCTGGTGAGGTTGAACCCTTGATCATTAAAGCAGAAGACAGCTTTTGGTTAGGGCTAGGTTCGGATCATACGGACCGTGAATTGGAAGCTCATTCTGTCGCCTTTTCAAAGCAGGTTTGTCCAAAGCCTGTGGCAACGCAGTTATGGCCTTTGGCAGAGGTAGAAGGCCACTTAGATCAGATTGAGATGCAATCTTGGGTAGATGAAGGGGAAGGTTGGACACTTTATCAGAGCGGTAAATTGGCCGCTATTCGCCCTCTTAACGAACTTATTGAAAAAGCCAAATTAGACAATGGTAGTGCTATGTTGTGTGGCACCTTTGCGGCCATTGGTGGGGTGCGCAACACGCCAAAATTCCGCATGGCTCTGCATGATCCTGTGCTAAATCGAAGCATACAAGCCGACTACCAAACTCGTGAGTTACCTGCGGTTAAATAATGGATTTTTGGACAGGAGTGTAAGAATGTCGCGCCACCCTGAATTAGCTTGGCAGGATAGGAATTTTGAGCAACAGCTCACCCAGAGCCAAGAGTTGCTGGACAAAAATGATGATGTCATTTTAACCCAGCGTTTTGCTGGGCAAGATATGAGTGCTATTTCTGATGGTGTATTGAGCAAGGCCATTGTGACTATTAAAGACCTGTTTGATGTTCAAGGGTATGTGACCCGAGCAGGTTCGGTCTTTTTAAAGGATAATACACCAGCCAAAGAAGATGCCGAATCGGTAAGGCTTTTACGCGAAGCGGGCGCTTACTTACTAGGTCATACTAACATGACTGAGTTGGCTTATTCTGGTTTGGGTATGAACCCTCATTATGGTACACCACAAAGTCCGTTGTACCCAGGTTGTATTGCGGGCGGTTCCACCAGTGGTGGCGCTGTGTCTGTGGCACTCGGTATAGCCGATATTGCGCTTGGTAGTGATACGGGTGGCTCGTTGCGAATCCCTGCGGCGTTTTGCGGGTTGACCGGTTTTAAACCGTCTCAGCAAAGTGTCTCTACTGAAGGGGCGCTCCCTCTTTCGACCACACTCGACAGTATCGGCCCCATTGCGAAAAGCGTGGCGGACTGTGAAGCGGCTTGGCAGGTTTTATCTGGTACAGAGAAAACGGCTGCGGCCGCTCAGCAAGCACACTTTGTGGTGCCGACCAATTTTGGTTTGGACAACCTAGATACAGCGGTTGAAGAAGGTTTTCGTGCCGCGCTTGCAATATTACGCCAAATACCAGGAGTGGTAGTGGAAGAGCGTCCGGTAAGTTTGTTGGAAGCTTATAAAGCCCTTCCTGTATGGCAGTTTTCGGCTTTTGAAGCGCGTGAGTTTTATCAGCAAACATTTGCTTTGGATTTAGCTCAGTTAGACCCTAGAGTGGCTTCAAGACTGCGACGGGCGGATAGCCTAGATGAGCAAACTTTTGCTCAAACTTGTCAGCAACGCCAAACGTTAATTGAGCGTTATCAGCAGGAAGAATCTGGTGTTCAGCTGCTTTTGCCGACTGTGGCGATATTACCTCCTAAGCTTTCGGATCTAACCAAGGATGAGGATTACGACCGTATTAATTTGTTGTGTTTACGTAATACCACCCTTGCCAATGTGTTAGACGCTTGCAGCGTCTCATTGCCTTTTGAGCATCAGGAACACCATATTGGCGTGATGTTAACAGGCGCTAATGGTAGTGATGAAGCGCTGCTAGCAGCGGCAAAGTTAGTGGAGAAAGCGTTAGCCTAGAGTAAACAGAGTTAAGTGCTTAGTTACTCAAACCCACCTTCATTGACTCGGATTTAGGTCAATGAAGGTGGGTTTTTTAGTATTAGGGATGGCACTACTACTGCTCAATATCCTCAAATATGCTAAGGTTTGCGCCGTTTATAGGCATGTGCAAGCTTGTTGCCCAGCCTAATAGCTTTGTAACTGATTTTAGAAGGATATGCCTGTGTCTGATCTGCAAGCAATACAGATAGCAAAACTTGAAAAGCTGCGCGAAGCTTGGTTACCTGCGGTGACTTTTTTGTTCGGTGAGCCTGCGCCACAAGCAGAGTTTGGTGGTTTTGAAGTCAATCAAGATATCGCCAAGCCAGAGGTCGTGTTTACCAGTAAAGAACAACCCTATCACTACCGCTTACAGATCCCCGCGCGCAGTTTTTCCAATGATGTTATGTTGCTAGCGGACGTTATTCAAGAAATGGTACGTGGCTTGTATCCTATGGGCTTTGATACCCCTAAAAGTAATGTGCTAAGCGAAGGTGTGGCTGTGTATGGTGCAGTAACCGCGATCAAACAAGTCTTTGGTGAAGAAACGTTAGAGTCCTATTTACAAGCCCTTGAAGAGCAAGCCTTTGCCTATTACGACGCCTTTAATTATGCCGCCATTGTGATGACGGCTGACCCTCAAGCCATTAAAAAACTTCGTGCTGTGCAGCCATTCTTGCCGCAATTAAGTAAAGCAGATTTTGACAGCGCCGACGTCGAAGTAGAGCGTAAAATGAAAGACATTTTACTTTTTACTTTTCGTGAATAAGCAATTTCACTAAGTGTAAAACTAGGTAAGCTGCTTTGCGCTAGGAAGGCGTATTTTTTATCATAATACCTTTATTGGAGGTGTTTTATGAAACGAGCTAAACGCATTCTTGGCGCTGTTCTTATGGCGAGCATTTTGGTCAGGGTGACCGCCTGTGCAGGGCCTCACGGACACCGTAATCATGGCGGTCATCACTTAGTTCCTTAACCGCTTCAGAGCTTCGCCCTTGCCCCTTAGGGATAGCAGGGGCGATAGCAACTCGGTGTACGTGGACAAACCGCTCCACGAGAGCATATGGTTCTAGCATCGTTTTCTATTCCTCTTTCCACCCAATTAATGTTGAGAATCTTTGCCACACTCATAAGGTCTTTCTTTATGGCTTTTGGGATGGGGGCTGAGCCACCGTTCCCAACACAGGCCTGTTTTAATTGCTGAGCAATCTCTTGTGCGCTTTTGCCTTGGGCTTCAATGGCCGGGTTAAGATCAATGCCAGAGCACAAAACATGGCTGTTGTCGGCTAAATCTGCCACCTTGATGGATTCACATGCGTAAATTCTTGGTTCGTCACCAACATTCAAAATCGAAATTTGCGACGATGTGCCAGTAAGGGGAGCATTAATCATTCGAAAGACAGCCCAGTGCTGGCAAGGGTCTTCCACCATGCGCATATTCCCCCAAGGCAACGGAATACCGTTGCCACGGTACACCGCCTTGAGCTTGCCCGGAGCGTAAGCATCAAAGTAATGCCAATGGGGGTAGGGTGATACTGCGGTCATACGGCGCATGGCGACTGAAGCTGATACCCCTGCCAGTTTCGCAGTGTTGATCTCATAGCCGTTACGATCAAGCATTTGTCGAAAGGGCACTTTTGGGCAAAGTAGGGCGCCTGCAAAGAAGCTACACTCAAAATCTCGCCACGCCCGCAACACATCTTGGGCGTCCATACCTGTACCTTGAGGTAACAAATTTTGCTCTTGTAAGGGCGATATTTCATCACGACCTGTCACCAATACATTACGCATTGTGTCCTTGTCATGTAGGACACAGTGACCGATATGTACCGCTAAGTTGTACTTTAATCGCACAGGCTGAGACTTCATTATTTGGTTGATGTAAAGGCTGTTGGGGGGCTCAAAAAAGGATGTGACAACCTGTGAATCATCAATTCCCATGCTGTCACGTATGCTTTGTGGCGTTTTACGAAACCACTTGATGGTTAAGCCATGGTGTTGAGTTAAGGCAATGATTTCTTCCAAACTTAGCGGCAAACGCTTTTGCCCAACATCCTCGGCGGCTCTTTCTAAATCCGGGAAATGGTTTTGATGATGTTCTTGGTGTGCACGAATCAAAAGGTGGGCAAATTGACGGCCACTGGTGCCAGTTTGAGACAGCATTTCAGGAATGGCGATTTGTAATATGTCGTTAGAAAACAGAAAATTGGGTTCTAGCGCCATGCCGTTGATACCCCCTCCAGAACCTTTCGATGGCTTGATGGCCTCCTCTTCTGGAATATCGTCTAAAAACCAGTCGAGGTCTTTTTGAAAGACACTGGCAATCACTTCTAATACCTCTTCACTGGGGACACGCTTTCCCCTCTCTATCATGGATAAGTATGACACTGAAGGGGCGCATTCTGGGTCGACTTTGATGCAGCGAGCGGACAGGTCTTCCATGGTCAAATGGTTGCGTTTACGCAGGTTGCGTATCTTGGTGCCAAGGAAATGGGCTTTGCGAATTAAACTATTTTTATTTTTCATTTTTGTAAAATTTACACTGTGTAATTCTTATTGTGAAATTTCAATCTAGTTTGTCATAGACTAAAAATCAAGCAACACAGAGTGCTTTTAATTTTGCTTTGACCGTATCAATGTTTGAAAAGGATCTATGCGATGAATATGCCCTTACATAAAAATAACCTAATAGACCAAGGGTTCTACCACTTCATCAATGAAGAAGTATTGCCTCTACATGACTTAAATGCCGATAAATTTTGGCAGGATTTGCAGCAGCTAGTGGCGGACTTAGCGCCGATTAATCGTCAGCTTTTGGTGACTCGCCAATCCCTGCAAGCGCAGATTGATGAATGGCATTTATGCCATCCTGAGCAACCTATCGACCAACCCAGCTACCAAGAGTTTTTACGCGAAATTGGTTACCTAGTACCAGAGGGGGAAGATTTTGCCATCACCACCGAGCATGTGGATGCAGAAATTGCCACCCTAGCCGGACCTCAATTAGTGGTGCCTTTAAAGAATGCTCGTTTTGCTTTAAACGCTGCCAATGCCCGTTGGGGAAGCTTGTACGATGCTTTTTATGGCACAGATGCAGTGGCGCCTAAATTAGTGGAAAGTGCGAACACCGCTGATCACGCTGCTCGTGAACAAATGGTGGTTCAGCAGGCCAAAGCTTTCTTGGACGAAATTTTTCCACTTGATAATGGCTCCCATCAGGATGTGACCAGTTACGTGGTGTATTACCACCACCTATTGGCTTTCTTTGCCGATGGTTCGAAAGCGGGTTTGCAGCAGCCTTGTCAGTTGGTGGCAGTGAATGGTCAGCGCAGTGCTCCGGAATCTATTTTATTGAAAAACAATGGCTTGCATGTAGAAATTCAGCTGGATCCGAACGGTAAGAATGGTGCCCAAGATAAAGCCAATGTGAATGACATTCTGCTCGAATCTGCCTTAAGCACCATTATGGATTGCGAAGACTCTATTGCCGCAGTCGATGCTGAAGACAAGGTAGAAGTGTACCGAAATTGGCTAGGGCTCATGCAGGGAAACCTGCAAACGAGCTTTGAAAAAGACGGTAAAACCCATACTCGTCGTCTAAACAAAGATCGCCTTTTTACGGATCTTGACGGGCAGGAGTATCGCCTACATGGCCGCTCATTGCTCTTGGTTCGTAATGTAGGTCACCTAATGGAGTCGGACTTAATGCAGGACGCTCAAGGGCGTTTTGCTCCGGAAGGCATCATTGATGCGGCCATTACTGCACTGATCGCGGCACTGGATTTGAAGAAAGACAACGGTATTCGCAATAGCCGTACGGGCAGCATTTATATCGTAAAACCCAAAATGCATGGCCCAGAAGAAGTAGCGTTTAGCTGTCAGCTGTTTTCACGTGTGGAACAAATGCTGGGGCTAGCACCGAATACTCTGAAAATCGGCATCATGGATGAAGAGCGCCGCACGACGTTGAATTTAAAAGAATGTATACGCGCGGCTAAAGAGCGAGTGGTGTTCATTAACACAGGCTTCTTGGACAGAACGGGGGATGAAATTCACACGGGAATGCAGGCGGGAGCCTTTTTACCAAAAGATCAAATTAAGAATCAACCTTGGATACAGGCATACGAAAATCGCAATGTGGATATTGGCTTGCAGTGTGGTTTACAGGGTAAAGCACAAATTGGTAAGGGCATGTGGGCCATGCCAGACGAAATGGCCGCTATGATGACAGCCAAAAAAGCTCACCCAAAAGCTGGAGCGAATACCGCTTGGGTACCCTCCCCAACAGCAGCCACTTTGCACGCTTTGCATTATCACCAAGTGGATGTATTTGCCGAGCAAGAGCGTATTAAGCAACGTCCTAAAGCTAAGTTTGATGACTTACTAACGCTACCACTTATTCCAGAAAACCTGACGTTGTCAGAAAGAGTAATACAAAAAGAAATCGATAATAACGTTCAGGGATTATTAGGCTATGTGGTGCGCTGGGTAGAAGAGGGCGTGGGCTGTTCGAAAGTACCTGACATTAATCATGTTGGGCTGATGGAAGATCGCGCAACCCTAAGAATATCTAGCCAGCACATTGCCAATTGGTTGCATCACAGCATTTGTTCTGCCGCTTTAGTGGAGTCAACGTTGGAACGTATGGCAAAAGTGGTGGATGAACAGAATTGTCACCTTAAGGGCTACCAGCCATTAATCAGCGATGGGCAAAAAAGCCAAGCATTTAAGGCCGCTCATGATTTGATCTTTAAAGGAGTGAGCCAACCAAATGGCTACACAGAACCTTTATTACATGCTCACCGAGTGATTGTTAAGCAAGCTCTGCAGCGCTAAAAGAGTTAACAGTTTAATCACAATAAAAGGCTTATTTCCCATAGGGCTCTGAGCCGCATAATTAAAAACAGAGGAAAACGCGATGAATACTTATAACAATAAAATGCAACAAGCCAGCGCTAGCCTAGCGCAACAAGGTCCTACTTGGGCGGCGATTAACCCTGAGTACATTGTGCGAATGCAATTGCAGAATCGTTTTAATACTGGGTTAGACATCGCCAAGTACACGGCCAAAATTATGCGTGAAGACATGGCTAAATACGATGCAGATGCTAGCCAATACACTCAATCTTTAGGTTGTTGGCATGGTTTTGTGGGCCAGCAAAAAATGATTTCTATTAAGAAACACTTTGGCACCACACGTAGCCGATACCTTTACTTGTCGGGTTGGATGGTGGCTGCCATGCGCTCTGAGTTTGGGCCTCTACCGGATCAGTCTATGCATGAGAAAACCTCAGTGCCGGCGCTGATTGAAGAGTTGTACACTTTTTTAAAACAAGCAGATGCCAGAGAGCTACAGCATTTATTTAAAGATATGGACGAAGCTCGTGAAGCGGGGGATGAAGTGAAAGCACAAGCCATCCAAGAGCAGATAGATAACTTTGAAACCCACGTGGTGCCGATTATTGCGGATATTGATGCAGGTTTTGGCAACGAAGAAGCGACCTACTTGTTGGCGAAGAAAATGATTGAAGCGGGTGCTTGCTGTATTCAAATAGAAAATCAGGTATCGGATGCCAAACAGTGTGGTCACCAGGACGGTAAAGTGACCGTACCTCATGAAGACTTTTTGGCCAAGATCAATGCCGTGCGTTATGCCTTCATGGAGCTTGGGGTTGAAGAGGGGGTGATCGTGGCCCGTACCGATTCTCTGGGAGCGGGTCTTACTCAGAAAATTCCAGTATCCCAAACGCCTGGGGATCTTGCAGAACAATACAACGCTTATTTAGATGGGCAAGAGGTGCAGAGTCTAACGGAGCTTAAGTCCGGTGATATGGCAATTATGCAAGGGGATCGTTTAATTAAACCGACCCGTCTTGCCAATGGTCTAGTTCGTTTTAAGGCCAATACTGGCGCAGATCGCGTGGTACTGGATTGTATTACCTCGCTGCAAAATGGTGCCGATCTTTTGTGGATAGAAACAGAAAAACCACACATCGGACAAATTGCAGAATTGGTCAACCGTGTTCGAGCCGTGGTGCCAAATGCCAAGCTGGTCTACAACAACAGCCCATCTTTTAACTGGACACTAAACTTTCGTCAGCAGGTGTTTGATGTTTGGTTGGAAGCAGGAAAAGATGTGTCTGCTTATCAACGTGAACAATTGATGGCGCAAACGTACGATGATACTGAGTTAGCTCAAGAGGCGGATGATCGTATTCGTAATTTCCAAAAAGATGCGGCGGCTCAAGCAGGTATTTTCCACCACTTGATCACCTTACCAACTTACCATACAGCGGCATTGTCGACGGATAATCTAGCGAAAGACTATTTTGGTGAGCAAGGTATGTTGGGCTATGTACTAGAAGTACAGCGTAAGGAAATTCGCCAAGGTTTGGCTTGTGTAAAGCATCAAGACATGTCTGGCTCAAATATTGGTGATGATCACAAAGAGTACTTCTCAGGCGCTCACGCACTGAA
Source organism: Marinomonas sp. (assembly GCF_039940335.1). Classification (GTDB taxonomy): domain Bacteria; phylum Pseudomonadota; class Gammaproteobacteria; order Pseudomonadales; family Marinomonadaceae; genus Marinomonas. The sequence continues at coordinate 16,476 of NZ_JBDVGW010000008.1, read as the reverse complement.
AGCCTCTGGTAAAGATAACACTATGAATCAGTTCGCTGCTATCTAGTAGCGAAGGATAACGAAATTTCCCTTTTTAAGGTCGACAACACCGCTATGTTGTCGGCCTTTTTTTATAGTCGGATCGTAGGAGATGATTAGGTTTTAAATTTTCGAGTTACCGCTTGAATATTTTCTGACTGTTTCTCAAGCCGTGCAAATTGATCACTGGTTTGCTGAGAGCTTTTGCCGATAGTGTCTGCTAACTCAGCAATGCCAGAAATATTTTTTGACATGTCATTCACAACATCAGATTGCTGAGACGCAGCGTTCGAAACGTCTACGTTCATGGCTGTTAACTCTTTCATAGATTTAGAGCTGGAGTGGATAATGCTTGTAATCGTGTCCATGGCTTGAACAACGGATGTGCGTTTTTCTGTCGTGTTAGCCATATCTTGGATTGTTTTTTCGGCACTGACTTGGAGTTTATCTAGGATGGTTTTGATTTCCTCTGTGCTTTTCTGACTTCGTTGCGCAAGCGTTCTTACTTCATCTGCGACGACAGCAAAACCACGGCCAAGCTCACCTGCACGAGCGGCTTCTATGGCAGCGTTAAGCGCTAACAGGTTTGTTTGTTCAGAGATATCTTGAATAACACTTAATACAGAGTTGATGTCGTCTACGTTACCTCCAAGTTCTTGCACAGAGCCTTCAACGTTATTCAAAACATTGGTTAGTGCCTCTAGCTCTTTGCTAGATATTTGCATCTGGACGAGTATCTCTTGAACTTCTTGATCAGTATTTTCAGCCGAAGTACGAGTAAGTTCTGCATTTTTAGCGATCTCTAGTGCGGTAGAAGACATCTCTTCGATGGCTGCGGCTGTGCTGGTGGTTTCTTGTATCTGGCTGTTAGAGTCATTCGCTAAACGTTGATGCTGCTCTCTAGAAACTACGGCGATATCATTAAGTTGATTCCCCGCATTTTTTAGTGATTGGATATCTTTAGACATGGAAGCGAGAAAGCGATTGAAATGCTTAGAGGTGTCATCCAATACATCTAATGAGCTGCCCGGTAGGGTTGCGGTTAAATCACCTTCCCCATCTGCTAAATCTTCAACGGCATCCCTTAGGGCATGTAGGGCAGATAAAATGGATCGAACAGCTAAGAAAACAATAATGGCGACCAAACCAGAAAGCACGGCGATGATGATGAGTTTGGAAATTAGACTTTTTTGTTCTGACGCTTTCAAAGAAGCGTTGATATTGATTAAGGCTGAATCAACACCATCTATAAAAAATCCTGTGGCAATGGCAATGCCCCATTTCTCTATCCAAACAGCATAGCTGTATTTTGCCGAAGGTTCTTTCTCACCGGCCTTAGGAAAGTAGTAGGTAGTGAAGCCTTCCCCTGATTGGGCGGCTGTTATGATATTTTGAACGATCAAATTACCGTGTTTGTCTTTAGAGTTAATGTAGTTGCCGCCAACTCCGACACCAGAGCCACTCATCAATCGGTTGCCATCACCATCGTAGGCGAATAAATAGCCAACATTATTGTCATAACGATAATTGAAAAGCAGATCCAGGGCCTCTTTCATACCTGTGTTACCGGGCATATCAGTGTATGGCTTGATGATACTTAGAGAAGAGTCTATGACGGTAACAAGGCGTTTTTTCTCAACATTAATAATGGTCTCTTCTGATAGTGTCGACATATCTTTGTTGACGGTATCGAGGGTTTGTATCTGGGTAATAATACTGACCAGACCAACGAGAATGAAGGGGACAAATGCAAGCATGTAGACTTGCGCTTTTAGGGATCGAAACATAAATCACTCCGGTTCTGGTCCAAGTTGGTCGTCTAGTTTGACTTGTTAGATGATCGATAAGGAATTGAGAAATAATTGGCAAAGACTAATAACTTGCTATGCCGTAGAATATAAGTCTTGATAATAGCGTTATTAATGGTCTTTACGTTTATTGTATTACAATTATTTACAATAAATGTAAAGATTCTAACTCTTGTTAGTTGCGATTATATATCTACCCAAAATACATGAACTTAACGGAATAACTCATTACTTTTATGCGTCAGCCTAAATATCGAAATCATATTATTACACTGTCACTAGTGAGTGTTATCAACATGGTGATTTTGTTGACTGTTATCGTCTGGCACATCCATTCTGCGGTGGTAGAAGAGCGCAAAAATTTAATTCATTCTCAAGTTGAGTCTGCATTGGGACTCGCTAATACAATTTTTCAGAAATCTTTAACTAGTGGAGCTTCTTCAGCAGAATCTGAGCAAGAGTTGTTCAAATACATTGGTTCAATGACATTTCAAGGGAATGGCTATTTTTGGATATTAGATAGGCAAGGCGTCATGCTTGCACACCCGAATTTAGCTAATCTTTCCACTAAGTCCCTAATCGATGTGCAGGACAGTGAAGGGCGATTCTTTATTCGTGACATGCTAAATACTGCTGATCAAGGTGGTGGCTTTGTTCATTATGAATGGCCTAAGCCCGGTGACAGCCAGCCAGTAGCTAAAATAGGCTATGTGGAATTATTTAAACCTTGGCAACTGGTGTTTGTGTCAGGGCTTTATGTGGATGATTTAAATAAAGATATTATGGAACAGTTTTCATTAGGCTTCGTAACAATTTTTGTTTTATTCGTGTTGAGTATTTTGTTGTCGCTACGTTTATCCAAGAGGTATTTAAAAGAGTTTCGTCATAAAGCCATTCATGACTCATTAACCCTTTTATATTCCCGTGGGCACCTAAATGATGTCGCGCCTAAGATGTTTGATAAGGCAGCTAAGACACCTTTTTCGATCGTGTTTTTTGATTTGGACAAATTTAAGTCGATCAATGATCAGCTCGGCCATAAATACGGGGACTCAGTGCTCTCAGAAGCAAGCATGATTATCAAAAGTGCTTTATTACCCCATAAAAATGTTTTTCGTTATGGTGGTGAAGAGATAGTGACACTATTGAGAGCCTCTGAGCAAGAAAGTTTTGAAATCGCTGAAAAAGTCCGGATAGCTATTGCTGAGCACACTTTCTATGGACCAAAAAATACACCTTTTCATATTACAGTTAGTGCAGGTATCGCTGAGAAAAAGGCAGGCGATAATGTAGTTGAGTTGTTGAAGCGAGCTGATTTGTGTATGTACATTGCCAAGGAAAGAGGTCGTAATCAAGTTGTAGTGGATTCAGATGTCCGTAAAACAGATCGAGACTAGTCATTAATTTTATGAAATGTGCATCGAGTATGAATTAATTCCATATTCCTTTTTTTAACGGAGAAGAAAGCCAAAAAATACTATTTTTCATGATAAGTTTGCCACTTTACTAGTAGCTTATTTAAAAGGAATAGTATGTTACACCAGTTTAAGTTGGCATTATTTGGTGGTTTGGTTTCAGTCGCAGCAAGCCCTATCTTTGCTGCGACATTTGAAGTGCCTCGTACCTTTGAAATCATGTATGTGGATCAGCAAGCGGCGAATAAATTTGGTCATGATTTTAAAGTCGAGGTTGCGGCTGGTCAGCACCAATTAGTCGTACGTTTCAATAAATTGCTACGCCAAGGTGGTGATACTCATCGCTACCGCTCAGAACCTATTGTCTTAGATATAAACTTTCTGCAAGACTCAAATATCCAGTTACAAGCGCCCTATGTTTCGTCTCAAAGAAAAGCGCAAGAATATGCTCAAGCCCCTCAGTTTGAATTGCTCGATACTCAACTAGATCAAAATATACCTTTTACACAAGTACAATTAGCGACACGTTCTGGCTTACAAAATACTCGTGACTATTTAGAAGAGATCGAACAAGTGAGTAAGAAAGGGTCTGACGTTTCTCCTCAAGTTGTTCCTGTTACTGATGACCGTCTGGATAATATTGCTTTGGAAATGCTGAAATTTTGGTACAACAAAGCCAGCTTGTCGACCCGAGAAGAGGTTCAATTATGGCGTGCTAACCCAGAACGTAAGGTTGAAATAAGTGATGTTGCCGCAGAAATGCTGAATTTTTGGTCACAAAAAGCCAATGATACTCAGCAAGAGGCGTTCTTAGCTTGGACTCTTAAGTAGCCTTTTAAAGGTAGAAGGCATTGGCCACTCAGCAAGAAAGTTGAGTGGCCAATTGGATTAGGTATGACTCATTGTGTTTTGGCGAGCTTGGATTCTTTGGTTGAACTTATCATTCACAACCAGCGCTAATAGAATGATGGCTGCACCGATAGATAAACGTAAAATGTCGGCGTCACGGTTCCAAAATAGAACATTTACCAAAATGCCAGCAGGGATCAGTAGGTTGTTAGCAATGGCTAAGGTGCCCACATTGACTAAGGTCGCGCCCTTGTTCCAAGCGAAATATCCCACCCCAGAGGCCACGACACCTAGATACACAAGAATGGACCATTGCAGATTGGTTGTTGGTAGTTTTTCTGTGTTACCCATTAAAAGGAAGCAAGGCACTACAACGATCAAGGCGCCAATAAAGAACCAGCCAAAAACTGTGCGTTGGGGTAAATCCGGACGCTCTTTTGCGATAATGCGTTTGTAGCCTACTTGTCCTGCAGCGAAGCACAGATTAGCCCCTTGAACTATCAGTAAGCCCTTAAGGAAGCCTTCATCAATGCCTTGATAGCGAATTGCTACTGCTCCTAGAACGGCGAGTAGTGCACTGATGACAAAGCCAACATTGAGCCGACGATCAATAAGGTCATTTAGTAAGGTAATATAAATAGGTGTCATGACGGTAAACAAAAGTACCTCTGGCACCGACAAGTAAAGGAAGGACTGGTAGTAAAAACCGTACATAATCCCTAGCTGAAAAGCGCCACACACCATGAGCTGTAAAATGACTTTACGTTCAATCTGGCGGGGATTTAGAAAAGGCAGAAAGACCAGTGTCGCCAAGGAGACGCGCATTAACACCGAAAACCACGCGTCGACTTGCCCAGCAAGATAGACGCCAATTAAACTGAAAGAAAATGCCCACAAAAGAGTGACAGCAACAAGTATCGACATGAGAATCAATTCCATCTAAGAAAGTTTGCGCCAGTGTACCCATTTATAATATTGGGGTAAATCAGTTTACTGAAAATAAACCTTTGGTTTACTAATGGTCAGTATAGTTTTGATTAAGATAAGTGCTTGTCGGGCTCTTGAGGGAATCATTAGAAGGATTCGTTTGTGACAGAAAACCAGTTAGCGAGCTATGAAAGGTTATTTCAGCCATTTTTATGTGACAGCCAAGGTGGTGATGTCGCCCATGATGTCGCCCACTTAACTCGTGTCGTTAAAACCGCAAAGCAACTTGCTCTTGAGGAAAAAGCGGAGTTGGCCATTGTGGTGCCTGCGGCTTGGTTACACGACTGTGTATCCTATCCAAAAAACCATCCAGAAAGGCACTTGGCGTCTCTGAGGGCTGCAGATAAAGCGGTTGAGTTCTTAGCTTCAATAGGCTATCCGAGTAAATACTTCGCCGACATTCATCATGCCATACACGCTCATAGCTTTAGTGCTAATCAGCTCGCAAGCAGTTTGGCGGCAAAAATAGTCCAAGACGCTGACCGTTTAGACGCGTTAGGCGCCATAGGGATTGCCCGCTGTATGCAGGTAAGTGGTGCACTAAATCGCCCATTATATGCGCCAGAGGATCCTTTTTGTGAAACGCGAGCGCTAGATGATCAGCATTATTCAATTGATCATTTTTATAAAAAGCTATTTCATATTTCAGATCAGTTAAATACTGCCTCTGCTCGTATGGAAGGTAAGCGCAGAGAACAAGTTATGCGAGGTTTTTTGACGCAATTAGCTGCGGAAATCTAGACGATGACCGCCACGGACTTAATTTGTGCATAGAGGGTCATGCCAGTTTTTAGTTGTAAATGATGGACAGATAGCCCGGTGATTCTTGCTAAAATAGGAGTTTTACCAGCCAGTAAACGTATGGTGAACATGCTGTTATCATTTGGCTCTTGGGCTATTTGATCTACCTTAACTTGTAATCGGTTGAGGATGCTGGTGTCGTCGTGAGCACTTAAAGATAAGCTGACATCTTTGGCTTGAACTCTAACTTTTACGTCTTCGCCGATTTTACGTTCTGGAGTTTTCACCCGTAAGCGTTGACCATCGAAATGCAGTTCAGATAACCCCCAAGAGGCGTTTTCGGCGGACAATTTTCCCTGTATGACAACACTGGCATCTTGATAGTGACAAAAAGTCGTGCCCAGTTTACCTAGTAATTCCTGAGTAGGACCTTGGTCTGTGATGCGTCCACTGTGTAGTACTAACATATTATCCGCTAGGCGGATCACTTCGTCTAGAGCATGACTAACATAGATAATGGGCAGTTGAGTTTGATGGCAAAGAGTTTCAAGGTAAGGCAATATTTCTTGTTTTAAAGCATCGTCCAATGCAGATAAGGGTTCATCCATTAATAGTAGTTTGGGTTGAATTAATAAGGCTCTGGCAATGGCGATACGTTGTCTTTCCCCCCCTGAAAGCTGATGAGGGTAGCGTTTTAGTAGAGGGCCAATTTGCATGAGCTCCACCACATCTGAGTATTGGATTTGAAGCTGGCTAGTGTCTGCTCTATTGAGTGCAAAACGAAGGTTTTGCTCCCCATTCAAATGTTCAAACAAGCTACTTTCTTGAAAAACATAGCCTATTGGGCGGCGGTAGGTGGCTAATCTATACGTCTGACTCTGCCAGACTTGGTCGCCAAAAATAATGTCTCCTGTTAAGTGACTGTCGAGTCCAGCAATCGCCCGTAGTAAACTGGTTTTTCCTGACCCAGAAGGTCCAAATAAAGCGGTGACACCTTGGGGCGGAATTTTGGTTTTCACATCAAGAGAAAATTGTCTGTCAGAACTGGGTAGGCTTTCTAAGGCCAGATATAAGCTAGATTGAGTTTTAGCTACTGGCATTATTGTTCTCCAAATGGCGAATCTGTTTCTGCCTTCTTATGCCCGCCAAATAAATTGTGTTGGCGTTTTTTTTGGCTGTACAAAAGCGTCAAAATTAGAAACGCAAACCCCACCATGAGCAAGGATAGAGAATGGGCTTGTTGATACTCTAAGGCTTCAACATGTTCGTAGATCTTTACTGAGATCACACTGGTTTGTGAAGAAATATTGCCCCCTATCATCAGCACCACACCAAATTCGCCAAGTGTATGGGCAAAGCCTAATATTGCAGCGCTTAGATAACCGGGCTTGGCTAAAGGTAAGACAACGTAGATAAATGTTTGCCATGGAGAAGCTCGTAAAGTGGCGGCGACTTCTAAAGGGCGGCTACCAATAGCAGAAAAAGCATTTTGTAATGGCTGCACTACAAAGGGCAGTGAATACACCATTGATGCAATGACAAGACCGGTGAAACTGAAAGGCAGAGGGGCGATACCAAATTGATCAAGAAGCTTGCCAACGGCACTGTTTGGGCTAAGGAAAATTAGTAGATAAAAACCCAAAACGGTAGGGGGCAGTACTAGTGGCATGGCAACAATGGCATTAATTGGGCCTTTGAACACAGATTGTGTACGACTTAACCACCAAGCCAAAGGTGTAGTGAGCACCAATAATAAACAGGTCACAAGACTCGCTAACTTGAGTGTTAACCAGATAGCGGAAAGGTCGTCTGCGCTCAGTGTCATAAATAGGGAAGCCTTATGAAGAAGAGACTGATAGATAGCCAAACTCTGCGATGAGTGCTTGGATATCTGGGCTGTTTAGAAAGGCTAAAAATTCTTTTGCTGTGTCTTGATTTGGACTTTTTAATAGGCTGACTGCCGCCTGTTCTATGGGGGCATGTAAGTTTGCCGGTATAAGCATAAATTGCTTTCCAGCTTCTTGGTCGGATAGATGGATTTGCGCTTGATAGGCAAGCACCTGAGATAGGGCAACTAATCCTAACCTCGCATTCTGTGAGTAGGTGAATTGGAAGGCCTGTCCAATATTTTCCCCTTGAACCAATTTGTTTTGTACCGTCTCCCATAAATTAAGTGACTCTAGGCTTTGCTGTGCGGCCAGCCCATAAGGGGCAAGCTTGGGGTTGGCAATCGCGATACGCTTGGATTTGGTGAAAAGCTGATCATAGCTTTGTGTTTCTAGCGGTGTGGCTGACCATAAGGCTAGTATTCCTTGGGCATAGATTCTAAAACTATCAGCTCTAGCCAGCCCAGCTTCAATGAGCTTGTGGGGTTTTGCTGTGTCAGCGGATAAGAAAGCATCGTAGGGTGCGCCATGCTGAATTTGTGCGTACAGCTTTGCTGACGACGCAAAGGCGAGAGTAACTTGGTGCCCAGATGTTTGCTCAAATTGTTGGGCAATGAGGGTCATTGGCGCAATAAAGTTTGAAGCAACTGCCAATCGTAATGGCTGCGACAATACTGGATGAGAGAGGCTGAGTGCTAAGCAGATTAGAACAACGCGCCAGCGATAAATTGAGAAAGCTGTGTTTTTCAATTTATCGCGCCTGTGAGGCATATTTGCTCCAAAAGTTATTAAGCCAATAGTAGGTAGCAGTCACCTTGGTGCATACCAACGGTGGCTTTGGCAAGCTGGCTTCCTTGGCATGGGCCGGTAATACAGGTGCCATCTTTCGGGGAAAACAAAGCGCCATGGTGCTTGCATTTTAGGTAGTCACCGTCACCATCGAAGGCGCAGTCTGTAGGTTGCGACAAAGGTTTATTTTGGTGAGGGCACAAGTTTTTATAAGCAAGGATCTGGCCATCGTATTTTGTAATAAGAAAATGGTGTTGTTCTATATTAACACTTAAGGCCTGACCTTCTGGTAAGTTCTCTACGTTGGGAATTAGATGTTTATTAAACACGTGATCGCACACTTCTTCTGGTGAATGTTTTTGTTTTATTGTTAACAAGCTTTAGTATTTGTTACTTAATTGTGACCACATCTTAGCGGCATCCCACAATTTTAAAAATAGAAAAAAGTAAGTAAATTGTAATAGGTGTAAAAGATGACTCTAAAACGACAGAGCAGTTGAGTCAATATGCAGTAACTGAGTTAGTTTACTAGATGACATTGATCCTAAACTTTAAGCTCCTTATACTGCGCCCATGACTAAAAAAAGCCCTGCAAAATCCACTCGAAAACCCTCAGCTGGCCGTAAACGACCTGCATCGCGAAAGCGTCGCCATTCATTTTTGAGGCGTACTATACGATTTATTTTCAAATGGGGAATCATCTTAGGCCTTTTAGCCAGTATCCCATTTGCCTTTTGGGTATGGTGGCTAAATGGTCAAGTAGTGGCGCGTTTTGAAGGCCAAAAGTGGCAGGTGCCCTCAGAGGTTTACAGTGCTCCTATCACCTTACAAAGTGGTTCACCTTGGAATAAAACGGATTTAGAGGTCTTGTTAAAAGACAATGGTTACCGCTTTGGTCGGAATAGCCAAAAAGTGGGTTGGGCTGCTCGTAGCAATACGAAGGTAAGCGCTTACTTACGGTCTTATGTTGATCATTTAGGCTATCACGACAGTGCTCGGCGCATATTTTCGTTTCCAAATGGCAAACTTTCTATTCAAACTCTTAGCGGTGAAGCGGTTGATCAGGCGCAAATTGAGCCTCAACGAATCGGATTTTTATATGGAGGTAATACCGAGCGACGCCAGATTCTTACCTTCGAACAAATCCCCGTCAGCTTGATCGATATTCTAATCGCAGTGGAAGATCAGGACTTTTATCAACACTGGGGGATCTCTTTAAGTGGTATCGCTCGAGCTGTCTGGGTGAACTTTACCCATGGCTCTCGTCGCCAAGGTGGCTCAACCTTGACTCAGCAGTTGGTGAAAAACATGTATTTAAGTTCTGAGAGAACTTATACCAGAAAGCTCACCGAAGTGATTATGAGCTTGTTGCTTGAGTACCATTATTCGAAACAAGACATTATTACCGCTTATATGAACGAGGTGTACTTAGCCCAAGTAGGTAACAGCGGTTTGCACGGCTTTGCCGCGGCCAGTCAGCATTTCTTTGCCCGTCCGCTTAACGAGTTGAACATTGATGAATTGTCTTTGTTAGTGGGGATGGTGAAGGGCCCTTCTCTGTACAACCCGCAACGTTCTCCTAAACGGGCCATGTCTCGCCGTAATACAGTTTTAGCGGTCTTGAAAGACCAAGGTAGGCTGACGGAAAAGGATTATCAATTATTAATTAAGCGGCCTATTCGCCTGTCGGAAAAACAACAATCCCGCTCTGTCTATGGGGATTATCTAGACTTAGTGTCCTTACAATTATCTAGGGATTTTGATGAAGATACGCTTGCCACTGAAAATTTACGTATTTATACCGGATTAGACATTCGCGCGCAGCAAGCGGCCAGCATCGCTGTGCGCCGACAAGTGCAGGCATTAGAAAAGCGCGATAAAAAGTTACAAGGCTTGCAGGCGGCAATGGTCATTACGGATCGGGACAATGGGCAGGTTCGTGCCGTGGTGGGCTCAAGTGGAGAGCATTATACGGGCTTTAACCGTGCCCTCGGAGCAGTTCGCCCGATAGGATCTTTGGTGAAACCTCCTTTGTATCTGGCAGCGATCGCCTCGGGTAAATACACCTGGTGGTCAAAAATTGAAGATAAACGCTTACGGTTTAATGTGGGTGGTGAAGTTTGGCAACCGGAAAACTATGATCGCAAGTTACATGGGGAAGTACACCTCTACGAGGCGATGGCTAAGTCATATAACTTAGCGACTTTAAATCTCGCCACTCAATTAGGCTTCGATAGAATTGGACAAACCCTACGCGATTTGGGTGTTAAGCGACCATTTACCATGCGTCCCTCTACGACTCTAGGGGCATTAGAGTTGTCCCCATTTGAAGTGGCACGTCTATATCAGCCGATTGCTTCCCAAGGACGAAGCAGTGAGTTAGGGGTCGTGCTGGCGGTCACTGATCAACAGGACAGGCTCATTAAACGCTTTACGCATAATGGTAACGTGCCTTTCACGGATGCCGCCCTTGCAGTAACCTTAGATGGCATGACAAAAGTGCCTGAGATAGGGACGGCGAGAGCGTCGAAAAGAGTTTTTCCTAACGTAACTTATGGGGCTAAAACAGGTACGACTAATAGCCAAAAAGACAGTTGGTTTGTTGGTATTACAGGGGATTATTCCTCCGTTATCTGGTTGGGCGATGACGATAATGTACCCTTGAGTATTACCGGCAGTAGCGGCGCACAAAAAGTCTGGATGGATTTTGCCAAAACTCTGCCACAACGTTCGCTGCCAAGCAGCCTTCCAAATGGGGCGTTTCGTTATAGTATTTCTAAGGACAAGTTTGAAATTGCAGCCCCTCGTTGTGATAACAAGGTCGAGCTAGCATTCCTTGTGGGGACTCAGCCACAGGAGAGCACCTCTTGCCTGTGGCCATTCTAGTCTGAGGTCTAGTGGTTTTTGAGAAGTGATTGGTACAGATCAATCCATTGGTCTGTAACCGCTTGCCAACTGTAGTCGTATGACATGGCGTTGGTTTGTAGTTGCTGCCATTTTTTGGTGTCACGAAAGGCTTCAATCGTGCGTTGCAAGGCTTCATACAATGCATGAGCAGACGCTTCTTCAAAAACGAAACCGTTGGCCTTATTGCCGCCTTCAAATACCGTGTCTGCCAACCCACCGGTTTGGCGAACAACGGGCAAGGTCCCGTATTTAAGGGCATACAACTGAGTTAAGCCACAAGGTTCAAAGCGTGATGGAATGAGTAAGGCATCGACACCTGCTTGTAGACGGTGGGAATAATCTTCCATATAACCGATTCGTACTGAGACTTGTTGCGGGTAGCGCTTTTGTAAGTCAAGGAAGCCTGCTTCTAGTTGTTTATCACCAGAGCCAAGCAATACAAGCTTACAGCCTTGTTCTAGTATGTTTGGCATGACATCGAGAACTAGATCTAAGCCTTTTTGTTCCGTTAAACGACTGACTATGCCTAGCACGGGTTGTTCTAGGTTCGTCTCTAATCCGCACTCTTCCAACAGTAAACGCTTGTTTTCTTGTTTGAGATGTAGACTGTATTGGTCATAATTGATGGCAAGTAGGGAATCTTTTTCAGGCGACCATTGGTCATAATCTACACCGTTAAGAATGCCGGTTAATTTGCTTTGCATGGCCGTTAAAACACCATCTAATCCATCGCCATAGTGAGGTGTTAAAATTTCGTGCGCATACGTTGGACTAACCGTGGTGATGGCGTCGGCATACACAAGCCCTGCTTTTAATGCAGAAAATTGACCATAAAACTCAACGCCGTGCATATTAAACATATGATCCGGCAATTGCAGATCATAGAATTTGTCTTGTTCAAAACTGCCGTTGTAACGCAAATTATGCACAGTGGTGACAACTGAAGTGGTGTGATTTCCCCAGCTTTTTAAATAGGCCGCTGTTAAGCCTGTTTGCCAATCATTCAAATGCACAATATCCGCGTGCCAATTCACAATGGTACTGTTAGAAATAAGTTGGGCCACAACCCATGAAAAGGCTGCGAAACGAATATGATTATCTGTGTAATCATGTCCTTGAGGGTCAACATAAGGGCCGCCATCGCGTTCAAACAAAGCCTGACACTGAACGAGCCATATAGGCGTGTCATTTTCTGTAAGGTGACTTTCAAGTAAGAGCAGATCACCGACACCAAAAGGGTTTCCGAGGTTGATAGTGTTATGAATAGGGGCTACTTTATCTAGTATGCCGTTATAAGCAGGCATGATCAGCCTAACATCGCAGCCTTTTTTCCTTAATGCCAAGGGAAGTGCGCCAGCTACATCGGCTAAACCACCTGTTTTGATGAGAGGATAAATTTCTGAAGCAGCAAAGAGAATTTTCATCATGTTGTTATCTTTTTGGTGTTATGTTGATTTAAGAGTATACCTAAATTGGGTTTCGAGTAGAGTGTGACTATTAAAAATAATATTTAAAGTCTTTAGTGTAAGGGAATTAATATGGATTTAAATACAGCGTGTATGAAAACCCTGTCTATTATTTTAGCGGGTGGCCGAGGCTCAAGGTTGAAGCAATTAACAGATAACCGGTCGAAGCCAGCAGTGCCGATTGCTGGTAAGTATAAAATTATTGATTTTCCACTTTCTAACTGTGTTAACTCGGGTATGCGCCGCATTGCGGTATTGACCCAATATCGATCTCATACATTAAATCAGCATGTTCAAAGAGGATGGAACTTCCTGCGTTCAGATTTTAATGAGTTCATTGAGCTTTGGCCTGCGCAACAGCAGACCGGCGGAGACTGGTATCAAGGTACGGCGGACGCTGTGTATCAAAATCTCAGCATGATAGAAGGTCTTGATAGTGAATATATTTTGATTCTGGCGGGTGATCATGTTTATAAACAAGATTACAGTATTATGCTTAAAGAGCATATTGAGTGCGGTGCAGATGTATCTGTGGCTTGTATAGAGGTGCCCGTCACTGAGGCTGATCAGTTTGGCATTATGCATGTTGATGAAGGCGACAATATTATCGCTTTCGAGGAAAAACCTTCTAATCCCCCGACTATGCCAGGCAATCCAGAAGTCTCTTTAGCCAGTATGGGGATCTATATTTTTAATACGAAATTCCTCTGTGAAAAACTTCGCTCGGATGCAGATGATAAAGATTCTAGTCATGATTTCGGTAAAGATTTAATTCCTTTCTTTGTGGGTAGAAGTACCATTAAAGCGCATCACTTTTCTCGTAGTGTAATAAGTAATGAAAGTTATACTCATCCTTACTGGCGTGATGTGGGTACCTTAACCGCATATTGGGAATCCAATATGGATTTAACCCGCTTAGTGCCAGAATTAGATTTATATGATGAAGATTGGCCAATACGTACTGCTCATTATCAACGTCCAGCCGCTAAGTTTAATTATAATTATGAAGAACGTATGGGAACGGCATTAAATTCCGTAGTCTCGGCAGGCTGTATTGTGTCTGGGTCTACTGTTGAAAAGTCTATTCTCTTTAATAATGTCAGGGTGAACTCGTACTCTCATGTAAATCGGTCTGTGATACTGCCAAGGTGTGACATAGGACGTAATTGTCGTTTAACCAAAGTGGTCTTAGATTCTGACTGTCGCCTCCCTGAGGGTACTATCATAGGTGAGAATGCTCAGGAAGACGCTGAACGTTTTTACCGAAATGAAGATGGTATTACACTTGTTACTCAAGAGATGATAGAAAAGTTATTTAATTGATTCTCAAAGTATTTAATTTAAAGCCCTTTTGTAATGATCACAAAGGGGCTTTTTTTTGTGTAAATAAATGTACCCTGTAACTAAATGTAAAAAAAATGTGGTGTTTGATGGCTTATAAATAGAGAAAGCTCGGTTGAAAATAATTATATGTATAAGACTGTATCTAGTGTAGGAAATTGTACCTTGTACCAAGGTACAATGGTTTGTTAGAGAGAAAGGGGTTAAATTAGTAATAGTATTTAGTAGGCATTAGAACTTGATAAGGAAATAGATTATGAGCGGCGATAGAAATGGAGAATTAAATTCCTGGGAGTCGATTGGCTATGTAAAAATTGAAAATGGTATTATCCAAGTTCAATCTACAACTGGCGAGATGAGACAAGTTGGAAATAATAGTGACATTTTTTTTGGCGACATAGTTATTGCTCAAGGAGTTGCTGGTTTTATTGTCTTTTTTGAAGGGAATCCAAAAGAAGTACCATTTGCTGAAGGTGATATTTTAGAGATCAATGATGAAATATATCACTTGGATGATTTAGATTTCCTTGCCGCAGATTCCTCTACATCAACTATTGATTTGCAAGAAGCGATTCTCGCTGGAGAAGATCCAACACTTATTCAAGACCCATCCGCAGCAGGGGAAGAGGTTGAATATTCTTTGTCTGATCATGTGACTGTGACGGTTGAATCAGATCACAATACTCCGTTAACAGAGGCAAGCCGATACCAATACGATGTCTATGAATATAACTCACCTAATACTGTTGAATACCTAGGAATCCACGAAAGCTCACATTCTGATGAGGTGGATGATACATCCAGTTCTAACAAAAATATCACAAATAGATCTAGTGTTAATTCAATTCCAACGGCTGATGATGTGTCAATTTCTTTGCTTGAAGATACTGTGACGGTGGGAAAAATAACAGCAGTTGATGACAGTGAAGGAACCATTAACTTTAGTCAGAATACGTCAATTATAGGATTGACTGTTTACCCCGATGGTACATATGTTTTCGACGCATCTTCCTATGACTATTTGGCTAAAGGTGAGGTTAAAAACCTAACAGCCGTTGTAAGTATTACTGACTCAGAAGGTGGTGTGGGTAATGCGCAAATTAATATTACCCTAACAGGCACCAATGATGCTCCAACTGCACAAGTTGCTAACAGCTATGTTACAGATAAAAGTAGTGTACAAGGTCAAGTGCACGCTGCCGATGTAGACCTACCCGAAGGTGCCCAATTAGAGTTTAGCCTTGATGGTCAACTAGAAGGCTTAGTTTTAAATAGTGACGGCTCCTATGTTTTTGATGGATCAAGTTATAACTATTTAAAGGCAGGTGAAACAGAGGTTATTACAGCAAGCATTATAGTGAAAGATGATCAGGGTGCTACCACCACAGTTGACATTACATTTACTTTAATTGGGACGAATCAACAGGCCGTTATTACAGGCAATAAAGTAGCTAGCATCACGGAAGACAGTGATATATCTATTGATGGTAAATTGACTGTCATAGATATAGATACTGATGAGGCTTCATTCATCGAGCAAAGCAGCCAATCAACAACTTATGGTCTTTTCTCTATCAGTCCGGCTGGAGATTGGAGTTACACATCAAGTAATGGTCCACAAATACAGGCATTAAATGTTGGTGAGACATTACAGGAAACTATTACTGTGACCACTCAAGGGGGGGATACAGAAGTAGTTACGATTACTATTCATGGTACTGACGATGAAACCAGTGTAATTATTACTGCCCTATCTTTATCTAGTGCTGATATTGCAACGGGGTCGGTTGTCGCAAACTTTAGCGTTACAGATGTTGATGATGACGTTCAAATAGGGTTCTCTCCTGGTACTAATCTAGAAGGTTATTATAGTATTTCAGGAAATAGCGTTGTTCTAACTCAGGTAGGTGTCGATTTCGTTAATGTTGGCGGAACGCTGCCTCAAGTGAGTTTAACCACGTCAGGTTCAAATAATGATATTACTGTTACCACTGAAATTGACTCAACCATTGGTAATCTAGTCGACTCAGATGATACGGTGAACCTATTGTCTGAAAACGCTGCCAACGGCACTGCCGTGGGTATTACCGCGTTTGCAACAGACGCGGATGGCGACACCGTGACCTACAGCTTGTCAGACAATGCGGACGGACGTTTTACCATCGATGCCACCACCGGTGTGGTCACCGTAAGCGATGCGTCCAAACTGGATTATGAAACAGACACCTCTCATGACATCACCATCTTGGCGACGTCTGTCGACGGGTCG